>JAFKFN010000015.1 GCA_017308255.1 Altererythrobacter sp. | reverse complement strand
AACTGCGCGAAAGGATCAAGCAACAGACCATCGAACATCGGCGCTTGCAGCACCGCAAGTTCGCCGCCTAACATCAACCCCCTGACGAGGTCCGCACTCCGCTAATCTACGCCGCGAGTTGTGCCGAATGTTCTGACGACGGACAAGGGACTTCCTCGGCAGGCGAACGGAATGGTGTCACAGGTGGTCATTGATGCGCGGGTTTCCGGCCTGATCGGGCGCTTCTATGAAGCGGCGGCGGATGATACCTTGTGGACGGGAATTGCGGCGGAGATTTCGGACACGCTGGAATCCACCAGCGCTGTGCTGAAACTGCACGGCGCGGATGACGATATTCGTGTTCTCGAACATACCGACAATCTGCGCGTGGCCGACCGCGAGCAGTCCTGGGCGGAGAATTGGCACCGGCAGGATTTATGGGTGGAGCGATCCGCGCGTTTCGGCGTGGGGCGCATCGTGACCGACCATGATCTTGTTTCCCCATCGGAACAACGCGGTAGCGGATTCTATCAGGAGTGGCTACGCGCCCTCGACATATTCCACATGGTCGGCGCGGTCTTTCCCGGCAGCGACGGGGCGCTAGGCGTGCTTGGCATTCATCGTCCGGAACGCGCAGGCGCATATGCGGATGCGGACCGGCACAAAGTGTCAATCTTGTTGCCTCATCTACAACGCGCCTTCTGGCTCGGCGGACAATTCGCGAAAGCGGCGGCGCACCGCGCCCTTGCCGCTGAAACCCTGTCACGCATTGACGCGGCAGTTTTCGCTGTGGATGCGCGCTGCCGCATTGTTTCGGCGAATGCGCGGGCGGAAGCGCTGCTGCGCGCGGGGATTCCTCTTTTCAGCGAGCGCGGGCGTTTGCGACTGGCGGATGGGGCGCTCGATCAATGCATGACGCGGCAAGTCCGCGCCTGCGTCCAGACCGCCCAAGGCCACGCTGCCGCGATTGGGGCGGCCCTGACCATTTCGCGCGCTGAGCGTCTGCCGTTGACGATGATCGTCGCACCTTTGCCTCCCTCCGGTCTATCCGGCCCTGCCGCCACAGCCCGGCCCTTGGCGCTGGTCATGGTGCGCGATCCTGAAGCGTCCACGCTGGCCACCGACTGTCTGCGTGATCTCTTTGGCTTCACGCGGATGGAAGCCATCATCGCCGCCGATCTCGCGGGCGGCTTATCGCTCGATGCTGTGGCCAAGAGGCGCGGGATCGGCGGCGCGACGGTCCGCTCCCACCTCAAGCGTATTCTCACCAAAACCGGCACGCACCGGCAGGCGCAAGCCGTGGCGCTCATCGCCCGCAGTGTAGCGGGGTTGGACAAGAACTGCGCATTTCTCCCCTGAACAGGGGACGAAACCCATACCCGGAAAGGTTTATCACTGAGCGCCCCGGATCATTCCCAATGCGCCAGCGGAGCCTGCCCACGATGCCACCGAATACCGCCGCACAGCCTGACTCCCAGACAGGGCAACGCCCAGCATGGGTACGAATATTACTCTGGGTCGGTGCGGCCTTCCTTCTTTTCAATACGGTGGGCGTAGCGCTGTTAGTCGTATCAGGGCCGAGCATCGGCATAGGCATGCTGGTGCGGTTGGCGCTGGTCGGCGCGGTGGTCGCGCTACCCCTGTGGAAGTGGCACGGCCTGAACGTGCTGCACACATGGCGCAATCCGAAGATCGCAAGTTTCACGCGTCGCGACGATCCCGCGACGGGCGGTTTGCTGTTCGAAGTGGAACCCGCGCGCGCGGCGCGCATGCCTGCGCTGCCGCTGTTTGCGGTCGGATTGTTCCTTCTACTGAACGCGCTGCTGGCGGGCACGCGCTCGACAGGGGCCTTCTTGGGTCTTTATGTGGTTGCACTCGTCTGCATCGGCGTGGGTTGCACCTTTGTGCTGCCCGGCGCGCGAGCGCGCAAACCCGTCAAGGTGTCGGTTTCGGCGCAGGGCGTCCAAAGCGGCGATATCAATATGTCCCTTGAATCAGTTGCGGATGTGGGGGTCAGTCATGGCGGGCTGGTCGTTGATCCCGATCCACTCATGCCGGGACGCAACGGCGTTTCCACCGCCGCCATGGCAGGACGCCATATGGGCCGCCGCCAAGAGAAGCGCGGATATGAAGTCACGATCCGCGCAGATGGGGACAGCCAGCCGGATATACTTGCTGGCGGCCTGACCGAAGATTGCGCCCATGCTCTTGCAACCGATCTTCAAAAGGCCATTGATCGAGCGGCAGGGGTTTAGAATGGCGTTATCAATAATTTCTACAAGGCGTACCTCTACCGCAACCGGCAGTTTTATGTTCGTCGTTGGCCTCTCGCTTGCGACAACGCCGCCTGTCTATGCGCAAACGCCCACCGCGATCCAGACCTTCACACAAGAAAATAAGGCGGCCTGCGCAGCGGCGGGTGGCACCCCAAAGATATTGGATTCGTATCTAACACCCGTGGATGATCTGAACGACGATGGCACAGCAGATTATGTGACCGATCTCGCCGGTCTGGAATGCGCCAATGCTTGGAGCTACTTTTGCGGCTCTGCCGGTTGTCCAGTCACCGTCTGGCTGTCAGGGCCGCAAGGATACACGGTCGGTTGGGGTGGCAGTGCGCAAGCATGGCGGCAGCAAGGCACGCAGGTGATCGTCTCGCTGCACGGCCAGCTTTGCAAGCCGCCGCGCATCGGCGCGCAAAGCTGCGATGTAGCCATGCGCTTCGATCAGGCATCAAATGAACCCGATGGAACCGCAGGCGCGCGCAGCGCGGCAAAGCCCGCCACCGTTGGCGGGTGGCAACTTCGACAAGCAGGTAACGGCTCTGCCGTTGCCGAGGTCACAGGCGTTGGTTCCCTGACCAAGCTCTCCGCGCTTTGTCTGCGCGACCGCCCTGTTATGATAGCGGCGCTATCGGAAGCAGCCGGTGCGCGCATGGTTGTTTTCACATTCGCGTTCGCGGATCACAGTATCAATGTCACCGGCACGGCTGGAACTGCTTCACAGAAGACTTTCATCCTTGATCCGCGCACCGCGGGCTTGGCGTCGGCGCTCTCCGGCAATGCCGATACGGTTGATCTGCGTGTCGCCGGGCGGGATCAGGGTATGCTTTCGCTGAAAGGGTCCACTTCGGCGCTGCGCGGCGCACTGTCGTCTTGTATGCCGCTTTAGCGAGAGATCGCCGTCTTTGAGATTTGCGGCTGACATTGGAATTGTGCCTGCAATGCTCTATGCCCGGCGGGCGCGGAGACGGTTCTCGCGCTTTATCGACACCCTTTAGAATAATGAACGGAGCGCACCGGTGCGCGCACGACGCAGACAAGATGAAGAGCGGATGAAGGCGCGGGCGCGCCGTGTCATGGCCCTGTGGAGTCATGGTCTGTCCGCCGATGCACCGCCGTCGCCGCGCGCGGTCGGCAAGATCGCTTCGACGCATGGGCGGCCCTGTTCTTGCTGGCTGTGCCGTAGCCGCAAGGATGTCCCTCCAAAACGTGAACGCGGGTTCGAATTGCACAAGTGATCGGGCGATGTTGACGGTTGGTCGCGGAGAGTCGCAAAGGCGCTTCCTACCGACAAGTCCACCCCACACCTCCTTTTCATCATGCACCTTGGCACAAGCTGACCTGTTACCAGCGCAAGCCTACCGGCTCCTTCTCTTCGTTGCGGCCCTACGGGTGCGTGGCGGTCATCCAGCGCCTGTTTCGGGGCATGAAAGGTCGTGATGGTTGCGGCCTCGCCGGACAGGAGAAAAATCATGCGTCTCATCACCGCCCACGAATTGGATCAACAGCCCGAAAGCATCCTGCAATCGAAGTTCTTCACGATCAGCCAGGAACTGGCGCAAACGGAAGAGCACACCACGGAACGCGCGAATGCGCTGGGTTCCTTGGAGAATATCAACCGCGCGATCATCGCACGCCGCCTCAAAGGGCCGGGGATGTAATCCCCCGCCTTCGGGCGATAGGGAGAGGCAGCCGATACAACTGCATCCACTGCAAAGGGAGACCCGGCCTTTAGCCGCGTCAGTGTTTTTCCAGATGTTCAACGCTCTATTCGCGCCAGCGGCGCAGCGGTGAACAGCGAGCCCCTGATGCATCCGAGCCGGACGCGGGTTCGCAAAACGCGAGGCATGGCGGTGCTTGAGGCTCTGCGCACCGTGTTTCCCTGCCTGCTTTGGCCGTATACACGCCTATTGCGCCAGCGGCGCGTCGTGAACACGGCAACGCCAGCCCCGTTGCATCGGCCATCGAACTCGATGGCTGGTACGATGCGGGCTACCGTTTGGGGCGGCGGGGCTTGTCCGTCTGCTTCGCTTTGACGGACTGCACCGCTTTTGCCTTGGCTTCCAACGCGTCGATCTCCGCGTTCATTTCGGTATGCATGGCATCCCATCCGCCGATGCCCATCAATACGCGGTCGGCATGTTTGATGGTGTTCACATGCCCATAGTGTTGCTCGATCATTTTGACGGAAGTGCCCATTTGTTGGGCGAGGATATATACGTCCACGCCAGCGGACAGCCGCAGCGTCGCATAGGTGTGGCGGAAGCAATAGGTCGTGCGGGGAATGCCGCTCGGTCCATCGCGTAGCTCGGTGTATTTCAGCAGTTCTTCGACCGTATCCCTATAGAGCCATTTGGCGGGTTTGCCGTTGATGATTGTGAACACCGGATCGTCGGGCTTGGTGGCCTTGGATAATTCCCGTACCCGATCCAGATAGGTGTTCACGCTGGTGGGTGCGATCAGCTTGCGCTCCTTGCCCTTGCCGCGCACATAGATGACGAGAATCTCCCGACCATCTTTGTCCTTGGCGGTTGTGATGTCCCGCCAGCGCAGGTTCTTCGCTTCGGGCGGGCGCATCCCTGTGTTGCACATGATGAGGATGAAATTGTAGCAAATCTGCCGATACCAAACGCCTTGCGGCGTGGTCGCCTCCTTCATCCACTTGCGGCCTTTGGTGTGCAGTTTGCGGTATTCTTCCAGCGTGAACTCGTCACGGCGATTGGATTTCAGCTTCGGCATGCCCTCAAAGCGATGATGCGCGGGGACGTATCGCTTGCCGATGGCATAATTCATGATGGCTGCGAAAATGCTCATTTCGATGCGGATGGTGGAATCGCTGATGATGCTGTTCCGGCGTCCGGTGCCGTTCTCGCGCCGCCACAGCGGATACTCCGCCCAGCGATCCTGCGTAATCAGATGCACTTGCGTGGTGCCGACATAGGCGTTCAGCGGCCCCTCGACCTTGCTTTTGACGTTTCTGGCGCGCGCCTGACTGACTTCGCCAGCGTTGGCGCGGCGTTGCTGTGCCTGAACGTATTCCTCCGCGACTTGCGAGAAGGGGCGATTGAATACGGGAACGTCGTGCTTCGCCCGAAAACGGATATCGGCATCCTCGTCCATGGCGCGGTCGCGCGCCGTCTGCCGGTCTGCCGTGCGCAGCGAGATCGTCTTGTAGCGGTCTTCGTTCTGGATTCTGATCCGGCAGTAATAGCTATTGTGCCCGACATCGCCACGTCGGAAGATGATAAGGCCCGGCTTGACCTGCTCTTTGTCGAGGATGAAACTCATTTCTACGTTTCCCACTGTGCAGAAACCGTGCAGATTGGCGGCCTAAGTGGTTGATTTGCCGTACCTGTGTAGGTTCTGTGTGGGCAATTGTAGCAAAAAATGTTGTTTATTTGTAGTAGTTTGTTATGATCCCTTCACCCGCTCCATTATGCTAGAGAGGCGCCGTGGGGAGTCTTCAGGGACAGATCGCGATGGTGACCGGGGCCGGACGGGGCTTTGGCCGCGCCATTGCCGAAAGGCTGGCCGGCGAAGGTGCCGCCGTGGCGCTGCTGTCGCGTTCGCTCGCGCAGCTTGACGAGGTGGCCGGCGCGATCCGGGGCAAGGGCGGGCAGGCCATCGGCGTGCGCTGCGACGTGACCGATCCCGCCTCCGTCTACCATGCCGTCGGCAAGACGGAGGAAGTGCTCGGCCCGATCGACCTGCTGGTCAGCAATGCCGGCGTGCCGGGCCCGTTCGGGCCGATCTGGCAAGTCGATGCCGATGAATGGTGGCGGGCGCAGGCGGTCCACGTGCGCGCGCCGATGCTTTTCATGCAGGCGGTGCTGCCGGGCATGATCGCGCGCGGGCGCGGGCGGGTGATCTGCATTTCGGCCAAGGCCGCGCGGATCGTGGCGCCTTACATGTCGGCTTATTGCACCGGCAAGATCGCCCAGAACCGCATCGTGGCCGAAGCCGCGGCGGAGCTGGCCGGCAGTGCCGTGGCCGCTTTCGCGATCGATCCCGGCTTTGCCTTCACCGCCCTGGCGCGCGAAACGCTGGAAGACACCGCGGCGCAGAAATATCTCGGCGGCATGATGGGCCGCTTGCGCGAACGGGAAGCGGACCCGGCCTCCGCGCAGGACCTCGCCCTTTGTGCCCAGCGCGTGGTCGACCTGGCCTCCGGGCGCTATGACGCCTTGTCGGGCGGCTATTTCGAGCCGGGCGACGATCTCGACGCAAAGCTGGCCGAGGGCGCGCCGGCCTGATCCCCGGCCTCGGCCCTTGCCGAATGGCCGGGGCTCGCGCAGGACGCAGAGCATGACACCACGTATCGAGCGCCGCTCGCTCTTACGCGCCGGGGCGATCGGTCTGGCCGGGCTCGGCGTGACCAGGGCCTTTCCGGCCTGGGCCAGGTCCGGCACGGCCGGCCTCGTTCCCGCCCCGGCCCCGCTTTCAGGCGAGGACATACGCCTCAGGATCGCCAACAGCGCCTTCACCGTGGGCGGGCGCACCGGTCATGCGGTGACCATCAACGGCGTGCTGCCCGCCCCGCTGATCCGGCTGAAGGAAGGACAGACCGTCCGCCTGCATGTGGAAAACGCGCTGGACGAGGATACCTCGATCCACTGGCACGGGCTGATCGTGCCGTTCCAGATGGACGGGGTGCCGGGCGTCAGCTTTCCCGGCATCGGGCCCCGTTCCACCTTCGTCTACGAGTTCCCGGTGCGGCAGAGCGGCACCTATTGGTATCACAGCCATTCCGGGCTGCAGGAACAGCAGGGCCATTATGGCCCGATCGTGATCGATCCGGCAGAGCCCGACCCGGTTGCCTATGATCGCGAGCATGTGGTTGTACTGAGCGACTGGACGTTCCTGCACCCGCACCAGCTTATCACCAAGCTCAAGGCGGAAGGCGGCTATTTCAACCGCCAGAAGCAGACGCTGTTCGGCATGATCGAGGGCGGGCCGGAAGAAGGCATGTCCGCGGCGGACCGCGCGATGTGGGGCCGGATGCGGATGGACCCGACCGATATCGCCGACGTGACGGCGGCCACCTATACCTATCTGATCAACGGCCACGGGCCGGAGGAAAACTGGACCGGCCTGTTCCGCCCCGGCGAGCGGGTACGGCTGCGCATCATCAATGCCGCCACCATGACGATCTTCAATCTGCGCATTCCCGGCCTGCCGATGACCGTGGTGAGCGCCGATGGGCAGAATGTCCGGCCGGTGACCGTGGACGAGTTGCAGATCGGCAATGCCGAGACTTACGACGTGATCGTCCAACCGGCGGAGGACAAGGCCTTCACCTTGGTGGCGGAATCGGTCGACCGATCCGGCATGGCCCGCGCCACGCTGGCCCCGCGCCCGGGGATGGCGGCCCCCGTTCCGCCGCTGCGCCCGCGCCCGACGCTGACCATGAAGGACATGGGCATGGGCGGCATGGACCACGGATCCATGGCCGGAATGGACCACGGGGCCATGGATCACGGGGCCACGGCCGCCGGTTCCCATTCGATGGCCGGCATGACCATGCGCGACAAGGCCATGGCGCCGGCCAGCGTCAAGGTCGGCGTGGGCGTGGATGCCATCGCCATGGCGCCGGTCGACCGCACCGGCGATCCGGGCCTGGGGCTGGAAGACGCCGGCCACCGGGTGCTGACGTATGGCGATCTCGTATCGCTCACGCCCAATCCCGATCCGCGCCCGCCCCCACGCACGATCGAAGTTCATCTGACCGGCAACATGGAACGCTTCATGTGGTCGTTCGACGGCGAGAAGTTCAGCGAAGGCGTGGAGCCGATCCGCTTCGAGCGCGATGAGCGCGCGCGCGTGGTGCTCGTCAACGATACGATGATGACGCACCCGATCCACCTGCACGGCCATTTCTTTGAAGTGGTCAACGGCCAGGCCGGCAATTATCCGCGCAAGCATACGGTCAACGTGCTGCCGGGGGGCAAGCTCAGCTTCGACCTGACAGCCGATGCACCGGGCGACTGGGCATTCCATTGCCATCTGCTGCTGCACATGCACGCCGGGATGTTCCGCGTCGTCACGGTCCGCCCGCTCGACGGAGCTGGCGCGTGAAGCCGTTCAGGAGCGTCGCCCTCGGCGCGATCGGGGCGATGATCGCCATGCCCGCCTGGGCGCAGCACGATCATCATGACCAAGAAAGCCATGAAAGCGGCGCGGCGCAGGCCGCTCCGGCGGATCCCCATGCCGGCCACGCCATGCCCTCGCCGGCCGAGCCCGCCGATCCGCCTGCCGGCCATTCCATGCCCGAATCCGCGCCGGCGGAAGCGGATCATGCCCACGCGGATCACGGCGCCGAGGCCACCGATCCGCCGGTGCGCGGGCCGTCCGCCGCGGCCTTGAGCGGCCCGGACCATGCCGCCGACGCCATTTTCGGAACCGCCGCCATGGCACCGGCGCGCGAAATCGCCCGCCAGGAGCATGGCGCGATCACCAGTGGCAAGGTGCTGGTCGATCGGCTGGAGGCCGTCATCGGCAAAGGCAAGGACGGCTATGCCTGGGATGCCGAGGGCTGGTACGGCGGCGATATCGACAAGCTCTGGATCAAGACCCAGGGCGAAAGCCGCTTCGGCGAAAAGCCGGAAAGCGCCGAGGTGCAGGCGCTGTGGAACCATGCGCTGGACCCGTGGTGGAACCTTCAGGCGGGCATCCGCCAGGATCTGGGCGCCGGGCCGGATCGCACCCATGCCGTCATCGGCATCCAGGGCCTGGCGCCCTACTGGTTCGAAATCGACGGCGCGCTGTTCCTGTCGAACAAGGGCGACGTCACCGCGCGGATCGAAGCGGAATACGACCAGCGGCTGACCCGCAAGCTGATCCTCCAGCCGACAGGCGAGCTTACCTTTTCCGCGCAGGACGTTCCCGAGCTGGCCATCGGTTCCGGCCTGACCAGTGCCGAGGCCGGCCTGCGCCTGCGCTATCAGTTCGTACCCGAATTCGCGCCCTATCTGGGCGTGGAATACGAGCGGTCATTTGGCGATACGGCGGATTTCCGGCGCGCCCGGGGCGAGAAGGCCGGGGGATGGAACGTCCTGATGGGAATCCGGTCCTGGTTCTGATGCCGCACCGGGCGGTTCAGGAAGTGGCTGCCTGACCCCAGCCCCGCTCGAGAAACCGCAGCGCGCAGCCGGCCAGGATCGCCGCGCCGCGTGGAAGAACGGTTTCGTCCACGATCATGCGGCTGGAATGGATGCCGCAGCAATGCGCCCAGTCCGCCCCTTCGGCGGCGACTCCGAGGAAAGCCATCGCCCCCGGCACTTTCTCCAGCACATAGGAGAAATCCTCTGCTCCCATGATCGGATGCGCCATGCGCTCGAACCCGCCGCCGGGCAACTCCAGGGCGACGGCTTCGAACAGGTCGGCCGCGCGCGGATCGTTGATCGTGGGCGGGAAGCCTTCCGTCACCGTGACAGTGGCGCGGCATTCGTGCGCGGCGGCGATGCCTTCGGCGAGCGTGGCCAGCGCGGCACGCACATCCTGCCGGCGCTCGGGCGAGAGCGTGCGCACGGTGCCTTTCACCACGGCGCGATCGGGAATCACGTTATGCGCCCGCCCGGCGTCGAGCTGGGTGATCGTCACCACCATGGCTTCCGACGCTGCAAAGCGGCGCGTGACCAGGGTCTGGATGGCGGTGACGATCTCGCACGCCACCGGCACCGGATCGCGCGAGAAGTGCGGCATCGAGGCGTGGCCGCCCTGCCCTTCCACCACGATTTCGAGCATGTCGGCGGCGGCGAGCATGGCTCCGGCCCGCACGGTCAGCACGCCATGGCGATAATTGGGCATGATGTGCAGCGCGAAAGCGGCATCGGGCAGCGGATCGAGCAGGCCCTCGGCGATCATGTGGCGGGCGCCGTGGAAGCCTTCCTCTCCCGGCTGGAACATGAAGCGGACTTCCCCGGCGATGTCCTCGCGCCGGCCCGCCAGCAGCCGCGCCGCGCCGGCCAGCATGGCGGTGTGCGTATCATGCCCGCAGGCATGCATGCGCCCGGCGATCGTGGAGGCGAAAGGCAGGCCGGTTTCTTCCTGCAGAGGCAGCGCGTCCATGTCGCCGCGCAGCAGCACCGCCGGGCCCGGCCGCGCCCCTTTCAGCGTCGCGACGGCGCCGGTGCAGGAGGTTCCTTCGCGCCATTCGAGCGGCAGGTCGGCCAGGTCGGCGCGCGCCTTGGCCAGCGTCAGCGGGGTTTCCAGCCCCAGCTCCGGCTCCGCATGGATGGCCTGGCGCAAGGCGCTGATGCGAGGCGCGATCTCTCGCGCCCGGTCGAGAAGATGTTCGGCAAGCATAGCCCTTTCCTAGCGCGCCGGTGGCCCGCCTGGCAAACGCAAGCCCATGACCGTGCACTTGCAACATGCGCTGCCGACACCCAGATTTGCGACTGGACGGCGGGCCAAAAGGTCGCGGCGCAACGGGGCGGAATGCGAAATTCCGCACAAAATCCGTAGTAATTCCTGAAGTCGGGGCTAATGGCGGCACACATGCAAGGCACGGTCCATCTTTTCGACAGGTTGCCGGAGGTGGCCCGCCCAGCCTCGCCGCTCGCGGGCCTCGATGCCGTCGCGCGGCAGGCGCCGCTGATCGGCGTGATCCGCAACCCACGCAGTTATCGCAATGCCGGCGACCTGCCCGAATGGGCCGGCCGGGGAAGCATGCTGGTGGAAACGCCCGACCGGCGCAGCGAATTGCAGG
Organism: Altererythrobacter sp.; assembly: GCA_017308255.1. Lineage (GTDB taxonomy): Bacteria > Pseudomonadota > Alphaproteobacteria > Sphingomonadales > Sphingomonadaceae > Croceibacterium_A. The sequence goes on along the minus strand of JAFKFN010000015.1, from coordinate 85,461 downwards.
CGATCGTCGCCCGTTTCGCGGAGCGGCGGATCGATTATCTGGTGGTCGATGGCGGTGACGGCACGGTGCGTGACGTGCTGACCTGCGGCGCCGGCATCTTCGGTGACAACTGGCCCACGCTGATCGTGCTGCCCAACGGCAAGACCAATGCCCTCGCCGCCGACCTGGGCCTGCCCGCCAGCTGGTCGCTCAGCGATGCGATGGAAGCGATCCACGCCGGCCGCGTCGAAGCGCGCCGCCCGCTGGTCGTCACCCAATGCGACAAGCCCGAAGCACGGGTGCAGGGCTTCGTGTTCGGCGCGGGCGTGTTCACCATGGCGATCGGCCTTGGCCAGGAAGCGCACCGCTATGGCGCGTTCAACGCGCTGGCCGTGGGCGTGACCACGCTGTGGAGCCTCGCCCAGGCGCTGTTCGGCGGGGCCGGCAATGTCTGGCGCCGGGGCACGCCCATGCGGCTTTATGACGGCGAAGGGCGCCCGCTGCCGCACAGCGGGGTGGAACGCCTGGACGAGCGGTACCTGATCTTCGCGTCGACCCTGTCGCGCTTCCCCGCCGGGCTGCGCCCGTTCGCGCGCGTCACCGACAGCCGCCTGCGCGCCTCGGTGATCGACAATTCACGGCTGGGGCTGCTGCTGCGCCTGCCGCTGATCTTCCGCGGCATCGTGGGCCGGGAACTGCGCCGGCGAGGCTATCACGTGTTCGACCTCGACCGGTTCCGGATCGACGTGGGCGGCCCTTTCATCCTCGACGGCGAAGCCTTTCCCGCCGGCCGCTACGAACTCTCGCTCGGACCCAAGCTGCGCTTCGTCGTTCCGTGACGACCCCGCTCGCCGCGCGCCTGGCCGCGGCGGCCGATCGGCCGGTCGATCCCGCGGTGGCGGCTTTCGCCCGCCGGCTGGGCGAGGAAGCCGGCGCGCGGGCCGTGCTGTTCTACGGCTCCAACCTGCGCACTGGCTCGCTGGACGGTGTGCTGGATTTCTATGTCCTGCTGCCCGGCCCCGGCGAGCGCGGCCTGTGGCCACGGGTTTCCTATCGCGAATGGGATCATGCGGGGGCGCGCCTGCGGGCGAAGATCGCCACGATGTCCCTCGCCCGGTTCGCGCAGGCGGCCGCGGGCGAGACGATCGATACGACGATCTGGGCCCGCTTCGTGCAGCCGAGCGCGCTGGCCTGGGCGCGCGACGATCAGGCGCGGGCGAGCGTGCTCGCCGCGCTGCAGGCAGCCGCGATCACAGCCGCACGGCTGGCAGTCGCCGTGGGCCCGGCGCGCGGGCCGGAAGATGCCTATTGGCGGGCGCTGTTCCGCGCGACGTACCGCGCGGAACTGAGAGTCGAGCCGCCGGGCCGCGAAGACGCGATCCTCACCGCCAACCAGGCCCATTTCGACGGCCTGCTTCCCGCAGCGCTGGGCCAGGCGGGGATTGCGCTGGTGCGTGACGGCGCCACGATCGAGCCCCGGCTGGAACCGCGCGAGAAGCAGCTGATCCTGCGCTGGTGGAACCGGCGGCGCCGGCTGGGCAAGGCGCTCAACGCCATTCGCCTGATCCGGGCGGCGACGACGTTCGAGGGCGGGATGCGCTATGTCGCCTGGAAGGTGGAGCGGCACACCGGCCTGCCGGTGAAAGTCACCCCCCTGCGAGAGCGCTTCCCGCTGGCCGCCGCGCCCGCGCTGATATGGCAGGTCTGGCGCGCACGGCGTTAGCGGACGGCCGCACCACTCATCGAACACTCATCATTGCGAAGAGCGAAGCAATCCAGGCGGCGGCGCAATACGCCCTGGATTGCTTCGCTACGCTCGCAATGACGATTCTAAGGTCAGATCGTACCCCAGGCCGATAACTGCCGGAAACGCGCGCCCTTTACAGATAGCGCATGCGGATGGTGATCGCCTTGACCTCGTTGCCGACGGAAAAGGCGGCCTTGTCCACGCCCGGCTTACCCAGGTTGAAGATGTTGATGGAGGGATTGTTCGACATACCGCCGCCGTCCTGCGTCAGGTCCGTCTTGTCGTTGTCGTTGACATCGTGGCGGACGGCGATGGCATAGTTGCCGGCTTGCGGCACCGGCATGCAGAAGGTCATCGATCCGGCGCGGGCGGGGATCTGGATGCGATAGATCCAACGGCCCTTGGCGAGCCAATCCTGCTTGGTCGCGCGATAGAGCTGCATCCGCATCGTTCCGGTGCCGGACTTGATGTCGGTCACCGTGATGCTCACCGCCGGGCCGCTGCCGCGGCACTTGGCCATGTCGTTGGGGATCGTGTCATGCCCTTGCGCCCAGGCGGGCGATCCGAGGGGCAGTGCCAGCACCAGCGTCAGCGCGGCGGCGATCTTGCGATGTTTTACAGCCATGCGATTGCGAGCGTTACCTGTCTGGAGATGGAAGGGGAACCGGTGTCGTTGCGCTTCATCGTCGCGGCAAAGCGACGCCATCGGAACGTCAAGGGTGCGATTACGGGCGTGAACAACGGGTGAACTCGCCCATGCACCGGCCCAGCCCGCCGGTTTGCCGTGTGGAAAAGACCTGTGCCATCGGTTGTTAACCGAATCAGCGCGGCCTAGTCCCGAAAGAGGTCCGATGCATGAATTGCTGATCTCTCCTTCGATCCTTTCGGCCGACTTCGCCCGGCTGGGCGAGGAGGTGCGCGCGGTGGACGCCGCCGGCGCCGACTGGATCCACGTGGACGTGATGGACGGCCATTTCGTCCCCAACCTCACGATCGGCCCGGCGGTGGTCAAGGCTCTGCGGCCTTATACGGATAAGCCGTTCGACGTTCACCTGATGGTGGCGCCGGTCGATCTCTGGCTCGCCCCGTTCGCCGAGGCGGGGGCCGACGTAATCACCGTGCATCCCGAAGCCGGCCCGCACATCCACCGCACCGTCCAGGCGATCAAGGCGCTGGGCAAGCGGGCGGGCGTGTCGCTCAACCCAGGCACGCCGGCCAAGATGCTGGATTATCTGATCGACGAGATCGACCTGGTATTGGTGATGAGCGTCAATCCCGGCTTCGGCGGGCAGAGCTTCATCGCCAGCCAGCTGCGCAAGATCGAGGCGGTGCGCAAGGCGATCGACAAGTCCGGCCGCGATATCCGCCTGGAAGTCGATGGCGGGATCAACCCCGAAACGGCACGGCAATGCGTGGCGGCCGGGGCGGATGTGCTGGTGGCCGGATCGGCCACGTTCGCCGGCGGGCCGGATCGCTACGCGGCGAACATCGCGGCGTTGAGAGGCGGGGGATGAACGAAGTCGCGAGCCGGAACCGTTTCGTGGTCGAGCCGGTAGAGCCGGTGGGAGGACCGCGCGCCATGGCGATTCCGCTAGCAAGCGACACCCCTGAAGCCCTGGTGGAACACGCGCCGCCCGCGGAAAGGCCGATAGAGCCGGGTCGGGCGCTGGCCATCGCCGATTTCGATCCGCCGGCCACCACTCTCAGCGAACGCATCGTGCGCCTGGCCTATCGGTTCGGCGTGTCCGGCCCGACGCTGGTGGCCCCGTTCCGCAAGCCCGCCAGGCCCCGCCTGCTGGCCACGGTCGAGAGCCCGCTGGCCGGGGACCGCGTGGCGGGCATGGCGCTGCGCGCCGGGCATTTCCTGGTCCACGGGGTCAAGGCGCCGATCACCCAGGTCGATTTCTCGCCCGCGGCCAAGCTCTCCTGGCCGCTCGAGCGGACGATCCACGGCTTCACCTGGCTGCGCGATCTCGAAGCCAGCCCGCCGCGCGCGCAATGCCAGCATGTGGCGGAACGGGTGATGCTGGCCTGGCTGGAAGTAAACGATACCGGCAAGACTCCCATGGGCAAGGGCTGGGCCTGGAACATCGGCCATGCCGGCTATCGCCTGCTCGGCTGGCTGGTCCACGCGCCGCTGATCCTGTCCGGCCCGGACAAGGCGCTGCGCGCCCGCATCCTGCGTTCAGCCGCCGACACCGCCCGCTGGCTCGACCGCAATGTGGGCAAGGCGTCCGATCCGCTGGATACTCTGGCCGGCTGGTGCGCGATCGTGGCTGCCGGGCTGCTGCTGCCCGACGGCAAGCCGCGCCGCCTGTTCGGCGAAGCCGGCCTGGCGCGCACGCTGGGTGAGCTTGTCGGCAATGACGGCGGCGTCCTGTCGCGCAGCGCGCTGGCGCAGATGGAAGCGATCGGCCTGCTGGTCGAGCTTTCGGCCTGTTATCGCGCGACGCGGTGCGATCCGCCGCAAGCGGTGGAAGCGGTGTTGCAGACCCTGGTGCCGCCGCTGCTGGCGCTGACCCACGCCGACGGGGGCCTGGGCAACTGGCAAGGCGCGGGCGCCGTGCCGGCGGAGCGAATCGCCGCGCTCGTCCAGGCCAGCCGCGTGCGCGCCCGGCCGCTGCGCGATGCGCGCCAGTGGGGCTATCAGCGCGTCGCCGCCGGCAAGTCCGTGCTGCAGTTCGATGCCGCACCGCCGCCGCTCGCCCGCCAGGCACGCCACGGCTGCGCTTCGACGCTGGCGTTCGAGCTGTCGCACGGGGAGCATCGCCTGATCGTCAACTGCGGCGGCGCGGCCTTCGCCGGCGGGCAAGTGCCCGCCCGGATCGAGCAGGGGCTGAGAGCCACGGCGGCCCATTCCACCCTGGTCCTGGGCGATGCCAATTCCACGGCGGTGCTGGTCGGCGGCAAGCTGGGCTCTGGCGTGGGCGAAGTGGAAGTGGACCGACGCATGCTGACGGCCGGCGGCGGCACGGTCGCCACGCGGCTGGAAGCCAGCCACGATGGCTATGCCAGCCGATTCGGCCTGGTCCACCGGCGCATCCTCATCATGCGCGACGATGGCACCGAGCTGCGGGGTGAGGACCTGCTGGTGCCCGCCGGGCGCAAGGGCCGGCGCGGCAAAGTGCCCTATGCCCTGCGGTTCCACCTGGGGCCGAGCGTGGACGTAGCGCTGGCCGACAGCGGCCGCGGCGCCACGCTGGCGCTGCCCGACGGCAGCTATTGGCAATTCCTCGCCGTTGACCATCAGCTCGAACTCGAAGAGAGCCTGTGGGTGGACGGCGACGGCCGGCCGCATCCGGTGCAGCAACTGGTGATGCAGGGCCTCGCCTCACGCGGGGGCGCCAGCTTTTCGTGGCTGCTCAAGAAGATTAGGTAGCGCTTCATGAACAACGTGACGATCCGGCGGGCACTGCTTTCGGTGTCCGACAAGAGCGGCGTGGTCGAGCTTGCCTCGCGCCTCGCCAAGGGCGGGGTGGAGCTGGTTTCCACCGGCGGCACCGCGCGCGTGCTGCGCGAAGCGGGGCTGACCGTGCGCGACGTGTCCGACGTGACCGGCTTCCCCGAAATGATGGACGGGCGGGTGAAGACGCTGCACCCGCTGATCCACGGCGGCCTGCTGGCGGTGCGCGACGATGCGGAGCACGCGGCGGCCATGGAAGCGCACGATATCGGCGCGATCGACCTGCTGGTGTCCAATCTCTATCCCTTCGAGGAGACGGTGAGACGCGGCGCGGGACGTGACGAGGTGATCGAGAACATCGATATCGGCGGCCCGGCGATGATCCGTTCGGCCGCCAAGAACCACGCCTATGTCACCATCGTCACCGATCCCGAGGACTATCCCGTGCTGCTCGACGAACTGGCGGAGAACGACGGGGCGACCACGCTGGCCTTCCGCAAGGCGATGGCAGCGAAGGCTTTCTCCGCCACGGCCGCTTACGATTCGATGATCAGCCAGTGGTTCGCTTTCGCCGACCAGGGCCGGCTGTTTCCCGAGATGCTGGCCATCAACGGGCGGCTGGCCAGCGAGCTGCGCTATGGCGAGAACCCGCATCAGCGGGCCGCGCTCTACCTCCCGCTCGGCCCCCACGCGCAAGGACTGGCGCAGGCCGAGCAGGTGCAAGGCAAGGACCTGAGCTACAACAACTACAACGATGCCGATGCCGCGCTGGAACTGATCGCCGAATTTGCGGCACAAGGGCCGGCCGCAGCTATCATCAAACATGCCAACCCGTGTGGCGTGGCGCGGGGCGGCTCGCTGGAAGAAGCCTATCGCGCGGCCTTCGATTGCGATCGGGTTTCGGCGTTCGGCGGCATCGTCGCGGTGAACCGCCCGCTGGACGGCGCGACCGCGGCGGCGATCACCGAGATATTCACCGAAGTGGTCATCGCGCCGGGCGCCGATGAGGCCGCCCGCGCCGCATTCGCCGCCAAGCCGAACCTGCGGCTGCTGCTGCTGGACGAATTGCCCGATCCGCGCCGCGCCGCGCTGCAAGTGAAGGCGATCGCGGGTGCGCTGCTGGTGCAGACGCGGGATAACGGCGCCATATCGGCGGCCGATCTCAAGGTGGTCACCCGCCGCGCGCCGAGCGAGCGGGAACTGGCCGATTGCCTGTTCGCCTGGGCGGTGGCGCGGCATGTCAAATCGAACACCATCGTCTTCGCGCGGGATGGCGTCACCGCCGGGATCGGCGCGGGGCAGATGAACCGGCGCGATTCCGCCCGGATCGCGGCGGCCAGGGCGCGCGAGGCGGCCGAGGCCGCCGGCTGGCCGGAACCGCGGACCGTGGGCAGCGCGATGGCCTCCGACGCGTTCCTGCCCTTCCCCGATGCACTCGAAGCGGCGATCGATGCGGGCGCCACGGTGGTGATCCAGCCCGGCGGCGCCTTGCGCGATGAAGAGGTGATCGCCGCCGCCGATGCGGCGGGCTTGGCCATGGTGTTCACCGGAATGCGCCATTTCCGGCACTGAGGACCCAGGGCGCCGGTTGTCGCGCCGGCGTGTTTTCCTATATGAACCCCGTCCGACGGTGCATTCACCGCCTCTAAAGTTTCTGGAGGATAGGACCGATGGCACGCAACGATTTCGATTTGGACAAGATCAATGGGCCTTTTCACACCCGATCTTTTTCGCGCTTTTTTCCTCGGCTTCGGCCTGACGGCGGCGATTCTCGCGGTGCACATCGTGCCGCAACTGGCATGAAGCGCCTCGCCGCCCTGCTCGCCGCCGGGGCCATCGCCCTGGCCGCCTGCGCGCCCGCCGCGGCCGAGCCGAACTTCAACGCCCCCGCCGCGACTCGCACGGCCAAGGAAAGCGGCTTGCAGACCGCGATCTTCGCCGGCGGCTGCTTCTGGGGCGTGGAGGCGGTGTTCAGCCATATGAAAGGCGTGACCAGCGCCGTTTCCGGCTATCACGGCGGCAGCGCCGCCACCGCGCATTATGACCAGGTATCCGAAGGCAACACCGGCCATGCCGAATCGGTCAAGGTGACCTACGATCCCAAGGTAGTGCGCTACGACCAGCTACTGCAGGTGCTGTTCTCGGTCGTCGCCGATCCGACCCTGCTCAACGCGCAGGGCCCCGATCGCGGCACCCAGTACCGCGCCGCCATCGTCCCCCTGACGAAGGAACAGCGCGCGGTGGCGACCGCCTATCTGGCGCAGATGCGGGCGAGCGGGGTGTGGAAGAAGCCGATCGTCGTCGCGATCGAGAATCCCAAGCAGTTCTATCCGGCCGAAGCCTATCATCAGGATTTCGCCAAGAAGAACCCGACCAATCCCTATATCCAGCGGTGGGACGCGCCCAAGGTGGTCTCGCTGAAAGACCAGTTCCCGACGTTCTACCACGCGGACTTCACCACGGGCTGAGCCGCCTGACGGGCAGCGGGCGATTGTCGCGAGGCAGCCCGCTGCCTATATCGGAACCATGGCGGGCCACACCCATCACGAACACACCGGCGCGCAGCTGATTGCGGAAGCCGAAGCCGTTCTCACCCGCGCGGGCGAACAATGGACGGCGATGCGCGCCGACGTGTTCGAGACCCTGGCCGAGCAAGACCGGCCGGCTTCCGCCTATGATATCGCCGAAGCCGTGGGCAAGCGGCGCGGCAAGCGCGTGGCGGCCAACAGCGTCTATCGGATCCTCGACCTGTTCGTGCGCACCAATCTGGCCAACCGGGTGGAAAGCGCCAATGCCTATCTCGCCAATACGCATCCCGGCTGCCAGCACGACTGCATCTTCCTGATCTGCGACGATTGCGGCCAAGCGACCCATCTGGACGACGATCGCCTTACCAGCGCCCTGCGCGACGCCGGGCGCCAGGCCGGCTTTGCCGACGTGCGCCCGGTGATAGAGCTGCGCGGCATCTGCGAGGATTGCGCGGGATAACCCCCGGAGGCGGCTCACGAAAAGCTCACGCAAAGATCACCCGCCGTTCATCGACAGGCCGGCCGGTGGGGTGTAAGCGGCCGACATGACGTCAGGTCCCGAAACGCCGCTGCTCGACACGGTCGATACGCCGGCGGACATCCGCAAGCTCGCCCCGGCGCAATTACGCCAGCTGGCTGGCGAGTTGCGCACCGAAATGATCGACGCTGTCGGCAGCACGGGCGGACACCTCGGCTCGGGCCTCGGCGTGGTCGAGCTTACCGTGGCGATCCACTATGTGTTCGATACGCCGGAAGACCGGCTGGTGTGGGATGTCGGCCACCAGGCCTATCCGCACAAGATCGTCACCGGCCGGCGCGACCGCATCCGCACGCTGCGCCAGGGCGGCGGCCTGTCCGGCTTCACCAAGCGGAGCGAAAGCGAATACGATCCGTTCGGCGCGGCGCACAGCTCCACCTCGATTTCCGCCGCGCTGGGCTTCGCCATCGCCAACAAGCTGGCCGGCAAGCCCGGCAAGGCCATCGCGGTGATCGGGGACGGCGCGATGAGCGCGGGCATGGCGTACGAGGCGATGAACAACGCCGGCGCCGCGGGCAATCGCCTGATCGTGATCCTCAACGATAACGACATGTCGATCGCGCCGCCGGTGGGCGGCCTGTCGGCCTATCTCGCGCGGCTGGTCTCCTCGCCCAATTACCTGGGCCTGCGCCATTTCGCCAAGAAGGCGATCCAGCGCCTGTCGCGCCGTGCGCACAACGCCGCGCAGAAGGCGGAGGAATTCACCCGCGGCATGGTGACCGGCGGCACCCTGTTCGAGGAGCTGGGGTTCTACTACGTCGGCCCGATCGACGGGCATAACCTCGATCATCTGGTGCCGGTGCTGGAGAACGTGCGCGACGCGGACGAAGGGCCGATCCTGGTTCATGTGGTGACCCAGAAGGGCAAGGGCTACGCCCCGGCGGAAAACAGTGCCGACAAGTATCACGGCGTGCAGAAGTTCGACGTCATCACCGGCGAGCAGAAGAAATCGACCGGAGGGCCGCCCGCCTACCAGAACGTCTTCGCCGAAACGCTGTCGAAACTGGCCGAAACGGACCCGCGTATCTGCGCGATCACCGCCGCCATGCCGGGCGGCACCGGGGTGGACAAGTTCGCCCAGGCCCATCCCGACCGGGCCTTCGACGTGGGCATCGCCGAACAGCATGCCGTCACCTTCGCCGCCGGCCTCGCCGCGCAAGGGATGCGGCCGTTCTGCGCGATCTATTCCACCTTCCTCCAGCGCGCCTTCGACCAGGTGGTGCATGACGTGGCGATCCAGAACCTGCCGGTGCGCTTCGCCATCGATCGCGCGGGCCTGGTCGGCGCGGACGGGGCGACCCACGCGGGCGCGTTCGACATCACCTATCTGGCCACGCTGCCCAACATGGTGGTCATGGCCGCGGCCGACGAGGCCGAGCTGGTGCATATGACCTATACCGCCGTGTGCCATGACGAAGGGCCGATCGCCTTCCGCTATCCGCGCGGCGCGGGCGTGGGTGTGCCCTTGCCTGAGGTCCCCGAGCGGCTGGAGATCGGCAAGGGCCGTATCGTGCGCCAGGGCAGCAAGATCGCGCTGCTTTCGCTGGGGACCCGGCTGGCCGAAGCGCTGAAGGCGGCCGACCGGCTCGAATCGCGCGGCCTTTCGACCACGGTGGCCGACTTGCGCTTCGCCAAGCCGCTCGACAGCGAGCTGATTCGCCGGCTGATGGCGACGCACGAAGTCGTCGTCACGATCGAGGAAGGCTCCATCGGCGGCCTCGGCGCCCACGTGCTCACGCTGGCCAGCGACGAGGGGCTGATCGACAATGGGCTGAAGATCCGCACCATGCGGCTGCCCGACCTGTTCCAGGACCACGACGCGCCCGAAAAGCAGTACGACGCCGCGCGCCTCAACGCGCCGCACATCGTCGAAACCGTTCTCGCCGCGCTACGCCACAACAGCGCCGGGGTGGAGGAAGCGAGGGCCTAGCTTGCCGAACGGGGGGCTTGACCGGCTGACCGATCGCGAACGGCGCATGCTGCGCCTCCTGGCCGGCGGCCATTCGGTCAAAAGCGCCGCCGCCGCGGAAGGCATTTCCGAAAACGCTGCCAGCGAACTGCTCCGCTCCGCCCGCCGCAAGCTCGGCATCGGCAGCAGCCGCGAGGCGGCGCGCCTGCTGGCCGAGGCAGAAGCAGGACCACAGAAAATCCGTGACGAGAAATCGGTGATTCCCGTGGCCCCGGCGGATGGGCGATCCGGCCTGGGCATCAACAAGGGAATCGTTGCCATGATCGTCACTGTCGCCGCCGTGGCGGGGATCGTCCTGGTCACTACATCGGGCCGCGATGAAACGAGTCGGTCGCGGGTGGGCGAGCCGTCCGATGTGAGGGCCGTTTCAGCGGAAGGAGCGACGGGCCAGACCTTGCCGGCCGGCGCGCCGAAAGTCATCGGCACCGTGCCCGCACAGGGCGCCGTTATCGCGCCGGGGCCCTTCCAGCTCGCGGTCACGTTCGATCGCCCGATGGCGCCGGGAAGCTATGCCTTCGCGCATGATGCGGCGGAAGGCCCGTTCCCCCAATGCAAGGGGCAGCCGCGCCTCTCACCCGATCAGCGGACCTACACGCTCGCTTGTGTGGCGCGCGCGGGGGAACGCTATGTCGTCTATCTCAACCGGGAGCCCCATATCGGCTTCCTCGATGCGGACACGAAGACACCGGCGCAGCCAGCCCGGCTGGCATTCGCCGTCAGCGCCGATGCCGCTGCGCCCGCGCCCAAGGTCACACGCACGGTTCCGGCCGAAGACGCGGTAATCGGCCCCGGGCGCTTCACGCTCGAAGTGACATTCGATCGGCCGATGCTGCCGCAGGCCTATTCGTTCGTGCGCTCGGATGAGGGGCTTTATCCGGAATGCCCCTCTCCTCCCCGCCTGTCGTCGGATGGCCGAACCTATTCGCTGGAATGCGTCGCGCGCCAGCCGGGGACATACGTGATGTATTTCAACCGGCCGCCTTACGAGAACTTCCGGGAGGCGGAGACGCAGATTTCGGCTGAACCGGCGCGCCTGGAATTTACCGTGCGCGGCGAGTGATCGGGCACGGGCGCGATCGGCGTCCGCGCAGGAATTGAGGCTGCCGCGCGATCGAGTATTGTGCGGCGCGATGACAGCTTCGCCCGTGACCACGCGCCGGAGACGGATGGGCCCTCTGGCGGTTCTCGCGCTCCTGCCGCTGCTTTCCGGCTGCGCCGCGGTGGTGGCGATTCCGCTTCTCGCCGGGGGCACGCTCTATGCGCGGCAAGAGGGCGCTTTCGTGCACGCGGCAACGCCGGTGGAAGCGGCGTCGGCGGCAGACTTGCCGGAGCATATCACGGTGACGACCCTCACCGAGCTGCCGGCGCCGACCCCGATGGATCTGACCGGCCGCAGCCCCTGGCAACCGTTCCTCGATTATGCGCTGGCCCAGGGCGCCGCGCTGGCCGAGGCGGAGCGGCCGGAATCCACGCTGCTCGTGCCCGATGGCCTGCTGACGACGCCCAGACGGCGCTCTTGCATCACGCGCTTCCCGGCGGTGGTGATCGATCTCGACAAGGCGGAAACCCCCTTCGCGCCCGACCCGGCCCTGCGGCCATCGCCCGGCCTGGCCACGGGGCTGGCCGCATTGCGGAAGGCGGGGATCGTGGTGCTGTGGCTGGCGGACTTGCCCGCGTCGCGCGTGGGCGAAGTGGCGGGCACGCTGCGCGCCAGCGGCCTGGACGCGGACGGCAAGGACCAATTCCTGCTCATCCGCAATGGCGAGGATCGCAAGCAGACGCTGCGCGAACAGGCCAATGCGGATGTCTGCATCGTGGCCATCGCCGGCGACCAGCGCGGCGATTTCGACGAGCTGTACGATTACCTGCGCGATCCCAGTGGGGCGCCGGGCCTCGAAGGAATGATCGGCAGTGGCTGGTTCCTCGTGCCCCCGCCGCTCGACGCCGCCACGCCCTGAGTCGGCTCAGCCGGCCGGGCGCGTGGCGGGATGGGCGCCGGGCGCCTGCGGCTCGCCGACTTCCCCATCGCCCAGCAGGGCATCGCCCGCCTCGTGATCCTTCAGCGTATCGACGTGCATCAGCTTCTTCACGAAGGGGCTGAGCAGCAGCACCAGTACGCCGATCCCCACGGCCACCCAGCCGACGCTGGACCACACGTCTAGGAACAGTTCCTTGGCGCCTTCACCGCTCGTCGCGTTCTCCGCGCCGGTGAGTTCGGAGAGCTTCCCGGCCACGAAATTGCCGCCCGCCGTGGCAAAGAACCACGCCCCCATAATCAGCCCGGCCATATGCAATGGCGCCAGGCGGTTCATCGCCGAAAGGCCGACAGGCGAAAGGCACAGCTCGCCCGTGGTGTGCAGCAGGTAGAGCAGCACGATCAGCCACATCGAGGTCTGCGCGCTGACGCCCATGGCCTGCGTGCCCCACACCAGCAGCAGGAAGCCGAGCCCCACCTGCACGATGGCCAGGCCGAACTTGGCCGGCGTCGAAGGTTCCAGCCCCCGGCGGCCAAGCGCGGTCCACAGCCACGCGAACAGGGGCCCGAGCAGGATGATGAAGGCGGCGTTGACCGACTGGAACCAGGTGGTCGGCACTTCCCAGCCCAGCAGTATCCGGTCCACGTGCCGGTCGGTGAACAGGTTCACCGAGGCGCCGGCCTGCTCGAACAGGCCCCAGAACACCGGTTGCAGCAGCAGCAGGAAGATGATCACCAGCATCCGGTCCCGTTCCTCGCGGGCGAGCTTGGTGAAGGCGATCCAGGCGATATAGCCCAGCAGCAGCGCGCCGGAGATCAGCAGCATCCAGCCGACCAGTTCCTGCAACTGCACCAGTACCCAAAGCACGGCGATGGCCCCCAGGCCGACCGCATAGAGCCACCATTCCAGCTTCACGCCGGCCACGGGCTTCGCCAGCAATTCGTCGGAAGGCGCCTCGCCCCGGCCGAGCAGCAGCGGCTTGCCCCAGATGAACACCAGCAGGCCCAGCAGCATGCCCACGCCGGCCGCGCCGAAGCCGTAGCTCCAGCCATAGGTTTCGCCCAGGTAGCCGGCGATCAGCACGCCGATCAGCGAGCCCAGGTTAATGCCCATGTAGAAGATGGTATAGGCGCCATCGCGCCGCACATCGGTGAGCGGATAGAGCTGGCCGACGATGACCGAGATGTTCCCCTTGAGGAACCCGGAGCCGACGATGATGAAGCTGAGCGCCAGCCAGAACACGTTGATCGTCGGGTCCGTCTGCCCGCCCGATCCCTCGATCGCCATCAGGAAGTGGCCCAGCGTCAGCACCACGGCGCCGAACAGCACCGCCTTGCGCTGTCCCAGATAACGATCGGCCAGCCAGCCGCCGAGCACCGGGGTGATATAGACCAGCGAGGTATAGGCGCCGTAGATCAGCGAGGCGCGGCCATCTGAATAGAGCCAGTGCTTCGTGAGATAGAAGATCAGCAGGGCGCGCATCCCGTAATAGGAAAAGCGCTCCCACATCTCGGCGAAGAACAGCACGAACAGGCCCTTGGGGTGGCCCAGGATCGTCCCCCGCGCGTCACCACTCTGCGCGTATTGGCTCGCCATCGTCCCTCGCAATCCCCGCTTGCCGAAGTGCCGCACCCTAACGGATGTTTCATCCATGTGAAGCGGCTTTCGTTGCAAGGGAAACCGTTGTCCCAGCCACGCGGGGGTTGACCCGCTGCGCTGTATTATGCCACTATATCACTAATGGCTGACAATCGCCCCGTCTATCTGCGCCTGCGTGACGAGATCGCCGCCGCGATCATCGACGGGCGCTATGCCGAAGGGGAAATGCTGCCATCGGTGCGCGCCTTTGCCGCAGAGCAGGGGGCCAATCCGCTGACGGTGGCCAAGGCTTACCAGCAATTCCAGGCCGATGGGCTGATTCGCGTCCAGCGCGGGGTGGGCATGTTCGTGCGCGAAGGCGCGGCGGAACAGCTGCGTTCCGCCGAACGCGCCCAGTTCCTGGAACAGGAGTGGCCGCAGATCCGCCAGCGGATGGAGCGGCTGGGTATCGCGCCCGCCGAAGTGCTCGACGAGGCTTGAAAACGCAGCCAACTTGCTCTTTGGCAACTTTTTGCGGGAGTCGATTGCGCAGCGGCGGGCTCTCTGTCAAATTGCGATCAGGGTCGGGGACATCCAGCTGCACGGAAATCGGGCCGGCGGCTGGCGGACCGTGCCGAATTTCGGCCGGATAAGGATATCGATGATAAGATCCGAACTCCTCCAGGCCTTGTGCAACGACAATCCCGATCTTCGGCCGGAAGAGGTCGAACAGGTCGTCGATATCTTCTTCGAGGAAATTTCGACGCGCCTGGCCGAAGGCGGACGAGTGGAGCTGCGCGGTTTCGGCACTTTCTCCACCCGCAAGCGCGAAGCGCGCATCGGCCGCAACCCACGCACGGGCGATTCGGTCGATGTGCCGGAGAAAAGCGTGCCCTATTTCAAGCCCGGCAAGGAAATGCGCGAGCGGCTCAACGCCGGCTAGGCACGGGCTGGGCCGCGAGCGCGCGGCATTCTCTTGCTTAGGACAAAAGAAAGGGGCGCGGGCCAAAACCCGCGCCCCTCTTTTATGCGACCCTCGTGCAAGCTCGATCAGAAGTTGCGCTTCACCGACAGCGCCCAGGTGCGCGGGAGGCCGGGCACGCCGGTCACCGCGCCGAGCGAGGTGGTGACGTCGCTCACGCTGAGGAAGTAGTACTTGTCGAACAGGTTCTGCACTTCGAGCGAGACGCGCCAATCGGAATCCGCCGTGGTGTAGGTCAGCCGGGCGTTGCCGAGGAACCGGCTGTCGATCTCGCTCCATGGCGAGTTCGTCGTCTCGGTGAAGATCTTCGAACGGTAAGAGCCGTCGAACCGCGCGGCGATGGTGCCCGGGCCGATGTCGTAATCGTACTGGATGCCGAAGCTGTAAGTCCAATCCGGCGTGTACGGGAAGGTTTCGCTGCCGTTGAGGCCCGCCGCGGCGACCGAAGCCTCGTCATAATTGACATTGATGTAGCTCACCGACCCATCGAGCGACAGGTTGTCGACCGGATAGATCGTCGTCTCCAGCTCGAAGCCCTTTACCTTGGCCTTGCCGACGTTGGTCGGCCGCAGGCACGGCGAGGAAGGACAGGCCGAAAGTGTGAAGATGATGTCATTGTAATCGTTGTAGAACGCTGCGCCGTTCAACCGCATGCGCCGATCGAACAGGTCGGTCTTGAAGCCGATTTCGTAAGTGGTGATCGTTTCCGGATTGAACGGAAGCACCTGGTTGCAAGGCGCCGTGGGCACCACGTGCCCTTCCGAGTCGAACTGGAACGGCGGGCAATCGCCCGTCGCCGGGCCGAAGAACGGCCGCGGGTTGACGCCGCCGCCCTTGTAACCGGTCGCGATCGAGGCATAGGCCAGGAATTCGTCCGTAAAGCGGTAGTCGGTGACCACGCGCCAATCCCACCGCTTGCCCTTGAACTCGCCCGCGAGATCGAAAATTCCGTTGAGCAGGCAATTCGGGCTGTTGCCGATCGCCGTCGGCGCGGGGAACCCGTCATACTCCGGATTGACGAACAATTCGCACGGCGGCGGTATCGTGCCGTCCGGGTTACGCCGGAAGTAAGTATAGGTCTTTTCGTCCCACGAGCGGCGCAGGCCACCGGAGATCGACCAGGCCTCGGTCGGATGCAGCACGGCGTTGACGAACAGCGCCTTGGACGTCGAAGGCGTGGTGTCCGGCCCATGGAGGAAGTCGATCCCGGCATAGTTCAGATCGACGCGGGCGGTATAGCTGCCCTTCTGATCCATGTAGAACCCGCCCAGGGTATATTCGAGCAGGCCATCGCCGAATTCACCGTTGAGGCGCAGTTCCTGGCTCCACGCCCGGTGATCCAGGCGGTTGTCAAGCTGGGCGATCGGCACGGTCGAGGCGTCCTGATCCTGGCCGAACTTGGTGGTATATTCACGCCAGGCGCCGATCCAGTAGAGCTGCATGTCGTCCGTCAGGTCCACCCTGACATTGCCCATGACGCCCCAGCCGTTGAAATCCTGATTCTGGAGCGCCGCATAAGGCTTGAACGGCGCCTGGCTGCTGGGCGCCGTGCCGTCGAGGAAATTGGCGTAGCTGATGAAGCGCCGATCGCCGTCATAGACGCTGGAGCTGAGCGCGTCGCAGCTATACGGCCCGGCGGGGACGAAACGGCAGTCGAAAGGGATCGGGGTTCCATCCTTGCCCGCAAGCCAGGCCGGCTGTCCGGGACCGGGCCCCATGGCGGGGAAGACATTGGCATCGCCGGGCGCGGCCGAGGGGGTGAACTCGGGGTTGGTCGCACTCTGCGGAAGGCCGGCGGCCAGCAGCACCGTGGGCTGCGGTTCCGAGCGTTCGCGCGTGTAATCGGCGGAAAGGTTCACTTCCACCGTGCTGATCGGCTCCCACCGCAAGGCCAGGCGGCCGGCGATGATCGACTGGCCCCCTTGCGTGCCGACCACCGGATAGGCGCCGCGCGCGCTGTTGGCGGGAACATTCTCGTTGGGATGGGCGACGCCGTAGTCGAGCAGATCGAGATAGCCGTCACGCCCCTTCCCGATGCCCGAGACGCGGGCCGAGAGCTGGTCGTTGATCCGGAAATCCGCCATGCCGCGCACGTCGATCCGGTTGTATGAGCCGTAAGTCACTTCCATCGTGCCCGAGCCGTCGCCACGCGGCTTTTGCGAGAACAGCTTGATCGCGCCGCCGATGGAGTTCTTGCCCGCCAGCGTGCCCTGCGGCCCGCGCAGGATCTCGATCCGGTCGAGGTCCATCAGTTCGAGCAGCGAGCTCGACAGCGTGGGGATGAACACGTCATCGACATAGATGCCGACGCCGGGGTCCAGCGCGTAGTTGAAGTCCGTCTGTCCCACGCCGCGGATATAGGCGATGAGGCCGGCGCCGCCGTTCTGCGGCTGCGGCGTCAGCGTGACGTTCGGCGCCTGGGCGGCAACCTGCGAAATGTCGGTCTGCCCGCGGGCTTCCAGCATCTCGGAATTGACCGCCGTGATCGCGATCGGCGTATCCTGCAGATTGGCTGCGCGAAACTCCGCCGTCACGGTGATGACATTGGTGCGGTTTTCAGTCTGGCTGTCTTGCGAGGCTTCGGCCTGGGCCGAGTTGTTGTCCTGGGCATGGGCGGGCACGGCCAGGCCCGCCACGATGGCGAGCGACGACACGACACCGAGCGTCTTGAACTTCATCAGGCATCCTCCCCTTGCCAAGATCCCGCTCGGGATCTGGCGATACTCCCAATTCTCCGCCCGTGCTCTTCGGCCGGGTGATATGATGGTTAAGGAAGTTTTCCGGGAAAAATAAAGACTTCGTCGGCAATTACTCCCTCTCCGGAAGCGTTAATACCTGAAGTCGCGGCGCCGACAAAGGTGGGCCGGCGCAATTATGGCTCCTAAACTGCCCGACTGTCACAATCCAGCAACACAGTTCGCCAGCTAATTAATAGGATTATTGCGCTTCGGCGCCGTATTGCAAAGGCAAAGGGACGCCGCGCGGGCCATTGCCAGCACCAAATCCGAGCCCTAGTCTGCCCGAAAACGCGGGGACGAGGACATGGCGACGGGATCGGCGCTGCCGACTGAGGCGGCTCCAGGCCACACTCCGGACCAGAGGGGCCTGAGCCCGGCCGGATACGAATTGCGCGTGCTGGTGCTGCTGGGGCTGGCCTTCGGCTTCGCCTATTTCGACCGCATGGCGCTGACGTTCCTGGCGCCGTTCGTGCAAGCCGATCTCGGCCTCAGCAATGAAGAGGTGGGCTGGGCCAACTCCGGCCTCTCGCTCACCTGGGCGCTGGGGGCCTATCTGGTCGGCCGCTGGTCGGATTCGATCGGGCGGCGCAAGCCGTTCCTGATCGGCGCACTGCTGCTGTTTTCGATCTGCTCCGTACTTTCGGGCCTGGCGTGGAGCTTCGGCACGCTGGTTTCCGCCCGCCTGATCATGGGCGCGGCCGAAGGGCCGTTCCTGCCGATCTGCCTCGCGATCATGGCCGGCGCCTCGGCCCCCCGGCGCCAGGCGCTCAACGCCGGGATCGTGCAGAACGTGTTCGGCCCGATCGTCGGCACCTCGCTCGCTTCCTATGCCCTGGTGCGCATCGCCGCCGCTTACGACTGGCACGCGGCGTTCTATATCGCGGGCATCCCGGGCCTGATCCTGGCGGTGCTGATCTGGCGCTTCGTGGACGAGCCCGCGCACCCGGCCGCAACGGGAGAACGCCCCCGCGGCTCGCTCTTTCCCACCGAACTGCTGGCCCAGCGCAACATCCTCTTGTGCTCGCTGGTCAGCGTCGGCGCGGTCGGATCAATCGTCGTCGGCTCGATCTTCATGCCGCTCTATCTCGACGGCCCGCGCGGGTATGACGATCTGACCTGGAGCAACGTGATGGCCGTCGTGGGCATCTGCCCGGCGGTGGGCGCGGTGGTGATCGCGCTGATCTCAGACCGGATCGGCCGCAAGCCGCCGCTGATCGCCTTCGCCTTCCTCATGGTGCTGGCCCCGGCGGCCTTGCTGTGGTTCCAGGGCTCGGTGCAATGGCTCACCGTGTTGATGTTCGTGAGCTGGATGGGGCTCGGCACTTTCCCGCTGTTCATGGGCGTGATCCCGACGGAGACCGTCGGCCGCGCCCAGGCAGCCACGGCGATGGGCGTGGTGGTGATGATCGGGGAGTTGACCGGCGGCGTGTTCGGCCCGCCGCTGGCTGGGCGGCTGGCCGACAGCTTCGGGCTCGACTTCGCGCTCTATCTTCAAGGCGGGCTGGCGCTGTTCGCCGGCGTGGCGGCCTTGTTCGTGCGCGAGACCAATCCGCAAGTGCTGGCGCGGCGCGGCGGGGTGGAGGCGGCCGCGTGAGCGAGAGCAGCGAGGTCATCATCGTCGGCGCCGGGCCTGTCGGCCTGCTGACCGCGCTCGGCCTGGCGCGCCAGGGGGTCGAGGTAACGGTGCTCGACAGCGAGCCTGAGGTCGTGCGCTCGCCGCGCGCGGCGGTCTATTTCCACACCACGATCTCGATCCTCAAGAAGCTCGGCCTGGCGGACGAGGCCCACGCCATCGGCCTGTCCTCCACGGAATTCGCGATGCACTGGCTGGAGACCGGCGAAGTCATGCGTTCGGACATGCGCGATGCGCTGGAGCCAGGGCAGGAGTTCGATCACAACCTCCATTTCGGCCAGCACATCCTGGCGGAACTGGTGATCGCCCACCTCGATCACCTGCCGAATGCGCGCGTGCTGTGGAACCACGCCGTGAAGGCGCTGGCGCAGGATGCACGCGGGGTCCGCCTCGCAGCGGATACGGACGAAGGCGAAGTGCGCTTTTCGGCCCACTGGGTCATCGGCGCGGACGGCGCGCGCTCCACCGTGCGCCAGCTCGCCGGCCTGCCGTTCGAAGGCATGACCTGGCCGGATCGCTTCGTCGCCACCAATATCGACTATCCGTTCCTCGACTTCGGTTTCGGCTATGCCAACATGGTGGTCGATCCGGATAACTGGGCGGTGATCGGCCGGCTGGGGCGTGAGAACCTGTGGCGGCTGACTTATGGCGAAGACGCCGGGCTGGACGAGCAATCGATCCTGGAGCGCCTGCCGGAACGCTTCGCCGCGATCCTGCCCGATCCTTCGGTGCCCTATCGGATCGACAACTTCTCCCCCTATCGCGTCCACCAGCGCTGCGTCCCTAGTTTCAGGGTCGGCCGCGTGCTGCTGGCGGGCGATGCCGCCCATGCCTGCAATCCCTGCGGGGGCCTGGGCCTGACCGGCGGCGTGATCGATGCCGACGCCCTGTCCGACACGCTGGGCGCGGTGATCGGCGGGCGTGCGGGCGAAAGCGTGCTCGATTTCTACGCCGCCGAGCGGCGCCGCGTGTTCCTGGAGGTGACCTCACCGATGTCGGCCAATTTCAAGCGGCTCCTGTCGGAGAAAGATCCCGCGCGCCGGGCGCAAGACAAGGCGGAGATGTTCGCCCAGGCCGAAAAGGGCGGCGCGGAGGTGCGCGCGTCCTCCCTTGCCGAACTGATAAAGGGCGCTCCCATGCCGGTGGAGCCCGCAGTCGCATGAGCGGATGGGCTTACAGCACCGAGGGCTTCGAGCGGCTTGTCCACCGGATCGAGGGCATCGACACGGTGACCTATGCGATCGGGGAAGGGGCGCCCCTGGTCTATTTCCACGGCGGCGGCACGTTTCACGGCTTCGAGTGGGTGCGGGCGCTGGCCGGCGCGTTCCGCGTCTATTGCCCTTATCATCCGGGTTTCGGCGAAAGCGGCGATGCGGGTTTTGCCGGCATCGGCGATTATGTCGCGCATTACGAGCTGCTGTTTCCCGCGCTGGGGCTGGACACGTTCCATCTCGCCGGCGCTTCCATGGGCGGGCACATGGCGGCGCGCTACGCGGCGGCCAATCCGGGGGACATCGACCGGCTGGTGCTGGTCTCGCCCGCCGGGCTCATGTCGCAACATGCGGCGATGCCCGATTTCTCCAAGGTGGCGCCGCAAGACCTGCCGGGAATGTTCGTGGCCGATCCGGCGTGGGTCGCGCCGTTCTGGCCGGCCGATCCCTCACCCGAATGGGCGGCCCTGCGCGCGCGCGAATCCGCCGCCGCCTTCGCCTCGCGCGAGGATCTGGCGGCCACCGACCGGGCGCTGCGCCAGGCGCTGAAGAGCTTCGACCGGCCCACTCTGCTGCTGTGGGGTGAGGGGGACCGGATCGTTCCGCTGGGCTATGCGCGGGAATGGCAGGATGTGCTGCCCCAGGCCCGGCTCGAGGTGATTCCCGGCGGCTCGCACCTGCTGCTGGATGAGTTTCCCGAAGCCGTCGAAGCGCTGCGGCGGTTTCTGAGCGAAGGCTAGGGAGGCGGCGATGGCAAGCCAACCGATCGTCTGCGACGTGCAAGCCACGATGAAATACGTGGTGCGGGGCGAGAAGGCGACGTTCCACCCCGGCGCGCGCGAGAAGAGCTATTGGCCGGTGGACGAGCACCAAGTGACGATCCGCGACGTGCGGCCGATCGCCGGGCAGCTTGCGTTCGATCGCAACGGCTTCGTGCTGGTGGACGAGCCGACCGACGTGACGGACTTCACCGACAGCGGCGAACTGGCGCGCTATTGCCATGAGACGGAAACGCTGGTGCGGCGGCTGACGGGGGCGGACAAGGTGGTCAGCTTCGGCCCGATGATCCGCACCAATGCCGGCGGGGCGCATGGCCACAACCTGCCCGCGCACGGTGCCCATGTCGATTACGGCGCGCGCACCGTGGCGGACTTCACGCGTGACCTGCTTCCGCCGGACGAGGCCGAGCGCCGGCTGCAGCGGCGGCACATGCTGATCAATGTCTGGCGGCCGATCGTCAGGGTCGAAAGCGCGCCGCTGGCGGTGTGCGACGCCAGCACGGTGAAGCGGGAGGACCTGTTCGACAGCGAAGTCGTCGGCGGGCTGGGCGATTTCAACCGCCGCTCGCTGTGGGGCTTCAACCTGGCCCATCACGCCGGCCACCGCTGGTACTGGGTGCCGCACATGCAGCCGTGGGAAGCGCTGGCCTTCAAGCTCTTCGACAGCGACGCCGGCGCCGTGCAGTTCACCGCCCACAGCGCTTTCGAGGACCCGAACACACCGCCCGACGCCGCGCCGAGGCAGAGCATCGAAGTGAGGACGATCGCGTATCTTTCATGATGCGTCTGCCCTCTTTCGATACCTCTCATCCTCTTTCTTTCGTCATCCCCGCGAACGCGGGGACCCAGGGCGGTTGAGCGCTTCGCACGCCTGTCTTGTTCGCGGGAATGATGAAGATTAGCTAACGGCGGATCGATTTAGGCCATCTGCACCTCCGCCGGGCTCGGCGTTTCCAGGCTCTTCACGAACATCAGCCGCTGTAAACGCACGTCCGGATCGGCGGCCATGGCGCGCATGCCTTGCAGCGCCGCCTCCAGCTCCGCGCCGCCGCCATTGGCGTGGAACACGAAGCGCTTGTAGGCCACGGCCTGCGGGCTGGTCCGTTCGAGATAGATGCGCCGGCGATCCTCCGCCCAGCGATCGAGCAGCGTGGGCACTGCCCCCTCCAGCACAACGGCTGCCAGCGTCGGCCATAACGAGAAGGCATCGAACAGGCCCGTGGTGAGCCCGAAGCCGCCCGTCGGATTGGTCACATGCGCGGCATCGCCCGCCAGCAGCACGCGGCCCTTGCGGAAGGTTTCCGCACAGCGCTGGTGCATCTTGTAAGGCGCGGCGCGATCGAGCCGATAGCCTCCATCACCGGGCAGCAGATGCTCGTAAGCCGCCGGGATGCGGTCGAGGAACGAGGCTTCCGGCAGCGCAGCGTCTTCCATGTAGGTGCAGCGCCACAGGCCATCTGGGGCGATCTTAACTATGACAGCGCCCCAGCGATCGTCGATCACCATGGTCGAAAGGCCGTAATCGGCGCTTTCGAACGGGTGATAGAGATTGGTGGCGACGAAGCGTTCGGGCCAGGTCATCCCGTCGAACCCGAGGCCCAGTTCCTTGCGCACCGTGCTGCCCGCCCCGTCCGCGCCGACCACCCAGCGGGCGCGCAGCTCCTCGCCGTTCGATGTGGTGAGCGTAACGCCGCCCGCATCCTGCGTCAGCTGGCGGAGGCGCGTGCCGAACCGCACCTCTGCATTCGGCAGCAGGGCGAGCCTGTCACGCGCGAGGCCCGCCAGCCGATCCTGCCCCAGGTGAATGTTGTAAGGGAACGCCGTGGTGCCTTCGAGCACCGAGAGGTCGTAAGCGATCCGTTCGCCCGTCTTGCGCACCAGCCAGAGGTAATCGCGCTTGGCGAAGCCGATCCGCTGCGCTTCCTCCCTGATGCCGAGCCGTTCCAGGCCGTCGAGCACGGACCAGTGATAGACCGCCGCGCGCGGGCTATCGATGATCGCCTCGCCCGCTTCGATCAGCAGCACATCGGCGCCCGCCTGGGCCAGGCCGAGCGCGGTGACGAAGCCGGTCGGCCCGCCGCCGACCACGATGACATCGTACATCCGTTTCTCCCGCGGGCAGGATGCGCCCCCTTCCGCCCGGGCGCAAGCTCGCCTAGGCAGGGGGCGGACTCGTAGAACGAGCCGGAGAGGATTTGAAAAAGGCATGACGGGGCAAGCCGAATTCCACGAAACGATCGAGGCGCGCGGCGGGACCTTTCCCCTGCACGGACGCTATGACGCGCGCTTCCGCCCGGTGGTCGAGGCTTTCATCGAAAACTTCCGCGAGGAAGAGGAACTGGGCGCCGGCACCAGCGTGGTGCTGGACGGCGAGACCGTGGTGGACTTGTGGGGCGGCTGGGCCCGCGCCGATCGCAGCGCGCCGTGGGGCGAGCACACCACGGTGTGCATGATGAGCGTCGCCAAGGGGGTGACCGGCATCTGCTTCAACACCCTGATCGATCGCGGCCTGGTCGATCCCGACGAGCGGGTGGCGCATTACTGGCCGGAATTCGCGCAGAACGGGAAAGACGGCATCACCGTGCGCATGGTGCTGGATCACACCGCGGCGATCCCGGTGCTGACCGACGACGTGCTCTATCCCGGCGGATTCTACGATTATCCGGCCTATATCCGCGCGCTGGAAGCGCAGCATCCGCTGTGGCAGCCCGGCACACGCGCGGCATACCATGTCCACAACCAGGGCTTCCTGCTGGGCGAGATCATGCGCCGGGTCACGGGCATGACGGTGGGGCCTTTCCTCAAGCAGAATGTCGCCGGGCCGCTGGGCGCGGAATACCATATCGGCGGCATGGACGAAGGGCAGCAGGCACATGTCGCCGAAGTGCTGCCCAATACCGGCGCGCGGCTGTTCGCGGCCAAGGACCAGACGGTGCCCGACAAGCCGACGACACCCGAAGGCTGGCAGGACGGCGCCGTGCTGCGCAGCTTCGCCTTCCTGCAGAACCCGCAAGAACCGTGGCATACCACGATGAACTCCCCGATCTGGCGCACCTGCGAGATCGCCAGCGGATCGGGCCACGGCAACGCGCGCGGCGTGGCGCGGATTTACGGCGCGGTGGTGGGGGAGGTGGACGGCGTGTCGCTGCTGTCGAAAGGCCAGCTCGAACGCATGATCACAGAGCAGCACAACCAGACCGAGCTGTTGCAGGAACGGCCCTATCACCAGGCCTCGGGTGTGCTGCTGAACACGCCAGAAGCGGTTTACATGGGCCCCAACCCGCGCAGTTTCGGCCATCATGGCCTGGGCGGTTCCATCGGCTTCGGCGATCCGGATGCGCGGCTCGGTTTCTCCTACTGCTGCAATCAGATGCATGCCGTGGGCACCAACGGCCCGCGCGCGCGGCGGCTGATCGAGGCCGTTTACGAGGTGGTGGGGTGACCGGCCCTCTTTTTCGTCATTCCCGCGAAAGCGGGAATCTAGAAGCGGTTGAGCGCTTCGCGCGCCTATTTTGTTCGCGGGGTCCTCGCCTTCGCGGGGATGACGAAATGGGGATTTGAAGGAACCGGAAATGGACAAGGCTCTCTACGACAAAGGCATGAAGATCCGCCGCGAGGTGCTGGGCGATGCCTACGTCGATCGCGCGCTGGCGAAGTCGAACGCGTTCAACGATCCGTTGCAGGAACTGGTGGCGACTTATTGCTGGGGCTGGTGCTGGGGGCGCGAGGGGCTGGAGCGGCGCGACCGCTCGCTGATCAACCTGGCGATGATCGCGGTGCTCAACCGGCATAACGAGTTGAAGGCGCATATCCGCGGCGCGCTCAACAACGGCCTCAGCCGCGAGGAAATCCGCGAGGTGCTGCTCCAGGTCGGCATCTATGGCGGCATTCCGGCGACGGTGGACAGCTTCCGCCTGGCCAACGAGACCTTCGCCGAGATCGACAACGAGGCGCAGGAGAAGCTCGACTGATGGACCTCCTCGAACGCCTGGAGATAGAACGCGAATGCGGCCGATTGCCGCTGCTCTTCGCCCGATATGCCGACAACGGCGATCATGCCGCGCTGGCCGCACTGTTCACCGAGGATTGCGAATTCGCCCGGCCGTTCCAGCCTGATCATCCGTTCTACGGCCGGGCGCGGGTGCAGGCGATCTTCCGCGACCGGCCGCCGATCCTGGTGCGGCATATCGTCACCAATGTGCTGGTCGACACCGTCAGCGCCACGGAAGCACGCGGCACGAATTACCTGGCCATGCTCTCCAACCACGCCTCCACCGTTCCGCCGCAGGAAGCGGGCGGGCTCTATGTCGGCGGGTTCGCGGATCATTACGTGAAGACGGCCGAGGGCTGGAAGTTCAAGAGCCGCTATGGCCACGTCGCGCTGCACCAGGGCGGGGCGATGCCGGCGATCCCGATACCGAGCGACGAAGCGAGAGGACTTGCATGACCATCACCGCCAAGAACGCCAACGAGCAGCTGGTGCTCGATTTCTTCGATGTCCTTTCCTCGGGCGATCTCGAGAAGCTGCGCGGGTTCTTCCACGATCATTCGGTGTGGCAGCCCAAGGTGAAAGGCATCGCCGGATCGGGCGAGCACGTGGGGATGGACATCATCGACCTGTTCCTGGCCCCGGTGCGCGGGATGTTCGAAGCGGGCGATCCCAAGGTCCACGTGACCAACCTGTTTTCCGATGGCGAGACGGTGGGCGTGGAATCCTATTCCACCGGCAAGACGCTGGACGGCAAGGTCTATGAAAACGACTATGCCTGGGTGTTCCGCGTCTCGAACGGCAAGATCGACCGGCTGCACGAATACATGGACAGCCACTATACCGCGACGCTGTTCGGAATGGAGTGAACGTGCGCTTCCAGGGGCAGCCGATCCTGATCTCCGGCGCCGGGCGCGGGCTTGGCGAGGGGATCGCGAAGCACCTCGCCGCCGAAGGTGCCGTGGTCGGCGTGGCGGACATCAACCAGCCCAGCGCGCACACCGTGGTCGATGCGATCCGCGCGGCGGGCGGGGAGGCCCATGCCTATGGCGGCGATCTGGGCAACCGCAGCGAATACTTCGGCGTGGCCGAAGCCTTCCGCTATGACGCCGGCGGGCCGCTGCGGGCCGTGGTCAACAATGCCTCTGTGCTGGTTTACGAGCCGATCGAGGCCGTGACCGAAGACACGCTGGACCGGATGCTTTCGGCCGGGCTCAAGAGCGTGTTCTGGGGGGTGCAGGCGTTCCTCGCCAATCGGGACGAAAGCGCGCCGGGCAATATCCTCAACTATTCCTCACCAGTGGCCTATCGCGGGCGGCCGAACACCGGAGCCTATACCACGATCAAGGCGGGCATCGCCGGCCTTACCAAAGTGCTCGCCGGGGAACTGGGACCGCGCGGCATCCGCGTCAACGCCATCGCCCCGGGCAGCGTGCCGACGCCGGCGACCGAAGGCTTCGTATCGGCCGAGCAATATGCCGAGCGGGCGAAGCACATTCCCCTCCGGCGCAACGGCACGCCGGAAGACGTGGCGCGGGCGGCGGCCTTCCTGCTCAGCGACGAGGCGGCATTCATCAACGGGGCCATGCTCGCCATCGACGGCGGCATCATCGCGGCGGGGTGACGGGGATGGGGGCTATCCTTCCACCTCGTCGTTGCGAGGAGCGTAGCGACGAAGCACTCCGGGGGAGTGCGCAACCGCTCCTGGATTGCTTCGCTTCGCTCGCAATGACGAAGGTGGGGTTTCGATGAGCGCAGTGTGGCAGGCCCGGCTCGACACCCTGCGCGAAGTGATCCTCGCCGATATCGCACGGGGCGATTATTTTGGCGCGGTGCTGACGGTCGGGCGCGGCGGGGAGACGGTGTTTGCCGAGGCGCTGGGCGCGCAGGACGCGGGGGGTGAAAAGCCGCTTCATTACGATGACGTGTTCTCGATCTTCTCGGTCACCAAGGCTTTCACCAATGTCCTGATCCTGAAAGCGATCGAGGAAGGCCACTTCGCGCTGACCACCAAAGTCAGGGACGTGCTGCCGGAATTCATCGGCCAACCGCGCGAGGACGCGACGTTCTATCACCTGCTGACGCATACCGCCGGGATGCCGGGCGTGTGGACGCCGAAGCCGGGCATGTTCCTGGACCGGTTGCGGGAGCTGTTCGCAGCCTCGATCGAGAACGTCCACGGCGAAGTGCCGCCGGGCACGCGCTGCGATTATTCGCCGCTGGTGAACCACGTGCTTCTGGGCACGGCACTGGTGCGCACCGATCCCAAGGGGCGCAATTACCAGACGCTGCTGCACGAGGACTTGTTCACCCCGCTGCGGATGGACAGCACCAGCATGGGCCTGCGCCCCGATCTCGCGCCCCGGCATGTAAAGCCGAACATGCGCGGCACGGTGCCGATCCAGCATCTCAGCCGCAATATCCCGGGCGACCACGCGCTGTTCGAGGACCCGGAAGTGGAGGCGCCCCATGTCGGCTGCGCGTCCACCAGCGGCGACCTCTACCGCTTCGCCGAGATGCTGCGCCGGGGCGGCGAGCTTGACGGGGCCCGCCTGCTTTCGCCGGCCATGCTGGCGCTGGCGCGGCAGGTGCATACCGGCACGATGCCCAACGAGCTTTACAAGCGCGTGGCCGAGAACGCCGGCTGGCAAGTGCCGCCCGCCAATCAGGGAATCGGCTTCCAGGTGCGCGGGCCGATGGGAGGGGACGGGGGTGTGTTCCACCACCTGTTCGGCACGCTGGCGAGCCCGGAGACGCACGGCAATTATGGCGCGGGCAGCACGATGTTCTGGGTCGATCCCGAACGCGACGTCAGCTTCGCGCTGTGCAGCGCCGGGGTGATGACCCAGGCGGCCAATATCGAACGCTGCCAGAAGCTGAGCGACCTGGTGCTGAGCGCGATGGTGTGAGCATGTGCCTCAAGCCCCACCCAGACGCTCGTCATTGCGAGCGGAGCGAAGCAATCCAGGGCGGTGGAAGCCGCCCCTGGATTGCCGCACCGCCTTTGGCGGCTCGCAATGACGAAGCGGGAGAATGTCATGAGTGACGCGGACATCATCGTCATCGGATCGGGCCATAACGGCCTGGTCGCCGCGGCTTATCTGGCGGTGGCGGGCAAGCGGGTCCTGGTGCTGGAACGCAATGAATGGTTCGGCGGCGGCGTGGTCACCCGCGAGCTGACCCGGCCGGGCTTCGCCCACGACCAGCATTCGATGAGCCACATCTTCATCCAGGGCAATCCGCTGCTGGCGAACGACGACCTGGGGCTCAAGCGCAAGTATGGCCTGCGCTACGTGTTCCCCGAAGTGCCGATGATGAGCGTGTGGGAAGACGGGGCCACGCTGCCGCTGCACCGCGATCCCGCCAGGTCGGCCGAGGCGATCCGCCGGTTCAGCGCGAAGGATGCGGAAACCTTCCTCGAGATGAGCCGCCAGGCGGCCCAGTGGCTGCCGATGATCCAGGCCGGGCTCTATTCCCCGCCTATGCCGCTGGGCGCGCAGACGGCGATGATGGACCAGAGCGCCGAAGGCCGCGAGATTTGGCGCACCACCCAGGTCAGCACGTTCGACCTGATGGAAGAGCTGTTCGAACACGACAGGGTCAAGGCGCACTTCGGCCGGGTGGCGGGCGAGAACCTGGTCAGCCCCGACGAGAAGGCGACCGGAATCGGCGCCTATGTGTTCCTCGGCTTCCTCGAGAAGTTCGGCTTCGGCGTGCCGGTGGGCGGCTCGGGCAGCCTGACGAAGGCGTTGATCGCCTGCATCGAGGATCACGGCGGCGCCATACGGGCGAATTGCAGCGTGCGCGAAGTGGTGACCGACGGCACGCGCGCCAGCGGCGTGGTGCTGGACAGCGGGGAGCGGCTATCCTGCACCGAAGGCGTGATCGGCGCGATCCATCCGCACCATTTGCCCGACATGGTGCCGGCGGTGCCGGAAACGGTGGCCAGGAATGCAATGCGCACCCACGTCACTCCCGCCGCCTGCATGACCGTCCACGCCGCGCTCGACGCGCCGCTGAAGTTCAAGGCCAGAACAGCACAAGGCGATGATCTTTCGGCGGTGATGTACGAGCTGATGCCTGGCGACTATGATGATTTGCGCCGCGCCTTCGACGAGCTGCGCTATGGCAATTTCTCCGGCCGGCCACTGGTCGGCGTGGGCCAGCTCACCCAGCACGACCCCAGCCGCGCACCGGAAGGCAAAGCGATCTTCCACGCCTGGGACTATGTGCCTTACGAACGACCCGACGGGCTCGACTGGGACAGCACCAAGGCCGATTACGCCGACCGGATCATGACCCGCATGGCCGATTTCATCGACAACGTGCCGGGCGCGGTGCTCGATTATCACTGCGATTCGCCCGTCGACATGGAGCGCACCAGCCCCAGCTTCCTGCGCGGCGACCTCCACGGCATCGCGACCACGACTTACCAGTCCGGCAGCCACCGCCCCACGCCCGAGCTGGGGCAGTACCGGGTGCCGGGGGTGGAGCGGCTCTATCTCGTCGGCCCGTTCCAGCATCCCGGCGGGGGCGTGTTCGGCGCGGGCCGGGCAACGGCAATGGTCATGGCCGAGGACCTGGGGATCGATTTCGACGGGATCGGAGTGGCGTGATTACCTCACTCTTTTCGTCATTCCCGCGAAAGCGGGAACCCAGGGTGGGCGCAAGAGCCGACTGGGGCCCCGCTTTCGCGGGGATGACGAAGGTTGGAGGAGTGATGTGAAATGAAGCTCTACTCCGCCGACAAGAGCGAACTGATGCAGGTCTCCACGGTGGAGCGGCGGGGCGATGATCTGGTCATCAAAGGCAAGGTCTTCGGCACCATGCCGATGAGCGCCACGTTGACGCCGGAGAATGCCCGCGCCTTCCTCAAGCTGCTGACCCCGGGGCTGGCGTGGTTCCTGCTGACATTGCCCTTCCGGAAAGGAGCCAAGTGATGCGCCACAGAGACAAGACCATGGTGGTGACGGGCGCCGCCGGCGCGATCGGTTTCGCGACGTGCGAGATCCTCGCCCGCGAAGGCGCGCGGGTCATGCTGGTGGACATCGCGACGGAGCGGCTGGAGGAATGCACCGATGCGCTTCGCCGCGCGGGACATGATGCCATCGGTTATGTCGCCGATTGCGTCGATGAGAAGGCGGTCGAAGGCTATGCCCGGGCGGCGATGGAGGCTTTCGGCCGGATCGACGGGTTCTTCAACAATGCCGGGATCGAAGGTTCCCTGGCGCCCACCCACGCTTACGATGTGGCGGAGTTCGACAAGATCATCCGCGTGAACCTGCGCTCGATGTTCCTGGGCCTGCGCTTCGTGCTGCCGCACATGGTCGCCGCCGGAAAGGGCGCGGTGGTGAACACCGCCTCGATCGGCTCGGAACGCGGCCTGGCGGGCGCCTGCGCCTACAATGCCGCCAAGCACGGCGCCGTGGGGTTGACCCGCACCGCGGCCAGCGAAGTGGCGCAGAAGGGCGTGCGGGTGAATTGCGTGATGCCGGGCGTGATCGAAACGCCGCTGCTGGTGGGCATGCTGGAACAGATGTTCGACGGCGACGTGCAGGCGGGGATGGACAAGTTGGGCCAGGTCGCCACGCTCAACCGTGTGGGCCAGCCGCGCGAGGTGGGCGAGGTGGTCAGCTTCCTGCTGTCGGACGAAGCGAGCTACGTCAACGGCGCCAAGTGGGAGATCGACGGCGGCGCGCTGGCGACGATCCGGAACGATATCTGACGCCTGCGTTGCTGTCGTATGAGCAAGAAGGCCGATAGCTGATGGCCGGCGGCTGGACTCGGGACGGCGCGGTCAACGACCAGATCGACGATACCGTCAAGGACGCCGTGCTGCGCGCCCGCGCCGAAACGCCGCGCGGCGAAAGCGCCACGCACTGCAACGAATGCGGCGAGCCGATCCCGGAGGCGCGGCGCAAGGCTGTGCCCGGCGTACGCACCTGCGTTGCCTGCCAGTCCCGTCGCGACGCGCGGCGCACCGCGACGGGGATCAACCGCCGCGGCAGCAAGGACAGCCAGCTGAGATAGGAGTAGGCCGTGAGGCGTTACTCCTGACTCTGACTCGTCATTGCGAGGACCGTAGGGACGAAGCAATCCAGGGCGGCTTTGTGCGGCTCTGGATTGCTTCGCTTCGCTCGCAATGACGAACGCCTGGCTACGCGGCCGCGATCGACAGAATCGAATGCTCGTAATCGCGGCTGCCCAGATCGCCTTCGAAGATGCCGCGTTCCTCGATCCAGTGCTGCGATTCCTCGAAGATCGTCTTCGAATAAGGCTCGAACACGATGCGTTCGCCCGGGCCCCAGCGGCCGGTGTCCATCTGCTCGTGGAAGCGCACGGGGAACTCGTTCTTGTAGTAATGGGTGTAAAGTTCGGGCCGCAGGTCGATGTCCCGCTGGGCGCGGCGGAGAGCGGCGAAGTACTTCTTCACGTCGCCCGGCTGTGACCCTTCCTTCACCATCGAGGCCATCATGAAGGTGCTGTCGATGATCTTGCGGAAGCCGAGCTGTTCCAAGAAGTAGTAAGGCCCGCTGAACAGCGAAGCGGCGGGGATCTTGCGGTCGATCAACAGCTCCAGCCGGCTGAACAGCATGCCGTCGGCGAACGACAGTTCGATCTGCTCACGCGGCAGGTAAGTCTCGAGCGCCTGGATCGTCGAATAATGGCTGCCCGATTGATAGCCGACGGAAATCGGCACGCCCGCCAAGTCGCGCGGATGCTTGATGTCGCTTTCCGGCGGCACGAACACCGCGCAGGGGCTCACCGAATAGGCATCGGCATAGAGCAATCCGTGGCCTGAGGAGGCGGCGACGTTGACCGTCCAGTGGCAGGCGCACGAGACATCGCCTTCGCGACCTTTCTCGAAGGTCTGGAAGGCGCCGAACTTGTCGCCCTGCTGGTGATTCCGGGCCTCCTTCGAATCGAACGTCTCGCGGAATTCGTAATCGAGCCCTTCGGCGGCGAAATAGCCCTTCTCCTCGGCCACCCATTCGTGGAGCCGGAAATGGGGCTGGATGATGAACTTGGACATGGTTCGATTCTCCCGGGGTTTCGGATCGGTCAGCAGCAGTGGGGCACGCCGTCATCGCCTTCGCCGACGCGGCGGGTGCGGATCATCTTCACGTGATCGTCCATCAGGCGGCGGGCCGCGCCGGCATCGCGCGATTCGATCACGTCGGCGATCTGGCGATGCACGTCGAGGACGTGGCGCGCGACCGGCATGGTCAGGGTGCGGTTTTCGGCCGGCCACGAGATGTGCTGGAGCGAAAGGAGCTGCGCCACCAGCACCCGGTTGCGCGAGGCCTCGGCCACGGCGAGATGGAAGCGCATGCACGAGCGGGTATAGGCGGCGGCGTCTCCGATCGTCTCTTCGTGCTCCACCAACAGCGCGCGCAGCGCCGCCAGATCCTCGGCACGGGCGTTCTGCGCGGCGAGTTCCGCCGCCATGCATTCGACGCCGCGCTGCGCGTCCATCATCTCGCGCACGCTGACGCCGGCCAGGCTGAGCTGAACCGCCAGCGCCTGGCTGAACAGGCGCGGATTGCCGCCGGCGATGCGCGCGCCGCCGCCGGCCCCGGCCCTGATCTCCACCACGCCCAGCGCCTGCAAGGTGCGCAGCGCATCGCGGGCGACGATCCGGCTGGCCCCGGCACGCTCGGCCAGGTCCTTCTCCGTGCCGAGAAAATCGCCCGGCGCCAGCCGCTTGTCGAACAGCGCGGCGCAGACGTCCTCCACGATACGCGAAGACAACGTCGCGCCCGCGTGCGGCGAATCGAAGGACCAGGGGTCCGGCTTGCGAAAAGGGATGACGGCCATGCGATTCGCCTTTCGACGGATCACTAGCGCGGAGGGTTAAAATAATAAAGATGATATTTTTAATCCACAGCGCCTCGCAAACAGATGGCGCGCGCAGAGGCGCGAAGGCGCAGAGAAAGAGAGAGGCCACCCCCCTTCGTCATTCCCGCGAAAGCGGGCACCCAGTCGGCTCTTATGGCGCCTCATCGCCCTGGGTCCCCGCGTGCGCGGGGATGACGAAGAAAAGGGGAATGCTCACGCACAGGCGGCGAAGCCGCTTTGACGCCTTGCGTGAGGCACTTTGAGAAAGCCGCCCACCCGAGACGCTACCCCTCCGCGCCTCCGCGTCTCCGCGCGCGCCAACTGCTTTCGTCATCCTGGCGAGAACGCGGAGCCCTATGCGGCTACCGGGAAGCAAGCCATTGCTGGATTTCGCGCGCCATGCGCGGCTGGCTTTCCAGGCGTTGGCGCAGGGCGGCGAGGGCTTGTTCGACCGGACGGCGCTGGTCGGACGAGAGGCTGGCGGCGAAGCGTTCGAGCTTGCCGATCATCGCCGGATCGCGCGAGGTGGCGGCGAGATCGGCGATGAAGCCTTCGCGGCCGCCTGTATCCAACAGCGCTTCCACCTGAGCGCGATGGGCCAGGGAGAAATCGTAGGCCAGATCGGCATTCCGATCGGCCACGGCCTTGATGATCGCCGCGCTGGCGGTGCCGGCCTGGCCGGTGACGGCGAAATCGAGCGCGCGGCGCGCCAGGGCCTGGTCCCCGGTGGCGCCCAGCAGCCGGTAATAGGCCTGGCGTTCGACCTGGGTGGGCGCCCCTGTCGCCAGAGCCATGAGCCGATCCCATTCGGCGGGCGTGGCGTTGCGCGCGGTGATCGTCAGCCAGGTGGTCTTGAGCGGGCCGTCGAGCGATTTGGGATCGCTTTCCAGCCGGTCGAAACGGCGGCGCGCCTCTTCCACCACGGTGGGATCGCCCATGTCGCCGAGCACGGTGAGCAGATCGCCGCGCAGGCTGGTGTCCGCCAGCGATTCGTTCGCCGCGGGATCGAAGCCGAGCTGGCGCAGCCGCGGCAGCCAGGCATCGCGCGTCAGGGCGGCGACGCGCGCCTGCCCCGCGTCGTCGAGCAGGGCGTGGACCGCCGCCCAGCGATTGACCGCGCCTTGCGCGACGATGGGATTGGCATCGCCGGGCACCGCCGCCAGCAGATCGAGCGCGGGCGCGGCTGTCTGATAGCCTGCCTCCGCGAGCGCGAAGTTGTCGCGCACCAGCCCGATCTGGTCGATCGGCGCCAGCGTGGGCAGCGCCTGCCTGAGGCGGGCGATCATCTCCGGCGCATACAGCGTGCGGAAATAGCCGAGCTGGCCGCCGTTCACGACGACCGCGCCGCACTGAGGCAGCTCTACCGAAGCACTGCCGTCGAGCACGCGGCGCACCGGATCGGCCCGATCCCCGCCCGCTTCGATCAGCAGGGGAACCCGCCAGTGGCGCGGGGTCGCCGCCGCCGCGTCCTTCCGGTCGCGGCTGAACTCGCTCTGCGTCAGGGTCACCATCGTGCGCCCATCGCGGCATTCGGCTTCCGCCCGCACCAGCGGGATGCCGGGCTGCAAGGTGAAATCGTGGGCGATCGCGGTGATCCCGGAGGCGCCGGCCCGCTCCACCGCGCGCCACAAGTCGTCGCTGACGGTGTTGCCGTACTTGTGCTGCTGGATATAGGCGCGGATGCCGTCACGCCAGGTGTCTTCCCCGGCATAGGCTTCCAGCATGGCGATCACCGCCTCGCCCTTCGAATAGGAAATGCTGTCGAAGGCCTGGGCCGTTTCCGCCACGGTGCGGATCTGCTGGACGACGGGATGGGTGGTCGAGAAGCTGTCGAGCGCCATGGCGGATTCGCGCCCGTCGACACGGCTCAGCAGGGGAAACCAGTCGGGATTGAAACGCGCGCTGGCCTTGGTTTCCATCCAGCTGGCGAACCCTTCGTTGAGCCACAGATCGTCCCACCAGGCCATGGTGACGATATCGCCGAACCACTGGTGCGCCACTTCGTGCGCCTGGGCGGTGTACATATAGGCCTTGGTTGCCGGGCTGGTGATCGCCGGATCCAGCAGCAGGTACTTCTCGAAGGTGAGAATCGCGCCCCAGTTCTCCATCGCGCCGAAGAACTGCGATTCGCCCGGCGCGGCGACGTTGTCGAGCTTGGGCAGCGGATAAGGCTCGCCGAAATAATCGGTGTAGTAGCCAATGATCGGCGGCAGCGCATCGAGCGCATAGCGCGCCTGCTCACCGCTGCCGGCCGGGCTGACGATCCCCAGATCGACCCCGCCCGGGCCTTTGACCGAAAGCCGCTCGAAATCGCCCAGGCCGAAGAACAGCAGGTAGGACGACATCCTGGGGCTGGTCTGGAAGGTCACTTTCTTGCGCCCGCCGGGCAGCGGCTCTTCGCGGGCGATGGGCATGTTGCTCACCGCCATGAGCGCGGCGGGGACCGTGGCCGAAAGATCGAACGTGGCCTTGTAGCTCGGCTCGTCGAACAGCGGCGCGAAGCGGCGCGCGTCGGATGCCTCGAACTGGGTGAACAGGCCGCGCACGGTTTCGCCGCTGCGCTTGTCGGGATAATCGAGCGCGAAGAGACCGTTGGCCTGACTGTTGATCCGGCCGCTGTAGGCCAGTTCCAGCCGATAGCGGCCCGGCGCGATCGGCGAAGGGGCGGTCAAGCGCGCCGTCTGGTGCTGTTCATCCAGCGTCACGGTTAGATCCACCGAGGGCGCGGCGCCGTCCGGGCCGAGAAGCCGGGCCGAACCGATCGCCAATTCCAGCGCATGGAGCGTGACACTATCGGTCCGCTCGAAAACCTCCAGGTCGATCGCCGCATGGCCGGTGAACGTGAGCGCGCTGGCATCGGGCGTGAAATCGATTCGGTAATGCAGCGGGCGGGCGGTGCGCGGCAGGTCGCTGGGCACGCTTTCCGGCAGCGGGCCGAGGCCCACGGCCGGACCAGTGGAATCCGTGGCGGGAATGGCAGCGCAGCCGGCGAGCAGCAGCGCGGCGGAGAGAGTCGCGAAAAGAGGGCGCACGGGCGAGGCTCCGGGATTGGTTACCGAAGCAACCGCCCTAACAGCGCCAGGCCGCCAGGCAAATGCCGTCAGTCGAGCGGGAGGCGCAGTTCGGCGACGAGGCCGACGACCTTGCCGCCGGGACCGTGGCGATTGACCAGCCGCACGGTGCCGCCGTGCTGCTCTGCGATCGCGCGAGCCAGCGTGAGGCCGAGGCCGGCGCCGCCGGTTTCCCGGTTGCGCGAGCTGTCGCCCCGGGTGAACGCTTCCATCATCCGGGCAATGTCCTGCGGCGGAATACCCGGGCCATCGTCTTCGATCCGCACCAGCGCCGCATTGCCTTCACGTACGAGCGAGACGCGGGCGCGTTCGCCATAACGCAGCGCGTTGCTGATGAGATTGCGCAAGGCGCGGCGGAGCCAGGTGGCGCGCAGCGGAATCGCCAGGCGCTGGGTATCGGCCAGCTCCACCGGCTCTTCCATATCCTCGTATTCCTCGACCACCGAGGACAGCAGGGCGGCAAGGTCGGTCCGTTCCATCGGGTCGCTCGGCCGGCCAACCCGCGCGAGGGAGAGGATATCGTCCAGCGAGCGGGTGATGTCGTCGATGCTGGCCGCCATCTTCGCGCGCTCGCCCGCATCCTCGACCGATTCGATCCGCACGCGCAGCGCGGCGAGCGGCGTCTTCAGGTCATGCCCGATGGCCCCCAGCATCACGTCCTTTTCGTCGAGCAGCGCCGAAATGCGCGCTTCCATCGCATTGTGGGCAGCGATCAGGCGGCGGGTATCGTCGGGGCCGGAGGGTTCCAGCTGGCCATCCAGCTCGCGCGTGTCGGCGAAAAATTCCACCCGCCGGGTCAGCGCCGCGATCGGCCGGGTGATCCGCCGCAGCAACAGGGCAAGCCCGCCGACGAGCACGATGTAGAGCAGCAGCGTCTGGGTGAGCAGCGCGCCGATCTGCTGCGGCCCCCCTTCCGTCATGGGCACGCGGGCGACGGTCCATTCGCCCGAATCCTCGCGCTTCAGCGCGGCGACGATCATGCTGCCGGTCGTCCATTCGCCGCGGCTGCGCAGGTCGGGCCGTTCCTGCAGGCGGCCCATGACATAGGCATCTTCGCTGATGGGCCGGGTGATGACGATCAGCTGGGCCGGCACGATCCCTTGATTGATGAGGATGTTTCGCAGCACTTCCTCGCGTCGCTCCTCGCGCATCTCGCCGGGCTGAAGGGGGTTTTGCGTGGTGCGTTCCACCCTCAGCCGCCGCCAGCGGGGCTGGCCTTCGAAGCGCGGCTCCGCCACGAGCTGGAACGCGAGCCCGCTGAGCGCGCCGAATTCGCGGCGCTGTTCCGCCGCGCGATATTGCAGGACGGCCGAAATGGCCTGCGCCACCAGCAGCGCCAGCGCCACGGACAGCAGCATCTGCCCGAGCAGGCTGCGGGGAAGAAGGCGCAGGCGCATCAATCGCGGTCGGGCGCGAGGCGGCGCACGTCGGCGGCCAGGCGATAACCGCCGCCCCACACGGTCTGGATCAGCTTGGGATCGCGGCTGTCCACCTCGATCTTGCGCCTGAGGCGGCTGACCTGATTGTCCACCGCGCGGTCGAACAGATGCGCCTCGCGGCCCTGGACCATGTCGAGCAGCCGATCGCGATCGAGCACCTGGCGCGGATGAGTGAGGAACGCGATCAGCAGGCGGAATTCGGCCGAGGAGATCGGCACCACCGTGCCTTCGGGATCGATCAGCCGCCGCTTGAGCGGATCGAGCCGCCAGCTGTCAAATTCGTAGAGGGCGTCTTCCTCTTCGCCCGTGGCGGGGGCTTTCGACGCGCGGCGGAGCACCGAGCGGATGCGGGCGACAAGCTCGCGCGGCTCGAACGGCTTGACCACGTAATCGTCACCGCCGATCTCCAGCCCGACGATGCGGTCGGTCGCCTCTCCCTTGGCGGTGAGGAAGATCACCGGGATGTTCTTCGATTCGCTGAGATGGCGGCAGAGGGACAGCCCGTCTTCACCGGGCATCATGATATCGAGCAGGACGAGATCGGGCGTTTCCTCGGTCAGGGCGACGCGCGCCTTGGCGGCATCTTCCGCCTGGCGCACGGTGAAACCCTGGCGGGTCAGATAATCTGCCAGTGGTTCCCTGAGGCTCGACTCGTCATCGACGAGGAGCAACCGGGTCTGCGCCGGTTCGCTCATCAGATAGAACCCCTCCTCCCCTTCACGGATTTAGTCGACACTCGCGGCAAGCAAAAGACCTGTTTTCTTGCGCATTGTATCACAACACTCCGCCGGAGTTCGCAGATGTAGAGTAACGGGGCACCTTCCTGAAGGGGAGCAAAGGAACTGGGTGCCCCGCCACTCGCCGACTCTTCTAGAGGGGCAATGTCGCACCGTTATGCCGTGAAACGCGCAAAGTGTCGCAATTTGTCACGGAATCGGCGTTCGACGACGCCGGCCCGCGTCAACGCGGGCGATGCTGCGTGCCGATTCCGGAGGTAATGAACACGGCCGCGGCCTCTCCCTCGATATCCGCGGTGTGCCAGGCGCCGGCGGGATTGACGGCATAGCGGCCCGGTTCCAGCGTGACGGTCCGCGCCGTGCCGTCGGCCAGTTCCTGATGCAGCGTCATGCGCCCCGCCGTGCAGATCACCACTTCCGATCCGTTCGGATGCATCTCCCACATCGGCCAGCTTTCGGTGAACGTGTAGCTGGAGACCAGCCGCCCGTCGAACCCGTCCGCCTCATTCCGCCGGGCATAGTCGGCATACCATTCCATCGCGCCTTCGTCGCGCGGGAAGGCGGGCTGCGGCTCCGCCTTGGCGCCGAGGCCGAGATGGATCGGATAGGTTTCGAGGCTCGTGCCGTCGGTCATCGCTGCTTCTCCCAGAGCCGACCTAGAGCGGCCGGCAGGCTTCTTCCAGCCAGGCCAGCGCCGCGCCTTCCAGCTGCGGGGCCAGCACCTGGTGCACGCGGGCGTGATAGGCGTTCCACCAGTCGATCTCCGCCGCGCTGAGCAACGAACGGTCCACCAGCGCCTTGTCGATCGGCACCAGGGTCACCGTCTCGAAGCCGAGCCATTCGCCTTCCGCGCCGGGAATCTCGCGGCGTTCCACCAGCACCAGGTTCTCGATGCGGATGCCGTATTCGCCGGCCTTGTAATAGCCGGGCTCGTTCGAAAGGATCATGCCCGCGAACAGTTCCTGCTCCGTGCCGGCCTGCCCGCCGCGCGCCTTGGCGATGCGCTGCGGCCCTTCGTGGACCGCGAGGAAGGCGCCCACCCCGTGGCCGGTGCCGTGCGCGTAATCGAGCCCGGCCTGCCACAGGAACTGGCGCGCCAGGGTATCGAGCTGCGAGCCGCTGGTGCCCACCGGGAAGGTCTGCAGGGCGAGGCAGATGTGGCCCTTGAGCACGCGGGTGAAGCGATCGCGCTGCTCGGCCGAAGGATCGCCCGGACCGACCCATACGGTGCGGGTGATGTCAGTCGTGCCATCGGCATATTGGCCGCCCGAATCGACCAGGTAGATGCTGCCGGGGGCGATCGCCAGGTTGCTGGCTTCATCCACCCGGTAATGCGGGATCGCGGCATGGGGCCCGGCGCCGGAAATCGTATCGAAGCTGAGATCGCGCAGCGCGCCGGTATCCTCGCGGAAGGCGTGGAGCCGGGCGGCGGCCGACAGCTCGTCCACCCCGCCCTTCGGCCCTTCGATCGAAAGCCAGTGGAGGAACCGCGCCACGGCCGCCCCGTCGCGCGCCTGGGCCGCGCGCTGGCCGGCACGTTCGGCCTGGTTCTTGATAGCCTTGGGCAGGACCACCGGATCGGTCATCCGCACTGCTTCGGCGCCGGCGGTTTCCAGCGCGGTGACGATCGCGGCGACCGAACGGTCCGGATCGACGGCCACGCGCTTGCCCGAAAGATCGCCCAGCGTATGGATGAACCCCTCGCGCGGGCGCACACGCACGGCGTTGCCCAGATGCGCGGCGACTTCCGCGGGCACCTTGCCAGGGGCGATGAACCAGTCCGCCGTGCCGTCCGCATGGGCGATGACATAGGACAGCGCCACCGGCGTACGATCCACGTCCGCGCCCCGGATATTGAGCAGCCAGGCGACCGAATCGAGTGCCGAGATCACCGCCGCGTCAAGCTGCCGGGCCTTGAGCCATTCGGCCACTTCGGCGCGCTTGTCGGCGCTGGAGCGGCCGGCGAGCGCTTCGTCATGCACGAAGGCGGGCGCGGCGGAGGGTTCCGGCTGATCGTCCCACACCGCATCGACGGGATTGCCTTTGACGGGCACCAGTTCCGCGCCGGCGGCTTCCAGCACCCGGCCGACGGCCACCGCCCAGCCGGCCGTGTGCAGCCACGGATCGAACCCGATCCTGGTCCCTTCGCCGGCATTTTCGGCAAGCCATTCGGCCAGCGAATCGCGCGGAACGGACTTGTATTCGTAAAGCCGGCCGTCGACCTGCTCGCGCACCTGCAGCGTATAGCGCCCATCCACGAAGATCGCCGCCTTGTGCTTGAGCACCGCCACCGTGCCGGCCGATCCGCCGAAGCCGGTGAGCCAGGCCAGCCGCTGGGCATAGGCGCCAACATATTCCGACAGGTGTTCGTCCGAAATCGGGATAACGAATCCGTCGAGCCCCCGCCGCGCCAGTTCCTGGCGCAAGGCGTCCAGCCGGGCTTCATGGGTTTGCATCAGCATTGTTGCGGTCCTTTCCCGGCATACATAGATGCGCGGCATGACCGATACCACAAGTGCGGCCGCGCCGCGCGCCGCCAAAAAGCCCCACGCCTTCACGCATCATGGCGTGACCGTCAGCGACGATTACGCCTGGCTGCGCGATCCCGGCTATCCCGAGGTGACCGACAAGGCGGTGCTGGCGCACCTGGAAGCGGAAAACGCCTGGTTCGAAGCGCGGATGGCGCCGCATGCGGGTACGGTCGAAGCGCTGTTCAAGGAGATGCGC
This sequence comes from Altererythrobacter sp., assembly GCA_017308255.1. Lineage (GTDB taxonomy): Bacteria > Pseudomonadota > Alphaproteobacteria > Sphingomonadales > Sphingomonadaceae > Croceibacterium_A. The sequence continues at coordinate 44,599 of JAFKFN010000015.1, read as the reverse complement.
GGGCGGATCAAGGAAGCCGACAAGTCGGTGCCCCAGAAGGACGGCGACTGGCTTTACTGGATCGAGTTCGAACAGGGGGCCGAATACAAGAAGTGGTGGCGCAGGCCCGTGGCGGGCGGAGCGGACGAGCTGATCCTGGACGAGCCGGCGCTGGCCGAAGGCAAGGATTACTTCCGGCTGGGTGCGATCTCCGTCAGCAAGGATGGGCGGCTGCTGGCCTATTCGGTGGATGACAACGGATCGGAACGGTTCACCGCGCGGGTCAAGGACCTGGAGACGGGGCAGCACCTGCCCGATGTGATCCCCGACACGCTGTCCTCCCTAGTGTGGGCGGCGGGCGACACGGCGCTGATCTATTCGCTCGCCAACGAGAACTGGCGGACCGACAACGCCCGGCTGCACTGGCTGGGCCAGCCTGTCGAAGAGGATGTGGAACTCTACCACGAGGATGACGAGGGTTTCCGCGTCTCCGCCTCGCTTTCGGCCAACGAGAACTGGATCGTCATCGCCAGCGGCGATCATGAAACGAGCGAGGTCCGCCTGGTCCCGGCCGACGATCCGCTGGCGCGCCCGATCCTGGTCCGCGCGCGGGAGAAGGGCGTCGAATACGATGTCGATGAGCGTGACGGCACGCTCTATATCCATACCAACGACACGCACGAGAACTTCCGCCTGGCCATCGCGCCGCTCGGCCGGCCGACGGAATGGACCACGCTGATCGAAGGGTCCGACGCGTTCTACCTGACGGGGTTCGACCTGTTCCGGGATTTCTACGTGACCGAGGGCCGGCTCGGCGGGCTCGACCGGCTGGAAGTGCGGTATTACGACGATCCGGCACGGATCGAGCCACTGGCGTTTCCCGAAGCGAGCTTCACCGCCTCGTTCGGCAACAATCCTGAATTCGACCAGACGGTGCTGCGCGTGGCTTACGAAAGCATGGTCAGCCCGGCGAGCACTTATGATTACGACGTGCGCACGCGCGAGCTGACGCTGCTCAAGGTGCAGGAAATCCCCTCGGGCTACGACAAGACGCTCTATGTCACGGAACGGCTGGAGATTCCCGCACGCGACGGTACGCCGATCCCGGCTTCGATCATGTACCGAAAAGACCGGCGAAGCCCCGGTGCGCTGCACCTATATGGTTATGGCGCTTATGGCATCGCCATCCCGCCCGGCTTTTCCACCACACGGCTGACGCTGGTGGATCGCGGCTTCGCCTATGCCATCGCCCATATCCGCGGCGGGGACGACCTGGGGCGCGCGTGGTACAAGGCGGGCAAGCTGGAACGGCGCACCAATGCGTTCAACGATTTCGTGGACGTGGCCAAGGGCCTGATCGCCGCCGGCTATACCCAGAAGGGGCGGATCAGCATTTCCGGCGGCTCGGCCGGGGGCGAGCTGATGGGCGCGGTGATCAATTCCGATCCCGATCTGTGGGGCGCGGTGGTGGCCCACGTGCCGTTCGTGGACGTGCTGGCGACGATGCTGGACGCCAGCCTGCCGCTGACCCCCGGCGAATGGCCGGAATGGGGCAACCCGATCGAGGACCAGGCCGCGTTCGAGCTGATCCGGTCCTATTCGCCCTATGACAACGTGAAGCCGCAGGCCTATCCGCCGCTGCTGGTCACCGCCGGGCTCAACGATCCGCGCGTGACCTATTGGGAACCGGCCAAGTGGGTCGCCCGCCTGCGCGAGCTGAAGACCGATAACAACGTGCTGCTGCTCAAGACCAACATGGGCGCGGGGCACGGCGGCAAGTCCGGCCGGTTCGAAAGCCTGCGCGAAACGGCGGAGGAATACGCCTTCATCCTGTGGCAAATGGGGGTCAGCGCCTGAACGCGACGCGCCGGGAAATGACGGAGGCGGCCGGCGACAGTATCGCCCCACTCTGAATCGTCATTGCGAGGAGCGTAGCGACGAAGCAATCCAGGGCGGCACTCGCATCGCTCTGGATTGCTTCGCTACGCTCGCAATAACGAGCGTTTCAACCAGGCGATATGTTAGGTCCGTTCGGGATCGAGCCCGGCGTCGGCTTCGATCACTTTGGCCATCGCGGTGAAATCGGCCGCGTCACCATAAGTGGCGAGCACGCGGTCGAGCAGCGTGGCGAGGCGTTCGCCGGTGGGTAGGGGCACGCCCATCGCCTGCGCTTCCGCCAGGGCGAGGCGGGTGTCCTTGAGGCTGAGCTGGGCGGAAAAGCCGAAATCGAAGGTGCGCGGCAGCACCGCGCGCGGCCATTTGTCACGCGTGGCGGAATTGGCGCCGGTGCCGGCGTTGAGCACCTCGATCATCCGCGCCGGGTCGAGCCCGGCCTTGATCGCCAGCGTCATCGCTTCCGCCGTGGTGGCGATGGCCGCCAGGCTGAGCAGGTTGTTGGCCAGCTTCGCCACTTGCCCGGCGCCCGGCGTCTCGCCGAGGAAGAACGGATTGCCGATGGCCCGCAGTAGCGGCTCCAGCTCGGGATAAAGCGCTTGCGGCCCGCCGACCATGATCGCCAGCGTGCCCTGCTCCGCCCCGCGTATGCCGCCGCTGACGGGGGCATCGAAGCTGGCGACGCCGAGCGGGGCCAGCAGGGCGTGCAGCTCCTGCGCCAGCTGGGGGCCGGAGGTCGAAAGGTCGCACACGATGCGCGGGCTGCCGCCTGCGATCACTTCACCCGCCGCCGCGCGTACGATCGCGGGCGTGGGCAGGCTCATGAACACCACGTCGCACTGGCGGCCCAGCGCCTCGGCGGACCCGGCGGCCTTGGCCCCTTTCATCACCAGCGCATCGACAGCCGCGGGCGAAATGTCATGCACCAGCAGCGTGCCGACATGGCCCAGCAGGTTCGCCGCTATGGGCGCGCCCATGCGGCCAAGCCCGAGAAACCCGACAGTGGCGCTTCCGAAATCAGTCATTGAGTCTCCGCTATCGGCCGCAGCGGGGGCAGGTCCACCCGGGCGATGCCGTTTTCCGAGGGAAAGCAGGCCAGCACCAGCGGGTCGTGGCCCGGAATCACATGATCGAGCGAGCCGCCGGCCAGCTCCATCACGCGCGCCTGCGCCCGCGCATAGGCCGGCTCGTCCACGAAGATGGGGAAGGGAATCCGGCGGGTGATATTGGCATAGAGATGCGCCGCATCGCTGGCCAGGACCACCGGCCCGCGCGCCGTTTCGCACACGACCGCCTGCAAGCCAGCCGTGTGCCCTTCGCACAGGCGCAGCGCGATGCCGGGGGCAAGTTCCGCATCCCCGTCATGGAACACGACATGATCGGCATAGAGCTTGCGGACCAGCTGGGCGACAGGCTCGCCGTCGAAAGGCACGCGCACGGCCCTGTCGCATACGGCGCGGCCGGTGGCGAAAGCCATCTCCGCATCCTGCACATGGAACCGGGCGTTGGGAAAAGCGCTGAGCGAGCCGGCGTGATCGTAGTGCAGATGCGTGAGGATCACGTCTTCCACCGACAGGTGATCGATCCCGGCATCGCGCAGGCCCTGCACCACCGGGCGGATCATCACGCGCCCGCGCGCGGCCGCCGCGTCCTCGCCGAAGCCGGTATCGACGATCACCGGCGGGTGCCCCTCGCGATGGATCGCCCAGACGAAATAATCGAGCGGCATCGGCAAGTCATGATCGTCCACCGCCCGCACGAAATTGCCCGCGGCGCTGCGTTCGTGCCGTGCATATCGGATGGCGTCGATGCGGGTGACGGGGGCAGTCATCTCCCCGACCTCCCCTCCCCTTCAGAAGAGGGGCCGGGGGTGGGGAATGTCCCCACGCAATCCGAATGAACGGCCGCCCCCACCCCAACCCCTGCCCTGAAGGAGAGGGGCACTAAAGGGGCTCGGTCGCTCATTTCGCGAACTTCAGCCGCACCGGCTGGCGGATCGGGCCGTGGCCCACGGTGGTCATCCACGGCTCGTAAGGCCCGGCGATCTCCACGCTTTCCACCTGGGCGACGATCTCGCCGAGCAAGGCCTGCGCCTCCATCGTCGCCAGCGTGCGGCCGACGCAGCCGTGGACGCCGTAGCCCCAGCCGAGCGAATGGCGGTTGTCGCGATGCAGCGTGTACGCCTGCGGATCGTCCCAGAAGCGCGGATCGCGGTTGGCGGCGGCGAACATCAGCCCGCAGCGCGTGCCGGTGGGAATCACGTAATCGTCCACTTCCACGTCTCGCGTGGCGATGCGCCCGGCCATGCGGCTGGGCGAATCCCAGCGCAGCGATTCGTCGAATGCGGCGCGGACTTTCTTCGGGTCCGCGCGCAACGTGGCATATTGCTCCGGAAACAGCGCCCAGGCGCGCAGGGCGTTGGCCATGGTGATGAAGGTCGTATCCGCCCCGGCGCTGAGCACTGTCTGAAGCAGCAGCTTCGCCTCCGGCAAGGTGACCTGTCCCCTGTCCGACGCAGCATAGATCGCCTCGCCGATGCCATCGGGATCCAGCGCGGCGCGTTCGCACTGGGTTTCCAGCCATTGGATCACCGCCGAATAATCGTATTGCATCGCCTGGTCGAACAGCTCGCCCGGCGGGCCCATCGTCGCCCAGACCATTTCCGAAAAGCCGTGCATGTGCTCGCGCCCTTCCTCGGGCAGGCCGAGGATGTCGGGCAGGACCTGGAACACATAGGCCTGGCTGATCTCGCTCACCGCGTCGACCGGTTCCCCCTCGCGCGCGCGGAGCCGCTCGAGCAGGGCCTTGGCGCGCGCCTCGAAGATGTCTTTCACCCGCTCCAGCGCGCGCGGGCTCAGCGCGTCGGCGATCACCTTGCGCACCTGGGTGTGGCGCGGCGGATCGTCGGTCAGGAGGATTTCCGGGCGGGGGCTCGTAGGATCGTGCCACGGGCGGCTGGTGCTGGAGAAGGCCTTCCAGTCGAGCAGCGCGGCGCTGACATGCTCGTGCCGGCCGAGCATATGCGTGCCGTCCGCCAGCCGCACCACCGGCGCGACTTCGCGCAGCGCGTCATCCACCTCGCGCGCGTTGCGCACGGCTTCGGGGGTGAAGATGTCGAGCGGATATTCGGGGATCGGCTTGCTCACAGGCCCAGCCCCCTGAACCAGACTTCGCCCGCCGCATCGCGGACCATGTGGCCGGCAGTGGGCTCTGCGAAGTGGGCGCCGATCACCAGCACGCCGCTGTCGGCGTACTTGTCCACGAAGGCCATGCGGGTTTGGCGGCCGGTTTCCTGGTCCATGTCGAAGGTCGCAGGCCGATGCGGCATCGCGCATTGCATCGGGTGGTGCATCAGGTCGCCGGTGATGACGGCGTGTTCGCCCCTGCTGGAAATGTGCACATGGACATGGCCGGGCGTGTGGCCGTGGCTCGGCTCGCAGTGGATGGCCCAGCTATCCCCGGCGGCGATCCGATGATCCGGCTCGATGAAATCGGCCATGCCGAGGGCGACGATGGGATCGACACATTCGACGAGGTGGGTGTCGCTATGATGTCCGTCATGGCGGATCGTATCCTGCCACGCCTCGTACTCCTTTCGGCCGAACAGATAGCGGGCGTTGGGGAACGTGGGCCGGTATTCGCCGGTCGCCGGGTCCTTGTAGGTGTTCCAGCCGACATGATCGAAATGCAGATGCGTGCACATCACCGTGTCCACGTCCAGGCGGCTCACGCCCAGGCTTTCGAGATCTTCGAGAAACCCTTCCGGCAGATCGCAGAACACGTCGAAATCGCGCTGGCGGCCGGCGCCGATGCACGAATCGACCACGATCGTCCGGCTCCCCGAATCATGGGACGCCTGAACGACGAAACCCTGGAAGTTTATCCGCTGGCGCCCGTCGGACGTGGCATAGTGCGGATGCAGCCAGCGCAACGCGATCACCTCTTCCGGCGTCGCGTCGGGGATGGTCATGTTGATGTTGTCCTGGAAATCCCACAGCTCGACGATGCGGGTGACGGTGACGTCACCGACCTGCCAGGACTTCATGTATTCGCGGGCCATCGGCTCTCTCCCGGATAAAGCCCCTCCCCTTCAGGGGAGGGGTTGGGGTGGGGGCTGTCAGCACGGCCCAACGCCCGTAGAATGGTCTGCAACACGCCATCCATGCCGGTCATCACGTCGGGATTGGTGACATGCAGCACGGCGTATCCCAGCCCGTTCAGGTACGCATCGCGCCGGCGATCACGTGCCGGATCGGCATGGGTGTCGCCGTCTACTTCGACGACCAGCCTGGCGGATGGACAGAAGAAATCTACGATCGCCCTGCCGATCACCTCCTGACGGCGGAATTTGAAGGAACCGGCGAGTTGGGCATTCGAGAGATGCCTCCAAAGACGCTTCTCGGGTTCGGTCGGATTGATGCGCATCGCGCGGGCGCGCTTATGAAGCTCCGCGATCCGCTCAGCCGACAGGCCCCACCCCTTGCCCCTCCCCTGAAGGGGAGGGGAATCCGGACGCCAGCCCTTATCGGCGCTTTCGAGATTCACGCCGCCTTCCTCGCCTTCGGCTTATAGCGCGCCACGCTTTCAGGCGGCAGCTCGGCGGCCGGGAGCGGTGGCTTGCCGAGCACGAAGTCCGCCCCCCGCTCGCCGATCATCACGCAGGGCGCATTGGTGTTGCCGCCGATCAGGATCGGCATCACCGAGGCATCGGCCACGCGCAGGCCGGCGATGCCTTTCACGCGCAGCTCGGGATCGACCACCGTGGCCGCGTCTTTCGGATCGCCCATGCGGCAGGTGCCGACGGGGTGATGCACGGTGTAGCCGGTTTCGCGGATATAGACGTCCAGCGCCTCGTCGCTGGTAACGTCGGCGCCGGGGGCGACTTCGGTGCCCTCATATTGGGCAAAAGGCTCGGTGGCGAATGCGGCGCGGGCGATGCGCAGGGCGCGGATCAGCGGCTTGATGTCGTCCGGATGCTCCAGCAGGCGTGGGTCGATCAGCGGCGCGGCGGCCGGATCCACGCTGGCGAGGCGCACCGTGCCCCGGCTCTTGGGATAGAGCGCCACCGGGCTGATCGCATAGCCGTGGCCGATGGGAAACGGGATCTTCGGATTGGTCAGCCGCTTGGCCGGCTGGAACACAAACTGCACGTCCGGCTTCGCCAGCGCCGGGTCGGTGCGGAGGAAAGCGACGCTTTCGAACACGTTGCCGGCCAGCGGCCCCTTGCGCGTGAGCAGGTACTGCAGCGCGCACCACACGTTGCGCGGGGCGGCCTTCCACGACCAGCCATAACTGGTCATGTTGCCGGTCTCCATGTGCATCGGGCTGGCGGGATGATCGTGATAGTTCTCGCCCACGCCGGGCAGGTCCAGCACCACGTCGATGCCCATGGCCTTGAGATGCGCGGCCGGGCCAATGCCGGACAGCAGCAGCAACTGCGGCGTCTGCACCGTGCCGGCCGAAAGGATCACCTCGGCCCGTGCGCCGATGCGCCGCCCATCGGTCAGCTCCACGCCCGTGGCGCGGCCGTTCTCCACGGTGAAGCGGGCCACCTGCGCATCGGTCTGCACATGCACGTTCCCGCGCGCCAGCGCCGGCTGGAGCATCCGCTTCCAGGTGGTTTCGCGCTGGCCGTCGCGGATCAGGCCCTGGCGGCGGCCATAGCCTTCCGGATTGGCCCCGTTGAAATCCGGGCAAGCCGGGAATTGCAGCGCGGCGAGCGCATCCATGAAGGCGTAGTTCAGCCGATTGGGGTTCTCCACCAGCTTGACGTTCACCGGCCCGCCGTGGCCGTGGAACACGCTTTCGGGATAATCCTCGTTGTTCTCGGTCCGGGTGAAGTAAGGCAGCACTTCGGCGTAGGACCAGCCCGCGCAGCCGGCATCGGCCCAGTCGTCGTAATCCGTGGGATGCCCGCGGAAATAGACCATGCCGTTGATAGAGCCTGATCCGCCGAGCACCTTGCCGCGCGGCACCGGCACCTCGCGCCCGGCCATGCCCGGCTGCGGCACCGTCTTGAACCGCCAGTTCGTCGCCTCCCGCCCGATCGCCGCGGCGACGAAGCTGGGGACGTGGATGAACGGATGGCTATCCGCCCCGCCCGCCTCGATCACGCAAGTCGTGCGATCGGCCCGCTCCCCCAGCCGCGCCGCCAACGCCGCCCCGGACGAGCCAGCGCCGACGACGATATAGTCGAATTCCGCTGCTGCCATTTATCTCTCCCGCTGCGCACTGTGCGAGGGAGACGGGGGGTTGGCAAGCTTGGATGGACCGAAACCTATGGGTCGTTGAGCAGTTCGCTCGCCGCTCCGATCGATATACCAAGCAAGGCGGCGATTTGATCTTCGGAAATATCTGGACGTTCGCGGCGCAAATCCTCAACCGTGTGCACGAGATCAGGTGAATGTGGATCGAGAAGCCTGCAAATATTTCCCAATTCTACACCTATCCGCAACACCTGTTCAAACGTCAGAAAGTCGTTCGGCCAACTGTCATATTCGAGAATACGTTTTAGCGCGTCGGCCGATAGACGCTTGAGATAGAAGTTATCATGGATTCGCTCGTCCTGAGCGATCATCCAGCCTTGGCCACACACGTTACAGATCGAGGCGTAGAGCCACCATTGACACCCGCCGTGCTTACGAACTTGGTCAAGGGTGGCAAAGACCCGCTCGTGCAGCCCGTCTCCCGTCATTCGAATGACGGCAGAGTCGGTTAAACTGGCGCAATGGCAAGCTGCGCCCTCCGTTTTACTCCCCATCATACGTAATCGCCGCCGCCGCCGCGCCCGACATGATGAAGCCGATCGACCGCTCCGCCTCTTCGGTGAGATGTCCAATCAGCCCCGCCGTGCGGCACAGCAGGCCTATCCCTTTCAGCGCCGCCAGCGGCCAGCCCAGGTCGAGCAGGATCGCCGGGATCGGGCCGTTGACGTTGATCGGCAGGCTGCGGCCGATCATTTCCGGCAGCGTGTCGCGAATGGCGTAGAGCATGGCCACGTGCGGGCCGCCGACGCCGCGTTCGCGGGCGAGTTTCAGCAGAAGGTTGGCGCGCGGGTCCCCGCCCGCGTGCTGCGGATGGCCGAAGCCGGGGATCGGCTGCTTGTCGGCGCGCAGCCTGGCGATGCCGCGCTTGGCCGCATCCTCGGCCGTGCCGCCGTCGCTGTGCCAATCGGCCACGCATTCGGCGTAGAACCGGCCCGCCACTTCCGCGCTGCCCAGCACCACGCTGCCGCAGCCGAGCAGGCCGGCGGCGACGGCGCCCTGCATGGCTTCGGGCGCCGCGGCATAGGTCATCCGCGCGGCGGCGACGCTGGGTACCAGGCCATGTTCGGCCAGCGCGCAGAGGATGGCATTGGCGAAGAAGGTCTGGTTCTCGTCCGGTTCCTCGCCAGTGACGAGGAACCAGAAGTAGCTGGTGAAATCCATCTTGCCGATGATCTCGCCGACGAGATCGCGCCCGCGCACGGTGATGCGGTCCGCGTCCGACGTGCAGATGGCGGAATAAGGCGCGTCCTGCTTGCCGATGCGCATGGCTTTCTCCTCGATATCGGCGCGCTTGAAGCACGCTTTCCCTTATGCGTCATGCTGAACTTGTTTCAGCATCCATCCATCGGGTCTCCCCGAGCCTGGTGGCGGGCGCAACTTCAGGGTGACGGAGGGAGGGGGGCACGGCTAGGGGTAGCGAAGAATTGGGAGACTTGAATGGCCAGACCGCTGCAGGGCGTCCGCGTTCTCGACATGGGCACGTTCATCACCGGGCCGGCGGCCGGGGTGCTGCTGGCGGACCTGGGGGCGGAGGTGATCAAGGTGGAGATGCCGGAAACCGGCGATCCATTCCGCGCCTTTAAGGGCGATCTCTATTCCCCGCATTACCAGACCTACAACCGCAACAAGAAATCCATCGAGCTGAACACCAAGCAGGCGGAGGACCTGGCGGCATTCGACGCGCTGGTGGCCACCGCCGATGTATTCATCCAGAACTTCCGCCCCGGCGTGGCCGAGCGCCTGAACGTGGGCGCGGAGCGGCTGAGGGCGATCAACCCGCGGCTGATCTATTGCGACATCTCCGGCTTCGGCAACGACGGACCGTGGAAGGACCGGCCCGCCTTCGATACCGTTTCGCAAGCGAGCACTGGGTTCCTGCGGCTGCTGGTCAATCCGGCCAATCCGCGCGTGGTCGGCCCGGCGATCGGGGATGCGGTGACGGGCTTCTATGCCTCCTACGGCATACTCGCCGCGCTTTACGAGCGTGAGAAGACGGGGAAAGGCCGACTGGTCGAAACCTCCATGTTCGAGGCGATGAGCCACTTCAACATGGATGACTTCACGCATTACCTTTCGGCCGGTGAAGTGATGGGCCCCTGGTCGCGCCCGCATGTGAGCCAGAGCTACGTGTTCCAGTGCGCGGACGGTGGCTGGATCGCGCTGCACATGTCGAGCCCGCCCAAGTTCTGGGAAAACCTGGCCGAAGCGGTCGGCCAGCCGGACATGCTCCAGCGGCCGGAGTTCGAAAGCCGCCCGGCGCGCATCGCCAATTACGAAAAGGTGGTGGACTTCCTCGCCCCGATCTTCGCGCGGGAGCCGCGGGCCCATTGGGAAGAACGGCTGGCCGCGCTGGGGGTGCCGCATTCGCCGCTCTATACCTCGAAGGAAGTGGTCGAGGGCGAGCTGGCCGAACACCACAAGCTGGTGATCGAAGGCGAAGGCGCGCGCGGACGCTTCCGCACGATTCGCTTCCCGGTGCGGTTCGACGGGGAGCGGGAAGACAGCGTCGTCCCGCCGCCCGAGCTGGGGGCCGACAATGCCGAGGTGCTGGGGCGCGAGGGGCGGTAGGCTTTCTCCCGTCTATCCACCCAATCCACCACCAGAACCCCACCTTCGTCATTGCGCGCGTAGCGAAGCAATCCAGAGCAATGCGAGCGCCGCCCCTGGATTGCTTCGTCGCTCCGCTCCTCGCAATGACGAAGGCGGTCGGGAAGGAAGCGCCCCGCCCCACCCGGCGAATGAATTGCGCGCCTGCCCAGCTTTGATACATTGCGCCCAAAGCGGCCGGGCGGGGACTCGGCCGCATCGGGAGACGGATGCCATGACCAAGCTGCCCAGCCGGCTGCACCACACGGCTTATGTGACCAAGGACCTGGAAGCGACCCGCGCGTTCTACGAGGACGTGCTGGGCCTGCCGCTGATCGCGACCTGGTGCGAGAAGGATTTCCTGTTCGGCAAGGACCGGACCTATTGCCACTGCTTCTTCGGCATCGGCGATGGCGGCGCGCTGGCCTTCTTCCAGTTCGCCGATGCGGAGGATCAAGCGCTGTTCGGCCCCGAGATTCCGGCCACGCCGTTCATGCACATCGCCCTCAACGTCGATAAGGAAACCCAGGCGGAGCTGGAGGGGCGGATCAAGCAGGCCGGGCTGGAAGCGACTTATACGCTGGAGCACGGTTATTGCCGCTCGATCTACGTGGTCGATCCCAATGGCATGACGGTGGAATTCACGTGCGACGATCCGCGCGCCGAAAGCGGCGACGCCTATCGCCGGTCGATCGCCCATGCCGAACTGAAGCGCTGGCTGGCCGGCGATCACAGCACCAACAACGATTTCCGCCACGCCGAAGCGGCCTGAGGCCGTTCCCCTCCTTCGTCATCCCCGCGAAAGCGGGGACCCAGGAGCGGGGAGCGCTGCGCGCGCTTTTTCCCATGCGCTGGGTTCCCGCCTTCGCAGGAATGACGAGCGAGGGGGTTGAAACAGGGATTCCCGCATGCCGCTTCCGCTTTTTCCTACCTCACTGGTCGGCTCCTATGCCCAGCCGGACTGGCTGATCGACCGCGCCAAGCTGGCCGGGCGCTTCCCGCCGCGCACTCGCCAGAAAGAGCTGTGGCGCATTCCCGAGGACAGACTCGAACAGGCTTGGGACGATGCCACCATTTGGGCGATCCACGAGCAGGAGCGGGCCGGGCTGGACATCGTGACCGATGGGGAGATGCGGCGCGAAAGCTATTCCAACCGCTTCGCCACCGCGCTGGACGGCGTGGACATGGACAACCACGGCACGGCGCTGGACCGCAGCGGAGAGCCGGTGCCGGTGCCGCGCGTGGTGGGCCCGATCAGCCGCCGCCATCCGGTGCAGGTGCGCGATGTCCAATTCATGCGCGAGCATACCGGCAAGGCGATCAAGATCACCGTGCCCGGCCCCTTCACGATGAGCCAGCAGGCGCAGGACGATTACTACGGCGATCCTGAGGCGCTGGCCGTGGCTTACGGCAAGGCGGTGAACGGCGAGATCAAGGACCTGTTCGCGGCCGGGGCCGACATGGTCCAGCTTGACGAGCCTTACATGCAGGCGCGGCCGGACAAGGCGCGCGCCTATGGCCTCAAGGCGCTGGAAGCCGCGCTGGATGGGGTGACGGGGACCACCGCGCTGCACATCTGCTTCGGCTATGCCGCGCTGATCCACGAGCGCCCGGAAGGCTACAACTTCCTGCCCGAACTGGCGCAATCGGACGTGAAGCAGATTTCCATCGAAACCGCCCAATCGGACCTCGATTGCGCGATCCTGGAAAGCCTGCCGGGCAAGACGATCATCCTCGGCGTGCTCGACCTTTCCACCCACGATGTGGAGACGCCGGAAACCGTGGCCGCCCGCATCCGCAAGGCGCTGCCCCATGTGGCGGCCGAACGCATCGTGGTCGCACCCGATTGCGGGCTCAAATACCTTCCGCGCGATGTCGCCTTCGGCAAAATGAAGGCCATGGCCGAAGGCGCGCGCACCGTGCGCGAAGAGCTGGCGTGAGCGGTTTTCGCACGACCCACACCGGCAGCCTGCCGCGGCCGGACTATCTGCTGGACCTCATGTTCGCCCGCGAAAGCGGCGACAGCGTGAGCGACACGGCGCTGGACGCGGCGATCGAGCGGGCCACCGCCGAAGTCGTTGAGCGGCAGAAGCAGGCGGGGATCACCGTGATCGGCGACGGCGAGATGTCGAAGCCGAGCTATGCCACGTATATCAAGCATCGCCTGTCGGGCTTCGACGGCGAGGCCGGCAGCTACGAGTTCGAGGATCTGGAGCGGTTCCCCGGCGCCAAGGCGCAGGTCTTCGGCAATCGCGGCCGCGCGAAGCGCAGCGCGCCGGCCTGCACCGGGCCGATCGCGGTGATCGACATGGAAGCCCCGCGCCAGGATGCCGAACGGTTGAAGCGGCTGGCGGGCGGGCACGAAACCTTCATGTCCGCCGCGTCGCCCGGCGTGACGGCGCTGTTCTTCCCCAACCGCTATTATCCCAGCGACGAGGAATATGTCTTCGCCATCGCCGAGGCGCTGCGCCATGAATACGAGACGATCGCCGGCGCCGGGATAACGCTGCAGGTCGATTGCCCCGATCTGGCCATGGGCCGCCATGTGCAGTTCACCCATCTTTCCATCGAGGAATTCCGCCGGCGGATCGGCATGAACGTCGCCGCGCTTAATCACGCCTTGCGCAACATTCCGGCCGAACAGCTGCGGATGCACTTGTGCTGGGGCAATTATCCGGGGCCGCATGTCTGTGACGTGCCGCTGGCCGAGATCGCCGACATCGTCTGGCAGGCCAGGCCGCGCACGGTGCTGCTGGAAGGCGCCAATCCGCGCCACGCACACGAATTCGCCTATTTCGAGACCCATCCCCTGCCCGAGGACAAAGTGTTGTGCCCCGGCGTGATAGAGCCGCAATCGCCCTATATCGAGCACCCCGAGCTGATCGCACAGCGCATCGGCCGCTATGCGGACCTGCTGGGGCGCGAGCGAGTCATGGCCGGGGTGGATTGCGGCTTTTCCGTCCACGCCGGCAGCGGCAACCTCGATCCCGAAGTGGTCTGGAGCAAGCTCGCCGCCCTGGCGGAAGGGGCGGAACTGGCGGACGAAGGCCGGCGATAGCAAGGATCAGGCGGCGACCGCCTCGCGTGGTTCCGCCGCTGCTTCCAGCAGGGCTTTCTCCACCCGCTTCAGCCGCTCCTTGTCGGTGATCTTCCCGCCCAGCAGATCGGTGACGTAAAACGTATCCACCACCCGCTCGCCATATTGGGTGACGTGGGCGGAATTGACCATGAGCTGGCTGTCGAACAGCGCATGGGCCAGCTTGTTGAGGAGGGCCGGCCGATCGCGCGCGTTGACCTCGATCACCGTGAAACGCCCGGAAGCCTGGTTGTCCAGGAACACCTGCGGATGGACTTCGAAGCTTTCCGCCCGGGCGCGGGCTAGCGGGCGGCGAGCGAGCTGGGGCACCAGCTCGATGCGGCCAGCCAGTGCGTCCTCGATCGTCTTGCCCAGCCGGGCGAGCTGGTCGGCCTCCCGAAACGGGTTGCCCAGCGGATCCTGCACCAGGAAATTGTCCACCGCCTTGCCCACCCGCGTGGTGTGGATGCGCGCGTCGATGATATTGGCACCCGCCAGGTGAATGGCCCCGGCGATGCGGAAGAACAGGCCCGGATGATCGTCTCCGATCACCGTGACCAGGGTGGCCCCGCGCGCGGGATAATACTGCGCATGGATCGAAAGGTGGTCCTCGCGCGCCTTGGCTTCGGCATATTGCGGCACGTTGAGGGCGATCACGTCCTCCGGCTCGGCGATCCAGTAGGCATCGTCGAACCGATCGTCCAACTCGTCGAGCAAGTGCGCATCAGGGCCCAGCAACTCGGCCACCCGCTCGCGCTTGGCGGCGATGCGTTCCTCGCGCCCACGCCGCTTGTGGCCCAGGCGCATGCGCTCTTCCGACAGCTCGTAAAGCTCGGACAGGAGTTGGCGCTTCCAGCTGTTCCAGATGCCGGGGCCGACCGCGCGGATATCGACCACGGTGAGCACGGTGAGCTGGCGCAGCCGCTCCAGCGTCTGCACCTGCTCGACGAAATCGGTGATCGTCTTGGGGTCCGACAAGTCGCGCTTGAAGGCGGTGGCGCTCATCAGCAGGTGCCAGCGCACCAGCCAGCTCACCAGCTCGGTCTCCGCCTCGTCGAGGCCCAGGCGCGGGCATAGCCTGAGCGCTATCCCGGCCCCCAGCACCGAGTGATCGCCGCCGCGCCCCTTGGCGATGTCATGCAGCAGCGTCGCGACATAGAGCGCCCGGCGGCTGCCGAGCCGGGGGATGAAGCCGGTGGACAGCGGGTGATCCTCGGCCAGCTCCCCCCGCTCGATCCGCGCCAGCAGGCCGATCGCGCGGATCGTATGTTCGTCCACCGTATAGTGGTGGTACATGTCGAACTGCATCTGCGCGTTGACCTTGCCGAAATCGGGTATGAACCGGCCGAACACACCGGCCTCGTTCATCCAGCGCAGCACCGTTTCCGGATCGTTGCGGCCGGTCAGCAGCTTGAGGAACAGCGCGTTGGTCCGGGGATCGCGGCGCACCGGCTCGCGGATCAGCTCCGCATCGCGCCGGGCCATGCGCATGGTTTCGGGATGGATTTCGAAGCCTTCCTCCTCGGCGATCTGGAACAGCTCGATCAGCCGCACGGGATCGCGCGCGAACCAGTCGTCGGACGGCGCGCTGATCTGCCCGCCCCGCACGCGATAACCCTTGTAGAAGCGCGCCCGGCTGCGAAAGCCGGCAAGCAGCCCGCGCGGGCGGCGGGCCTGGCCCATCTCCTCGTCGATATGGGCCAGGAACACGCCCGTCAGGTTGCCCACGTGCTGCACCTGCAGGAAATAGAACTGCATGAAGCGTTCCACCGCGCTGCGGCCCGGCCGATCGGCGAACTTCATCCGGCGGGCGACCTCGCGCTGGAGATCGAAGGTCAGCCGGTCCTCCGCCCGCCGGGTGATGGTGTGCAAGTGGCAGCGCACCGCCAGCAGGAAGCTCTCGGCCCGGCGGAAGCTGCGGTATTCCTTCGCGGTGAACAGGCCGACATCGACCAGCTCGGCGGCGCTTTTCACCCGGTGGATGTATTTGCCGATCCAGTAGAGCGTCTGCAGGTCGCGCAGGCCGCCCTTGCCGTCCTTCACATTGGGCTCCACCACATAGCGGCTGTCGCCCATGCGCTTGTGCCGGGCATTGCGTTCGGCCAGCTTCTCGGTGACGAAGCGCGCTTCCGAACCCGGCACCACTTCGGCCCAGAACCGCCGGCTGGTCTCGGCATAGAGCGGCTGGTCGCCCCACAGGTAGCGGCCTTCGAGCAAGGCTGTGCGGATCGTGAGATCGGCCCGGGCCATGCGCACCATGTCATCCAGCGAGCGGCTGGAATGGCCGACCTTCAGGCCGAGATCCCACAGGTAATAGAGCAGCGCCTCGATCACCTGTTCGCACCACGGGGCGGTCTTGCCCGGGGTGATGAAGGCGATGTCCACATCGGAATGGGGCGCCATCTCGCCCCGGCCATAGCCGCCCACGGCGATCAGCGTCAGCCGTTCGCCCTGGGTGCGGATCGGCGCCGGGTAGAGATCGCCGATCACGTGATCGTGCAGCACGCGGATCAGCTGGTCGATCAGGAAGGAATGGCCCTGGGTGATCTCGTGCCCGGCGCTGGGCTTGGCGGCAAGGCGCCGCGTCAGCTCCTCGCGCCCGGCCTCCAGCGCCTCGCGCATCAGGGCGACGATCCGGGGCCGCGCGGCCTGCGCGCCTTCGGCGGCCACGGCTTCCGTCAGGGCCGAGGCCAGGCGGCGGCGATCGACGATCGCGCGCTGATTGGGGATGCCATATGCGCTCACCCAGAGTCACATAAGGCCATGGCGCCGGCTTGCAATCGCTGCGAAGCTTTGCGCGGCGCGCGTTCCGTGCCAAAGCCGCCGCGCCAGGAAGGGAGCCCCACGCATCATGTTCGACACGCTGGCCGTATCCGCCACGGACGCCATCCACTGGACGGACCTCGGGCTGCGGCCCGGGATCGACCTGGGCTTCTTCACCCTGCGGTTCTATTCGCTGGCTTATCTCGCCGGCATCCTCGTGGGCTATTGGCATCTCTCGAAGATGGTCAAGGCGCCCGGCAGCCCGATGGCCCAGCGCCATGCCGACGATCTGTTCTTCTATTGCACGCTGGGCATCATCCTGGGCGGGCGGTTGGGCTATGCCTTGTTCTACAAGCCGGAACTGTTCACCGGGTGGACCAGCACTGAATTCGTGAAATGGGATCTGCTGCGCCTGTGGGACGGGGGGATGAGCTTCCATGGCGGGGTGATCGGCACCACGCTGGCGATCGGCTGGGTGGCCTGGCGCGGCAAGCTGAACTTCATCCGCGTGTGCGATTATATCGCGGTCAACGTCGGCTTCGGGATGTTCTTCGGCCGCATCGCCAACTTCATCAATGGCGAGCTGTGGGGCCGCCCGGTGGAAAGCCATGTTCCCTGGGCCATGATCTTCCCCGCCGGCGGGCCGCTGGCGCGCCACCCCAGCCAGCTTTACGAGGCGCTGCTGGAAGGCGCGCTGGTCACCGCGATCATGGTGCCGCTGTTCTGGAAGACGCGCGCCCGCTTCCGCCCCGGCCTGCTGGTGGGCACGTTCACCGCGCTGATCGCGGCGGCCCGCTTCATCGTGGAATTCTTCCGCGAGCCGGACGAGCAGCTGGCCGACTTCGCCCTGCGCACCGGGCTCAACATGGGGCAATGGCTGTCGATCCCGCTATGCCTGGCGGGGCTGGCGCTGGTGGCCTGGGCGCTCAGCCGCCCGGCGCTGGGCACGCAGGCGCCGTCCGCCGCCGGGTGACATGGGCGATCCAACGACAGGTTCGGGACGCACGCTGGCCGATCATTTCCGCCGCCTGATCGCGGCCACCGGGCCGATCAGCCTGGCCCGGTTCATGGGCGAATCGAACGCCCGTTACTACGCCGGGAAAGACCCGCTGGGCGCGGCGGGAGACTTCATCACCGCGCCCGAGATCAGCCAGATGTTCGGCGAGCTGGCGGGCCTGTGGCTGGCCGATATCTGGACCCGGACGGGGCGGCCCGACGGCGCGTTCTATGCCGAGCTTGGCCCCGGCCGCGGCACCCTGGCGCGCGATGCGCTACGGGCGATGGGCCGCGTGGGGCTGGAACCGCCGGTGCATCTGGTGGAAGGTTCCCCGGCCCTGGCGGCGTTGCAGCGCCAGGCGGTGCCCCAGGCCCGGTTCCCCGCCGATCTGGCCGAGGTGCCGATGGAGGGGCCGATCCTGCTGCTGGCGAACGAGTTTCTCGATGCCCTGCCCGTCCGCCAGCTGGTGAAGACCGGCCCAGGCTGGCGCGAGGTCATGGTGGCGCTGGACGACAGCGGGCAATTCACGCTCGTCGCCGGCGGCCTGCCGATGGATGCTGCCGTGCCCGAGGCGCGGCGCGGCGCGGAAGACGGCACGGTGATCGAGACATGCCCCGCCGCGGCGGCGATCGTGGCCGAGGTGGCCGGACGGCTGGCCCGGCAGGGCGGCGCGGCGCTGTTCATCGACTATGGCCATACGGCGGCGCGCACGGGATCGACCTTGCAGGCGATCCGCGCGCATACAAAGGTCGATCCGCTGGCCCTGCCCGGCGAAGCGGACCTCACCGCCCATGTCGATTTCGCCACGCTGGCCGAAATCGCCTCTGCGCACGGCGCACGCTGGCTGGGCACCGTGGAGCAAGGCGCCTGGCTGCGCGCGCTCGGCCTGGAGGCGCGGGCGGAAGCGCTGGCCCGCGCCGCGCCCGACCAACGCGAGGCGATCGGGCGCGCGGTGGAGCGGCTTGCGGGCGCGGAGCAGATGGGGCGGCTGTTCAAGGTCATGGCGCTTGTCGGCCCCGGCTGGCCCGGCGGGGCGGGATTCCCCGCACCATGATCGGGCGGCATCGCGTCTCGAACCGATCGATCCTGATCGCCGCGCTTTCCACGGTGGTCGAATGGTACGACTTCACGCTCTACCTCTATTTCGCCACCGTGCTTTCGCGCGTGTTCTTCGGCGGCGGCGAGCAGGCCCTGCTGACCACGCTGGCGGGCTTCGCGGTCGCCTATCTGATGCGCCCGGTGGGGGCGGCTGCCTTCGGCCATATCGGCGATCGTTATGGACGGCGGCCGATGCTGCTGCTGTCCATGGCGCTGATGTCGGCCGCCATGCTGGCGACGGCGCTGCTGCCCACTCACGCGCAGGCCGGCATCGCCGCGGCCTGGCTGCTGTTCGCCTTGCGCTGCGTGATGGGCTTTTCGGTGGGCGGCGAATATACCGGGGTAATCGCCTATCTGCTGGAAGGCGCCCGCGCGGAACGGCGCGGCCTGGTGGCCTCGCTGGCGGCGGCGGCGAGCGAGGTCGGCGCGCTGCTGGCGGTGGCGGTCTCCGCCCTGACGGTGAGCCTGCTGTCCGAAGCCCAGTTGCAGAGCTGGGGCTGGCGCATTCCCTTCCTGGTCGGCGCGGCGCTGGCCGGGGCGGTATGGCTGGCCCGCTCGACCATGGAGGAATCGCCCGATTTCGAGCAAGCGCGGGCGGACGGCACACTGCCGGAGCGGCCGCTCGTGCACGCCCTGTCGCGGCAGCGGGGCGCGCTGGTGCGTGCCTTCGCGATCTCCGCGCTCGGTTCGATCACTTACTATGTCGGGATCACCTATGTGCCGGCCTTCCTGGCCACCGCCGGTTCCTTGTCCGAAGCGGCTTCGCTGTGGCTTTCGACCGTGGCCGCCATTGCCGTGATCCTGATCACCCCCGTGGTCGGCCTGTTGTCGGACCGGTTCGGCCGGCGGCCCGCGCTGCTGGCCCTGGCGGCGCTCAGCGCCGTGCTGCCCACCGCGATGTTCTCGCTGATGGCCGGCGGATCGGCCGCGCTGGCGCTGGCCGGGGCAGTGGTGCTGGCGCTGGTCGCCGGGGGGATGAGCGCGGTCGGCGCGGTGGCCGCAGGGGAGCAGTTCGCCGGCGAAAGCCGCGCCAGCGGCCTGGGCATCGGCTATACCGTGGCCACGGCCGTGTTCGGCGGGCTCACGCCTTATGCGGCGCAGCGGCTGGTGGAAGGCACCGGTGCCCCGGCCATGCCCGGGATCATGATCGCCGTGGTGGCTTTCGCCGCCTTGCCGGTATTCTGGCTCATGCGCGAAACCGCGCCGGGCAAGGCCATGGGCCAGCGCTAAGGCGTGATCGCCGCTTTCGAGACGGTCAGCTCGCAGACCAGCCCCTCGGGCTCGAAGCGGCGTTCCCATTTGCCGCCGAGCGGGCCCGTCATGCTCATTTCCACCAGCCGTGAGCCGAAGCCGTCGGTCCGCTTGGCCTTGGGCTTGGGGCCGCCCCGTTCCACCCAGCGCAACAGCAAGGTATCGCCCGCGTCCGCGATCGAAAGGTCGATCACGCCGCCATCGGCCGACAGCGCGCCGTACTTCGCCGCGTTGGTCGCCAGTTCATGGAACACCAGCGCCAGCGGCGTGGCCGCCTGCGGGGCGATCGCCACGTCGTCACCGGCGACCAGGACGCGCGCCTTCTCGCCATCGCCGCTCCCGTAAGGCACGAACAGACCTTCGAGGATGCCGTGCAGCGTGTTGCGCCGCTCGCCATCGCGGCGCACGTAATCGTGCGCGCGGCCGAGCGCGCGGATCGCCCCGGTCAATTCATCGCCGAACTCCCGCAGTTCCGGCCGCCGGCGCACCGACATGGAAACGAGGCCGGAAACCACCGCGAAGATGTTCTTGATCCGGTGCGACAGCTCTCTCACCAGCAGGTCGCGCGCTTCGGCGGCGGCGTGGAGATCGTGGATATCCACCGCCGTGCCGAACCAGCGGCGGATGCGCCCTTCCGAGTCGCGCACCGGCATCGCGCGGGCGATCATCCAGCGATATTCGCCGTCGTACCGGCGGAAACGATGCTCCAGCTCGTAAGTCTTGCCCGTCGCCAGGGAGCGCTGCCACGCCTTGGTGGCCTTCTCGAAATCGTCGGGATGGAAGGCGGTGCCGCCTTGATCGTCGGGCAAGCCGGTGAAATCGACCAGGCGCTTGTTGAAGTATTCGAAATGGCCGTCCGGCGTGGCCGACCAGGCGATCGCCGGGATCGAATCGGCGAACGAGCGGAGATAGCTCTCCCGCTCGTCGGCTTCGCGCCGCGCCGCCTCGCTGTGCCGGCGCGAACGCATCCGCCGCATCACCGATTGCGCCAGGACGGTCAGCCCTTCGCGCTGGAAATCGTTCAGCCCCGCCGGGCGGGGCGAGGTATCGGCCACGGCCAGCGTGCCGAGCGGAATGCCCTCTTCGGAAACCAGCGGGAATCCCGCATAGAAGCGCACATGGGGTTCGCCCAGGACCAGCGGATTGTCGGCGAAGCGCGGATCCTGCCGGGCATCGCACACCTGCATCAGATCGTCGCCCAGCATGACATGCGCGCAGAACGAGGTGCTATAGGCGCTTTCCTCGGTATCGGTGCCGATGCGGGCAAGGAACCGGAACCGGTCATGCTGCAGCAGGCCGATCAGGGCGATGGGCGCATCGCACAGGCGCGCGGTGAAATCGACCAGGGCCCTCAGCTCCGGATCGTCTTTCAGCGATTCGAAATGGTAGGCCTCGTAAATCCGGTCGCGACTATCCTCGCCGACAGGCGGGTCGGAGCGAGGCCCAGCGGGCCGAATCTCTGTCGGCACAGCAGTCAACAGCAACCCTCCACGTCCCGATTTAAACCAAGCGGCCCGTGTTAGCAAAGGAACTTCGGGCAAAGGCGATTTCAATCGTAACCGGTTGCGGCAGGGCGCCCCCTTGCTATGGCTAGCCGAGGAAGAGGAGCAGTCAATGCGGGCAACACCGGAGTTCGATTTCGGCCTCGGCGAAGATGCCGCGATGATTCGCGAGACGGTGGCGCGCTTCGCCGACGAGCGAATCGCTCCCCTGGCGGTGCGAGTCGATCGCGAGGATCGCTTCCCGCGTGAGCTGTGGCCGGAGATGGGCGCGCTGGGCCTGCACGGGATCACCGTGCCCGAGGCCGATGGCGGGCTGGGCCTGGGCTATGCCGAACATATCCTCGCGATCGAGGAAGTGAGCCGGGCAAGCGCTTCGGTGGGTCTCAGCTATGGCGCCCATTCCAACTTGTGCATCAACCAGATCGCCCGCTGGGGCACGCCGGAACAGAAGGCGAAGCACTTGCCGCGCCTGATTTCTGGCGAGCACGTCGGCGCTCTGGCGATGAGCGAGGCGGGCGCGGGATCGGATGTCGTCTCGATGGCGCTGAGAGCCGATCCGGTGCCCGATAGTCCAGAGGGCGGCCATGTGCTGAACGGCAGCAAGTTCTGGATCACCAACGGGCACGAGGCGGACGTGCTGGTGGTCTATGCCAAGACCGATCCGGCCGCCGGCGCCCGGGGGATCACCGCCTTCCTGGTCGAAAAGGGCATGCCTGGCTTCCGGCCGGCGCAGAAGATCGGCAAGCTGGGCATGCGCGGCAGCCCCACAAGCGAGCTGGTGTTCGACCATTGCGAAGTGCCCGGGGGCAACGTGCTGGGCGAAGTCGGCCAGGGCGTGAACGTGCTGATGAGCGGCCTGGACTATGAACGCGCGGTGCTCGCCGGGGTGCAGCTCGGCATCATGCAGGCCTGCCTCGATACGGTGATCCCCTATGTGCGCGAGCGCGAGCAGTTCGGGCGGCCGATCGGCTCTTTCCAGCTTATGCAGGCCAAGGTGGCCGACATGTACGTGGCGCTGCAATCGGCCCGCGCCTATGCCTATGCCGTGGCCCGCGCCTGCGACCGGGGGGAGACCACCCGGTTCGACGCGGCGGGTGCGATCCTGCTGGCGAGCGAGAATGCCTTTCGCGTGGCGGGCGAAGCGGTCCAGGCGCTGGGCGGCGCCGGCTACACCATCGATTGGCCGGTGGAACGCTATCTGCGCGATGCCAAGCTGCTCGACATCGGCGCCGGAACCAATGAAATACGCCGCATGCTGATCGGCCGCGAGCTGATCGGCGCCTGATTTTGCGATGATTTGCGACGCGAAAGGGCTCGACAACCCGGCGCGCAGCTACGAGACTTACCGGCCGGCGAAGAGGGTTGGAGGGGCAATGTTGAAGGCGATATTCGCGGGGGTGGCTGCGCTGGCGGTGCTGGCCGCCCTGCCGGCCCAGGCACGGACGGACCGGATCAAGGTCCACGGCGCGTCGCTGGAAGGCAATCTCGAAGGCAACTCGCCCGATCGGGACGTGCTGGTATTCCTGCCGCCACGCTACGACAGCGATCCGGGCAAGCGCTATCCCGTTGTCTATTTCTTGCACGGCTATTCGGTCGGGGCCGAAGCTTACGACGCACTGGCGAAGTTCCAGGAGGCGGTCGATCAGGCCGCGGCGGCCGGCAACGAAGTGATCGTGGTCGTCCCCGACGCCAACACCAAATTCAAGGGCGCGATGTACGGCGCCTCGGTCACTACCGGCGATTTTGAGCGCTTCACCGCGGTCGACCTGGTGAAGCACATCGATGCCAGCTATCGCACGCTCGCCCGGCGTGAAAGCCGCGGCCTCTCCGGCCATTCGATGGGCGGCCTCGGCACGCTGAAGATCGCAATGAAGTATCCCGGGGTGTTCTCCAGCATCTATGCGATGGCGCCCTGCTGCGTGGCCCCGACCAGCATCACGGCCGAACAGTTGCAGGCAGCGCAGGCCGTCACCGACGAACAGGTCGCCACGGCCGGCGGCTTCGCGCTGGCCACCCCGGCCACGCTGTCCGCCTGGGCGCCGGACCCGCAGAATCCGCCGCATTACTTCGCCAGCGGCATCAAGGATGGGGCGGTCGATCCGCTGATCATCGCCCGGCTGCAGGCCAATGCGCCGCTGGTCATGCTGCCGCAATACCTGCCGGCGCTTCGCAGCCTGGAGGCGATCGCCATCAACGTGGGCGACAAGGACTTCCTGCTGCGCGACGACACCCTGATGCACGAGGAACTGAACCGCTTCGGCATCGCGCATGACTGGGAGGTATTCGACGGCGATCACGGCAACCGCGTGAACGCGCGGATTCGGTCCGACCTGTTGCCGTTCTTCGGCCGGCATCTCGACAAATAAGGATAAAGGGCACTGGAATGATAAAGGCACTCATCGCAACCGCCGCCGGGGCGGCGCTGCTGGCGCTGGCCGGCGGTCCCGCCTTGGCGCAGAACATCACCGCGCCGGCGCCGACGATTCCCCCCGGGATCACCGTGGAAGCGCCCAAGGTCCCGGGCCCCTCGCTGGCCGGCAACCTCGAAGGCAACGCCACCGAGCGCGAGGCCATGGTGGTGCTCCCGCCGAGCTACAAGACCAGCCCCAACAAGCGCTATCCGGTGGTCTATTACCTGCACGGCTTCGCGATCGATGGGCGCAACTTCTATAACTACATGAAAGTCCCCGAAGCGGTCGCCCGAAACGCCGCCGCCGGCAACGAATTCATCGTGGTGGTGCCCGATACGCTGACCAAGCTGGGCGGCAGCATGTATTCCAGTTCGGTCACTACCGGGGATTTCAAGGCTTTCATCGCCAAGGATCTCGTCAGCTATATCGACAGCCATTACCGCACGATCGCCAATCGCGGCGGGCGCGGGCTCGCCGGGCATTCGATGGGCGGATACGGCACCTGGACGGTCGGCATGACTTATCCCGAGGTGTTCGACAGCATCTGGGCGCAGAGCGCCTGCTGCGTCAGCCCGCGGGTGGAGACGGTGGAATCGGCGCAGAAGCTTTCCAGCGTGCCGATCGAGCAAGGGGTGAAGGGCGATTTCGGCACCCGCGCCGCGCTGTCCTCGATGGTCGCCTGGTCGCCCAACCCGAAGAACCCGCCCTATTACGCCGATCCGCCGTTCAAGGACGGCAAGGTGGATGAACTGGTCATGGCGCAATGGGCCAACAACTCGCCGCTCGCCATGGTCGCCGGCCATGTTCCGGCGCTCAAGAGCTTCGACGCCATAGGCACCGACGTGGGCACCAAGGACGGCCTGATCCGTGACGACACGATGATGCACGAGGAACTGGAGAAGTTCGGCATCGCGCATACCTGGCTGACATACGAAGGCACCCACACCGACAAGATCGCACAGCGCTTCGACGAGATCGTGCTGCCGTTCTTCGCCAAGCATCTCGACAAGGCCAAGTGAACGCGCCGGCCCTCTCCAGTTCGCTCGATCTGGAGGGGGCCGAGGCGTGCGCCCGGGCGGCGCACAACCGGGCGCTGGCCCAGGAACTGCGGGCGCGCGTGGCGCAGGCCGCCCTCGGCGGGCCGGAAGCCAGCCGCGCGCGGCATGCCGCACGCGGCAAGCTGTTGCCGAGGGATCGGGTGGAGCGGCTGCTCGATCCGGGCTCGCCGTTCCTGGAGATCGGCCAGCTGGCGGCGAACGGGCTTTACGGGGATGAAGTGCCCGGCGCCGGCCTGATCGCGGGGATCGGCCGCGTTTCCGGCCGCCAGTGCATGATCGTCGCCAACGATGCCACCGTGAAGGGCGGCACTTATTATCCGCTCACGGTCAAGAAGCACCTGCGGGCGCAGGAGATTGCCCAGCAGAACCGCCTGCCCTGCCTCTATCTGGTGGACAGCGGCGGGGCCAACCTGCCCCATCAGGCGGAAGTCTTCCCCGACCGCGATCATTTCGGCCGCATCTTCTACAACCAGGCGCAGATGTCCTCGCTCGGCATCCCGCAGATCGCCTGCGTCATGGGCTTTTGCACCGCGGGCGGTGCCTATGTGCCGGCGATGAGCGACGAGAGCGTGATCGTGCGCGATCAGGGCACGATCTTCCTCGCCGGCCCGCCGCTGGTGAAGGCGGCCACCGGGGAAGAGATCAGCGCCGAGGCGCTGGGCGGCGGGGATCTGCACGCGCGCAAGTCGGGCGTGGTGGACCACCTCGCCGAGAACGACGAGCACGCGCTGACGATCCTCAGGGACATAGTCTCGCACCTCTCTTCTCCGTTCGTGTCGAGCGAAGTCGAGACACGGGGGCGCGGTGTCTCGACTTCGCTCGACACGAACCGGGTAAGGGAACCAAGACCCCCAAGGTATGACGCCGAAGACCTCTATGCGATCATCCCCGAAGATGTCCGCGCGCCCTACGATGTCCACGAAGTGATCGCACGCCTGGTAGACGGATCAGAGTTCCACGAATTCAAGGCGCTCTACGGCTCAACCCTCACCTGCGGTTTCGCGCATATCTGGGGCATGCCGGTGGCGATCCTGGCCAATAACGGCGTGCTGTTCTCCGAAAGCGCGCTCAAGGGCACCCATTTCATCGAACTGGCCTGCCAGCGCGGCATTCCGCTGCTGTTCCTGCAGAACATCAGCGGCTTCATGGTCGGCGGCAAGTACGAGGCGGAAGGCATCGCCAAGCACGGCGCCAAGCTGGTCACGGCCGTGGCCACCGCGCAAGTCCCCAAGATCACCGTGATCATCGGCGGCAGCTTCGGCGCCGGCAACTACGGCATGTGCGGCCGCGCCTATTCCCCGCGCTTCCTGTTCACCTGGCCCAACGCGCGCATTTCCGTGATGGGCGGCGAACAGGCCGCCAGCGTGCTGGCAACGGTCCACCGCGACGCGGACACGTGGACGCCGGAGGAAGCCGAAGCCTTCAAGGCCCCGATCCGCGAGATATACGAGGCCGAAGGCAACCCTTACTACGCCACCGCCCGCCTGTGGGACGACGGCGTGATCGACCCGGCGCAGACACGCGACGTACTCGGCCTGGCGCTGGCGGCATGCCTGGAAGCGCCGATCCCGGAAACGCCGCGGTTCGGGGTGTTCAGGATGTGAGGGGGGACCAGTTTACCGATCCTCCCCGGAACGGGGAGGGGGACCACCCGGCGCAGCCGGGTGGTGGAGGGGTCGGAACCTCTCAATCGGAACTTCCCCGCCGGCATCATCGTACTCTCGGCGCCTCATCCGAGAACATCGCCCGCGCCCGCGAATTCAGGAAGACGATGTCGCTGCCGGAAGCGCTTCTTTGGCGCGAACTTCGAGGCAAGCGACCGAAGTTTCGCAAGCAGGTTCCGCTGGCAGGCTACGTCGCCGACTTCGCTTGCATGGAAACGCGCCTCATCATCGAGGTGGACGGAATGTCCCATGACATGGGCGACCAGCCCGCTAGGGACGAGAAGCGCACCCGCATCCTCCAGGGCAAGGGCTGGCGCGTCGTGCGTGTAGCAGCGCGGAGGGTCTTGGCCGATCCGGTCGCCGCTGCGGACGCGATCTTGCGTATGGCCGAAACCTATCGACCCCACCACCACCCTACGGGTGGTCCCCCTCCCCGTTCCGGGGAGGATCTCAAGAGCTAAACGTCCAAATTCGCCACGTTCAGCGCGTTCTCCTGGATGAAGTCGCGCCGCGGTTCCACCACGTCGCCCATCAGGCGGGTGAAGATTTCGTCCGTCACGTCGGCGTCTTCCACCTTGACCTGCAGCAGCACGCGGTTGTCCGGATCGAGCGTGGTTTCCCAGAGCTGTTCGGCGTTCATTTCGCCAAGACCCTTGTAGCGCGAGATGGCGAGGCCCTTGCGGCCCGTCGCCAGCACGGCTTCGAGCAGTTGGCTCGGCCGGCTGATCGCGCCTTCCACGCCCGCCGGGGTGGCGGCGGCTTCCTCGGTGCCGTCTTCCGCCGCGACTTCGGGCTCCGGCTCGGGCTCGGCGCCCGCCTTGGCCAGCTTTGCCGGAGCGAGATAGGCCTCGGCCTGCTCCTGCGCCAATCGGTGGAGCTTGCGCGCTTCGGCGCCGCCGACGAAGCCGGGTTCGATCAGGTGGGCATCGGTCACCCCGCGCCACAGGCGGTCGAAGCGGATCGTGCCGTCGGCCAGCAGTTCGCCGCTCCATTGCGCCTCGGGATCGCTCAGCTGCAGCTGCGCCGCGGCGCGGGCCAGCGCTTCGCGGCGGGCTTCGGGCGAGAGATCCGGGGCCAGCGCGCCGGACAGCGCCATCGCCTCCACCACGGCGGGTTCGTACTTGCGGGGGATGAAGCCCATCAGGCTCTTCATCCGCAGCGCATGATCGACCAGGGCGCGCAGGTCCTCGCCCCCGCGCGCGCCGCCGGCGGCTTCGAGCACGCGGCCTTGCAGGCCGGCATCGACCAGGTAACGGTCAAGCGCGCCCTGGTCCTTCAGATAGACCTCGCTGCGCCCCTTGCTGACCTTGAACAGCGGCGGCTGGGCGATGAACAGGTGCCCGGCCTTGATGATCTCCGGCAGCTGGCGTTGGAAGAACGTCAGCAGCAGGGTGCGGATATGCGCGCCGTCCACGTCGGCGTCGGTCATGATGATGACTTTGTGATAGCGCAGCTTTTCAAGGTTGAACTCGTCGCGGATGCCGGTGCCCATGGCCTGGATCAGCGTGCCCACTTCCTTCGAGCTGATGATCCGGTCGAACCGCGCGCGCTCCACGTTGAGGATCTTGCCGCGCAGCGGCAGGATCGCCTGGTACTGGCTGTCGCGCCCGCTCTTGGCCGATCCGCCGGCGCTGTCACCCTCCACCAGGAACAGCTCGCACAGCGACGGATCGCGCTCGCGGCAATCGGCCAGCTTGCCCGGCAGGCTGGCGATGTCCATCGCGCCCTTGCGCCGGGTCAGCTCGCGCGCCTTGCGGGCGGCTTCGCGCGCGGCGGCGGCATCGACGATCTTCTGAATCACTTCCTTGGCCAGGGCCGGGTTTTCCTCCAGCCACTCGGTCATCTTGTCGCTCATCAGGCTTTCGAGCGGCTGGCGGACTTCCGAACTGACCAGCTTGTCCTTGGTCTGGCTGGAGAACTTGGGATCGGGCAGCTTGACGCTGACGATCGCGGTCAGCCCTTCGCGCATGTCCTCGCCCGAAAGCTGGACTTTCTCCTTCTTCAGCAAGCCCGAGCGATCGGCATAAGTATTGAGCGTGCGGGTCAGCGCCGCGCGGAACGCCGCCAGGTGAGTGCCGCCGTCACGCTGCGGGATGTTGTTGGTGAAGGCGAGGACGTTTTCGTAATAGCTGTCGTTCCATTCCAGCGCCACGTCGATGCCGATGCCGTCCCGTTCGGCGGAGATCGTCACCGGCTCGGGCAGCAGGGCCTGCTTGTTGCGGTCGAGGAACTTCACGAAGGCGCCGATGCCGCCTTCGTAATAGAGGTCCAGCTCCACCGGCTCGTCCCCCCGGTTGTCGCGCAGGAGGATGCGCACGCCGGAATTGAGGAAGGCCAGCTCGCGATAGCGGTGGCTGAGCTTCTCGAAATCGAACTCGGTGACGTTCTTGAACGTCTCGGTCGAAGGCAGGAAGGTGACCCGGGTGCCTTTCTTGACCCCGCCGGCCCCATCGGCGGGCGCATCGCCGACGACCTTGAGCGGCGCCACGGCATCGCCGTGGGCGAACTTCATCCAATGTTCCTGGCCGTCACGCCAGACGGTCAGTTCCAGCCATTCGCTGAGCGCATTGACCACCGAGACGCCCACGCCGTGGAGGCCGCCGGACACCTTGTAGGCGTTGTCCTGGCTGTCGTTCTCGAACTTCCCGCCGGCGTGGAGCTGGGTCATGATGACCTCGGCCGCGGAAACTCCCTCTTCCTTGTGGATGCCGACCGGGATGCCGCGGCCGTTGTCTTCCACCGATACCGAACCGTCGGCGTTCAGTTCGACCAGCACCAGGTCGCAATGCCCGGCCAGCGCCTCGTCGATCGCATTGTCCGACACCTCGAACACCATGTGGTGCAGGCCCGATCCGTCGTCGGTATCGCCGATATACATGCCCGGCCGCTTGCGCACGGCGTCCAGGCCTTTGAGCACCTTGATGGAATCGGCGCCATAGGATGCGGCGCGCGGGGTGTTTTCGGAATGATCTGCCATGCCGATCATATAGGGATTCGCCCCGTGGTTCCCAAGCGCGCAGGCGTGCGCGCGGGCACTTTTCCGCAGTCTAGTGGCAAGGCCGCAAAGCAAGACGGCCGCCCGATGGGCGGCCGTCCGGTCGATAGCGTGGGCGGGCGGTCAGAAGGTCCAGACCATCGGCACCGGACAGTTGCCGGCACCGCTGACATAGGCATCGAGCACACGCTTGATCATTTTCAACATCGGTTTGCTTCCAATCGGTTCAGAACAGGCTGGCCAGCGCCAGACTCTCGTAGGGTTCGAGGATCGAGATCTGCTCGAGCGCGCGGGCCTTGGCCGCGCTCTTGCACTCTTCCCATGCCTCCATCAGCTTGAGCTGGCGGATGTCCGGCTTCCGGCAGGCGTCGGACGCGGCGGCTTCGACCCGCTTGTCCAACGCGGCCGCGCCGGCGGGAGTGGCGACGTCGAGATCGCCGACACCCACGGTCACGGAAAAGCTCTCGATCGGGTCGGCGGCGGTATCGGCGGCCGCAGGCACGGCGGCGGAGACAGCCACGGCGGCGAGAACGGTGACGATAGAGATGCGCATCGCGTAATTCCTTTTCATCCGGTTTTCGGCCGCCTTTCGGGGACATCCCAGGCTTATGCTGTAGGCTTTAGGTGCAACGCAGCATCGATTTGTGCAAACGCGAAGAGCGCAAGCCCCCTTGCAGATTTTGCAACGCCATTTTTCATCTGCCTGTAACCTGGCCTGGCGCCCTTTGCCGCCGGGCACGCACCGGCTGGACAGGTCAGGGAGACGAACCTAACGCCGCGGCATGGACCCAGCGCATCTTCCCGACTCCATCCTGATCGTCGATTTCGGCAGCCAGGTGACGCAGCTCATCGCGCGCCGGGTGCGCGAGGCCGGCGTCTATTCCGAGATCGCCCCGTTCACTCTCGCCGAAGAGGCATTCGAGCGGCTGCGCCCCAAGGGCATCATCCTGTCCGGCTCACCCGCCGGAGTGCCCGAGGAAGGCAGTCCGCGCGCGCCTCAGGCGCTGTTCGACAGCGGATTGCCGATCCTGGGCATCTGCTATGGCCAGCAGGTGATGACTCACCAGCTCGGCGGCGAAGTCCGCCCGGGGCACGAGACGGGGCCGGATGATCTAAGCAGGGGCGGCGAGTTCGGCCGCGCGTTCCTGACCGTGGCCGAAGACTGCAAGCTGTTCGACGGCCTGTGGCAAGTGGGCGAACGGCACCAGGTATGGATGAGCCACGGCGACAAGGTGACGCGGTTCGCCCCCGGCTTCCGGATCGTCGCCACCAGCGACGGCGCCCCTTTCGCGGTGATCGCGGACGAGGAACGGCATTATTACGGCACGCAGTTCCATCCCGAGGTGGTGCATACGCCCGATGGCGGCCGGCTGCTGGCCAACTTCGTCCGCCACGTCTGCGGCTGCGCGGGCGACTGGACCATGGCGGAATTCCGCAAGACCAAGATCGAGGAGATCCGCGCCCAGGTCGGCGACAGGCGAGTGCTCTGCGGGCTGTCGGGCGGCGTCGATTCCGCCGTCGCCGCGGTGCTGATCCACGAGGCGATCGGCGACCAGCTGACCTGCGTCTTCGTCGATCACGGGCTGATGCGGATGGGCGAAGCGGAGCAGGTGGTCAGCCTGTTCCGCAATTCCTACAATATCCCGCTGGTCCATGTGGATGCCGAAGAACTGTTCCTCGGCGGCCTCGCCGGGGTCACCGATCCGGAGGCCAAGCGCAAGTTCATCGGCAAGACCTTCATCGACGTGTTCGAGGCGGAGGCGCGCAAGATCGGCGGCGCCGATTTCCTGGCCCAGGGCACGCTCTATCCCGACGTGATCGAAAGCGTCAGCTTCACCGGCGGCCCTTCGGTGACGATCAAGAGCCATCACAACGTGGGCGGCCTGCCCGAACGGATGAACATGGCGCTGGTGGAGCCGCTGCGCGAGCTGTTCAAGGACGAGGTGCGCGAGCTGGGCCGCGAGCTGGGCCTGCCCGAAGCCTTCGTCGGCCGCCACCCGTTCCCCGGCCCGGGCCTCGCCATCCGCATCCCCGGCGAAGTGACGCGCGAACGCTGCGATATCCTGCGCAAGGCGGACGCCCTCTATCTCGAGGAGATCCGCGCTGCCGGCCTATACGATGCGATCTGGCAGGCCTTCGCCGTGCTGCTGCCGGTGCGCACGGTGGGCGTCATGGGCGATTCGCGCACCTACGACAACGTCTGCGCCTTGCGCGCGGTCACCAGCACCGACGGCATGACCGCAGACGTCTATCCCTTCGATCCGCATTTCCTGGCCAATGTGGCGACGCGCATCGTCAACGAGGTCAAGGGCATCAACCGGGTGGTTTACGACTATACCAGCAAGCCCCCCGGCACGATCGAGTGGGAATGATTTTGGCCTTCCCAGAGGTACCCCAGCCTTTCCCATTCTACGACATAACTAGCTGAAAAAAATAATTTTTCTTACAGCCGCATTCGAGGGCAATCGGTGCGCAGAGAAGAATCTTGTCGAACCGGCTGACGGTATCGGCCTCCCTTGTCATCCGCCGATTTGCCCGATACCGTCAGGGTCCATAAGGCTCGTGACGGTATTTTTTTCGTCTTAAAGTGTTGGAAAATAGCGATTTTATCGCTCATCGGTGCGTCGAAAGAGCCTGACGGTATTTTCTCTCACGGAGGACAGGCGATGCTTACCGATGCTGCGCTTAAATCACTGAAATCACAAGAAAAGCCATACAAGGTGACGGACCGCGACGGGCTCTATGTGCTCGTAAGCCCGAAAGGTTCCCTCTCTTTTCGCTACGACTATCGCCTGAACGGCCGACGCGAGACAGTCGTGCTCGGCCGCTATGGCCCTGCGGGGCTCTCCCTGGCGCGTGCGCGCGAAAAGTGTCTGGATGCCCGACGGTCGGTTGCCGAAGGCGTTTCCCCGGCGATCGAGAAGCAGCGCGAGAAGCGTCGGATCAAAGAGGCCAAGAGCTTCGGTGAGTTCGGCGAGAAGTGGCTGAAGGCCGCACCGATGGCTGACAGCACGCGGGCGATGCGCCGTTCGATCTTCGAGCGCGAGCTTTTGCCACCTTGGCGCAACCGCCTGCTCACTGAGATCACGCCGGGGGATCTCCGCGAGCTGTGCGGAGCGATCGTTGATCGAGGGGCGCCGGCCACCGCAATTCACGTCCGGGACATCGCGAAGCAAATCTATGGCTTCGCGATCCTCCACGGCGAGAAGGTCGCCAATCCGGCGGATGAAGTCGGGCCTGCTTCGATCGCGACCTTCGTGCCCAAGGATCGCTCGCTCTCGCCCTCGGAGATTCGGGTTCTTTTCAAGGTTATCGAGAAGGTCGCAACGCTGCCTACGATCCGTCTCGGCATGAAGTTCTTCCTGCTCTCGATGGTGCGGAAAAGCGAATTGCAGGATGCGGTGTGGGACGAAGTCGACTTCGAGAACGCGGTCTGGAGCATCCCGAAGGAACGGATGAAGCGCTCCAAGGCGCACAACGTCTATCTCTCCCGGCAGATGCTCGACATCCTGATCGCCTTGAAGACCTGTGCGGGAAACTCGCGCTACCTACTGCCCTCCCGCTACGATGCGGACGCCCCGATGTCCCGCGCGACGTTCAATCGCGTCACCTATTCAGTCGTGGATCTGGCGAAGAAGGAGGGT
The DNA here is from genome assembly GCA_017308255.1 of Altererythrobacter sp. Taxonomy (GTDB): domain Bacteria; phylum Pseudomonadota; class Alphaproteobacteria; order Sphingomonadales; family Sphingomonadaceae; genus Croceibacterium_A. The sequence goes on along the minus strand of JAFKFN010000015.1, from coordinate 11,416 downwards.
CTGCCGCTGGAGCCCTTCACGGTGCATGACCTGCGCCGGACCGGATCGACGCTCCTCAATGAATTGGGCTTCAACAGCGATTGGATTGAGAAGTGCTTGGCTCATGAGGATGGGCGCTCGTCGCGCGGTGTTTACAACAAGGCTGAGTATGAGGTGCAGCGGCGCCACATGATGCAGGAATGGTCGAACACGGTGGACGCATGGATTGGCGGGCAGAAATATGCGCCGGTCCTCATTCCGCCGTCGATGCCCTTGCTGCAACCTGATCCGAGCCTCTGACGGGACGTGTATGCCGCAGGCGCACATCGGCATGCTGCCCACGCTCGATCGGGTTTGCCTTGCGTGCCGCCAGCCAGGCTTCCACTTCGGCTAAGTCCCAAACCACGGTCCGCGGCGAGAGAGCGTATCGCCGCGGAAACTCTCCGCGCTGCTCCATCGCGAATATGGTGCTGTCCGCAAGCGGAACCATCTCCCTGAGCTGGTCGCGCCGAATGGTCCGCGTATAGTTCACCGGAGGGGTCTTGGGCATGGCGATCCTCGTCAGCTTGCTGATTGCGAGCGATTGAAACCGCATTTCTTCAAGCGTTGGAACCCTTCGCGTCGACCCGTCGTAGTCTGGGCAAGAAAGACAGGCTCTGGGAAAGATGGCTCCCACGGCCGCAGACCCTGGTTCAATTAGGAGGTAGGTTACGCCGGGTCGGGGTTGGCGCTGTGTCCAGAGGCAGGATGGTGCGCTAGAGCAGCGGACCATGTCGATCGCGCTATACCGGATATACCGGCAGACCCTGAAAGCGACGCCGTTCATCGGTCGTTATATGCCCTATGACTGGACCGATCTCCCGAACCCGCTCAGCGCACAGTGGATGGCCTATTCCCAGATGCTGGACGAGTTCGCGCGCGAACTCGCCAATAGCATCAACGCCTTCACCAATGACGTGCATCGCTTACGAGCATGGGCGACGGTGCTTGCACCGCTCTCCGCCAAGCGCCAGCTCGCGGCCACCCATGAGTTTGTCGACGCGCTGGCGACAAATGCCCTCAATCTGCCCTACGTTGTAAAAGGGCGCTTTGGTTTTGCGGCCGCCCATTTGTGTCATCAGGCCAACATGCTGAAGCAGGGTGCGTCGTGGACCGACGACCTGCCACTCGATCGCCACATCTATCCCCATGTCGGCGACCGCTACGGCAAGCCGTGGCCGAGCTACAAGCCGCTCAAACAGGCGCTTGACGCCATCGGCGCAGGGGCCTTCCGGGAAGGGACCGGGGATTTTCGGAATGCCTACAACCATCGCTTCTCGCCCCGCTTCGTGGTCGGCATGACGCAATTGGTGACGAGGTTCGTCAACGAAGAAACCGGCCGGGTCTGCTATGGCTTTGGCGGCCGCGAGCCGCTCGATCTGGCGGCCACCGTCGCCTTGCTCGAGGGTGAGCAGGGCCATTTCTACACCGCCTTCGCTTCCTTCCAGCAGCTCGTCGGCGAGCATGAAGCCGCGATCCGGGCACAGGCCACGACCGCGCCATGACGCGTTCGACCGTTCGAGCTGGCCAGGGCGCGCGGCGCGTCCCGCCTAGTTCCGCGTCCCGGTACAACCGGGATAGCGCGAACAGCCCCAGAATTGCCGGCCCGCCCGGCTCCCGCGCCGCGCCGTGCGCCGGCGCATGGGCGATCCGCAGCGTGGGCAGCTCGGAACGGTGCTCGATGGAGCTGACGGCATGGGACGGGATGGAGCCGGCGCCGGCGGTGTGGGGGACGGCTTGGCGCCAAAGACGATCGGTGTGCGCTGGGGAACGGGAATACCGAGGATCTCAAGGTCGCGGGCGGCCCTCGCGCGCTCGCCGAGCGCGTGCGTCAACGGCTGGTCGACACTCTGCGATCGCGATGCGAGCCGCTGCGGCGCGGTTTGAAGAGCGGCTGTCCCTGAACGTATCTTCGACTGGAGATCGGCTCGTTTGGCGGCGTGCGCGGAACGGATTGCATTCTCGGCCTGGACATCGGAAGCGTCAGGCGCGGCATTGTAGCGGAACTTGGCTTCATGTCCGCGCCGCCACAGCAGGAGCTTTGCGGTCATCGCCTCGCCGAAGCCGGGCACGGCCATGATCGCGTGCGGGGCAATGTCGGCCGCCGTCTCGATACCATAGGAGGCGAGCGTCGCCGTCTTGGCCGGGCCGATCCCCGAGATCCGCGCACGCCGGATCGGGAAGCGATCGAGGAAGGTGGCCCGCTGCCGCGCCTCGCGGGTTGCCTTGAGACGCATGATCTCCTGGGCGAGATCGCTATCCAGCTTGCGATATTCGGCGATCCAGCGTTCCAGATCGTCGCGGATTCCGGCAAGCTCGGTAAGTCCCATGCGCTGAAGAAATGCGAGTTCCGCGTTGCGGGCGCGCTGATCGGCATCGTCATAGGCCTTGCGGAACGGCGCCTCGTCGATCGAGCCGCCGAGCAATTTCACCAAGCCGAATATCCCGATGCCGATCCAGATGATCGCGGCACCCGCTGCGTAGCCGAATCCGGCACCGGCGGCGATCAATGCCGCGATGCCGAGTGCTTTGCGTGCATTGAGCGCACGCTTCGCTTCGGCGACAGCCGTGCTGCCCGATCCTGGATCGCCCGACCATGTCGGCAGAAGGTCTTCGGGCCGCGGCAACCGGACCGCGCGGATTTGCGCCCAGAAGCGCTCGATGTCGAACGGCCCGCCAGGCATCGGCGGAACCGTGCCGAGCAGGTCGGGGAACATATCGACGCCCGACTGCCCAGCGAGCCGGCACCAGACGCATTTGCGGGCCGCGGACGGATAATAGTGTGTCTTGATCGCGGTGCAGTGGCTGAGCGCCGCTTCGAGCTCCTTCAGCGCCGTGACCCACTGGCTCGCATCCGGCCGCATCGCGGGATCAAGGCCGAACGCCGCCTCGAACGCCCGCGCGACAGGTGCCGGAAAGTCCTGCAGGCTCACCGATCCCGGCGGCGGGGTCGTGCGGGTCTCGTTCTTGCGGATGAGGGAGAAGGCGAAGCGGTTCTGCGCGATCGCCTCGCCCATCGACAGATCGCCGCCGGCGAAGCGGCCAGCATAGGGATGCTTGCCCATCGCGAGCAGGTGGAAGATCGCTACCGCCAGTCCGAAATGGTCATGGGCGCGGGTGCGGGTCACGGTCGACAGGTTGAGGCCGTGCAATTCCGGCGGAGTGAAGTCCGGCACGCCGACGACGCACGGGAAGGCCCGTCCCTCGCGAGCGAACTGGAAGCTGTCCGCGTCGATCAGCGCGACGGTCGCGTCCTGGGCGACGAGCACGCCCGAATGGTTGAAGTCGCCGATGACGCACCCGGCCTGATGGACCTTGCCCACGGCGCGGGCCACGTTGAGCGCGGCGCGCACCAGGAACCGATAGTCGGCCTTGGGGAAATGCTGCTTGCGTGACTTCGGGCTGTAGAGCTCGTGGACAGGTTGGTAGCCGCTGACCAACCGCATGATGAACCCGACGAAGCCGCCTTTCAGGTCGGTGACAATCTCCGCCGGAAAGGCAACGAGGTCGGTGGCGGCCGCCAACTGCCCAGCCACCATCGCGCGAACCTTCGACTCGCGCTGGCCGCGCAAATTCTCCTTGTAGATCTTGACGGCCCGGTCAGGGCGCGACTGGAGCGCATAGACCTCGCCTTCGCCGCCTTTGCCGATCCGCTTGCCCAGTGCCTCGGGCTTGCCGGCGATCTTGACGCGGTCCATCTCACGCACCCGACAGAAGGATCAGCGTCTTGTCGTCGTCGGTCCGCTCACACAGAGCCGCGCCGTCAAGATAGCGACCGAGCGCCGCGGAGAGCGCGGTGAGCTTCCCACCTTCCTTCGCGTCGTCGACGGGCTTCATCATGGGATCGAAGAAACGGGCGTGAGGCTGGCCCCCGAGATGATCGAGCGCGACATTCTCGATCCCATCGGAAAACAGGGCAAAGGCATCATAGTCGAGCGGCAGCCGAGCGGTCCGCAAACGCACTTGGGGATCATCGGTGACGAAGAAGGTGGTGGAAGCGAACTCGCCATTTTCAGGCCAGCATATCGCTTCCCACCGGCCCTCGCGGCGCCCGACCATCGCGCTGTCGCCGATCTGGAGCGCGAGCAACTCCTCGCCCTTGACCGCCAGCAGAACCAGCGTTGCCGCGAACTGGCGGCGCGTGAGGGCGCGTTGCCCGGCGACGATAGCGAGCCGGTCGCGCAACTCGTCGATCCAGGCCATCACCTGCTCGTCGTCGGGAAGTCCATTGTGCGCGCGAAACCAGGCCCGCAGGTTCGCTGTCAGCGACCGGCAGACCAGCGAGGCGCCCTGGCCGCCATGACTGGCGCTTCCCGCGCCGTCCGAGACCACGAGGCAGAGGGCGTCGCCAGGAAGGCGAGAGACGGTATAGGCGTCCTGTTTGCGCGTGCCGCTGCCGAGGTGTGAAGTCCCGATCCTCGAGGCGGCGGCCCAACGCCACCGCCGCGGTTCAGCCGGCAACGGCCCAACCGTCCGGGCCAGCCGGATTGGCGAGCGGCACCTGGTCGCCCGGATTGGACTGCGAGACCGCGCTGAGCGAACTCGACAGCCACTGGAACAGTTCGCGGAAGGCGAGTCCCCGCAGTCGCAGAGGCTGGCGCATCGCGATCTGCGACAGGATGCCCATGTCCGCGCCGTCGACGGCGGCCGCGTAGAACATGAACTCCTTGCGCTCCTCGCCCTCATGGACGCGCCGTTTGGCTTCCTGCCAGCTATCGGTCGGGGCGCCGTCGGTAATGAGAAACACCCAGGGCCGATAGTATTTGATGCCGTTCGCGCGGTAACGATCCTTGCGCTCGCGCAGCATGTCGAGCGCGCGGACGATGGCCTCGCCCATCGGGGTCGCGCCGCTCCCCTCGAGTGTTTCGGGATACCAGCCGTCGACGGTCGTGAAGTCCGCACGGGTTTCAACCGGCCCGAAGGTGACGACCGCGAGTTCGACCCGCTTTGCCGCCATCGCGTCGCTGTGCAGCTCTTCCTTGAAGGCGAGCAGCGCTTCGTTGAGCTGATGGATTGGGTCGCCCCGCATCGAGGTCGAAGTGTCGATAAGCAGGATACAGGGACAACGCTGCTCCGGGTTCTCAGCGAACTCAGCATCTGCAAATGGCTGTTGTTCGAAATCATCCATAGTTCTTTGCCCCCGGTAACTTACGATCCCCAGATCGTTAGCACTTCATTCTTAAAGACACATAACAAAGATGCGTCCTTTTGCCCTCGTGGAAAGTCCGCGCTCGACTCCTGTTGCCTGCGCGGGACTCGCAATGGATCGTAGGCTAATGGAGCATCATGGCAACATCATCGGACGATACGAGAATCGACACCGCTTCGCGCGTAATCCTAGCCCCGGCGCGGGCGATCTTCCGGGCCATGACCGATGCCGAATCCGTCACCTCATGGCGGCCGCCCAAGGGGATGCACGCGCGGGTCGAGGCGTTCGACGCGCGGCCCGGCGGGGGCTATCGCATGGCCTTCATTTACGACGATCCAGAGCCCGGCGTGATCGGCAAGACCACGGCGGACGAGGATTTGTTCACCGGCCGCTTCGCCGAGTTGGTCCCCTATGAACGGATCGTCGAGGAGGTCGACTTCCAGTCGGACGATCCGGGCTTTGCGGGCGCGATGCGAGTGACGACAACGCTGGCGGAGGTGAAGGACGGCACGCGGGTCACGATCTCGGCCGAAAATGTGCCGACAGGCATCGGCGTCGAGGAACACCGGGAAGGGATCGCGTCGACCCTTCGCAACCTCGCCGCCTTCATCGAATGAAGTCGGCCTTTTCCGGCGAGTTTCCGCTGCGGCCAGAAGGCGGGGCTCCCTGACCATCGTTTCAGGATGAGAATAAGTTCTGTTCGCCCCTTGTTCTACTTCGCGCGCGCCCTATCTTTTCTCGCAAAGGCGCTAGACGCCGGACCAGGAGGTTTAAATGGGGGCGAACGCTCACCGGACATTGTTCAGTTCAGGCGAACATGACACCTATCTGCGCGGCCTGACGGTCGATGCCAAACAACGGGCGGCCCTCCAAGCAGCCCGCGAGGAAATCCGCGATGAGATTCGCTCGGGCCTCCGCGCGTGGAGCGACCATGTCGATCGCACCCAATTTTTCGAGGTGACGGCTCTCGCTTCAGTGTCCTTCGCGGACAGCGATCTCGCTCTCCGGCCCAAGTTCAGGATGCAGGGAAGCTGGTCCTACCACACGCTCAACCGCGCGACCCATAACCCGCCGCAGGAGATCGACCTCGACGACGGCGTCTTCCTGCCGGTGTCGTTTCTGAGCCAGAATGGCGGCGCCCATCCCATCGTCGCGAGCGCCGGCTACTTCACCGCGGTCGAGCGCATCCTTGCCCCCTTGTGTGACCGCAACGGTTGGACGCTCATCACCAACAAGCCTTCCTGCGTGCGCGTCGAGATCAACGACGACGCGCATGTCGATCTCGCACTCTACGCCATCCCCGACGATGAGTTCGAGGAGCTGCTCGAAAAAGCTGCCGCCTCGTTGCAATTCGACACGAGGATGCTCGACGAGAATGTTTCCTTCGCCGAGCAGATCTATCCCCGCCTGCCCACCGACCAAATCATGCTCGCGCATCGCGAGGAAGGCTGGAAGCCGTCCGATCCGCGCAAGCTCGAAGACTGGTTTCAGGACGCGATCAACGCACATGGGCAGCAACTGCGGCGCGTCTGCCGCTACCTGAAGGGGTGGCGCGATCATAACTGGACCGGCTGCCGTCTCAGCTCGATCGCGCTGATGGCGTGCGTCGTTGCGGCGTATGACGAGGCTGCTGCCCTGATCGCGGAGAATCGCGACGATCTCGCGCTTCAGATGGTGGCGAAGCGCCTCCCGGAGTTGCTGGAACGCCGCATTCCAAACCCAGTGGTCCACGGACAGTATCTCGATGAAGGCTGGGCCTACGAATGCCGCGCGGACTTCATCGCCAAGGCGCGCTGCCTCGTGACGCGGATCGACGCGGCGCTGGCCGCCAACCAGTCCGGCACGGTGATCGAGCACCTGCGCGCTGCCTTAGGCGACTATCTTCCCGACGATGAAGATCTCGTCGTAATAGAAGCGCCGATCGGTGCACCGACTATTCTCCAGTCCGGCATCCTCAAGGATTTCGCCGACCAGCCCGATGCCCGCGAAGCCGTCAAGAAGGGTGGCGACGGCCGCTATGGCTGAAGCGCCTGGCGCGGCTCAAGCGGACATCGAAACCAGGATCGGAAAGTGGCTGGCGGCCAACACGGGCGCTCGCCCGCTCACAGAAGGCGAGCTGCAACGCTATACGGCGAAGGGCGCGCGCTGTGGCTGGCGGTTGAACGTCGCCATACTCGACCAGCCGACAGCGCTGGACCTTGTCATCGACGCCCGCTTTCCGCGCAGCCGGCCGAGAGTCGCGCTGGCCGAGCCGCCCGCCTTTCCGAGCTATCCGCATGTCGAGGAGGACGGACGGCTCTGCATCGTTGAAGACAGCGACGAGCTCGACCACAGCCAACCGCTCGCCATCGTGAAGGCCGTGCTCGGCGGAGCCGTCGAAATCCTCGAGCAAGGCATCGCGGGCACCAATCCCAGGGAGTTCCAGAGCGAGTTCCTTTCCTATTGGAATCCCACCGCGAAAGGCGACCTGATCCGCAGCCTGGTGGATCCATGCGGTGACACGCGCCGGGTCAAGCTGTGGCGCTCGAAGGCGGGTTATTTCGTCGCGGAGGATCGCGCGGCGCTGAATGCCTGGCTGACCAATCGGGCGGGCAAGGGACTGCCGCATGGCGCGGAATGCTCGTCCGCGCAGCTCCTGTGGTTCGACCAGCCGCTGCTTCCTTCTGAATATCCGAACACACCCGATGACGTGCGCGCCTTGGCCGCGCGGCTCGGCGAGCCTGCGGCTGCCGCACTCGACGTCTTCCTCGGGCTCGAACAGCAGGATTGGGTCATCCTGCTCGGCGCCGAGGCCGACAACGGACCGTGCTTTGCGGCGGTGACGATCAAGCCCGGCAAGCGGCATGGCCGCGGCGGGCCGAAAGGGACCAAAGGGTTTCGCAAGGGCAAGGCGCCGCCTGCCGTCGTTGTGGAGCAGGCGCGCCACGGCGTCCTCGCGCGCCATCGCGTCGAGCGCGCCGACCCCTGGTGGATTCACGGGCGCGACGGCAATGCCGATCTCACGACGCTCCGCATTTCGCGCGTGGTGATGGTCGGCTGCGGCTCGCTTGGATCGCCGATCGCCCGATTGCTCGCCCAAGCCGGCGTGGCCGAAATCGACCTCATCGATCCCGACCGCATGGAGCTGGAGAACACGAGCCGTCACGCGCTCGGCGCGAATCAGAACGGGCTGAACAAGGCGACGGCGTTGGCGCAGCGGCTCCAGCGTGACTTTCCCCATTCGCGCGCCGCCGGCCATCCTTCCGGCTGGCAGAAGCTCGCGGTCGAGCGGCCCGAAATCTTCGCGCAGGCGAATCTAGTGGTTTCGACCATCGGGAGCTGGTCGCACGAAGCTGAACTCAATGCCCGTCAGCTTGAAACGGGACACCCCGCGACGATCCTCTATGCATGGGCCGAGCCGCACGCGGCCGCAGGCCACGCGGTCCTCATCGGCAAGATCGGCGGCTGTCTCGCCTGCGGTCTCTCGCCGACCGGGGAGGCGCTGTTCCGGGCGGCGGAATTTGCGGTTCCAACGCTCCAGCGTGAGGCGGCCTGCGGCAACTATTTCCAGCCCTACGGCGCGTCGGAAATTACCGCGATCGCCAGCATGGCGGCCGATTTGGCGCTCGACCATCTGCTCGGCCGCGCTGACGGCGGCGCCTACCGGATCGTCAGCGGACGCGAGGCGGCGATGGCCCGGTCGAGTGGCGCCTGGACCGACGATTGGCGCGCGGCGACGGCGGGCCGGCCCTCGGCGACGATGGTAGAGCGTTCCTGGCGGCACGATCTCGCCTGTCCCGTCTGCGCTAAGAGCGGCCGCTGATGCTACGCTATCCGATCGGCGCCTCGGGCGACGTGATCCATTTCGAGCCAGCCGTGCTCGATCATTTCGCCCGGTATCGTCAGCTTCGCTTCTGGCACCGCGAAGCCGGCGGCCAGCTTTTCGCCCGGATCGACGGGCAGTGCATCGTCGTGAGCGAAGCGACCGGCCCTGGGCCCAACGACAAGCGTGGGCGCACCTTCTTCGAGCCCGACCGCACCGGCGAGCAGGACGAGATCGACGCCATGTTCGCCCGCAAGCTGCACTATATCGGCGACTGGCATACGCATCCCGAGCGCAGCCCGACACCTTCCGGTCGCGATCATGCGACGATGTCGAGCCGGGTTCGCCTGTCCAGGCACCGTCTCGGCGGCTTCGTGTTCGTCATTGTCGGACAGCTCCCGCCGCCCGATGGGCTGACGGTGGTGGTCCATGATGGCACATCGGGGCATGTTCTGCCCCCGGCCGGCGTCGATCTACCTGGCGACCCGGCGTAGCGTCAGCTTACCTGCCGTGCTGAGCCCCGCGCGCCATTTGCGGCGGGTCCAATAGTAGCCGTTCATCTCCCAGTCATCGAGGTCGAGGTCGGCCGTCACGGCACCCAAATGGGATGCGTCGTCGGTGAATCCGGCGTCGGGCGTGTCCTGGCTGAAGAGATACTGAAGCTGAAACCCGTCGTGATGTGGATCCTTGGCGACCAGCGCTGTTCGGGAATGCGACGTCCCGCCGGTATTCGACAGCTTAGCCGTCAGCCGGAAATAAAACAGCGAAGCCTTAACCGTGACGGTGATCGCATCATCCTGGAGCGGAATAGTTTCAAGCGTCGCCGCATCGAGGCCGCCGGCGCTGGTCGCCGCATCGAGCATCGACTTGACCACCGGCCAGTTCGACGAGGTCTTTCCCTCCCACGTCCCGTTGAGGTCGGGGAAGAACCAGCGATTGAAAACCGGGAACCAGTGCCAGAGGACGCGCCAGGGCGCGAACCGGCCCGATGATCCGGCAAGCAGGAGGAGCGCCAACGCCCATATCGTCGCTGCCGTCCCGATCGTTCTGATCCAGGCCAGCGGAGAAGCCGGGAATTGCCAGAATGCGATCAACCCGACGAGGATCAGTCCGAAAGGCCATACCAGCACGGAAACCAAGCGACCAAGAGGAAGCGTTGCATACATGCTTCAGAACCTACCACGAGACGGCGAATTTCCCATCTCCTTGACTGCACGCCAACCTAGTAGGCCAACTCGCCCAAAAGTCCTGGCAGCATTGGCATGAGCTCCCGTGCCTCAGTGGCGCGGGCGGCGTTTCCGTCGGCGGCGACCGTCACCCATTCCACCCGCCAGTCGAGACGGAGGATATCGCGGTCGCCGTCGCGCTGTATCCGGGCTATGGCGGCGCCCTCCTGACTGACCGCGAAACGGCAGGCATCATCGTCACCATAGGCGGCTTCGACCAGCGTGCCGTCCGAGAAAGAGAGCCAGCAGCGACCGGCCGCGTCGGCGGGAACCGCCAGCTCGGCCTCAATGTCGCCCATCACCTTCAGTCTCGTCCGGTCCTCCCCGCGGATCATCACGCTCATAACCCCGTTCCTTATTCCTCGATTCGCAAGCGTGTAGGATGGAACAAACAAGGAACATTGCCAAGGCGCTTGCGACAGGCCGCCGCCGTCAGATCCCGCATTCGGCGGTTGAGTCCGCCGTCCGTCTCGTTCCGCGGCGCAGTCTGGACGCGGACGCCGCCAACCGCTCGACCTTGTGGCGCCACGCCGCGATGTTCTTCTCGACGCCGTCCTGGCGGACGGGGCCGAATTTCGTAAACCGCAGCGGCTTGAAGCCGCAGAAGCCGAGAATCTGGCCGCGCCAGCGGCGCACGACCGGGTTGCCGTAGGCGAAGCGGAGATACAGGCTTGGCGTGTCCATCGTCATGATAACGTCGGCCGAGCGTCCGGCAAGCAGCCGGTCCCAGAAGGGATCGTCCTTGTGGTAGCGGAAGGCGAAGCCGGGAAGCAGCACGCGGTCGAGCAACCCTTTGAGCTGGGCGGGCTCGCTACCCCACCACATCGGGAAGCCGACAACCAGATGATCGCAGGCGGCGATGGCGGCTGTGATGCGATCGAGGTCCGGCTCGAGCGGCTGCACGGTCTTGTAGCCGCCATGCAGGACCGGATCGAAGGCAAGATCGCGCACCGCGATGCGCTCGACCTCGGCGTCCGGGCCAAGTGCGGCCTGGAAGTGGTCGAGCAGGTGGCTGACCAGACGGCCGTCATCGGGATGACCGTCGAGGATGAGAACGCGCATCGCCGACTCCGAGTCGAGGGGCAGGATCGTCTGACATGACTATCACGTCGCCGGGACTGCGTCGCTGCCGGTCAGGGCTGTGCGATGCACGCGGCGGTGGAGTATCCGGGAGGGGAAAGCCTTCCCCTACGCGCGAGCCGGCTGCGCCGTCTCGCGCTA
>JAFKFN010000026.1 GCA_017308255.1 Altererythrobacter sp. | reverse complement strand
CATCTGGCCGCCAATCCGCCCGCGCGCGGCCGCGTGGTGCTGATCTTCCAACCGGCGGAAGAGACGGGTCTGGGCGCCGTCGCCATGATCAAGGACGGCCTGTTCGACCGCTATCCGTGCGACGAGGTCTACGGCTACCACAACATGCCGCTGCTGCCGCTGGGCGAGGCGGCGGTCCACACCGGCCCGACCATGAACGGCTATAAGGTGTGGGAGATCGACATTCAGGGCGTCGGCGGCCACGGCGCCGCCCCGCACAAGACGAAAGACCCCGTTCAGGCCGCCGTGCGCGTGGCCTCGGAAATCTCGTCCATCGTCGGCCGTCATGTCGACCCGATGGAGCCCGCCCTGATCACCGTCACCAAGCTTCAGGCCGGGTCGTCGCACAACGTCGTGCCGCACGAAGCCAGTCTGGCGGGCACCCTGCGCGCCACCTCATCCGAAGTGATCGAGACGATGTGGGAAAAGCTTCAGGCCATCTGCGCGGGCGTCGGCGTCATGACCGGCTGCACCGTCACGGTGCGCGAGACGGCGGGCGTACCGCCTGTGTTCAACGCCGCCGCTCAGGCCGATGTGGCGGCGGCGGCGGCGGGCGGCGTGTTCGGCGCGGACAGGGTGCATCGCGACCTGAAGCCGTATCCGTTCACCGACGACTTCGCCTATATGCTGCAGATCGCGCCGGGGGCTTACTTCTTCGTCGGCCAGGGCGGGACGATGGTCCACCAGACCGCCTATGACTTCAACGACGACCTGCTGCCGAACGTGGCCTCGGTCTTCGCCCGGATCGTCGAGGCGAAACTGTCCTGAAGGCAGGTCTGAGCGGCAGGATCAGGCGCGCAGCGTGGCCCCGCCGTCGACATAGAGGTCGGTCATGGTGATGTGGGCGGCGCGGTCGGACAGCAGGAAGACCACCGCCTCGGCGATGTCTTCGGGCGTCGCCAGCTTCTGCAGCGGAATGCCCGCCTTGAACGTCTCGGGCGAGCCGGCGATGACGCGGGCGGCGCCGTCCTCATCGGCCCACATGCCGGTCTGCATCGG
>JAFKFN010000014.1 GCA_017308255.1 Altererythrobacter sp. | reverse complement strand
AACCCCGGTTGAGGCCTATCGGCGGATGGGGCAATCAGATCATGGGGGGCATGCCCCCCATGATCTGATGATCAAACAGGCGGCATGAACGACAACCGGGATTAGCTTAACTCAGCCGCCAAACCGTCCAAGAAGGCGGGACCACCTCAGCCCAGCCATCATGCCGCCTCCGCGTTGTCGCGGTAGGCGAGGAGACGCAGCGCGTTGAAGACCACCAGGAGCGTCGATCCCTCGTGAACCATGACCGCGGGTCCAATGCCCAATCCGAGGATGGTTGCCGGAACTAGCAGCGCAACCACACCCAAGCTGACGACGAGATTTTGCCGAATGATCCAGCGAGTCTGGCGGCTCAGTCCCACTGCGAACGGCAGATGCGCCAGATCGTCCGCCATCAACGCCACATCTGCCGTCTCCAGCGCGACATCCGAGCCCGCGGCGCCCATGGCGATGCCGACGGTCGCATTGGCTATGGCAGGCGCGTCGTTAACGCCATCTCCAACCATCGCGACGGGCATTTCCTTCCGAAGCTTTTCGATCGCATCGACCTTGTCCTCGGGCATCAGGTCGCCCCAAGCCTCGTTGACCCCGACATCTGCAGCGATAGCGGCGGCAACGCGCTGGTTGTCGCCCGAGATCATAATCATTCGACTGATCCCCAAAGACTTCAGCCGATCGATGGCGGCTTTGGCCGCAACCCGCGGCGTATCCATCAGCCCGATCACACCCAGGTCGCGGTCGCCCATTCGCACCACCATCGTGGTTCGTCCCTGCTCACGCAGGCGTTCGATTGCCTTCGCCATCTCGCTGGAGAGCGGAGCGATCCCGTCGCTCCCGAACATTTCAGCCTTGCCGATGAGGACGGCTTCGCCATTGACCCGTGCCCGAACGCCACGGCCGGTAAGACTGTTAAGATCATGGGCGGCAGGAATGGGTTCCTCGTCGAGAAACTGGCGCCCGTCGCGTACGATAGCAGCGGCGAGCGGATGGTCGCTCAGATTCTCGACCGCCACGGCAACCGTCATGAGCTCGTCATCCTCGACGCCTTTGGCCGAAACAATGTCGGTGATGCGCGGCCGGCCTTCGGTGAGCGTTCCCGTTTTGTCGAACGCGAGCGCGGTGAGCGAACCAAGGCTTTCAAGTGGTCCGCCGCCTTTGATCAGAACTCCGCCGCGTGCAGCGCGCGCCACGCCGGACAACACCGCGCTCGGCGTGGCGATGGCAAGCGCACAGGGACTCGCCGCCACCAGCACCGCCATTGCGCGATAGAAGCTGTCCCGGACTGGTTCATCAATGACCACCCAGGCGAACAGGAGAACCACGACGCCGCCGAGAACGGACGGTACGAACACGCGCTCGAACCGGTCGGTGAAGCGTTGCGTGGGCGATTTTTGCGTTTCCGCCTCGCTCACCATCTTCACTACTTTGGCAAGCGTAGTGTCGGTGGAAAGGCGAGTCACGGCGATCTCAATCGCGCCCGGCCCATTGATTGTCCCGGCGAACACCCGGTGCTGCGCGGGCAATTTGTCCGGTCGCGCAGCTGCTTGCGATCGGTCCGGGACAGGCTCCTTGTCGACCGGCACGCTTTCGCCGGTCACGGGTGACTGATCGACACTGGAGCGGCCGACAACAACGAACCCGTCCGCAGGCAAACGCTCGTTCGGTTTTACCACCACGGTATCGCCGACGACCAGATCCTCTACCGGCACCTCGCTGACGCTGCCGTCACGGCGCACCATGGCGGTTTGTGGCGCCAGCTCGGCGAGCGCCTCAATGGCGCGCTTGGCCCGCCCCATGGCATAATGCTCAAGCGCATGGCCTAGACTGAACAGGAAGAGCAGAAGCGCGCCCTCTGCCCAGGCGCCGAGCGCACCCGCTCCAGCCGCGGCGACAAGCATCAGTGTGTCGATCTCAAACCGCTTAAGCCGTAGGTTCTCGATCGCTTCCCGCAGGGTGAACCAACCGCCTAACACATAGGCAGCGAGGTAACAGACGAGAGAAATCCAAGCGGGAAAGGTCGTCAGTTTCTCGATCGCAAATCCGGTAGCAAGGATAGCGCCGCAGAGAAGTGCGAAGATCAGTTCGGTATTGGGGCCGAAGATGCCGCCATGGATATGCTCATGGTCGTCGCTGTTACTTTCCGCAGCCGCATGATTGCCATGATCATGGCCGGCATGATCGTGCGGTTCCCGTGGCAGTGCGCGCTCGGCGGACGCGCCCGTCCGCCGGCGGACGCCCATTTCGGCGAGCGCACTACTGATATCATTGGCGGTGATTTCGGCGCGGCTGAGTTCGACGCGGATTGTCCCTGCGGCACTGGCTTCGGATTCGACGACGCCGGGTAGCTGCCGAAGGCGATCGCTTACGGTGCGCGCGCGCCGGGGATGGCCCAGGCCATCGACCGACCAAAGCAGGTGCTGGTACTGCTCCGTCAGCGAGGCTCCGGCAGATCTTGCGACCTGTCGCACGCGTTCCAGCGGCAGCACGTCCGGATCATAATGGATGCAGAGTTGCGCGGGGTTGTCGGCGTTAGCGGCAATGATGTGCGCTTCATCGATCCCCTGCCGGCCTTTTAGGTCGGAGGTAAGCCGGTCAAGACACTGATCAGCCTCGTCCGGAACATCCGGAAGGAGGAGCGGAATATCGAGACGCAGATGATCTTTCATGCTTCCTTCCCTAAGCCCGCTGGCGCCATTCGTTGCGTGCTCGCCCCACGACCGCTCAGCCCATGTTCATTGGTGAGGTGCGGGCGAGATCGAACGCCCGCACCTCATGATGACGGCATCGGCGATGCCGATGTCGCCAAGCCGGAGAGCTTGTGGAGTAAGGTGGACGCCTGCACTTGCCTCCTGCGGTAACCTGGCGGCTGTTCGCGGAGCAGCGTCTTAATGATGTCGACCGACCCGATGCGAATAGCGGGAGATCGTGGTCCCCCGCCGCAGATGGGTCGTCAGCAATTCGTCGGCCCTCACGAGGGAGCGTCGGAAGCCCCGCTTCAAGATCACAAGTCCGAGCCACGAACCCAGTCCCGAACAGGACAGACGATGGGTGAGTTGGGTGCCCTGAGCTAACTTTTCCAAATGATAGCCCTCCTCGACCTCGATCACGCCTCGGATCCCCGTTCGCCAGGCAAAATCGGACGGCCGGTCGAGGTGAACAATTGTTCCAGTGGCCGAAAAAAGCGGGGCTGCGTTGCCTGGCTTCCAATAGGTACAGGTGACCTTCCTGGGATCCACCGGGTCGCTCTGGAGCGTTATGAAAGGATGCCAATCGCAATAGCGGTCCACATCGACAATCAGCCGCCAGACCCGCGCCAGGGGTGTGGGTAACAAAATCGAGTTTTCGACCGTAAACATGTGTCGTTATCCCAAGCGTCTCGCCGGGTGTTCGCGCCCGTCGGGAGGAGGCTTGGGGCGGCCTGCAAGCATGTCGCGCCCAAACTGCCCTTGGCGAACCAAGCGCTTCGCCTCGGGACCCGGCGTAGGTCATTCGTCTGTTTTCGGGATGGCCTGTTCGGCCTTCCCGCCCAAAATTTCGACCTTTTCGAGCGTCATGAGCCCGACGTCAGGAACGTCATCGAGCGCCGCGACGAAGTCTCTCAGCTTGGCTTCCTCGTCGACGATCTCGATGACGATGGCCCGGCGGCTTTCCAGAACATGGCCTCGATGAAGGCGAGGCGAATGGCCAAAGCCGATCAGTGCCTCGAGCACGGTCACCCCTGCCAGCTGCTTTTCGCGCGCCAGCGAGGCGATATACTCGTAGACGTTGCGATCCCCCATATAGGCGGCTTCGTCGGTGTATATTCGCAGCAATTTGATCGACTTGCCCATATTCCTCTCCTTCATTCCGTTGCTGGGACGTCAAGGCCTTCGGGCTGGCGGTCCTTGCGGCGCCAGTTCCACTTGATGCCCAGCACCACCTTGGTGATCGCTGGGAGCACGAGCAGCGTCAGGACGGTCGCGGCGATGAGTCCGCCAATGACGGTCGTCGCCAGGGGCTTTTGGACTTCGGCGCCGGTGCCGTGCGCGAGCGCCATTGGCACGAAGCCGATCGCCGGCACGAACCCGGTCATCACCACCGCTCGCATCTTCTCGGCCATACCCTCGCGGATTGCTTCCGCCAGCGGCCGACCGCTTTCGAGCCGTTCGCGGATCGCGGTCATCACAACCAGGCCGTTCAACACTGCCACACCGGCCAAGACGATGAAGCCAACGGCTGCCGAGACTGAGAAGTTGATGCCTGTCATTGCGAGCGTGAACACGCCGCCGGCAAGCCCGAGCGGTATCGCCAGATAGACCGCCAGTGCCCGGCCGATACCGCCCAAGGCCATGTAGAGCAGCACGAAGATCACGGCGAAACACAGAGGCACTACAATCGACAGTCGCTGAGACGCTGCTTGGAGGCTCTCGAACTGGCCGCCCCACGTGAGGTAGTAACCGGCGGGCAGCTTCACCTGCGCGATCTTGGCTTGCGCCTCCTGGACAAACGATCCCGCATCACGACCTTCGAGGTTGACCTGCACCGCAATCCTCCGTTTGCCGTTCTCCCGTCTGACTTCGTTCAGACCTTCGGTGAGTTGAATCCGCGCGACCTGCGCGAGCGGCACCTGCTTCCGCGCATCTGCGCCGTCCTGCGGCAGCAGTACCGGAAGAGAACGGATGTCATCGAGATTGACCCGCGTCGCGTCCGGTACGCGGACCGTGATGTCGAAGCGCCGGTCGCCTTCGTAGAGCAGTCCCGATTCTCGCCCGCCGAGCGCCGCCGCAACAGTATCGGCGACCTCCTGTACGGTCAGCCCATAGCGCGCGATCATCGCGCGATCGAGCTTCACGTCGAGCATTGGCGCACCGCCGACCTGGTCCGCCTTCACGCTGGCCGCACCTGGGATCGATTGCAGCACGCGGACCATCTCGTTGGCCACCTGCGACATCTTGTCGAGATCGTCACCATAGAGCATGACGGCCACGTCGCCGCGCACGCCAGCGATCAGTTCATTGAAGCGCAGTTCGATCGGCTGACTGACTTCGTAGAGTTGGCCGAGTTGGCCGCCTGCCGCCTTCTCGACGCGCTCAATCACGTCGGCCTTCGTCTCGACGCCCGCCGGCCATTGATCCTGCGGCTTCAGGATGACGAAGCCATCGGAAATATTGGGCGGCATCGGGTCGGTCGCGACCTCGGCGGTGCCGGTCTTGGAGAACATCAACTCGACCTCAGGCAGCTTCTTGACCGCCTCTTCGACTTTGCGCTGCATCACCAGCGACTGCTCAAGGCTGACAGATGGAACTCGCGTGGAGGCAAGCGCCATATTCTTCTCATCGAGCTGCGGGATGAACTCCGAGCCGAGCAGCCCGAAAGCCGGAACCGCCGCGAGAAAGAAGGCCAGCCCGCCAACGATGAACGGCCAAGGACGCGCGATCGCCTTGTCGAGGAGCGGCAAATAGCGATCCTTGGTCTTGCGGATCAGCCACACTTCCTTTTCGGCAACCCGTCCACGGATGAGCAACGCCACGAGTGCCGGCACCAGCGTAAGCGTCAGGATGAACGCGGCGACCAGCGCCAGCATGATCGTGATCGCCATCGGCGAGAAGGTCTTGCCCTCGACGCCCGTGAACATCAGCAGCGGCGAGAAGGCGAGAAGGATGATCGCCTGCCCGAACACGGTCGGCTTGATCATCTCCTGCGCGGCATGCATCGTTTCCTCGAGCCGCTCCCGAAGTGTCATCAGCCGCCCTTCATGCTCCTGTCGGTGCGCGAGGCGCGCCAGACAGTTCTCGATGATGATCACCGCGCCATCGACGATCAGGCCGAAGTCCAGGGCGCCAAGACTCATCAGGTTCCCAGGCACTCGAAAGACATTCATCCCCATCGCCATCATCAGGAAGGAGAAAGGAATGACGAGGGCGGCGATGATCGCCGCGCGCCAGTTGCCGAGCAGCAGGAACAGCGAAGCCGCAACAAGCAACGCGCCTTCGGTCAGGTTGCGCTCGACCGTTCCCACCGTCGCGTTGACCAAACTGGCGCGGTCGAGAACGATCTTCACCTCAACGCCGGGGGGCAGTGTCTTCGATACCTCGTTCAGCTTGGCCGAGACGTCCTGCGCGACGGTTCGGCTGTTCTCGCCGATGAGCATGAGCACGGTGCCGATCACGGCTTCTTCACCGTTCATACTGCCGGCGCCTGTGCGTAGGTCGCCGCCAATCCTGACATTGGCGATCTGCCCGACGGTGATTGGAACACCGCCGCGCGTTGCCACGACGGCATTCCTGATTTCGTCGACCGAGCGCACTCGGGCGTCGACGCGGACGAGATAGGCCTCGCCTGCGCGATTATAGTAATTTGCTCCGACCGCGAGGTTGGCCTTCTCCAGCGCTTCGCCAAGCTCGCTATAGGAGATACCGAAGCTCGTGAGCTTGGTTGGATCGGGCTCGACCACGAAAGTTTTTGCGTAGCCGCCGATCGAGTCCACGCCCGCGACGCCGGACACGGCCTTCAATTGCGGGCTGATGATCCAGTCCTGCACGGTGCGCAGATAGCCGGCTTTGGCGATCTCGTCGGTAAGCAGGTCGCCTTCGGCTGTGAGGTAGCTACCGTCCGGCTGCCAGCCAGGCTGTCCGGCGACTTTCTTGGCGCCCTTGCCATCGGGATTTTTGTAACCGACGGTATACATGACGACTTCGCCAAGTCCGGTCGTCACGGGGCCAATCTGCGGCTGAACACCGTCGGGAAGATTCTCGGTTGCCTGGCGCAAACGCTCGCCAACCTGTTGACGGGCAAAATAGAGGTCGGTCGAGTCGGTGAAGATCGCCGTGACCTGACTGAACCCGTTACGCGAAATCGAGCGTGTCGTTTCGAGCCCGGGAATACCGGCGAGCGAGATCTCGACGGGATAGGTTACGAGCTTCTCGATCTCGACCGGCGAAAGTCGCGGATCGACGGTGTTGATCTGCACCTGTTTATTGGTGATGTCGGGCACCGCATCAATCGGCAGCTTGGTCAACTGCCAGACGCCGAGCCCGGCGACGATGAGGAAGAAAAACAGAACCGCCCAGCGTTGGCGAACGGCAAGCGCAATGAGACTTGCAATCACGGCTTATTCCTCCTCGCCCGCGCCCTTGCCGAGCTCGGCCTTGAGCAGGAATGCGTTCCTGGTTGCGATCATCTGGCCGGGCTTCAGGCCCGACGTGACTTCAACCCTGCCGGCGCTGCGCTGCCCGATCGTGACGGACTGTGCACGAAACCCCTGCTTGGTTCGCACGAACACCACGTCGCGGCCTTCCAGCGACTGAAGACCTTCCTCGGGCACAACGATCGCGCCGGAAACATCGCCGCGGCTCGGCCTCAGCCGCACCCGGACCGCAAGGCCCGGCACGAGGGCGGAGTCACGCACATCGAGCACCGCCGTGGCGGCGCGAGTCTCGCCACTCAGCGTGGGCGTAATCGATCGCACGCGCGCATCGATCGTCCGGCCGTCGGGAAGCTCGACGATTGCCGTGTCGCCGGCAGCGAGGCGCTGCGCATCGAGCGGGCCAACGGCCGCCTCAACCTGGATTTGCCGCGGGTCGGCCACCCTGAACAGCTCGGTTTCGGGTTGCACGAACGCTCCCACGCTGATGCTTGCCGCCGTGACGCGGCCGGAGATCGGGCTGGCGACAATCACGCCGCTGCCGTCGCGGGTGACGTTCGCGGCGCTTGCTGCGACCTGGGCGCGCCGGGCTTCGGCCGAGGCAGCCGCAGCTTCCGCCTGCGCCCGCTCATAATCGACGCGAGCTGATACCTTCTGCTCGTAGAGTTGGCGTTCCCGGGCAAGATTGCGCTGGGCAAGGACTGCACGCGCGTCTGCCGCCGTCCGATCGGCCGCGATCTGGGCAGCATCCCGGCTCTGCACGACCGCGAGCCCCTCGCCGGCCTTTACAGGATCGCCGAGCCGCTTGAACACGCGAGTGACCGCGCCGCCCGCGCGCGCCGTGACGATCGCCTCGCCGTTTGGCGCGGCCGTGACGGTAGCTTGGGCGGGAATTTCAGAGCCAAGGCCGCCCGAACGGACCGCCTCAACGGCGATGTCGGCGGCGCGGATCGCCTCGTCCGTCATCGCGAGGCTGCTCGGCGGGGCTTCCGCACTGTCCTCACCGATACTGGACTTCTGCGCTTCTGCGGCCGGGTCTGCGGTGCAGCGAGCAACCGTGAAGCCGCCGACGGCCGCAAGCAGGACGGCGCCACCCACCCCGCCGAGGAGGCGTCTATTCTGAGTGATCATTTAGCATCTCCGAATTTCATCTGGGCCGGCTGCGCTGGGTCGCGCGTTGCCGCGAGCCGTAAGGGAAGGACATTGCAAGAGCGCGCTGCGGAATACGTCGCAAGGGTCACAACGGGCTTTGCGTTATTGCGATCGGATGCAGCACCAAATCCTTCGATGGACTCAGCTGCACGAGCGACGGCCAAAGGTGACACCAAGGGGCTGGTATCTATCGAGACAAGTTCGCTCATTGACTGGTCTCCACATCGTTGGCGGTCGCTGCCTGACGCTCCAGAGTTGCCTGGGCTTCTGCGCGAGCACGTCGTGCCGCGATGAGTTCGGCTTGTGTCGAGGCATAGGCCTGCTGAGCGTCGAGCAGCTCGAGCAACGATGACTTGCCGGCCCGATAGGAGAGTTGGGCAAGCCGCAACGCCTCGCGTGCCTGGCCAATGCCGCTGCCTTCGAGGGCCGTTACACGAGCTTCGGCAGCGGCAAGCACGGAACGGGCGTTGGCGATTTGGGCTTGGGTGTTGGCGAGAACGTTGTTTCGGCGTGCTTCCGCCGCCTGCGTACCTGACCGTGCCGCCGCCACATTGCCCTGGTTGCGATCGAACACTGGGAGAGGGACGGATAAACTTGCGATCAGTGCCCGATCACCAGTCTCGCGCAGCTGGCGTACGCCCACTCCAACCGAAGGATCAAGGCGGCCCTCGGCGCGTGCCTGGCGCAATTGTGCCTCAGCAATTACGCGTTCGGCTTCGGCAAGCCGCACATCGAGCGTGGCCATGGCATCAACTGATCTGGGCGGCGGCAGCATGTCACCGCCAACCAGTTCTGTCGGCGGAATATCGACACCGAAAATCGCCGCGAGCGAACGCCGGGCGGTGACCTCATCGGCTTCGGCCGTGCGCAGAGCCGCGGTCGCCTGGGCCAGTGCCGCCTCTGCTCTGAGCCCCCGAAGTGGCGGCTCCTTTCCCGCATCGACGAGTTCGCGTGCGATGCGCGTCAACTCACGCGCCCGTGCCTCATTTTCCCTCGCAAGCGCCAGATTGTCACGCGCCGATACACCCAACGCAAACAGATTACGGACCTGCTGTCCGAGATCAGCGCGGGCGATCGCGAAGCGGTATTCCTGGGCTGCGAGTTCGGCTTCGGCAAGCGTCATGCGCGCCTTGCGCCGCCCACCGATATCGAGCCGCTGATTGACTGAGACCGTCGTCTCGGTTCCGTTAAAGCCCGAATAAGGACCCGTGCCGGCGAAGTTCTCGACCTCGACGTTCAGGACCGGATTGAAGCGAAATTTCGCCTGGCGCAGCCGGCCGCGCGCGGCATCAACCTCAGCTCTTGCGGCGGCAAGCGCAGGGGAGCGCGCTTCTGCCTCCTCCAGTGCCTTGCTAAGCGTCAGCTTTGCAGGAAGCGGTCCCGTTCGGACCGATGGTGCCATCGATGGCGCAGGCGGCCCGGCCATTTCGGACGTTGTCGCCTGCGCGGCAGCGGGCGCGGCTGCAAATGCGGCCACGAGCGCCGCGGCCGTGGCGGCGGCAGTTTTGCGATGCATGAAGAAGGAACTCCTGACAATCCAAAGGTGCGCACCTGTTTGCAGTCAGGCGCAGCCAATTGGGCTGTCAGGCGATTGGAGGGCGGAAGGTGCCGATGAATGTTGGCGGCGCAAGGCCCGAGCTTGGTTCCGCAGGCAGAATTTCGACTTTCGTCAACATCACCTCGTCGCCCGCAGGCTCGACCGGCACACTGATATGATGACCATGGCAAGCATGGAATTTCACCAGAGATTTGCCGTCTTCCGATGGGGAGCTTTTACCCTGCTCGGCGCCATCCTTGGCTTCGTTGGGCGAATTGAAGCAGCTGCTCACCGAAGCGATAGCAGCGCGGCCTCCACCCATTTCCGCCGCATGCGCCATCGATCCCGCCACCATGCCGGTGGCGACAAAAAGACCTATAATGAGCGCGAACAGCCCCTTCATATTTCCAGGCCCTATCGCCATTGTTACCGGAAGGAAAGAGAAAATTGCGATATCGATCAATCCGCGACGCCGTATGTCATCTTGCATCATAGATGTAATGGTGTATCATTGATCGATTTTGGCGAAAACACTCCGAATATTTCAAAACAAATGTGTAAATATGCATGCAGTTATCTTTGAACTCTCGTAATCTCTTTACTCATGCAGATCGCCATCTATCATTAACTACCAAAAACTTGGTTATTTATAGAGAAATGGCAAGGGTCTCAAAATTGTGAACTCTTATCATCGAGCGTGATGCCGAGGCAGCACAGACAATGTACTCCTTGAGGTTGCCTTCCGGATCGATGCTTCTGCGTGAGCGTGTCGATGATGCACGTCCAAACATGACCAGAAAGGGGCAAAAATGTACGACGAACTGGGTCGGGAGCATGAGCCAGGGCAAATCGCCGCGATGAAGCGGCGCTTCGATTCGCTCGGCAAGAAGCGCCGGATCAGATGATGGCTGAAAAACCAAAGCCGGATTCAAGGTAAAGCAAGCCGCTTAGTATCCAAGGCTTGATGCCATCGCTGAGCAATAGCTTGGCAAGCGAAGTCCTCGCGCCGAAAAGCGTCGCTAAGAGCAGCGCATTGGAGCCCCGGGCCGGTGCATCCAACCTTGTCCAATTGAATCGTCATTTACTCTCGTCCGGGGTCCGGTGCTGAGACGTCGCGTCGGTGCGCTGTCCCCTCAAGCCCAGCCGGCGCGAGCGCATCGAGGATAAGGCAGTGGGCGATCGTGCCCTGCTCGCATTGATCGAGCAGACGAACCAGTTCCTCGCGAAGAGCATTCAGATCCGCAATCTTGCGGTCGATTTCCGCCACATGCGTGCTCGCGATCGCATCCACGGCCGCGCAAGATCGGTTCGCATCATCGGCGAGGTCAAGAAGCTCGCGCACCTGGTCCAGCGTAAAACCGAGATCGCGCGCACGGCGGATGAACGAAAGCCGGTTGAGATGCCGATTGGAATAAGCCCGATAGTTTCCAGCGGTACGCTTGGGGGGCGGCAGCAACCCCTCACGCTCGTAAAAGCGAACCGTCTCCACCTTCGTTCCCGTCCGTCGGGCTAGTTCACCGATCAGCAACATGACCGAACCGCCTCTACTATGGCCGTTGACGCGACACGTTACATACGCGCCGAGAAGCAACGACCGCTTGACCCTCTAGTGGATACAGGGTGGATAATCCCAATCCACTGATCGAGTCGAGGACGCATCAAGTGGACGATTGCTGCTCAAAGAAGGGAAGTGAACTCGCGAGGCTTGCGGCCAGGCGCGATCAGCGGCGCGTGCTCATCATCGTTCTCATCATCAACGCCATGATGTTCCTTTTCGAGTTTGGGGGCGGACTCATTGCCGGCTCGTCGGCGCTGATGGCGGACTCCGTCGATATGCTTGGCGACGCCTTCGTCTATGCGCTGAGCCTGTTCGCGCTTTCGCGGGGGCCGCGCTGGGAGGCTGGAGCAGCCTTGGCGAAGGGCTTCATCATCCTCGGGTTTGGGATCGCCGTATTGGCCGAGCTGGCGATAAAGATCATCCATGGCGTGCCGCCTTCGAGCAGTCTGATGCTGGAGGTGGGATCGGTCGCACTCGTCGCGAATCTCAGCTGTCTGGCGCTTCTATGGCGTTTCCGCACAGCCAATGTGAACATGAGCAGCACTTTCGAATGCTCGCGCAACGACGTCGCGTCGAATGTCGGAGTACTGGTCGCCGCCGCGCTGGTCGGCCTATTTGCGTCGCCCTGGCCGGACGTCATCGTGGGCGCGGCTATTGCCGCCATTTTCCTACGCTCGGCCGTCAAGGTCCTGCGCAGCGCCTGGCCAGTGTGGCATCAGTCGGCATCACCCAAGCGCCCGGGGATCGCCAGGGACGTTTGACAAGCACGCTGGCCTAGCCGTCGCCGCAGCAACCCGCATCTTCGCCCTCGATCTGAATTGGCGGGCACGGCAAGCTGCCATAGGAACAGAAGACGCAGCAATCACCGCGCCTGGGTCGCAGGATCGCGCCGCAGCCAGTGCAGTCGTAGAAATATTGGCACGCATCGGTCGGCATGGTTTCGGTCTTCACGAACCCGCAACGCGGGCAAGTGAGCGGCGATTGGAGTTGAGGAGGGCGCTCAGACATAGGAATAGCCCAGCCACAGCAGGATCGCCCCTGAGATCAGCCCGATCAGCAAGACGAGACGCAGCCATCCAGGTGTGCAGACTCTGTCGGAGGCGCGGGCAATGGCCGAGCGCTGCGTCCGCCAGAGCAACAGCGCGCCGCCAGCGAGGCTGAGCGTACTTAACCACAACAGAAGAACCCGGTATGGCGCGGCCACCATCGCGATCCCGCCGAGCCATGCAGCGCTGAGACCCGCCGTCATGAGCACGACTGGCAACGCACAGCAAGACGCCACGCTGAAGGCGGCGGCGATACCGCCCAGCGTCAATGCAGCGGCGCCACGCGCGCGCACGAGACGCGCAGCATCACGCGGATCGATCGACATCAGCGACTCCTTGAACCGGTCATGTCCCGGTCTTACCGTCTGTAGCAACTACAGACTCAAGCTCTTTTTTGTGGAGTGACGCATGACGGCCAGTGGGGTGATCACGATTGGCGACCTGTCACGGCAGACAGGCTGCAACATCGAGACGATCCGCTATTATGAGCGGATCGGCCTTACGCCCAAGGCAGGCCGCCGCGGCTGCTATCGCTGTTACGGCGTGACGGATGTCCACCGTCTTCGCTTCGTTCGTCGTGCCCGTGAACTCGGCTTTACGCTCGACGAAATCCGTGCGCTGCTCGGGATTGCCGCCGAAGGCCAAGTGTCCTGTGCGGAAGCCCGTGAGATTGCCGCTGCGCATCTGGAGAGCGTCCGTGCGCGCCTCGCCGATCTGCAGCGCATGGAGCGGGTTCTCGACGAAACCGTGCGGGCATGTGACGGGGGCGATAGCTCCGGCTGCCCCCTGATCGAGACGCTTTCAGCAAATGGTAGCTGAACCTCGGGATTGCCATAGCAGCGCGCTTTACTCGGCGGCAGCCGTATTCGACGCATGCTTCCGATCATTGTAACGGAACCCGATCCAGAGGACCGCCAGCGCAAGAATTTGGAGCAGTAGAGGCTGTAGCGACGGGAAGATGCCCAGCATCGAAAGCCTTGGTATATGCGCGACCGGCGTGATGTCGATGAGACCGGCTTCCTGAAGCGCTGCCGTCCCTTTCCCGGCGAGCACCACCGCGAGAACAGCGATGAGCACTGAGCTATAGGCGAAGAATTTGCCGATCGGCAGCGAGCGGCTGTAGCGCAGCATCGTCCAGGCAATCACCCCGAGCAGTACCACCGCGGTCCCGGCGCCTGCTGCGATGATGCTGCCGCTCCCTTGTGCCGCGAGCGCGGCGAAGAAGAGGATCGTTTCGAACGCCTCCCGATAGACGACGAGAAACGCGAGGCCGAATAGGAACCAGGCTGACCGGCGCGACAACGCCTTGCCCAGCGCTTCGCGGATATAGCGCTGCCAGCTTTCGGCATGCGACTTGCCATGCATCCAGATGCCGACCGAGACCAGCACCACGGCGGCGAAAAGCGAACCGAACCCTTCGGTCAGCTCGCGGCTGGCACCGCTGATCGAGATTGCATAGGTCGCGACAGCCCAGGTCGCGCCGCCAGCGATGAGCGCCGCGATCCACCCGCCATGGACATAAGGCAGAACCTCGGGGCGGTCCGCCTTGCGCAGAAACGCGATCATCGCAACGACAATAAGCAATGCCTCAAGTCCTTCGCGCAGCAGGATGGTGAGCGCGCCGATGAAGGTCGAGGCGTCGCTTGCCGCATCGGGCGAGAGCGCCGTTTCGGCATCTGAGAACAGGCTTTCGAGTACGGCCGCCTTCTGGGCGAGCGCCTCCACGGACACCCCGCGCCCGATGGCGGTCCGGAATTCGCCCATCGCGCCCTCGATGCGCGCCATGAGCGTCGCGTCGCGGGCGGTCAGGATCGGCTCTAACGGTTCGAACCCGTCGAGATAGGCCGAGAGCGCAAGCCGTTCGGCGTTACGCTGGTCTCCCGCGCGATAGGCCGCGAGACTTTGCACGAGCTTCTCGCGGGCGACCGACAGCGACGCAGGCCTTGGTGCGCCGAGCGCTTGCGGGTTCGCACGTAGATAGGCGAAGACGGCATCCGCCTTGTCCTGCCCGATTGCACGGCCGAGGGTCTCGGGTGTCATGCTGGTGAATGCCTGAAGGTCAGGGACGCGCTGACGTAGCGCCGGATCATCCTTCCAGATCCACTCACCGGCCGAAACGTCCTTGAAAGCGAAGCCGCCGACATGTGCCGCCAGCGCCCAGCGGTCATCGGAAGGCAGTTGAGCGAAGCTTTGCATCGCCGTGCCATCTAGCCCCTGACCGATCACCTGATAGAGCGCGAACAGGCTGCGCTTGCGCGCGCGCTCGACATCAGTGAAGGCGATCGGCGGCGGGTTCAGTCTCGTTGCCTGAGGGCCGTGACCATCGCCCTTCATCCCGTGGCAGCTCGCGCAATTTTCCGCATAGAGCGCGGCGCCGCGCACCGGATCGGGGGCTTTCGCGGGTGCGAGCGGCACGGGATAAGCGGCGAGCAGGTCGCCTGCGAGTCCACGCGCTTTCTGGGCCACTGCTTCAGGTGCTGCCTTGGATGCGATAGCCGCCTGGAGTTCCTTCGCCTCGGCAACCAGCCGGGCACGCTCGGGCTTTGCCGGCAGGGCCGCGATGCTGCTCTGGACCGTAGCCGAGAACTCGGTCATCTCGGCATATTCCGCGGCGCTGGTCACCCGGCCATTCGAAACTGCACCGGCATAGTCGACAGCTACATAGTCGAGAAGCCGCCAAACGGTCTGGACCTCTCCGGTATCCGCGCGCGCAGACGCGGGATACGGAATGGAGCCGCTGAGGGCGACGAATAGAATCAGGAGGAAAGGAAGACGGAAAAGGCTGGCCACGCAGGGAAACTCCAAAAATCAGGCCGCCAGTGAATGCTCGCGCAACTCGGCGCGTGCTCCACGAAGGATCTCGTAGGCGGAATGGAGGAAGAGGAGCGCGATAACGGCCGCCACTGCCAGATCGGGCCAAGCGCTGCCCGTCCAGGCGACTAGCCCAGCAGCCCCGATCACCGCGACATTGGCGACGGCGTCGTTGCGGCTGAACAGCCAGACCGCCCGCACGTTGGCATCGCCCTCGCGGAATCGCGAGAGGACAAGCGCCGATACGACATTTACAAGGAGCGCGACCACGCCGATGCCGCCCATCAGTTCGGCCTCGGGGGCGACCGCCGTCAATGCGCGCCAGAACGCCACGCCGATCACGCCAAGACCCAGCGTCAGCAGGAAGATGCCCTGCACGAGCGCGATCCGCGCGCGCGCCGCCGCGGCCCAGCCAAGCGCAATCAAGCCGACAAGCGTGATCGTTCCATCGCCGACGAAATCAAGCGAGTCAGCCTTGAGCGCCTGACTATCGGCGATGAACCCACCGATGATCTCGCATGCGCCGAAGCCCAAATTGAGCAGCACGACGATCCAAAGCGCACGACGATAGGCCGGGTCTTTCTCGGCCCGCTTGCTGTCACCGGTGCAGCCGCAGCCGCCTGCTTCATCTGAATCTGCCATGCGTTCGCTTCTACAACCTCCAGTAACTGTAGAAGCAAGGCTATCTGCAATTGGTTCGCGTTATAAGCCCTTTGGAGCCTCCACCATGAACAGGGCTGATGGCGCCGGTGAGTGTCGGAACCACACGTTGCGGGATCACCGACGAACCCGAAATCTCAGTCAGAATAGCTTCGATCGCACCATCGGCGTTGGGCTGTGTATCGGCCACTCCGCCGAGGCACTGGACCGTCAGCCGGAAGAGCGATCGCATCACCAGCGATTCTTGCAGTGCATAATCGGCGATATTTAGCTGACCACCCGGCTTGAGGGCCGCCAACATTGCCGCTATCCCGCTTCGCTTGCCGGGCATTGGTATCTGATGGAAGACGAGACTGGATACCGTCTTATCAAATCGCTTGCCCGACGCGGCTGCATCGCTTGCGTAACCCTGCCGCCACTCGATGACGACGCCTTCTCTCTTCGCCTTGGCCTCCGCCCGGGCAAGAACGTCTGGATCGGGATCGAGTCCGACAATCCGCGAGCCTGGAGCCCATTGTTTCATTAGGATCGCAAAGCTGCCGGTGCCGCAGCCGACATCGATGATCGCCTCGCCGTCGCGCGGCGCGACCTGTTCGAGCAGTGCCGTCCGCCACGCACGCTCGCGCGTCAACAACCTTATGGCGAGATCATAGGCGCCGGTAAGGCCAGAGCGTCCGAGGGCAGGTGTGAAGGTCTTTTCGGCCAACGCAAGTCCTTTGGTTTGAGCCATCATCACTATACAATCTCCAGTGACTGGAGGATCAAGGCATATGACGAAGCGACTGGCGATCGGCGATCTGGCCCGGCAGACGGGTACCAAGGTCAACACCATCCGCTTCTACGAGGATATCGGCCTGCTTCCGCGCGCGGTTCGCACCGCCTCGGGCCGACGGTCCTATGGTATCCCGGACGTCCGCCGCCTCGCGTTCGTTCGGCACAGTCGCGCACTCGGCTTCTCGGTCGAGGAGATACGTTCGCTCCTCGCATTGTCCGATGAGCCCGAACGTGACTGCGCCGAAGCAGCCGCCATCGCTCGTCGGCATTTGCAGGACATCGAGACGCGCATCACCCGGCTCGAGACACTGCGCGACGCGCTCTCGGAGGTCGCCGTCTCCTGCGAGGGCGGCCGCGCCCGCGACTGCAGGGTGATCGAGGCGATCGCTGGCACCGACCTGCCTGTCACGGTCTGAGCGGTGAAGCGCGCGGTCGATCTCGAAGCTGAGCAGCGCAAAATCATCCAGCGGGCGATATTCGCAAGAGCTTTTTCTGATCCAATGCGACAACGGCAGCTTACTGTTTCTGTATGGCTGTTACCTCGCCGATGCCATCCTTAAGCGCGAGATCGAACGCAACCTTGTCCCCAACCGCCACGCTGTCGATCAGCGCCGGCGCGGCTTTGAACGCCATGGTCATTGCCGGCCAGTTCGCCTCAGCGATCGGTCCATGCTCAAGTGTGATGGTGCCGGCGGTCTCGTCGATCGCCTTCACCGTGCCGGTGCCCTTGGCGACCTTCGCCGTCTCGGCCGGCATCGCCATGTTGCCCATGTCTCCCGACATATCGCCCATCGTGGCGGACGCTTCAGCGGTATTGTCCGGCTTATCGGCATTCTGGCCGCAGGCAGCGAGCAGCACGGCGCTACCGAGCGCGAGAATGGATAGCGATTTCATTTCAGATCTCCTTTTCTTGGGTTGAACACGAGCGCTGCCGCATCAGCAGATAGGCGGCAGGAATGACGAACATCGAGAGCAAGGGGGCGGTGAGCATGCCGCCGATCATCGGTGCGGCGATCCGGCTCATGATCTCCGAGCCCGCGCCGCTACCAATCAGGATCGGCAGCAGGCCGGCGATAATCACCGCGACCGTCATTGCCTTGGGCCGGACACGCAGCAGCGCTCCCGCGCGGATTGCCGTCTCTACCTGATCGGACTGCGGCGCGGCACCGCGCTCGTCGAGGGCTTGCTTGAGGTAGATCAGCATCACCACACCGAACTCGGCCGATACGCCCGCCAGCGCGATGAACCCGACCCCGGTTGCGACGGACTGGTGGTAGCCGAGCAGATAGAGAATCCAGAAGCCGCCGGTCAGCGCAAAGGGCAGCGTGCCCATGATGAGCGCCGCTTCTCCAACGCGCCGAAAGATCAGGTAGAGCAGCAGGAAGATGATCGCGAGCGTCGCTGGCACCACCAGCTTGAGCCGGTCGAGCGCGCGTTGGAGATATTCGAACTGGCCCGAATAGGCGATCGAGACGCCGGGCGAGAGCCGCACGTCGCGGCCGACCGCAGTCCGAAGGTCGGACACGACTGAGGCAAGATCACGCCCGCGCACGTCGACATAGACCCAGGTCGAGGGACGACCGTTCTCGGTCTTGAGCATCGGCGGCCCATCGGCAACCCCGATCCGCGCAACGGTGCCGAGCGTGATTTGCTGGCCCGAGGGCGTCAGCACCGGCAAGGCGCGCAGCGCCTCCGGGCTGTCGCGCAGCTCGCGCGGATAGCGCACACTGATCGGATAGCGCGCCAGTCCTTCGACGGTCTGGCCGACAATCTCGCCGCCGATCGCGCCCGAGACGATCGCCTGCACGTCGGCGATGTTGAGCCCATAGCGTGCCGCTGCCGCACGGTTGATATCGACATCGATATAACGCCCGCCAGTCAACCGCTCGGCAAGCGCCGAGCTGACTCCCGGCACCGTCTTGGCGGCCCCTTCGATATCCCGCGCGATGCGATCAATCTCGGCGAGATTGCTGCCCGACACTTTGACCCCGATCGGGCTTTTGATCCCGGTCGCCAGCATATCTATCCGGTTGCGGATCGGCGGCACCCAGATGTTGGAGAGGCCGGGCACCTTCACCGCCCGGTCGAGTTCGTCGATCAGCTTTTCCGGCGTCATGCCCGGACGCCACTGGTCGCGGGGCTTGAACCGGATCGTCGTCTCGAACATTTCCAGCGGCGCCGGATCTGTCGCGCTTTCGGCGCGGCCGGCCTTGCCGAACACGCTCTGCACCTCGGGCACGGTTTTAATCATGCGGTCAGTCTGCTGGAGCAGCTCGGACGCCTTGGCGGCCGACAGTCCGGGCAGCGCCGAAGGCATATAGAGCAGGTCGCCTTCGTTCATCGCCGGCAGGAACTCGCCGCCGAGTCGTGACGCCGGCCAGGCGGTGGTCGCGAACACCAGTGCGGCGATTATGAGCGTTGTCTTGGGGCGCTTCAGCACCCAGTCGATCGCCGGACGGTAGGCCGCAGTGAGGGCACGGTTGACCGGGTTGGCCTGTTCGGATGGAATTTTGCCCCGGATCAGCCAGCCCATCAGCACGGGAACGAGCGTTACCGACAGGATGGCGGCCGCAGCCATCGTGTAAGTCTTGGTGAAGGCAAGCGGCGCGAACAGCCGGCCCTCCTGCGCCTGGAGCGTGAACACCGGGACGAACGACAGTGTGATAATCAGGAGCGAGAAGAACAGCGCCGGGCCGACCTCGATCGCAGCATCGGTGATGACGCGCCAGCGCGCAGAGCCTTCGAGCGTTTCGCCAGGATGCTCGTGCTCCCATCGCTCGATCGCCTTGTGCGCGTTCTCGATCATCACGATTGCGGCGTCGACCATCGCACCGATCGCGATCGCGATCCCGCCCAGCGACATGATGTTCGCGCTCACCCCCTGCGCGTGCATGACAATGAAGGCTGCAAGCACGCCCAGCGGCAATGTTACGATCGCGACCAGCGCCGAGCGGACGTGCCAGAGGAACAGCGCGCAGACGAGCGCAACGACAATGAACTCCTCGACGAGCTTGTGGGAGAGGTTCTCGATCGCCGTATCGATCAGCTGCGAGCGATCATAGGTGGGCACGATCGCGACCCCAGCGGGCAGGCTTTTCTTCAATTCCTCAAGCTTGGCCTGCACCGCCGCAATGGTAGCACGTGCGTCCGCGCCCGAGCGCAGGATGACGACGCCGCCCGCAACCTCGCCATCTCCATCGAGATCGGCAATGCCGCGCCGCATCTCCGGGCCGATCTGGATCGTTGCAACATCGCCCAGCGTCACCGGCACGCCGCCCGCAGCGGTGCGGAGCGGGATCGCGCGGAAATCATCGAGCGTCTTCAGATAGCCCGAAGCGCGGACCATATATTCGGCCTCGGCCAGTTCGACCACCGCGCCGCCAGCTTCCTGATTGGCTCTCTGGATGGCGGAAACCGCCTCTTGATGCGTCACGCCGAAAGCGGCCAACTTCACGGGATCGAGCACGACCTGATACTGCCTGACCATGCCGCCGATGCTGGCGACCTCGGCGACGCCGGGCAGGCTCTTCAGTTCGTAGCGCAGGAACCAGTCTTGCAGGCTGCGGAGCTGCGACAGATCATGCCCGCCGGTGCGATCGACCAGCGCATATTCATAGACCCAGCCGACGCCGGTCGCGTCGGGGCCAAGCGCGCTTCGCGCGGTTTCTGGCAGGCGTCCCTGTGCCTGATTGAGATATTCGAGCACGCGGCTTCGCGCCCAATAGAGATCGGTGCCATCCTCGAAGATGACATAGACGAAGCTGTCGCCGAAGAAGCTGTAGCCCCGGACAGTCTTTGCCCCCGGCACCGACAACATGGTAGTTGTGAGCGGATAGGTGACCTGGTTTTCGACGATCTGCGGTGCCTGGCCTGGCCATGACGTGCGGATGATGACCTGCGTGTCGGACAGATCGGGCAGCGCGTCGATCGGGGTCGCACGCAGCGCTGCGAAGCCGGCGACGACCAGTGCCAGCGCGCCAAGCACGACGAACAGCCGGTTGGCCGCCGACCAGCGGATGAGCGCGCCGATCATTGGCCTGCCTCGCGCGTCATGCTCCGGAGCGTCGGCCCTTGCGGCGGCTGATCGAAACCGAAGCGCACCCGGTCCCCGGCCTTGAACCCGCGGGCGAGCGCCGGATCGCCGAGCCGGAAGGTCATCGTCATCGCCGGCCATTGGAGCGCCGGCACCGGGCCGTGGGCCAGCGTGACACCATTGGCGTCGATCTTTTCGATCCGGCCGCTAGTCTCGTAGAGCCTGGTCAGCGCGGAGGCCGGAGCCATGCCGCCGATCGGCCGGGCCTCCATGCCCGACAGGCTCGCTTCGGAATCGAGCAGGAACTGGCCCGATGCCACCACCTTCTCGCCTTCGGACAGCCCCGCGAGGACTTCGGACTGTCCGTCGCTCTCATTGCCGATCCGCACTTCGGCAGGCTGGTAGCGGCCATTGCTCAGCGCGAGCATGACCAGAGTCCGGCGGCCGGTGCGGATCACCGCCTCGGTGGGAACGAGCAGCCCTGTGCGTTCGCTGCCGCCAAAATCGACATTGGCGAACATGCCGGGACGGAGACGCCCGCCCCGGTTGGCCAGTTCGATCCGAACGGTGAGTGTGCGGCTCTCAGCTTCAACGCTCGGCAGGATCGCGGCAATCCTCCCCGCGAAGCGCTCGCCGGGGTAAGCGGTCAACGTCGCGCTGGCCGTCTGGCCGGGACGAAGCTGGCCCGCCATCCTCTCGGGCACCGCGGCGTTGAGCCAGACGGTGCCGAGCCCATTCACCTCGGCAAGAGTCTGGCCCGCAGCGACGGTCATGCCAGCGCGCACACCGAGCGTCTTGATTACGCCGCCGGATGGCGCGGAGAGCGTCACAATGTTGTGCGGGCGTCCGCCGCGTTCGACTGCGGCGATAGTGCCCGCCGGCATGCCGAGCAGTGTCAGGCGTTGCCGCGCAGCGCTTATCATTGCCGCATCGCCGGTGCGCCTGACCGCCAGATACTCGCTCTGCGCCCCCGCCCATTCGGGAACGAGCAGGTCGGCGAGTGGCGCGCCCGCGCCGATTACATCTCCGGGTGCGCGGGCATAGACGCGGCTCACGAAACCGCCGCTACGCGCCTGAACAATTGCGACGTCCCGCTGGTTGAAATCGATCGTGCCGGTCGCCGTGAGCGCGCTTGAAAGCGTCCCCCGTTCGGCTGCAACCACCCTGATCCCAAGATTCTGCGCGCGCGCCGGATCGATGCGGATGCCGGCTTCCCCGCCTGCCTCGTCAGCATATTTGGGAACGAGCTGCATATCCATGAAGGGCGACTTGCCGGGCTTGTCGAAGTGTTGCGACGGCACCATCGGATCATACCAGTAGAGCACCTTGCGGCCGCCCTCGGCAGCAGCCGGCATGTCGCCCGGATGGATCAATGTTGCGATGCCGTAACCGGTCGCGCCCGCGACGAGTGCGAGCGTGGCCGCCGCGAGGCCAAGCCGCGCTCGGCGGGAAAGTTCAATCGTCATCATCGGTCATCTCCATAGGTCAGCACGAGCCGGGCGGCATCGCGCGCCACTGCCGCTTCGCGGTCGAGGGTGGACAGAGAAGCGTCGGCGAGCATCGCCTGGGCAGCAATCATGTCGGTCAGGCTGGCCCGCCCGGCGGCATAGCTGGCGATTTCCAGATCGGCGCGCTGGCGGGCGAGCGGCAGCAGCGTATCGCGGGCGCGCTGCCATTGTTCATGATGCATCAGATGATCGGCGATCCCCGCGTCGAGATCGGCCATAAGGCCACGGCGGACATTTTCCTCATCGGCACGCGCGGCGCCCGCATCGGCGATGCTCGCATCGATCATGGGATTCTGACGCTTGCTGGTGAACAACGGCAGTGTGACGGTCGCGCCGATCGAGACCATGTCGCCGTAGCGCTCGGCGCGCCGCCCATAAGAAAGATCGAAACTCCAATCAGGACGCTTCTCGGCGCGTGCGACGGTCACGCCTGCCTCAGCCTGACTTGTGCGGGCTATGGCGGCAAGGAGAGTCGGATTGTGCTCGATCGCGCCGCGCAGCCTGTCGGGATCGACAGCGAAATCGGGGATCATGCCTTCAGTCTCGGGATGGGGATCGCCGGTCCAGTGCGCGAGGACTGTCGTGGCCCGCGCGACATCCGCGACAACCTGGCTTCGGCGGTCTTTGAGGTCCGCGATCGCCTGGCGGATTTCGAGAGCCTGCGCCGGGCGGGACGTGCCGGACGCCATGCCGGCCACTGCGGCCGGCGCCAGTTCGCTCAGGCGGCCGAGCACGTCGTTGATCGCTGTCAGCCGTTGCCCGGCATAGGCGAGATCGATCCAGGCAAGTGCGGTTGCGACCCGGATTTCGCGCGCTTCAACGACACGGTCAGCCTCGGCGACGTCGATATCGGCCTCAGCGCGGCCGGTGCGCGCGTGGCGCTTGGCGAGATTGGGCACGTCCTGACTAATGCCGACCCGCGCCATCGTCATGCTCTCGCCGGCGTAGGTGAAGGCAGGCGGCCCCGAGACCGGAAAATTGTCGAGCGCAACTCCAAGTCTGGGGTCGGGAAGCTGGCCGGCGGCCGTCGCAGCGGAGCGGCGGGCGTCGACGGCCAGCGCACGCGCCTGGAGCGATGGCGCTTCATCCGCCGCGCGCGCCAGCGCCTCATCAAAGGTTAGCGGATCGGCGAAAGCCGCCGCAGGTATCGCCGCCAGGAGCGGCGCGAAAAACAGCAGTCGCATGGAAATTTCCTGCTCGGAAGCGACCGATGCGCGAGAGAGCGGTCAACCGCTGCACCGGCGGAGCATCGCGGCTCCGCCGGCGCCGATATCCGGCCCGGCACAATCGGCCAGAGAGCCAGCCTTCAGCTGGCCGACGGTGCGGCGCTCCCAGGCTGCATGGGTTTCATGCAGTCATCGGCGCTCATCTTCATCATGTCGCAGTCGCAGTTCGCCATCTGCGGATGATCGGGCACCCAGACCCGCTTGTGCGTCGGGCCGGTGCTGCGCGGGCCGGGTTGTGGCGCGTCACGCCATTCATAGTGGCCGGAGCCTCGCTCCTGCGGGCTGTCAGCGGCAAAGGCGGTTGCGGGGGCAAGCAAGGCTGCGCCGAGCGCGGCGGCAATCGTGAACGTCTTCATGACGAATATCCTTAGGTGATCTGGAACTGGCCGGACGCGAGGCGAATGGCCCGCGACCATGCGGGCGCCGCGTTCGCGGCGCGCCCGGCGGCGATCAGCCGAGGATGATGGGGGGTTCGGGCTCGGGAGTGAGATCGTGCCCGAGGAGCGCGGACGAGATAGACCAATAGTCTTGTTTGCTCACCATGGGCGTGGAGCCGACCAGCTTAGCTGGGTCTTTCAGGAGCGGCAGCGCGCAGCCCATCGCAAATATGCAATCGAGCGTCAGGCCATTGCAGGGCTTCTTCTCCTGTTTGGCGGGATGCTGGCCCATCATCTCCATGCAGTCGGCGCTCATTGCGGCAGCCGGCGCGGCTGCGGCCACTGAGACGGGCGCAGCAGTGGCTACGGTCTGTTCTCCCAGCAAGCCGAACAGCGCTCCAAGGAGGAGCAGGAGGGGAAGCGCGCGTTTCACGACGTGCTACGTTTAGCCGATCGGCGCGGGAGCGGCAACGAAAAGGAGGGATTTCCGCCGGCGGTCATGCCACTTTGCGCAATCGGCGATGGGTGCCGTGGCAGCGATGCACCTCTACGGTCACATGGACGAGTTCCTCGTGAATTTTCAGGCGGTCAGCATAATCGGCCGGGGCGAGCGGGTCGGCGACCACCAGCGAAATGATCGCCGCGTAGCGGCCCGGACCGACGCGCCAGACATGGAGATCGGCGATCTGCGCATCACCATCGGCAAGCGCCTCGCGGATCTCCGACTCCAGCGCCGGATTGGTGGAGACGTCGAGCAGAATCGCGGCGGTATCGCGCAGCAGTCCCCAGGACCAGCGGGCAATGACCAGCGCACCGACGATTCCCATCGCCGCGTCCATCCACACCCAACCAAGGAAGCGACCCGCGAGCAGTGCGACGATCGCGAGCACCGATGTCAGCGCATCGGTGAGCACATGCGCATAAGCGGAACGCAGATTGTTGTCGGCATGCGCATGGTGGTCACCATGGACATGATCGTGCGACTGACCGTGATGATGTCCGCCACCAAGCAGCCAGGCGCTCGCGAGGTTGATCGCGAGCCCGAGACCCGCGATCCACAACGCTGGTGCATAGTCAACCTTGGCGGGCGCAAACAGGCGGCCGACAGACTCGACGCCGATGCCGAGCGCAATCAGCGCCAGAATGAGAGCGCTCGCGAAGCCCGCGAGATCGCCGACCTTACCGGTTCCAAAGGTGAAGCGCGGATTATCGGCATGGCGCCGCGCGAAAGCATAAGCGAGCGCCGCTACACCGAGCGCTCCGGCATGCGTCGCCATGTGCAGTCCGTCGGCCAGCAACGCCATCGAACCGGTGATCCATCCGGCGGCGATCTCGATCACCATCATCGCCGCGGTCAGCGCTACCACCCAACGCGTTCGGCGTTCATGCTCGTCGTGGGCGTCGCCGAGGAAGATGTGGTCGTGCCGGTGGTTTGAGAGGGTTTCGCTGTGCATCGCAGTGCTCTCTATCCGTTGTGGCGGGCAAAAACCTTCTTGCCGCCCGGCCCGAAGGCGACGACGGTGAAGGACTGCGGCCGCTGACCGGGGACTTCCATGCCCGGCGAACCGAGCGGCATGCCGGGGACGGCCAGACCGGTCACTCCGCGCGGGCGCTGCGCGAGTGCGCGCTTCATGTCGGCGATCGGCACATGTCCTTCGAACACGATGCCGTCGATAATCGCGGTATGACAAGAGGCAAGGTCCGGCGACAGGCCGTAGCGCCGGTGGAGCGCGGCTCGGTTCGTATCATCCGTCATCTGAACCTGCCGGCCGAACTGCGCGCGCACCTGCACCGCCCACTGCTCGCAGCATCCACATCCAGGATCGCGGTGGACAGCGATCTGCTGCGCTGCCAGCGCGCTTGCCGGCACGGCGAGCGCAACTGCCGTCAGAAATGCCTTGATGGGTCTCATTTGCATTCTCCTTGTCCCCACCACGCCCGCTCCCTGCACAAATGGGCGGCATCATGGCGAGCTTTATGTGCTCAAAGTTCCTCCGCGTATTTTATTTGCGTGCGAGGACCGCATTTATCGGATCGATCTCCTGCACCTCGACGATGCTAGTGGATGCTCATCTGTCCACCTGTCCCTTGTCGGCATCGGCTAGCCTGTCGATGATCGGGCAGTCGGGGCGCGCATCGCCGTGACATCGCTCGGCAAGATCGAGCAAGGTGCGACGCATCGCTTCGAGCGCTTTGACCTTGCCGTGCAGTTCTGCGGCACGCGCGCTGGCCAGCGCCTTGACCTCCGCGCTCGACCGGCTGCGATCGCTCCATAGCGCCAGCAATGTGCGGATTTCCTCAATGGGGAAGCCCAGATCACGCGCATTGGCGATGAAGCGCAGGCGATGCACATCCGATGGCGAATAATCGCGATAACCGCTGTCGCGCCGCGCCGGCGCCGGCACCAGCCCGATCTTCTCGTAATGGCGGATCATCCGCTGGGAGACCCCGCTCGCTTCCGAGGCATGGCCGATGTTCATATGACCTGCCGGTTCAGCCGCAAGGCGTTCGTAACCACGCTCACCGATGAGAGCGCCATCGCCGCCGCCGCGATAATCGGCGACAACAGGATGCCGAACACCGGATAGAGCACA
The DNA here is from genome assembly GCA_017308255.1 of Altererythrobacter sp. Taxonomy (GTDB): domain Bacteria; phylum Pseudomonadota; class Alphaproteobacteria; order Sphingomonadales; family Sphingomonadaceae; genus Croceibacterium_A. Next base: position 75,643 of record JAFKFN010000014.1, on the reverse strand, counting down.
CCGGCTGCCACCGGCACGCCAGCCGCATTATAGATGAACGCGAAGACAAGGTTCTGGCGGATGTTGGACATGGTTGCCTCGGACAACCGCCGCGCCTTCACGATTCCGGTGAGATCGCCTTTCAGCAGCGTCACGCCTGCGCTCTCGATGGCCACGTCAGTGCCCGAACCCATGGCGATGCCCACGTCGGCCACAGCCAGCGCCGGCGCATCGTTGACGCCATCGCCAGCCATGGCGACTACACGTCCTTCGTCCCTGAGACGGGCGACTACGCCGCTTTTCTGGTCCGGCAGAACCTCGGCTTCGACATCATCGATACCCAGGCGTTTGGCGACAGCTTCCGCTGTCCTGCGGTTGTCGCCCGTCAGCATCACCACCCGGATGCCCTCTGCTTTCAAAGCGGCTAAAGCTTCCGGTGTTGTCTGTTTGACCGGATCGGCAATCGCGAAGACGCCAGCCACCTTGCCATCGACACCGATGAAGATCGCCGTCGCACCGTCACGCCGCAGCGTATCGGCCTGTGCGGCAAGTGCTTCAGCTGCGATCCCTTCGTCCGCAAGGAAGCGGGCATTGCCGAGTATGATCCGGCGACCATCCACGACGCCGAGGGCGCCGCGTCCGGTTGGGGAATCAAAATCGCTGACCTCGGCCGGCGCGATGTCGCGCTCTTTCGCGGCTTCGACGATCGCCAGTGCGAGCGGATGCTCTGAGGCGCGCTCGACCGATGCGGCGAGCCGCAGGATTTCCGCATCCTCAAATCCAGAAGCTGACAGGATTTCGGTGACGGCGGGGCGTCCTTCGGTGAGCGTGCCGGTCTTGTCGACAACAAGCGTGTCGACTTTCTCCATATGCTCCAGCGCTTCGGCATTCTTGATGAGGACACCCATGCTCGCGCCGCGACCGACGCCGACCATGATCGACATGGGCGTGGCAAGGCCGAGCGCACAGGGGCAGGCAATGATGAGCACGGCGACGGCGGCGACAAGACCATAGGCGAAGCGCGGCTCCGGTCCCCAGATGCTCCAGCCCGCGAAAGCGAGGATCGCGACGAGAATGACAGCGGGGACGAACCAGCCTGAAACCTGGTCCGCCATGCGCTGGATCGGCGCGCGAGAGCGCTGCGCTTCAGCGACCATCTGGACGATCCGGGCCAGCATCGTGTCACGGCCCACCTTGTCGGCAGTGATGATGAGCGCGCCGGTCTGGTTCAGCGTGCCGCCGATGACCTTGTCGTCCTTCGCCTTGGTGACGGGCATCGATTCCCCCGTCACCATGGATTCATCGAGCGAAGAGCGGCCATCTTCGACGATCCCGTCAACGGGCACTTTCTCCCCCGGACGCACACGCAAGCGGTCGCCGACTGCCACGAGATCGAGGCTGACCTCCTCCTCGCTGCCATCGGCGGCAATACGCCGCGCCGTCCGTGGAGCGAGATTGAGCAGCGCCTTGATCGCGCCGGACGTGCGTTCGCGGGCGCGCAGCTCAAGCACTTGCCCCAGCAGGACAAGAACCGTGATGACCGCCGCCGCCTCGAAATAAACGGCGACCATGCCATCGTTCCCGCGAAAGGCAGGGGGGAATATCTGCGGCGCCAGCGTTGCGACGACGCTGTAAGCCCAGGCGACGCCGGTCCCCATCGCGATCAACGTGAACATATTGAGGTTGCGCGTCTTGAGCGATGCCCAACCGCGCTCGAAGAAGGGCCACCCGGCCCAGAGCACGACCGGGGTTGCCAGCACGAACTGCACCCATATCGAAACCTGCATGGGAATGAGATGGTGCAGTATCGGAAAAAGATGCCCGCCCATTTCCAGCGCGAAAACCGGAATGGCCAGCGCAAGGCCGATCCAGAAACGCCGCGTCATGTCGATAAGCTCAGGACTCGGCCCGGCATCCGCCGTTACTTGTGCCGGCTCCAGCGCCATGCCGCAGATCGGACAGGCGCCCGGATGATCCTGGCGGACCTCGGGGTGCATCGGGCAAGTCCAGATCGTGCCCGCCGCCGCGTCGTCGTTGGGCGCGGAAGCAGGATTCAGATAGCACGCCGGATCAGCGACAAATTTCTCACGGCAGCCAGCGCTGCAAAAATAATATGTCTCGCCATCGTGGTCAGCACGATGCGCGGCAGTCGCAGGATCGACGGTCATACCGCACACCGGGTCCTTTACGCCCGAGGCAGGTTTTCCGGCGCCGTGGTTGCCGCAGCAGCCGTGTCCGTGCGCCGCAGGTGTTGCCTTGTCCATCGCTTAATTCCTTTCGACGCCTCCCGATGTAAGGGTTGACATCATGTCAGGGTCAATAGCTAATCTCCTCAGCTCGATATCGGCGGCGCCAGCGTGCCCAGCCATGCCACGAGACCGAAGATGATCACTGCGAGGCCTCCCTCAATCAGCAGACTTCGACGAAGAACCTGGAGCGCGAGCCTGGTATCGCGCTGTTCGATCGCGAGGCTGAGGGCCGGCGTCAGACGATACCGATTCAGCGCGGCAAGCCCGAGCATCGCCGCGAACAACGCCAGTTTTAGAAGGAGAAGCAGACCATAGGTCGACTGCCAAAGCGAGGCGATATGAGCAGGCCCGATCAGGAAGATGCCGTTGCCAATTCCCGTTACGAGGAGCAAGCCGACGAGCACCGTGCCGGTGATCGCGAAGCCGCGCAGGCATAGGGCCGCGATCCGCACGCGCTGTATATCCGCCGTCACGGCCTTGCCGGCGACAAGCGTGAAAAACGCGGCGATCGCACTTAACCAGGCTCCAGCAGCCAACAAATGCACAAGGTCGGCGGCAAGCTGCACCCAGCCAGCGTTTCCCTCGCCCGCTGCTCCATGGCCCGACCATGCCAGAGTGCCCAACGCCAGCGCGCCGGCCACTCCGGCCGTGATCGTGACCGCCCTTGGTGCCCGGTCATATAGTGCTGCACACAGCAGCAGGACCAGCAACGCAGCGAGCCGGACCTGCAAGGCCGTGCCGAGCGCCGTCCCTCCAAGAAGATCGCGCAATAGCGCAAAGTCAGGGTGCAGGAGCGGCAGACCCGCCATCGAAGCAGCCTGAATCGCAAAACCGACAACGGACAGGACCGCGCCGATCAGCGCAAGGATAGCGATCATCGCGGCGATGGGCAGATATCCACGCTCAATCCGGTCTCCCCCTAAGGTGTAGAGGGCAAACAAGGGCAGCCCGAAAAGCAGGCCCAGATCGATGTAGAGCGCCCAGCGGATCGCGATGATCGCAATGTCCGTCACGGCTTCACTTCACCGCAAAAGCGAAATTGCCTTCGATGCGGTGTGTGTCGGCCGACACCGCGTGCCAGGTAACCTGATAGCTGCCCGTCGTAAGCGGCCGCGGGAGTGCGACGATCAGCGTTTTCCCGTCCGCGCCGGTTGATGTCTGAAACCCGGTGACCGCCATGCGGTGATTGGGCATACCCGGCATTCCGGTCATGATGACCTCGACGCCAGACAACCTCGGCATCAACTGCTCGCTAAAGGTCAGCGTGATCCGGGAGGGAGTTTCGACGCTGGCGTCGGCCGCAGGCGTTGTAGACACGAGCTTGGGGTGAGCGAGCGCTGGCGAGGCGAACAGCGCGCCCGCGGCGATCGCGGCGATGGAAAGACCACGAAGAGAAGGCATGAAACGGACTCCTTTACGGTAGGTATGATGGGATACGCAGTCGAAGAGCTGCCCCCTCAAAAATTTTCACACGTCAGTGGATGAGGGCTATTCCATGGCGCTGCGTAGTCTTGAGATGAAGACGGAGAATGAAAGTGACTGACGTCGAAACATTGCTCGCCCGATTGCGCGATGCGCCGCTCGATTCCCGGCTTGATGGTCTCGACGCGAGGGTGATGGCGGAGATCGCCGGTATCCAAACGGCGCCAAGTCTCGGCGCGACGGCTTTTGGCCTTGCTTCGGTAATGGCGTTGGTCGTCGGGATTGCCGGCGCTGCCGTTCCTGCATCACCGGCTGATGCCACTCCGATCTCGCCGTTCGATGCCAATCAGGCGCTCGCGCCTTCGACCTTGCTCGGAGCGCAATGATGCACAACCGCCGCCGCCTCGTTCTGCTGGTCCTGCTGACTTTCGCTGTGGCAATCGCGGGGGTGGTGATCGGCCGTGTTTTCGTGGTGCCTGACCGTCCCGTTGAGACGGAACTCCATGAGCTGTTGCATCGCGATCTGAAGCTCGATGACGCGCAACGCGCCCGTCTCGACGTCATTGAGAATAACTATGCCATTCGCCGACAGGCGCTGGAGTCCCAGTTGCGCGCGGATAATGCGCGGTTGGCCGAGGCGATCGAGGCCGAGCATGGCTATGGCCCGAAGGTCGCCGCCGCCGTCGATCGTTCGCACCAGTCTATGGGCGAATTGCAGAAAGAGACGTTGCAGCACATCTTTGCGATGCGCGCCGTTCTCAGGCCCGATCAGACGTCGAGGTTCGACGCCGCAGTCGTGAAAGCGCTCACGGCAAAGAAGCAGTGACCCTTGCATTCCCCGGCTGCTCGGACGGGGAGCTTGCAGCTCTGGCGTTGGCGGGCCGGCAAGCAGCGTTTGCCGAGTTGGTGCGACGGCATCAGTCCTGGGTTTATCGCCTCGCATATAGTCATGTGCGGGACGCGGACGAGGCTGTAGATCTCGCTCAAGCGAGCTTCGTTGCCGCCTTTGCAGCATTGCGCCGTTACGACACCGCGCGCTCCTTCCGTGCCTGGCTTTCGCGCATTGTGATAAACAAATGCCGTGACTGGCACCGGCGTCGCGCCGTTAGAAGGATGTTTGCTTTCGCGCTGCCGATCGGGGAAGCGCACGATGTCGCGGATGAAACGCCGTGGCCCGATCACGCAATCGGTGCGAAAGCAGAACTTGCGCGCACAATGGAAGCGATTGCTACGTTGCCGGCCACGCTCAAGGAGGTCTTGATCCTGCGGACGATAGAAGAGCGATCGGAAGCGGAGACGGCCGAAATCCTGGGCATCAGTCAAAAGGCCATCGAGACCCGGCTTTACCGCGCCAGGACGCGCCTCGCGGAAATTTTGAAAGAAATCTGAGGGGGCGGCGGTCTCGCTGCGTATTCGAAATAACCCCCTCGAATTTAAGTAGAGCCGCCATCAATGAATACAATTCTGGACCGCCGTCAGTTCATGCGTGGCGCCGCAGTCGCCAGCGGCAGCCTGGCACTGGCGCAATGGTTTCCTGCTTGGGCACAGACTGCCTCCGAGGGGCTGCGCCCAACGCTTCCCACGCTCTCCGGCGAAGACATCACGCTCACTATAGCTCGTCAGTCGATGACGATCGATGGTCGCCCGTTCCGCGCCATCGGGATCAACGGAACGGTGCCAGCGCCACTGCTGCGTCTCCGCGAAGGGCAGCGGGTTCGGCTCAACGTCGTCAACCAGCTCGAACAGGACAGCTCAATCCACTGGCACGGATTGCTCGTGCCAGCGAAGGACGACGGCGTGCCGGGCGTTTCATTCCCCGGCATCAAGCCGGGATCGAACTATCTCTATGACTTCCCTGTCATGCAGAGCGGCACCTATTGGTATCACAGCCATTCGGGTCTTCAGGAACAGGAAGGGCATTACGGGCCCATCATCATCGACCCGGCCGGGACCGATCCGATTGCCTATAACCGCGAGCATGTGATCGTGCTGGCCGATCATAGCCCGCTCAGCCCCGAAGCGATTTTTCGTCGTCTCAAGGTCGACCCCGGCCATTTCAACTTTCAGCGGCAGACCCTGGCGGGGCTGTTTTCGGGACGCGATCAGGCGCTCAATGAACGCCTCGATTGGGGCCAGATGCGGATGGACCCCACCGACATCTCTGATGTGACTGGATCGACCTATACCTATCTCGTCAACGGCCATGGCCCCTTCGACAACTGGACCGCGCTGTTCACGCCGGGCGAGCGGGTTCGTCTGCGTTTCATCAACGCTTCGGCGATGACCACCTTTAACTGCCGCATTCCCGGCCTGAAGCTCTCCATCGTGCAGGCCGATGGGCAGAATGTCATGCCCGTGGAGGTCGACGAGTTCCAGATTGGGGTTGCCGAAACCTACGATGTCATCGTCACGCCGGCCGAAGACAAGGCGTTTACGATCGTGGGCGAGGCGATCGACCGCTCGGGCATGGCGCGCGCCACGCTGGCTCCGCGCGTTGGCATGACCGCCGAAGTGCCGCCGCTGCGCCCCCGGCCGGTGGCAACCATGAAGGATATGGGCATGGATATGTCCTCCATGCCTGGCATGGAAAGCATGGACATGACTGGCGGCGGCGCGCGTGGCGTTGACCCGAGCGCCGAGCAGAACGCTTCGGGACGCCTCAGTGCTGCGGTTATCGCCGCCGCGCCCTCCGCCATGGATCACGGTGCGATGTCGGGGATGGATCACTCGTCCATGGCCGGAATGGACCATTCTGGCATGGCCGGCGGCATGGCGGGCATGGACCATGGCGCTGGCGGGCATGAGATGGGCGCAATGAATATGCGCGACTTCTCGGCCGCGCCACAAGTCGATCGCAACCCCGGCGTTCAGACCATATCCCCGATGCCTGTCGATCGCACAGGTGAGCCGGGCCAGGGGCTGGAAGATGTCGGCCACAAGGTGCTGGTCTATCGCGATCTCATGGCGCTGGAGAGAAACCCCGACGTCCGGGCACCCAGCCGCAGCATCGACATCCATCTCACCGGCAACATGGAGCGCTTCATGTGGTCGTTCGACGGAAAGAAGATGTCCGATGTGCATGAGCCGATCCCCTTTACCGAGGGCGAGCGGGTGCGCGTCAATCTCATCAACGACACGATGATGGGTCATCCGATCCACATTCACGGCCACTTTTTCGAGTTGGTCACCGGCCATGGCGATCACTCGCCCAGGAAACATACGGTCATTGTCCAGCCCGGCGGCAAGGTGAGTTGGGATTTCACCGCCAATGCGGTCGGCGATTGGGCCTTCCACTGTCACCTGCTCTACCACATGCACGCGGGTATGATGCGTATCGTAAGCGTCCGCCCGCGGGGAGGCGTGCAATGATCCGGCATCTCCCGATGATCGTCAGCATGACGGCATTCATGGCGACCACGCCCGCCATCGCGCAGGATCATTCGATGCACGGCATGCAGACGCCGGGCGCGCAATCGTCACAGCCTGAGAAGCCCAAACAGGACGCGCCACAAGCTGACCAGCCAGTGCCGGCACGGGACGACATGCCGGGCATGGATCATTTCAGTCATGATACTGCCGCGTCACCGGCGCCCCAGAGCGCAGATACGCGAACCATGGAGGACATGTCTGACATGGAAGGCATGGACCATTCCGGGCATAACATGAGCGGCGCATCCGGCATGCAGATGGTCGGAACCGCGTTGCCGGTCGGCAATACACCGCCGCCGCCGGCCCCGACTGACCATTATGCCGATCGCGATTTTCCGGCAGCGGAGATGGCGCAGGCCCGTTCCGCCATGATGAAGGAGCCGACCTTCAGCCAATTGCTGCTCAACATCTTCGAATACCAGGCCAACAAGGGGCACGACGGATACCGCTGGGAAGGCGAAGGCTGGTATGGCGGTGACATCAATCGCCTGTGGATCAAAAGCGAAGGCGAAGGCGAATTTGGGCGCGGCATCGACACGGCCGAGGTCCAGGCGCTCTATAGCCATGCCATCGATCCTTATTTCAATCTTCAGGGCGGTGTCCGGCAGGACTTTGGACGCGGTCCCGATCGCACATATGCGACCATCGGCTTCGAGGGGCTGGCTCCCGGATACTTCGAGGTGGAAGGCGCATTATTCCTCTCCACAAAGGGCGATCTGCTCGGCCGGGTCGAAGGCTATTACGATCAGCGCATTACACAACGTCTCGTCTTTCAACCGAGTGTAGAACTGAATTTCTCGGCGCAGAATGTGCCGGAAAACGACATCGGTTCGGGATTGGTCAACTTCGAGCTGGGCGGCAGGCTGCGTTACGAGATCAGTCGCCAGTTCGCGCCCTATGTCGGTATTTCCTATCTTCAAAAGACTGGGGGCACCGCACGGCTTGCCCGCCTTGCAGGCGAAGATGTTCACGCGACCAGTTTCGTGACCGGTGTTCGCTTCTGGTTCTAGATGCGGGGTCGAGCAACTTGCTTGCGAACGCCGGCGCCAGCACTTTCGTGTCCGCTATGCGCAGCAATTAAAGTCTTCTGGCTCAATCAGTCATAGGATGTGGTTGCCGCCCTCCTGGATGGCGTCGTTTTACCCATCTGCCGTTCCGTCCTGCCGCAAGGTGACGATCCAGCCGGTCAGCCCAGCTGGACCGCATCGTTCCTTGCTAGCAGCTCCTTCTCTCCGGTTTCCGGCACCGTCGTCTCGCGGCGGCCACAGCGAGCGTTGCGTCGGCAGCACGAACAGTGTGAGCAGCATCACCGAGAACCTGTCAGATTTTCTTCACATTTGACGGGCTTCGGCAATTTCATCCTGCCAACGTAACCTGCGGAAAGCGAAAATCATCTGGCAGTTCAGCAGGAACTCGCCGCCGCGAAAACTCGCCGGTTTTCTTTGCCGGCCGGTGAACAAGGACGGTTGGCGGCGGCAGGGTTGCTATCAGCTTGTCTGCCCAAATCACGGCCAGTTCGCGACGCCGTTCCAGATAGGCAGCCCGGTTGTATGCTCCTTCGACCTTTTCCTTGGGAACATGCGCCAGCATCAGGTCGATGATTTGCCGGTCATGCTTCTTGCCGTTCCGCTCCGCCCACTCGTTCATAATCGTCGAGAACGCCGCACGAAATCCATGCGGAACGTGATGCCCATGATAGCCCGCCCGGTTGAGCAGATAGCCGATCGCGTTCTCGCTCATAGGCCGATGACCGTGGCGATTGCTGGGGAACAGCAAGGCGCCGCTGCCGGTTAAAGGCCATAGCGCGCGCAGCACTTCGACGCTTTGGCGAGCCAGAGGAACAAGATGATCGCCGCCGATCTCGTTCTTGCGCTCAACGTCGCCTTTCATCCGGGCGGCCGGGATACGCCATAGCGGCTCTGCGTCATTCAGGTTCTCGAACTCCTCCCAACGCGCACCCCGGATTTCGTTAGGCCGCACCGCCGTCAACGCCAGCAACCGAAGTGCAAGACGGGTGATTGGGCGAGCATAATCCTCTTCGGCATCGTTTATCATCTGCCGCAAACGTCCAAGATCGGTGATGGCCGGTTGGCGTCCTTTGCGGAGCGGTTTCAATACCGCGCCCAGCTTCTCGGCGGGGTCTTTTTCGGCAATGCCCTTGGCGATGGCATGAACGAACACGGCGGAGATACGCTGCCGAACCCGCTTGGCGGTTTCAATCGCGCCCCGGTCCTCAATGCTTTTCAGCGCCTCAAGGATTTTGGGAGCGGTCAATTCCGAGATCGGCAGATCGCCGATCAGCGGAAACACGTCCCGTTCCAGGCTACGCAGAACATCGTCGGCATGGATTGCTGCCCATTGTGCTTTTGCGTTCTCATGCCACTCGCGCGCCACGCGCTCGAAGGTATTACGACCTGCTTCGAGATTGGCTTCGATCCGCAGCTTCTTGACCACGGACGGGTCTTTCCCCTCATCGAGCAAGGCACGGGCATCATCACGCTTGGCACGAGCGTTCACAAGGCTGACCATCGGGTAGATGCCGAAGGCCATCGTCTTTTGCTTACCGTCGTAGGCGTAGTTCCATTTCCAGAGCTTCGAGCCGTTGGGCTTCACCAGAAGGTAGAGCCGATGGCTATCAGTCAGCTTGTATGCCTTGTCGCGCGCCTTGGCTGCGCGGATTTTTGCGTCGCTCAACATTGTCATCTCCGAGACCACGTTTTTCCGGTGCCGGGACCACGAATCAGAACCACGCCATGAGTGGAGGCGTGCGGACGACTGTGGCCGACCTGATCCGCTAAACGTCAGATTTCAGAGGAAAAACGTCAATCCGGGTGGACTTCTGTGGACCCCTATGGAGGGGGTCCTGGCGGAGCGGGAGGGATTCGAACCCTCGATACGGTTTTGCCGTATACACACTTTCCAGGCGTGCGCCTTCGACCACTCGGCCACCGCTCCGCGTCCTGGAAGAGCGGCGCACTAGCGGGCGCGCGGCACTGTGACAAGGTTCGGCGCGCGTGGAGGCGGCCGGGCAGGCTTCAGCGATGAGGCGAGGCGCTTTCGCGGGCCGCGCGTGCGCTATGCAAGAAGCTCTGCCGCCCGCTTGCAGTCTTCGGCCATTTGCGCGGTCAGCGCGGCGAGGGAATCGAACCTGGCTTCCGGCCGCAGGAAGTGGTGCAGGGCGACTTCCATCTCGCGCCCGTAGAGATCGCCGGAGAAGGCAAAGAAATAGGGCTCGAGCCATTCACGCGCCGGTTCGAATTGCGGACGGATGCCGAGGCTGGCGGCGCCCTTGAGCATCTCGCCGGTGTCCAGCACGCGGCCGGTCACCGCATAGATGCCGTAGCGCGGACGCAGGTAGGACCCGAGCTCCAGGTTCGCCGTGGGGTAGCCGATCTCGCGTCCGCGCTTGTCGCCGTGCTGGACCACGCCGCGCACCGCGAAGGGGCGGGTCATCAGGCGACTGGCGGTCTCGCAATCGCCCGCCTTCAGCGCATCGCGGATGCGGCTGGAGGAGACCGGCAGCGCGTCCAGGCTCACCGGCCCCACCGCGCGGGCGGCGATGCCGTGCTGTGCCCCTTGCGAGGCCAGTAGCGCGAAATCGCCCCCCCGGTCCCTGCCGAAGGTGAAGTCCTCCCCCGTCACCACTCCCGCCGCGCCGAGGTGCCGCGCCAGCAGGTCGCCCACGAAATCCCCGGCGGAGGTTGCCGCCAGCTCGGTATCGAACTCGAACACCAGCATGGCATCGGCCCCGGCGGCCGCAAACAGCTCCTCGCGCTGATCGAGCGTGGTCAGGCGAAACGGCGGCACATGCGGCGCGAAGTGGCGCACCGGGTGCGGGTCGAACGTGGCGACGATGGCCGGCCGCCCTTCGGCGCGGGCCCATTGCACCGCTTCGGCGACCACCCGCTGGTGGCCGAGGTGGAACCCGTCGAAATTGCCCAGGGCCAGGATCGCGCCGCGCAGGCTTTCGGGCACCGGATCGCGGTGGCCGAACCGTGTCAATCCACGCGCTCCGGCGCGCCGGAGGCGGCCCTTTCAAAGGTCACGAAAGCATAGGCGGGGTCGCCGTCCCGCGCCGGATGCTCTTCCCGCGCGATCTCGCGCCAGTCGTCGCCCGGCGCGGCCATGAACACGTCGCCTTGCGTGTGCTCCTGGATCTCGGTGATTTCGAGCCGCGTGGCGAGCGGCAGGAACAAGGCGAAGATGTCCCCCCCGCCGATCACCGCGATATCGCCCCCCGGATTGTCGGTGCCGGCCATCGCCAGCGCTTCCTCCGCCGTATTGGCCACTTCCACGCCCGGCGCGTTCCAGCCGCGCTGGCGGGTGAGCACGATGTGCCGGCGGCCGGGCAGCAGGCCGGGCAGGCTGTCGAAGGTCTTGCGGCCCATGATCATCGGCTTGCCCATGGTCAGCCGCTTGAAGCGCTGCAGGTCCTCGCGGATCTTCCACGGCACATCGCCCGCCTCGGCGATCGTCCCGTCAAGCGCCCGCGCCACTACGAAAACGATCTCGCGCCCCATCAGTGTACCTTCGTCACATGGCCCATCTTGCGGCCCTTGCGCGCCTCGGCCTTGCCGTAAAAATGGAGATGCGCGCCGGGATCGGCCAGGGCGCCGATCGCTTCGGCGGCGCCGGTTCCGATCAGATTGGTCATCTCCACCGGGGTGCTGCGCGTGGCGCAGTGGCCCAAGGGCAGGCCGCAGATCGCCCGGATGTGATTCTCGAACTGGCTGGTGACGGCGCCTTCGATCGTCCAGTGTCCCGAATTGTGCACGCGGGGCGCCATCTCGTTGAACACCGGCCCTTCCTGCGTGGCGAAGAATTCCAGCGTCAGCACGCCGACATAGCCCAGCGCCTCGGCCACCGCTTGCGCCAGCCGCCGCGCTTCCGGCACCTGTTCGGCCACCACGGCCGGCGCCGGCAGCGATGAGCGGGCGAGGATGCCGCTTTCGTGGACGTTCGCCGGCGAATCCCAGAAGCGCACCTCGCCATCGCGCGCCCGCACCAGGATCACCGAGAACTCCGCCTCGAAGCGGACCAGGCCTTCGTAGACCAGCCCGGCCTGGGGCACGCGCAAGGCCCCGGCCTCATGCGCCGAGGCGATGCGCCATTGGCCCTTGCCGTCATAGCCTTCGCGCCGCGTCTTGAGGATGCCGGGCGCACCCACCCGCTCGATGGCGGCCTGCACCTCGTCATCCGCATCGACCGGGGCATAGGGCGCCGCGCGGCCCCCCAGTTCCTCCACGAAGCGCTTTTCGCGCAGCCGGTCCTGCGCCACCTCCAGCGCACGGGTGCCGGGGGCCAGCCGGTCCGGCGGAACCACCGCCAGCGGGGCGACGGGCACGTTCTCAAACTCGTAGGTCACCACCTGGCAATCCCGCGCGAATTCGGCCAGCGCCGTGCGGTCGTGCCAGTCGGCGCAAGTGAAATTCGCGCTCACCTCGCCGGCCACGCTGTGCTTCTCCGGCGCATAGACATGGCAGCGATAGCCGAGCTGCGCCGCGGCCATGGCCAGCATCCGGCCGAGCTGGCCGCCGCCGAGGATACCGATGGTCGAGCCGGGAAGGATCATGCGTCGCGCGGGCTCTCGGCGACGGCGGCCGTCTGCTCGGCGCGGAAGGCCTTCAGCCGCTCCGCCAGCGCGGCGTCGGTCACGGCAAGGATCGCGGCGGCGAGCAGGCCGGCATTGGTGGCGCCCGCCTCGCCGATCGCCAGGGTACCCACCGGGACCCCGGCGGGCATCTGCACGATCGAAAGCAGGCTGTCGTGCCCTTTCAGCGCCTTGGATTCCACCGGCACGCCCAGGACCGGCAAGTGAGTCATCGAGGCGACCATGCCCGGCAGATGTGCCGCCCCGCCGGCGCCGGCCACGATCACCTTGAATCCCTCATCCGCCGCGCCCTTGGCGAAGGCGATGAGGCGGTCGGGCGTGCGATGGGCGGAGACGATCCGCGCTTCGTAAGGCACGCCCAGCTTGTCGAGCGCTTCGGCCGCGCGGCGCATGGTCGGCCAGTCGGACTGGCTGCCCATGACGATGGCGACTTCCGGCCTTGCCGCTTCCCCCATGTCAGCGATCCTTCAGGTAATGCCGTTCGCCCGCCTGCAGCGCGGCGTCGAAATCGTAGACGATCGGCTGGCCGGTGGGAATCTCCAGCGCCGCGATCTCCGCATCGGAAATGCCGGAAAGGTGCTTCACCAGCGCGCGGAGCGAATTGCCGTGGGCGCTGACGAGCACGGTTTCACCCTGAGCGAGAGCGGGCAGAATGGCGCTTTCCCAATAAGGCAGCACACGCTCGATAGTCAGCTTGAGGCTTTCGGTAGCCGGAACCGGAATGCCGGCATAGCGCGGATCGGCGGACAAAGCGTAGGGGCTACCCGCCTCCATCTCCGGGGGCGGAATATCGAAGCTGCGGCGCCAGATGCGGACTTGCTCCTCGCCGTGCTTCTCGGCCGTCTCCGCCTTGTTAAGCCCCGTCAGGCCACCATAATGCCGCTCGTTCAGCCGCCAGTGCTTGACCTCGGGAATCCACAGGCGCCCGCAGGCTTCCAGTGCCAGATGCAGCGTCTTGATCGCCCGGGTTTGCAGCGAAGTGAAGGCGCAGGTGGGCAACAGTCCGGTCTTCTCCAGCAGCTCGCCGGCCGCGCGCGCCTCGGCCACGCCCTGCTCGGTGAGATCGACGTCCCACCAGCCGGTGAAGCGGTTTTCCAGGTTCCACCGGCTCTGGCCGTGGCGGACAAGGATCAGGGTAGGCAAGCGGTCGCTCCTGGCGCCTTCGGGAGGCCCGCGCGTTAGCGGCCCTCCGGCTTTTTGGAAAGGGTGCGCTCCGGCTGTTCCAACGCGCGCGCTTGCGCCTTGCGCCGGCGCAGGTTCTCCCGCAGCTTGGCCGCCAGCCGCTCCTCGCGAGAGCGCTCGTCCTTCCGCTCACTCATCGGCAACGCCTTTGCCGCCAATGCGCGGGCGGCTCAAGCATCGCTTGACACCACGGCCCCGCATGCCAATAGCGCGCGCCTGCTTCCGGCGCTGCTGTAGCTCAGTGGTAGAGCACACCCTTGGTAAGGGTGAGGTCGAGAGTTCAATCCTCTCCAGCAGCACCATTTCTGCGCGCTTGCGTTGCGCGGGTGTATTGTCCATGCAGGGCACCATGGACGAGGACAGCCTTACTTCGCTGCATCCCAACTACGTCAAGGCCGTGCGGCTGGCCACGGCGGTTTTCGCGCTGCCTTTCGTGATCGGCGCCCTGGTGCTGGAGATCGCGGGCCTGCTGCCGCACGGATCGTTCCTCGCCCCGGTCCTGCTCCTCGCGCTTTATGCGGTGATGCGCGTGCCCCTGAGGCGCTATCACGCGCGCGGTTATCGAATGGGCGAAGATCGGCTGCGTGTCGTGCGCGGCTTGCTGTTCCGCTCCGACACGGTGGTGCCGTTCGGCCGCGTGCAGCACATCGACGTTCACCAGGGGCCGATAGAGCGCGGCTATGGCCTCGCCACGCTGGTGCTGCATACCGCGGGCAACCACAACGCCTCGGTTTCGCTGCCCGGCCTCGGCCATGACGATGCGCTGGCGATGCGCGAGGCGATCCGCGCGCACGTGAAGCGCGACACGATGTGAGCGCTGAGCCGGCGCTTCCGGCCGAGGGCTGGCGGCGGACCAGTCCGCTGAGCTTTCTCGTCGGCGCGGTCACCAGCTTGCGCGGCGCTCTGCTGCCGGTGGCGGCGGCATTGTTCACTTCAAGGAACTGGGACTGGGGTCTTTTCCTGGCGGTGCTGGTCCCGGCCTTCTGCTTGATCTTCTTTTTCCGTTGGCTGGCCTGGCGCCGTTTTCGCTACCGGCTAGGAGAGAGCGACGTCCGCGTCGAGCGCGGCTTGTTCAACCGCACCGCGCGTTCGGTGCCTTACGAACGGATCCAGGACGTCAGCCTTGAGCAGGCGTTCGTGCCGCGGCTGTTCGGCATGGTCGAGGTCAAGTTCGAGACCGGCGCTGGCGGCAGGGATGAGATCGCCATCCGCTATGTCGATGCGGCCGAGGCGGAAGCGCTGCGCGAGGCCGTGCGGGCGCAAAAGGGCGGCCTGGTCGCCGCCCTCGCAAGCGAAGCCGCGCCCCCCGCCGAGGAACAGGCGCGCACGCTGTTCGCGATGAACCCGCGGCGGCTGATGACTTTCGGCCTGTTCGAGTTTTCGCTGGTGGTTTTCGCGGTGCTGGGCGGTGTGTTGCAGCAGTTCGATTTCCTGCTGCCGTTCGATATCTGGGATTTTGAGGCTTGGCTTGGCTTGCTCGCCGGGCCGGGCCATCGGCTGAGCGAGTTCGGCCTTGCCACCCAGGCGATCGGCGCGGCGCTGGCGCTTTCGGTGCTTGGTCTGCTTGGTCTTGCCACGGGGCTGGGCCGTACGGTGTTGCGCGATTATGGCTTTCGGCTGGAGGAAACGCCGAAGGGCCTGCGCCGCCGGCGCGGGCTCCTGACGCGGACCGACGTGGTCATGCCACTGCACCGGGTGCAGGCGCTAACGCTTACCACCGGCATCGTCCGCCGCCGGTTCGGCTGGCACGGGTTGAGCGTTGTCAGCCTGGCGCAGGACGCGAAGTCGGAAAGCCATGTCGTGGTGCCCTTCGGGACCATGGAGGAGATCGCGCCGGTGGTGAACACGACCGGGTTCGCGTTGCCCGGCGAAGCGACCGACTGGCATCCGGCCAGCCGCCGGCAGCGCAATGACAGCATCGCGCTCACGGTGCTTCCTCTCGTTCTAATCGCCGGGGCGGTGGCCGGCCTGGGCGTCGTGTTCGGCGCTCGCATCGAGGGTTTGCCCGCTAGCTGGCCGCTGCTCGCCGCGGGCGGTCTGGCTGCACTCGGCGGGCTTCTTGGCGTGCGCGAGTGGCACCTGTGGCGCCATCGTTGCCACGCGATCGACGCGCGCCAGTTGTTCGTGCGCGAAGGCTGGCTTGCGCCGCACCTTGCCATCGCCTCGCGCGTCAAGCTGCAATCGGTCGAGATCGCGCAAAGCCCGCTGGCGCGGCGGCGCGGTTATGCGGACGTGAGGTTCGGGGTCGCCGGCGGGAAGCTCGAAATGCACGGCGTGCCGCTCGAAAGCGCACGGGCCATCCGCGCGGCGGTGCTCGACAGTATCGCGGCGGTCGATTTCTCGCGCCTGCCGGGCTGACGTCAGCTTTCGGGTTCCGCCAGCAAGTCCGCCCATTCCGGATGGCGGCGGAACTGCGCGGCGACGTAGCTGCACTGCGGCACGATCCGGAAGCCTTGTTCGCGCGCATCGGCGATCAGCGCCTCGACCAAGAGCTGCGCCACGCCCCGGCCGCGCATCTCCGGTGGGACGAACGTATGATCGGCCACTCTCAGCGGGCCAAGCGCGTGCCAGGTCAATTCGGCCGGGTGGCCCACTCCTTCGAGGGTGATGCGGTAGGCGCCATGCGTGGTTGCGTCGGTGCGGGTGATCGTAATCGGCTGGGGCATTCGCGCGGTCTCCTCCTTGCGTCGACTCTCTCAGCAAGTATGGCGCAAGACATGCAGTTCCTGTCCGACAACGCGGCGTCCGTCCATCCGCAAGTCTGGGAAGCGCTGCATCGCGCCGATTGCGCCGATACGCCGTATGACACCGATGCGCTGAGCCGGCGGCTGGACGCTGCTTTCTCCGATCTCTTCGGGCGGGAGGCCTGCGCCCTGTGGGTCGCCACCGGCACGGCCGCCAACTGCCTCGCGCTCGCCACCCTGGTGCCGCCGCACGGGGCACTGCTGTGCCACCGCGAAGCGCATATCGAAACGGACGAAGGCGGGGCGCCCGGCTTCTATCTCCATGGCGCCAAGCTGGTTCTGGCGCCGGGCGAGGGGGCCAAGCTGTCGTCGGGAACGATCCGTCCGGTGCTCGATTCCATTCGCAATGATGTCCATCAGGTCCAGGTCCACGCCCTGTCGCTGACTCAGGCGAGCGAATATGGCCGCTGCTATCGCCCGGCCGAGCTGGCGGCCATCGCCGGGCTGGCGTGTGAGCGCGGCCTGGCGATCCACATGGACGGCGCGCGCTTCGGCAATGCCGTGGCCTTTCTCCAGTGCACGCCGGCGGAGGCTTGCGGCGCGGTCGATGCGCTCAGCTTCGGCTGCGTCAAGAACGGGGCGATGAATGCGGAGGCCGTGGTGTTCTTCGATCCGGCCCTGGCCGATCTCGCACGCCATCGCCGCAAGCGCGCCGGGCATCTGCAATCGAAGGGGCGCTATCTCGCGGCGCAAGTGCTGGCGCTGCTCGAAGGCGATCTATGGCTGGCCAATGCGCGCGCGGCTAATGCCGCCGCTGCCGAGATCGCCGGCGCTGCGGCCGATCGCCTGCTGCATCCGGTGGAAGCGAACGAGGTGTTCCTGCGCTGCACCGCCGCCGAGCGCCAGGCGCTGAGAGCACGAGGCTTCGGATTCTACGACTGGGGGCCTGACGCGGCCCGCTTCGTTACCGCATGGGATACCCGACCAGATGATGCGCGGGCGCTTGCCCGGGCACTTGCCGCGCTGTGAGCGGCCCCGTCATCGGGATCAACCCGCCGCACTTGCTGCTGCGCCCGCGCGTGGCCCTGCCGTTCCTGTTGGTGGCGCTGATCTGGGGTTCCACCTGGTTCGCGATCAAGGACCAGCTCGCCGCCGCGCCGCCGGCCTGGTCGGTGGCCTACCGCTTCGCCATCGCCAGCGCGGGACTGTTCGCCCTGGCCGCGTTCGGCAGGCGGGGCTTCAGCCTGACCGGCGCGGGGCACATATTGGCCCTCGCTGTCGGGTTCACGCAGTTCTTCCTCAATTACAATCTGGTCTATCAGGCGGAGATTCACCTGACCTCGGGCATCGTGGCGGTGCTCTACGCCCTGCTGATGCTGCCCAACGCCCTGCTGGCGCGCCTCTTCCTCGGTCAGAAGGTTACGGCGCGATTTCTCGTCGGCTCGCTGATCGGCCTTGTCGGCATCGCGCTGCTGCTGGTGCACGAGGCGCGCGAGGCCCCGCCCACGGGCCTGGTCGGCCTGGGCGTGGCATTGACCGCGATCGGCCTGCTCGCGGCCTCTGTCGCCAATGTCCTGCAAGCCTCGGCAGCGGCGCAGCGCGATTCGCTGGTGATCCTGCTGGCCTGGGCGATGCTGTGGGGCACGCTGCTGGATGCGGCGTTCGCCTGGGTGACGGCCGGGCCACCGGTCTTTCCGGACAGCGCGCGTTACTGGGGGGGCGTCGCCTATCTCGCCATTTTCGGATCTGTGGTGACATTCCCGCTCTATTTCGGCCTCATTCGCGAGCTTGGCCCGGGCCGCGCGGCTTATAACGGCGTCTTGGTGCCGATTGTCGCCATGGGCCTTTCCACCCTGTTCGAAGGCTATCGCTGGTCAGTCCTGGCGCTTGCCGGCGGCGCGCTGGCGCTGATCGGCATGGTCATCGCGCTGAGGGGCAAGAGCGAGCCGCTCGCAGGCAGGCCCTGAGCCCGTCCCGGAAATCGGCATGGCGCGGGCGCCAGCCTAGCACGCGCCGGGCCTTGCCGTTCGCCACGCGCCGGTTCTCGCCGTAGAAAGCGCGTGCCTGGGGCGAGAGCCCGGCCTCTTCGAGCGTTTGCAGCGGGGGCGGGGCACGGCCGATCAGGCGGCAGGCTTCCTCGATCACGGCGTTCTGGCTTGCCGGCAGATCGTCGGCCAGATTGTAAGCGCCGGGATCGCCATCGAAACCGGCGATCACGCCCGAGGCGATGTCGTCCACATGCACCCGGCTGAAGACCTGGCCGGGCAGCACGATACGATGCGCGCGGCCCTGCGCCAGACGCTCGAAGGCGCTGCGGCCGGGGCCGTATATGCCGGGCAGGCGGAACACCCGCGCCCCGCGCGCCAGCCATGCCCCGTCCGCTTCGGCCCGCGCACTGCGGCGGCCGCCGCCTGTGGCCGCGCTTTCATCCACCCAGGCGCCGCCGGTATCGCCATAGACGCCGGTGGAGGAAAGATAGCCCAGCCATTCCTGCGAGAGGGCGTCGCCATAGCGCGCCAGCACCGGGTCGTTATCGGGGCCGGGCGGCACCGAGGACAGGACATGGCTTGCCTTGCCCAGCGCGGCGCGGACGCCCGCCTCGTCCTCGAACGCCAGATCCCCGTCGCGGCCCGTGGCGGTCACTCTCCAGCCCAGGGCCTCCACCGCCCGGCCAATGCGCTTTGCCGAGTGGCCGAGGCCGAAGATGAACAGATGCGCCATGCCTGCGTTCTACGCGTTGGATCGCCAAGCGAAAGGACCTAAGAGCGAGAGCCATGGATATCGCCCGCACCCCTTCCACCCCCGACGGCAACCCCCCGATGGCCGACGCCGCCCCCGAACCCCGGGAGCCGCTGCTCATCCGGCGCGAGGATTACCAGCCGTTTCCCTGGCTCGTGCCCGAGGTGGCGCTGGACTTCGACCTGGGCCTGGAACGGACGCGCGTGCGCTCCACGCTCACGGTCCAGCGCAATGCCAAGGCGCCCGCCAGCTCCACCATCCGCCTGAACGGGGATGCGCTGACCCCGCTAGAGGTCAAGGTGGATGGGCAGGCGATCAATTCCTGGAGCATGGACGGGCAGGACCTGATCGTCCCGCTCACCGGGGAAACCCACGAGATCGAGATCACGACCGACACGGCGCCCGCGGCCAATACCCAGCTCATGGGGCTCTATGCCTCGAACGGGATGCTCTGCACCCAGTGCGAGGCGGAAGGTTTCCGCCGGATCACCTTCTTTCCCGATCGGCCCGATGTGCTTTCGACCTATCGCGTGCGGATGAGCGGGCCCACGGCGCTGTTCCCGGTGCTGCTTTCCAACGGCAACCTGGAAGGCAGCGGCGACGGCCCGAATGGCACGCACTGGGCGGAATGGCGCGATCCCTGGCCCAAGCCGAGCTACCTCTTCGCGCTGGTGGCCGGCGATCTGGTGGCTAACCGCGACAGCTTCACGACGATGAACGGGCACAATGTCGATCTGGCGATCTGGGTGCGCGAAGGCGATCTGCGGTTCACCCAGCACGCGATGGATTCGCTCAAGCACGCGATGAAATGGGACGAGGAGGCATTCGGCCGCGAATACGATCTCGATACCTTCAACGTGGTCGCAGTCAGCGATTTCAACATGGGGGCGATGGAGAACAAGGGCCTCAACGTCTTCAACACGCGCTATGTGCTGGCCGATCCGGAAACCGCGACCGACGGCGATTTCGACGCCATCGAGGGCGTGATCGGGCACGAATACTTCCATAACTGGTCGGGCAACCGCGTGACCTGCCGCGACTGGTTCCAGCTCAGCCTCAAGGAAGGCTTCACCGTGCTGCGCGACCAGCTGTTCAGCCAGGCCATGGGCAGCGCGGCGGTCAAGCGGATCGAGGACGTGCGCGTGCTGCGTTCGGTGCAGTTCCCCGAGGATTCGGGGCCGCTGGCGCATCCGATCCGGCCGGATTCCTATCGCGAGATATCCAATTTCTATACCGCCACCGTGTACAACAAGGGGGCGGAGGTGATCCGCATGATGCGCACCCTGGCGGGGCCGGAGCGGTTCCGCGCGGGGACCGACCTCTACTTCGCGCGCCATGACGGGCAGGCGGCGACTTGCGACGCCTTCGTGGAAGCGATCGAGGATGGGGCGGAGCTGGATCTGGCTCACTTCCGCCTGTGGTATTCGCAAGCCGGCACGCCCCGGATCACCGTGAAGCTGGAACACGAAGGCGATACGGCGACGCTGCAATTGCGGCAGGAAATCCCGCCCACGCCCGGCCAGCCGGACAAGAAGCCCATGCCGATCCCGCTGCGCCTGGCGCTGTTCGATCGCGAGACGGGGCAGCATAGCGGGGAGCAGCTGTTCACGCTGGAACAGGCCCAGGCGAGCGTGAGCTTCCCGGGCTTCGCGCGGATGCCGGTGCTGTCGATCAACCGCGGTTTCTCCGCCCCAGTGGCGATCGAACGCGACGTGCCGCTGGAGGACCTGGTGTTCCTGGCCGCGCACGATGACGATCCGTTCGCGCGTTACGAGGCGATGCAGGACCTCATGGTCGGCCACTTGCGCGACGCGGCGGCGGGCTCGCTGGACGAGGCCGGCCGCGCGGCAGGCCGCGAAGCCATTCGCACGGCCTTCGCCGCCGCGCTCGCCGACGAAGCGCTCGACGACCTGATGCGCGGCGAGCTGATGATCCTGCCCGGCCAGGCCTATCTGGCGGAGCAGATGCTGATCGCCGATCCGGCGGCCATCCATGCGGAGCGCGAAGGCCTGAAGGCCTGGCTGGGCGGAGAGCTGGAGGCCGAACTGATCGCGATGCACCAGCAGGCCAGCGCGGTGCGTTACAGCCGGGATGCCAGGGCGCGGGGCGCGCGCAAGCTGAAGACCCAGGCCCTGGCCTATCTGGCCGCCAGCGCGCCCGATCTCGCCGCGCGCATGGCCGCCGCGCAATACGACGGGGCCGACAACATGACCGACCGGCAAGGCGCCCTGATGGTGCTGGCCGGCCTGCGATCGCCCGAGCGCACGCACAAGCTGCTCGATTTCTACAATCGCTATCAGGGCAATGCGCTGGTGGTGGACAAATGGTTCGCCATCCAGGCCCAGTCGCTCCATCCCCAGGTGCTGGAGCATGTGCGGGCCCTGGCCGGCCATCCCGATTTCACGCTGAAGAACCCCAATCGCGTCCGTTCGCTCTACATGGCTTTCACCGGCACGGCGCAGGGCTTCCATGCAGAAGGCGGCGAGGGGTACCGGCTGATCGCCGACCTGATCCTGGCGCTCGATCCGCTCAATCCGCAAACGGCGGCGCGCTTCGTCGCGCCGTTGGGGCGCTGGCGGCGGATCGAGCCGGTCCGCGCGGCCCTGATGCGGGCGGAGCTGGAGCGCATCGCCGCCGCCCCGAAGCTGAGCCGCGACACCGCGGAGCAGGTGACCCGCAGCCTTGGCTGACACCGTGGAGGTTATCCGCTCCGAAGCCCTGGCGGGTATTCCGCACGGCTTCCTCGGGCGGCGGGGCGGCGTGTCGCAAGGTGTCGTGGCCGGGCTCAACGTGGGGCACGGGGCGGATGACGCGATGGAAGCGGTGGCGGAGAACCGCCGCCGCGCGGTGGCCGCGGTGCTGCCGGGCGCGGCGCTGGCGACGGTCTATCAGGTGCATTCCCCCCACGTGGTCTATGCCGCCGGGCCCTGGCCATACGAGGAACGGCCCCGGGCGGATGCGATGGTCACCGATCGGCCCGGCCTGCTTCTGGGCGTGGTCACCGCCGATTGCGCGCCGGTGCTCCTGGCCGATCGCGCGGCCGGGGTGATCGGCGCGGCCCATGCCGGCTGGCGCGGGGCGCACGGCGGCGTGCTGGAAGCGACCGTGACGGCGATGGAGCGGCTGGGCGCGAGGGCGGGACGGATCGCCGCCGCGATCGGCCCGGCGATCGCCCAGCGCAGCTATGAGGTGGATGGCCGTTTCGCCGAGAATTTCACCGCGGCCGACAAGCGCTTCTTCGCGCCCGGCCGCGCGGGCCACTGGCAATTCGATCTGGAAGGCTATGCCGCGATGCGCCTGGCCGCCGCCGGCGTGGCGACGGTCGACCCCCTGGGCCTCGACACTTACTCCGACGCGGCGCGGTTTTTCTCCTACCGCCGCTCGGTCCATCGCGGCGAGCCTTCCTATGGCCGGCAACTCTCGCTGATCGGCCTGCCGCGTTAGCGGGTCACAATACCGCCAAAATGCCTGTTGGCATGGCGGGTCTGCTCGTCTATCAGCCCGCCAAGCCGCACCTCCGGGGGCCTCGGACAAACAGGCGCGGTCGGTCCAAATTTCTTCGGTTTCGTGCAGGATACCAGCCCGCCGGAATCGGCAGGCAAGGCAAGGCAATGGCAACCACAACAGGCACCGCGGAACCCGCAGCGCCGACCGACGGAGAAGGCGTTCGCCGTCGCGACTTCATCGAAATCGCCGCGGTTTCCGCTGCGGGCGTCGGCGCTCTTGCCACGCTGGTTCCGCTGATCTCGCAAATGGCGCCGTCGAAGGACGTGCTGGCTGAATCCACCACCGAGGTGGACTTGTCGGCGATCGAGCCGGGCCAGGCGATCAAGACGATGTTCCGCAAGCAGCCTCTGTTCGTGCGCAATCTCACGCAGAAGGAAATCGCGGAGGCCGACGCGGTCCCGCTGTCCGAGCTGCGCGATCCGCAGACACTGCAGGAACGCACCAAGGAAGGCCATGAGAACTGGCTGATCACCATGGGCGTGTGCACCCACCTGGGCTGTGTGCCGCTGGGCGCCGGCGAGGGTGAGATACGGGGTGAATTCGGCGGCTACTTCTGCCCGTGCCACGGATCGGCTTACGATACCGCGGCGCGCATCCGGAAGGGCCCGGCCCCGAAGAACCTCGAGGTGCCGCAATACGAATTCACCAGCGACACGAAGATCTTGGTCGGCTGAGGCGAGAGACGAAACGATGAGCTTCCCCTGGGCACGCCATTACGAACCCAAGGCGCCGCTGATGCGCTATCTGGACGAGAAGCTGCCGCTGCCGCGCCTCGTCTACAATGCGGTCGGTGGCGGCTATCCGGTGCCGCGCAACCTCAATTACATGTGGAATTTCGGCGTGCTCGCGGGGTTCTGCCTGGTGCTGCAGATCGTCACCGGGGTGATCCTGGCGATGCATTACGCGGCCAATGCCGGCGTCGCCTTCGATTCGATCGAACACATCATGCGCGACGTCAACTGGGGCTGGCTGATACGCTATGCCCACGCCAATGGCGCCGCCTTCTTCTTCGCCGTGATCTACCTGCACATCTTCCGCGGCTTCTTCTACGGATCGTATAAGGCCCCGCGTGAGATGGTCTGGCTGCTCGGCGTGGTCATCTTCCTGCTGCTGATGGCGACGGGCTTCATGGGCTACGTGCTGCCGTGGGGGCAGATGAGCTTCTGGGGGGCCAAGGTGATCACCGGCCTGTTCGGGGCGATCCCGCTGGTCGGCGAGCCGATCCAGATCTGGCTGCTGGGCGGCTTCGCGCCGGACAACGCCGCGCTCAACCGCTTCTTCTCGCTGCACTACCTGCTGCCCTTCGTGATCGCGGGCGTGGTGATCCTGCACATCTGGGCGCTGCACATCCCCGGCTCGTCGAACCCCACGGGCGTGGAAGTGAAGAGCGAAAGCGACACCGTGCCGTTCCACCCGTATTACACGGCCAAGGACGGCTTCGGGCTGGGCGTGTTCCTGATCCTCTACTTCCTGGTGGTGTTCTTCCTGCCGAACTCCCTCGGCCATCCGGACAACTACATTCCGGCGAACCCGCTCTCGACCCCGGCGCTGATCGTGCCCGAATGGTATTTCTGGCCGTTCTACGCGATCCTGCGCGCTTTCACGACGGACTTCATCCTGCCGGCCAAGCTGTGGGGCGTGCTGGCGATGTTCGCGTCGATCCTGGTGTGGTTCTTCCTGCCCTGGCTCGACAAGTCGCCGGTGCGTTCGGGCCATTATCGCCCGCTGTTCCGCAAGTTCTTCTACATTCTGGTCGTGGACGTACTGGTGCTCGGCTACTGCGGCGGATCGCACGCTGAAGAGCCGTATCTGATGATCAGCCAGCTCGCCACGGCGTACTATTTCCTGCACTTCCTCGTGATCCTGCCGATCGTCTCCATGATCGAGCGGCCGGAGCCTCTGCCGTTCTCGATCACCGAAGCGGTGCTGGGCGAGGATAAGCAGGCGGCGCTCGGCGAGAGCGGCCAGCCGGCGGTTTCCGGGTCGGCCAACTGAGCGCGGGATAGGGAAAGACTACTATAATGATCCGTCTCATTGGAATCGCAGTTGGGCTGGTGTTCAGCTTCGTGGCGCTGCTGGCGTTCGTGTTCGGCGCCTATGCCGCGGCGACGGATCCGGCCGAGCCCACCGCCGAGCATGAGTTCCATCTCGCCCCGCGGCCGCTGCATCTCGCCAGCGATGGCCCGTTCGGCAAGTGGGACCTGCAGCAGCTCCAGCGCGGCTATCAGGTCTACAAGGAAGTGTGCAGCGCCTGCCACAGCTTGAAGCACGTCGCTTTCCGCGACCTGGCGCAGCTCGGCTATACCGAGGCCGAGGTGAAGGCGGCGGCCGCCGAATGGACGGTGCCCGGCATCGATCCCAACACCGGCGAGACGACGACGCGCCCCGGCACGCCGACCGACTATTTCCCGTCGCCCTATCCGAACGACATCGCCGCGCGCGCCGCCAACAACAATGCCTCGCCGCCGGATCTCTCGCTGATCACCAAGGCGCGGCACGATGGCGGGCGCTATGTCCACGCGCTGATCACCGGCTATCGCGATCCGGCCACGTTCGAGGTGGACGGCAAGGCGCTGAAGATGGAGTTCCCGGATTTCGAGACGCCGACCGGCCTCTACTTCAACCCCTATTTCCCCAACCTCAACATCGCCATGCCGCCGCCGCTGACCACGGATGGGCAGGTCACCTATGCCGATGGCACCAAGGCGACTATCGAGCAGATGTCGACCGACGTGGCCGCGTTCCTGACCTGGACGGCCGAGCCGACGCTGGTCAAGCGGCGCCAGACGGGCTGGCCGGTGCTCGGCTTCCTGATCTTTGCGACCGGGCTCGCGTGGTTCGCCAAGAAGAACGTCTGGGCCGCCAAGCCGAAGCAGACCGAGACGGTTTGAACCGCCTCGCGCCACTCCCTTTCGCCATCCCCGTTCGCGCGGGGATGGCGGGGCAGGGTGCGGTTTGACTCCCGCCGAGCTCAAGGGGCTGATCCGGACCATTCCGGATTTTCCGGCGGCCGGCATCCAATTCCGTGACATCACCACGCTCATCGCCCACGGCGAAGGGCTGGCGGCGACGGTCGATCATCTGGTCGAACGGGCGCGGAAAGGCCGGCCCGACGCCATCGCCGGGATAGAGGCGCGCGGGTTCATTTTCGGAGCCGCGATCGCCGCGCGCCTGGGCCTGGGCTTCGTGCCGCTGCGCAAAGCGGGCAAGCTGCCGGTCCAGGCCATCGGCATCGACTATGCGCTCGAATACGGCAGCGCCCGGATCGAACTCGATCCCGGCGCGATCGAGCGGGGCGAACGCGTGCTGCTGGTGGACGATCTCCTCGCGACCGGCGGGACCGCGCTTGCCGGCGCCCGGCTGCTGCGCCAGGCCGGCGCCACGGTGGACCATGCGCTGTTCGTGATCGACTTGCCCGATCTCGGGGGCGGAGCGGCGTTGGCGGCGGAAGGGATCGAGGCGGAAAGCCTGATCGCCTTCCCCGGCCATTGAGACGCGTCCGGGTGACGCGGAAGTAAGTTTCATCGCCCCGCCGTTTGCGCTGTGCGGGGCATCTATGCGACGGTGATCCGCAGGGCATGGAACAACAGGCAATCGTCATCGCCCTCGTCGGCGTGCTGGGCATCGGGGCGCAGTGGCTCGCCTGGCGTACCGGCTGGCCGGCCATCGCCCTGATGCTGGCCGCCGGCTTCCTGGCCGGGCCGGTGCTCCATCTGATCGATCCCGCGGCGGCTTTCGGCGACATGCTGGAACCGATGGTCACCGTGGGCGTGGCGCTGGTCCTGTTCGAAGGCGGGTTGCAGCTCGATTTCCACGAGTTCCGCAAGTTTGGGGAAGGCGTGTGGCGGCTGGTCCTGATAGGCGCGCCGATCGGCTGGTTCCTGAACTCGCTCGCCTGCTATTACGTCGCCGGGCTGGTCTGGCCGATCGCCATCCTCTTCGGCGGGATCCTGGTGGTGACCGGCCCCACGGTGGTCCTGCCGCTCCTGCACCAATCCCGCATCCAGCAGCGCCCCGCCGCGATCCTGCGCTGGGAAGCCATCGTGGTGGACCCGGTCGGCGCGCTCTGTGCCCTTATCGCCTACGAATACTTTCGCCTTTCGGCCGGCGGCGCCACCATGTTCGAGATCGTGCCGCCGATCATCGTCGGCGCGATCCTGGCCGGCGCCATCGGCTACGGCGCGGCGCGGGTGCTGTCATGGGCGTTCCTGCGCGGGGCAGTGCCCGAATTCCTCAAGGCTCCCGTGCTTCTGGTGGCGGTGATCGGGGTCTTCGTGCTGTCCAACCTGATCGAGCATGAGGCCGGGCTGGTCGCCGTGACCGTGATGGGCATCGCACTGGCCAACATGAAGTTCGCCAACCTGCGCAGCATTCATCCGTTCAAGCAGAACATCTCCGTGCTGCTGGTCTCGGGCATCTTCGTGGTTCTTTCGGCGGCCCTCGATCTCGAAGCGCTGCGCCAGTTCGAATGGCGTTTCGTGCTGTTCCTGGCCGTGCTGATCTTCGTGACGCGCCCCGCCACCGTGCTCTTCAGCCTGCTGTTCAGCCGCCTGCCGTGGAACGAGCGCCTGTTCCTCGCCTGGATCGCGCCGCGGGGCATCGTGATGGTGGCGGTATCCGGCCTCTTCGCCTTGCGGCTGGAAGGGCTCGGCTATGCCGACGGGACGCTGCTGATCGGCCTTTCCTTCGGGGTGGTGGTGGCCACCATCGTCGCCCATGGCTTCACCATAGAGCGCGTGGCGCGCTGGCTGGGCGTGATCGGCGAGACGCGCCCCGGCCTGCTGATCGTGGGCGCCACCCCGTGGACCATTGGGCTGGCGGAACAGATGCACGGCCTCGGCACCCCCGTCCTGCTGGCCGATTCCGGATGGGATCGGCTGCGTCCCGCGCGGCAGGCCGGCCTGCCGACTTACCATGGCGAAATCCTCAACGAAGCGACCGAGCAGACTCTCGATCTCTCGCCGTTCCAGGTCCTGGTCGCGGCTACTGATAACGAAGCCTATAACGCGCTGGTCTGCTCCGAATTTGCCCCGCAGATCGGCGCGGATTCGGTCTATCAGCTGGGGGAGCCGGAGGATGACAATCGCCGCAGCCTCTCGGCCAAGCTGCGCGGGCGGGCGCTGTTCACCTCTGGCCTGGGCGCGGAAGAGGCGCACAAGCGCCAGGCGCAAGGCTGGGTGTTTCGCGCCACCCGGCTTTCCGACCAGTTCCGCCTGGACGATGCCAAGGAAGTGCTGCCCGAGGCCGCCAACCTGCTGCTGCTGTTGCATGCCGACGGGCGGATGCGCTTCTTCACCCATGCTTCCGCCCCTGATCCGCAGCCCGGCGATACGGTGATTTCCTTTTCCCCGCCCCGCCGGAAGACGGCCCGGGAAGCGGCGGCGCAGAAGACGGCGCGGAAACCCAAGGCGCAGCAAGCTGGCGCATGAAGGAGAGGAGTATGAGGATCGCCCAAGCCGGATTGGCCTGTGCCGCCCTTGCGATCGCATTGGCCGGTTGCCGCGACGCACGCGAGCGCCAGCCCCAGCCGGAGCCGGCACCCAGCGACACCGCGCCGGCCACGCCCGCACCCGAAGACACGCCGATCTCGATCATCCGTCCCGACATCGCCCCGGAAGCGAGCCCGGCGCCGGAGCCCGAACCCCTGGAAGCCGTGGTGCCCTTTGCCGGCGGCGGCCATGCTCTGGATGAAGCGGCCGAGGCGGCGCTCAACGACGTGCTCGCCTCTCCGCAACTCGCGGAAGGCTGGCCGATCATCCTGCGGGGACACACCGATTCGGCTGGAGACGATCAGGCCAACCTGCGCGCCTCACGCCGCCGAGCCACCGCCGTCGCGGACTGGCTGGTGGCGCACGGGGTCGATCGGCAGCGGATCACGCTGATCGCCCTGGGCGAACAGCGGCCGGTCGCGCCCAATGCCCATCTCGACGGGACGCCCGACGAGGAAGGCCGGGCGAAAAACCGCCGCGTCACGGTGACCATTGCGCCCGCTGCTGACAGCGAAGACACCGGTCCGGACACAAAAGCGGAAAAGACATCGAGCAGTTGACGGCGCGCCCCGGGCGATGGCAATTGCCCGTGGCCCGAGCGGGTATAGCTTAGTGGTAAAGCACCAGCCTTCCAAGCTGGCTATGCGGGTTCGATTCCCGCTACCCGCTCCATCTTCCCATCCCCAAGTGTCCGTCAGCGTCCTTGAGAACCTAGGTTTTCTGCGATATTCTGCGCCCAGTTAGGCCGCCGATGTCCGCCTATGATCGCCCAGAGCCAATCGAATCTGGGGGTATGATTGGGGGGTATTCTTCAGAGGTCAATGCGATACCCCCACTCTTGGGGGTAGATTGGGGATGGAATGGCGCTCACCGATATTGCGATCAGGAACGCTAAGCCTGGGCCGAAGCCATTCAAGAAGGGCGACAGTGGCGGGTTGTTTCTGCTGATCACGCCAGCAGGCGGGAAGTTGTGGCGGCTTAAGTATCGTGTTGCGGGCAAGGAAAAGCTGCTGGCGCTGGGCGCCTACCCCGATGTGAGCCTCAGCGACGCACGTAAGCGCCGCGACGAGGCGCGGGAGACGCTGGCAGCTGGCAAGGACCCGTCGCGCGAACGCCAACGGGAGAAGGTTCGCGCCAGGTCCGAGGCGGAAAATACCTTCGCGGCTATCTGCGACGAGTATTGTGCGAAGCGCAGGCGCGATGGTGAAAAGGGTTGGTCACCGGCTACGGCAAAGCGCAGCGAATATCTGCTTTCGCAATTGAACCTCTCCATTGGACGGCTTCCCATAGGAGAGATCGAGCCAGCCGATATTCTGGGTGCGGTGCGCAAGATAGAGGCGAAAGGCAATCTAGAGAGCGCGCGGCGAACCCTGCAACTGTCCAGTCTGGTGTTCCGCTACGCCATCGCCACCGCGCGGCTGGCTTCCGATCCGACCCGTGATCTGCGGGGCGCGCTGACCGTGCCCACGGTGACGCATTTCGCGGCGATACTAGACCCGGTGAAAGTTGGTGAACTGCTCCGCGCCATCGACGATTATGAAGGGGCAAGTTTCACAAAGCAGGCGCTCCAGCTGGCTCCCCACGTGTTCGTTCGCCCCAGCGAATTACGTACCGCGCAATGGGAGGAAATCGATCTGGAAGCCGCTGTGTGGACGCTTCCGGCGAGCAAGACCAAGATGCGCAAGGAACATCGCGTGCCGCTGTCCCGGCAGGCCGTGGCCCTCCTGCGGGCAATGTTCGCCGCGACGGGACCGAGCGGCTTCGTGTTCCCTTCGATCCGCACACGCACCCGCCCGATGAGCGAGAACACGATCAACGCGGGCCTGCGGCGCCTAGGCTATTCGAGCGACGAAATGACCGGGCATGGCTTCCGCTCGATGGCGGCGACGCTGCTCAACGAGAGCGGCAAGTGGAACCCTGACGCCATCGAGCGTGCGCTCGCACATGGCGATGCCGACAAGGTGCGCGGAGCGTATGTGCGCGGCGCGTACTGGCCCGAGCGCGTTGCCATGGCGCAGTGGTGGTCTAACTATCTCGACACTCTGCGCAACGGCGCGGAAATCGTGCCGTTGCCGCCCCGTGTAATCACCGGCTAACGGTCTCCCGGCGCCCGCTCACGCATAAAACGGCCACAGAATCGACGCTCAAGCAGGCCGATCAGGCGGCTGCGACAAGCGTCCCCCCAATGGCCCGCTCGCCTGCTGTGCAGGAAAGACGGAAGGGGGAAAACTCGTTGCGAGGCTGGACTCTACCATCGGAACTCGGAATCAAGACGTTGGGCAAACGTCCCGAACTCCAGCGCACCTTTGACGACGCGAGGCGCGCACGGTGCCTCGGGGCGGGTGGCCCATCCGCCCGGTCGTCAAAGGAGGAATCCGATGGACAAGACCGGAAAACGCGGTCGTGATGCTGGCTCCGGCCAGTTCATTACCGTGAAGGAGGCTGAGCGCCGCAGCAAGACTGCGGTCGTTGAGACCTTCAAGAAGGATAAGAACGGTCGGCCAAGGAACTGAGCCGTTCTGATCTGACGGGTCGCTGGGGTTCCTTGTGAATCCCAGCGGCTTCTCCGTCAAACCGGCTCGACTCAAAAAATGCACGACTTGACTCGAATTGGTTTAGCTCCGGACCAGACGCCATCTGTCGATTCCCAGCTTGGGTGGTCCGCGCACAATCTCATCGTCCCACCCCGTGCCCCGCTCACGCCATGACTCACGATGAGGCACTTATTCACATCCCAATTGACTCGCGGACTCGATTTTGTGAGTCACGATTTTGAAGGGGGATGAACGGACGTGAAATCGGCAAAACTTGCCTGGATTGCGCGCTTCGACTGTCCCCGCCCTACCGGACTCATTTGCGACTCAATCGCTCGCTATGTGGGATACGCGCGCGATGCGTTCGAGCCTTGTTAGGAACGTTAACCGCTTGCGCACGCTTTTCAGGCAGGTCGCAACTAGGAGGTGATGATATGGCCATAGAGATTCCCTCTGACGACGAAGTTGTTGCGGTACTCCGCCGCCTTGGCGATCACGTGACGGCGCGCGACCTTTGCATCGCTCTGATCAACGATGGCCATCCGGTGCAGCAGAGCCAGCTCGCCATTCAACGCGCAGCCGAACGTGGGCGAATTGAGGTGCATAGCGATTGGACCCTCAGCGCGGTAAATGAGGCGCTCGCAGCGTAAGCGCATTGGCTTGGGGGGAGGCTGACCGCGAGACGCGGCGACACAAGAGAACAGGACGAGATCAGCGCTCGGAGTTCGAGCGCGACCGGGATCGCCTTCTCTACTCGTCGGCGTTCCATCGGCTCGCTGGTATTACCCAGATCGTTCGGGCGGGCGAGGCCGACGTATTCCACACGCGACAACAGCACACGATCAAGGTTGCTCAAGTCGGAAGACGGCTGGCGCAGAAACTGCTGGCTGAACATCCCAAAGAGGCTTCTTATCGAGGCCTCGATCCGGAGGTCGTCGAGGCCGCCTGCCTCGCGCATGATCTGGGCCATCCTCCTTTCGGCCACATCGGGGAACACACGCTCGATGAGCTAGTACGCGAGCATGACGACGAAGGCTTCGAAGGCAACGCCCAGTCTTTCCGAATCATCACGAAGCTCGCTGTGCGATTTCCAGATTCACCTGGCATAGACCTTACTCGGGCGACGCTCGCAGCTTGCCTCAAATATCCGTGGTTCCGAGCAAAACGGGGCAAGAAGTCGAGGAAGTGGTCGGCGTATTCCTCTGAGAGAGACGACTTCGAATTCGCCCGCGAGTTCCATGATCACGATGAGAAAACTCTCGAAGCGGAACTCATGGACTGGGCTGACGACGTGGCCTATTCGGTCCACGACTTGGAGGATTTTCATCGATGTAATGCGCTCCCCTGGGCTCGCGTCTTTGGGGAAAGGGAGCGCATCATCGAGCACGCTGCCGGATCAAACGGGGGCGAGAAGCCAAAGCTCAAGGCCGCCTATGAGCGATTGCGGAGCTTTCTTGAAGGCACCTATAGCGCTCTCCTAAGTGACCCATACGAGGGCACACGGCTACAGCGCGAACAGCTTCGCAGAATGACCTCGCAGCTGATCGGTAAATACATCGGTGGAATCGCGATCAACCCGGATCGGTCGGCCAACAAGGCAGTAGTCTTTGATGAGAACTCTCTGCACGAGATTCTCATTCTGAAGCAGATCACCAGGGATTACATTATTGGTAGCCCCACGCTCGCCGCGCAGCAGCATGGTCAGAAGCGCATCATCACGGACCTGTTCGAAGCACTCTGGAAGGGATATGATCGAGAGCTTGGCTACCCTCCGTTCCTTCCTATCCGCCTGCGCTACCTAGCAGAAGTCAAGGGCACGAGTCGGCCTCGGCTTGTGGCCGACTGCATCTCCAGCCTTTCAGAGTCTGAGGCAGTTAGATTGCACGCCAGGCTATGCGGTGCCGTCACGGGCTCTGTCCTCGATCCCATCGTCCGGTAGAGCAGCTTCCAGCAATGTGAACGTCTGCTCGATCCATGCGGGCGGCTGGGCGATCAGTCGATATCCAGCTTCGGCAGGCCGCGCACGATCTTCATTGTTTCAAGGCTGACCGTGATAACGCGCTGGAACAGCAGGAGCGGGTATGCGGGATCGCCGACGGTTTCGATGGCGTAGCGGTTGGCGTCGTTGACGATGCCGCTGGTCTTGTCGGTCTTCACGCACTGGCGTTCCATGACCCATTCGAGCGCGGGCTTGCCGTTGACGACGTAATCGTAGGCCGCGAGCGGGATGCCGGTCATGGTGACGTTGGCGTTGTAGATCACCGTGGTCTTGTCGAGGTTGGGGCGGGTGCCGCCGAAGCGCATCTTCTCGACGCGGTAGAATCGTTCGGGATCGGGGATGTGGGCCAGCCGCAAATCGCCCTGGGCGATGGTGACGGGGTAAAGTTCCACCTGCCCGTAATTCACATGCAATCCCGCCAACGCGCGCCCTGCTTCCGAGAACGCCCGGAAATCAATAGCGGTTTTCACACGGGGGATGCGCGGCAATTGCTTCGAGAGGTTGTCGGCGAAGCGCTCCCGATAGTCCTCGGAATGGAGCAGACCATAAACGTAGTAGAACAGGTCTTTCTTGCTGATCGTCTCGTCGGGATAGGCGGCTTGGAAATGGGCCAGCCCTTTGTCGGTGATGCCGTCGCGGCGAACTATGCGAGTTTCCGAAGGCGCCTGCTCGAAGAGGCTGGGCTGCTTATCGCTCATTGCCCGACCTCCGTCTCGTAGAGAAACATCGGGAAGCACTGGCTGCCGTCGATGTCCACCATGTGGAGGCTCGGAAGAACATTGGTCATCAGCACGCTGAAGGGAACCTTCTGTCCCCCGCCCGAAGTGCAAATAACCAGATTTTTCTCTTGCTCTTCCGTTAATTGATGGTAGTTCTGTTCTGTTCTGTTCTGTTCTGTTCTGTTCTGTTCTGTTCTGTTCTGTTCTGTTCTGTTCTGTTCTGTTCTGTTCTGTTCTGTTCTGTTCTGTTCTGTTCTGTTCTGGCTACACCTGTGCCAGTCTCGTAGAGATATTCAGGGAAGCACTGAGTTCCGCCATCTGTTTGCAGTTCGGGGATGGACTTCGTCATCAGCGCAAACTGACTGCCTTCATGCTGCCGCTGCTTGACCATGATGACGCGATTCTCGGCTTCTGAATCGCCCATCGGGAAGATGCGCGGCATCTGATAGACCATCTCGTTGAAGGTCCGGCTGTAATAGAGCCATTGCCGGGTGAAGGGGCGATAGAGGCTTGGCGTCAGACAACCCTCATTAAAGGTGAATGACTTGCCTTTGGCAAAGTCGCCCTTCAGCGCCCGTGTCCAGCTAATCTTGCTAGGGTCGGTGTCGATGAACCCATCCACAGCAGCGTCCCGCACCTTGCGGTCGGCATGGGGATGCGTGGCATTAAAGCGAGCTAGTTCGGCACTATAGACGCCGATCATGGCCCGCATGTTCGATGCCACGGCCTCGCGGCTGGCATTGAAGCACCAAACGTCCCGCTGGCTTTTCAGGCCGCTTGAATAGTTCGCAAACAGCGCTGCCCCGTCTTCGGCCCCCTTATCACCAATGGCAATGAAGCCATCGAAACTCTTATCTCGCTGTCCGAGCCAATCGCCATGCTCGTCGGGTGCGATAGTTTGCCATTCGTTCGCCAACGCGATGCCGCCAATGCTGCCGAAACGGGCGACGATAGCCAGCTTCTCTTCACGGGTCAGGTAGTCGCCGATGTCGTGGAAGCGGATACGCCCCTGCTCGGCGGCGGCGGGATTCTTGACCAATAGTGCGATGGCAACAGGTGTGCGGCTCCCACTGCCGAAAATCTTGCCACCCTCGCGCTTCGACCGTTCACCTGAGGTTCGCTGGTTCCCCCGCAGATGGAACACGTGAATGCTGGCGAACTCGTCGGCGAGGCACTTCCGCAAGCCGTCCGCCGTGTTCGCATCGAGCCACCCCGCGTTGCTGACATAGGCGATCACACCGGCATCGCCGATGCGGTCGCTCGCCCAACGGATCGCGCGGATGTAGCTGTCGTAAAGCGCGTTCTTGTTCGTCGCATCCGACCGTGCCGCGTAGGTCTGGCGGATGCGGCCATCCAGTGTGGGATAGGCGAGGTTCGCCGCGTTATCGTTGGCGCTGCCCTGCCCGACGGAATAGGGCGGGTTGCCGACGATAACTCGAATATCGAGTTCCTTCTGCCGCGTTCGGCGGTTGCTGTTTTCCTCCATCAGGTCGCTGATGAGATCACGGTCCTGCTCATACAGCTGGAAGGTGTCGGTGAGGCAGATGCCATCGAACGGCACATAGTCACCGACCGCGACGCCGTGATAGGCCGCCTCGATGTTTATCGCGGCGATGTAGTAGGCGAGCAGCACGATCTCGTTGGCATGGATTTCGTGGGCGTATTTGTGCGCCAGTTCGTCGGGCGCGATCAGGCCCGATTGCAGCAGCCGGGTAATAAAAGTTCCCGTCCCGGTAAAGGGATCGAGTATATGGACGCCCCGACTGCCGAGCGTCTGACCGAACTCGCTGCGCAGCACTTCATTGACCGAGCGGATGATGAAATCGACAATCTCGACAGGGGTGTAAACGATGCCCAGCCGCTCGGTCATCTTGGGAAAGGCGTTGCGGAAGAACTTGTCGTAGAGTTCAACGATGATCTTCTGCTTGGCGTCGGCCTTGTCGATACCCGCCGCGCGGCGCTTCACGCTGTCGTAGAAGCGCTGGAGGCTTTCGGCCTCCTTCTCGATGTTGTGTTCGTGGAGCGCTTCGAGAACACCCTCCATGGCCCGCGAGACGGGATTGCGGCTGGCGAAGCTGTAGCCCTCGAACAGCGCGTCGAACACCGGGCGGGTGATGAGATGTTGCGCGAGCATCTCGATGGCTTCGCCCTCGGAAATACTGTCGTTGAGGTCGTCGCGGATTTCGGCGAGGAACGCCTCGAACGCTGCGCGCTCGGGTGTGCCGGGCCTCTCGACCAGCCCGGTGATGCGGGTGATGTGGGTTTGGGCGATACGGGCGATGTCGGTCGCCCAATCTTCCCAATAGTCGCGCCGCCCACACTTCTTGACGATCCTGGCCATGATCGCCTTGGAGAACTCGTCGAAGGCAAAGGCAGTTTGGAACGGCTGTTCCTTGGGAATACTGTCGCCCGCGTCGTAAGGCTCCTGCTCTTCGCGCACGCTGCTGCCTTCGCCGATGCCAACACGCAGCTTCGCCGCAGCCTTGCGCGTCGGCAGTTTGTTGCTGACGGCGATGACCTCGATGTGGTCGCTCACGTCGATGCCGAGATCGGCCTTGTTGATCATCGCGTCGAACCGCTCGTCGTGGGAGCGGAGCGCATTGAGGATTTGCCAGACGACGCGATAGCGCTCGTTGTCGTTCAGTGCTTCCTCGGGCGTCAGGCCCACCGGGACGCCGATGGGCAGGATGACGTAGCCCATGCGCTTGCCCGGCGCGCGGCGCATGACGCGTCCGACCGATTGCACCACGTCGATCTGGCTCTTACGCGGGTGCATGAACAGGATCGCGTCGAGCGCGGGCACGTCCACGCCTTCGGACAGGCAGCGGGCGTTGGTGAGGATACGGCAGGCCGGATCGCCATGCTCTTCCTTCAGCCAGTCCAGGTGCGAATTACGCTCCTTGGCACCCATAGTGCCGTCAACGTGATGGAGATCACACAGCAGCACGTCGGCGTCGCCGAGCGCGTCCTGTCCCTCGTCGGACGCGAGGTATTCGCTGACCACGGCCTGAAACTCGGTGCGGATGAGTTTGGAGGCGGCGATGTCCTTGGCGAAGGCGAGCGCGCGACGCATCGGCTGGCCGTCGCCCGCCAGTTCCTCCTTGAGGCCGGACTTGATGAGCGCCTTGTAGCACCCGACGATCTTGGTGGCGTCGTCCAGCTTCAATTCGCTGCCGCCGTCGGCGAGGCGGTTCTGGACGCCGCCGCTGACCATCGCTTCGTCCACCGCCAGCACCAGCACCTTGTAATCTGTCAGCAGCCCGTTCTCGACCGCCCATCCGAAGCCGCGCGTGAACAGCGTTTTGCCGTAGAGCGCCTCGTTGTCCATCGAGGCGAGTTCGGCGGATGCCTCGCTGGCCTTGGCCTTCACCGCGTCGCCGAACACGCGCGGGGTGGCGGTCATGTAGATGCGCCTCCTAGCGGCAAGGAACTCGTCGTTGTGGACCTTGACGAAGTTGCTCTCGTCCTCACCCGCGAGCGTCGCCCCAGTTGTGCGGTGTGCCTCGTCGCAGATGACGAGATCGAACGCGGGGAAGCCGTGCAGCTTCTGCGCGTCGGACAGCACCTGAATCGATTGGTAGGTGGAGAACACCACAGTCATGCGATCGTGCGCGGGATGCGCGGAGCGGCTGGCCAGTTTCACAGCCTTGGTCGTCGCCGGGTAGTCGAGATCGTGGAGTTCGATCTCGGCCACGTCGTCGGCGTCGCGGCGCCGCTTGCCGACCTGAGCGTCGGAGCAGACGGCATAGGATCGCAGCGGCGTGTTGCTATCGATGGTCCACTCGCGGATAGTCTGGCTCATCAGCGCAAGCGACGGAACGAGGACCAGTACGTTACCGCCTTCGCCGACCAGCTCCTCGGCAATCTTCAGACCGGTGAATGTCTTTCCGGTACCGCAGGCCATAATCAGCTTGCCGCGATCAGCGTCGGCGAGGCCCGCGCGCACCGCCGCCAGCGCGTCCTTCTGATGCGGGCGCAGTTCCTTGGGCGCGGCAACGCGGATTTCCTCGCGCGCGAACCATGCGGCCCAATCGAGCGGACTGTCCTCCAGCCGATCGAGGCCGATGGTGGTGACGTTGAGATCGTCGAGCAGAGCGGTGGCGTTGCCGCTCCACGGTGCGCCGGTGGTCTCGATTATCAGCCCGCGCGAGAAATGGCGCTGCTGCGAAGCCGAGAGGAAGCTGTCGAGGTCGCCCTTCTGGATGCGATAGCCCTCAGCGAAGAACTTGCACTGTACGGCGCAATAGCCGTCCTCGCCCCGGATTTTCGCCACCGCATCGATGCCGATGTCGGTGGCGGGCAGGTGATTGGCCTTGGCCCAATCGGAGAACAGCCAGGCATCCTCGTATTCCTGCGCCATGCCGGGATCGTGCTTGAGGAAGGCGACCGCCAGCCGCTCGAAATAGGTGCCCTTCTCGCGCTCGGTGCGCGAGGCGTCGCGAAACTCGGCGAGCAGCTGGCGCAGCGGTGATGGCATCGGTCCCCCTTCGTCGTTGGCGGCACGCTAGAGCCGGTCGCAAGCCGCGCCAAGACGTGGCGGTGATATACGAAACGATCACACACGTTTGCTTGCGTTCGCTGGGATACAGGAATTAGCCTTTGGGCATGGCCGAGGACGCGGATCAGTGGATGAGCGCGCATGATACGTTGGCGGTGCTCGCCAGCGGTATTGAGCGTTCCGAGGCTGCAAAGATGATCAAGACTTGGGCCAGCAAGGGCCTCGTGCCTGCGCGAGCCAAGCTTATCTGGAAGAAGCAGCAGTGGCGCGAACCCGATGTGTCCACGGACGCGCCGCTGCCGGAGTATTTCTGGAACTCTCGGACGCCAACAAGGCAATTGGAGTCCGGTGTGAAGCGGATCGAAGAAGACTGGACCCTGGGCAATTTCGAATCGTGGGTCCACGAGCATTACGTGTCGAACGGTGGCCGAGCCTATCGTGAAGTCCTCTATCAGGCGTTCGGCGTTGAGTTCGAGTGTAGCGACCTCGTGGCATTGCTGCCGCCGCACCTGAAGCCCAAACAATCGAAGCGTGGGCGCCCGCCCAAATATGACTGGCCCGCGATTGAAGCGGCGGTTCTTGAGCAGATTGGAACAGGCACTTCCAAGCCCGAAATCCTTGCCGATGTTGAGAGGGCTTTTGCTGAGGCATTTGGTGGCCTCGACAAGCCTCCTGCCGAAAGCACGATCCGCGAGCACGCGGCCACCGTTTGGGCGAAATACCAGAAGGCCGGAAAATAGCCGCCAATTTATCGGCCTTGTCGGCTGACCGGCCTCGGTCGTCGTCATCACACTTCCTCGCACCCGCTCAATTCCGAGGGGACGTTTGCGAGGAGGACTACCGTGGAACCCAAGCTGGTTTCGATTCGTGAGGCAGCGAAGCTGCTCGGAGTGTCGCGCTCGACGCTTTATCTCATGCTGGACGACCAGCGGTTGGACTCTGTGAAGCTGAACCGCCGCCGCCTGGTGAAGGTAGAGTCCATCAATCGTGTAGTCGGCGAATGACCGGGCCTGCGATGTCGAATCGCGGTTGGTTTCGCGTTCCGCGCGGACTGATGAACAACCCCGCGTTTCGGCCAGAGCCGTTCACCGAGTGGCAGGCCTACATCTGGTCGCTGGAGCGAGCAGCATACGAACCCCAATTTTGGTGGTTCAAGACGCGCAGGTATCGCGTCCAGCGTGGGGAGTTCATCACCTCCTATAGCGAGCTGGCGGAGTTCTTCGGTTGGAAGGAAAAGCGCGTCCGTCTTTTCCTCAAGCGCATGATCGAGGCTGGTTTCTGGATAGCACTGAGGGCTGACGCAGGGGCAAAGTCTCCCACCGTCATATCAATCTGTAATTACAACGAAATCCAGTTTACTCGGCGAGTTGAGGGCGAAGCGGGGGGCGTAGGAGGGGGCAATGGAGGGACGAAGAGGCGGCACAGCGAGGGCGGAGAATCAAAGAAAGGGAAAAAGAATGGGGAGATGAAAGAGAAGAATGAAGCACACGACGCGGCGGCGCGCTGGAACGAGGAGGAGGCCGAGATCGTCGCCGCTTGGAACGCGAACGCTGAGCACTGCCCCTGGCCAAAAGTTTGCTCGCTCTCCCCCCGTCGTCAGCAGAAACTACGTCAGCGGTTCGACGAAGTGGGCCTTCAAGGTCTGCGAACCGCGATCAGGCAGGCAGGAAACTCCGCTTGGTTAGGTGGGCCGGAGTGCCCGCGATGGTTCAGGTTCGATGCGCTTCTCGATCCCGAAAAGCTGCACAAGCTGATCAGCGGTGAATACGATGACCTCCACCCCCGGGCCGACAAGAATGGTGGCTAACCTTTCACGTCCGCTTCGAATGACCGCGCACGGCGTGTAGAATTGTCCAACCGCCCCCTTACCGGAAGCGATTCGACGATCATGGCCGACCTGACCGAGGCTCAAAAGCGCGAGATTGTCGAGGCTTTGGCAGGCTTTCAGTCGTCTTCGGCGATCATCACCCACTTCCGGTCGGTTCACGGCCTTGACCTGACCCACAAACAGGTTGGCCGATACGATCCGACGCGCCCCTACTACGAGGGCGGAGAGAGGTGGCGTGAGATATTCGAGGCGCACCGCAAAGCCTACCTTGAGGACGTGTCCGCTATCCCCGCCGCTCACAAGGCCTATCGGCTGAACATGCTCCAAGAGGGCATCGACGCAGCCCGCGCCGTGAAGAATTGGGTTGTGATGGCCCAGCTTCTCAAGCAGGCAGCCGAGGAGGTTGGCGGCGCGCTGACCAATGAGAGAAACCTGCGCGTGGACGATGCCCGTGTGAAGCGCGCCCGCGATATGACGCCCGAGGAGCGCCAGGCCGCTCTCACCGAAATTATCCGCCGGGCCTTGGAGGAGCGAAAAGAGCAGCTGGCTGCCAAGGCCAGGCAGGTCCGCTTGGAAGCCCCGCAACTCTCAGTGGCTGCGGTCGAGAGTGTTCCAGCTGTCGCCTAAGGTAGCTGGAAGAGTGTTGCGTCAGTCGAACCTCAATATCGCGCTCGCTTGATGATCTCCGACAGGTCCGTGTTCAGCGCCTTAGCGATCTTCAACAGGTTCAGGAAACTCACGTTGACCTTGCCGCGCTCGATCTTGCCATAATGTGCGCGCTCGATGCCTGCTGCGTCGGCCAGCCCCTCTTGCGAGATTTCCCGCTCCTTACGCATCGCTCGAATGGCTTGCCCGAGCGGTTCTAGCTGGCGATCTTCCGTCCTGTCTCGAATGGCGCGTGACACACGAAGGTAGGTCACGCAGTCGGTGCTCTATGACCACGTTCTCTAACACCCCGTTGTTTAACACTCTTTAGGTTGCCTCGTGATAGGCCCAGCTGAAACTAGACACCGAGGAGTTTGGTCATGGTTGGGGTTCGATGCTCCATTGCAGCGCTGCTGGCGACGCAACTTGCACTTGCCGGATGCAGCACCGAGCAGATCGCCCGTTTCGAGACGAATGTGGCGGCCAATCAATGCGCCAAGCACGGCAATCCCACCTATTGCGCAATGTCGGTGGACAAGGGCGTGGAAGCCTACAATGCTGGTCAGTATGACCAAGCGGCATCGCTGTGGAACGAGCCTGCCCGGCAAGGCAATCCAGCGGCGCAACACAATCTCGGCCTGCTCTGGCGTGACGGTCTCGGTTCTACGCCCAAAGACCTCAATCGGGCCGCCGAGTGGTTTTTGAAGTCCGCGCAACAGG
Organism: Altererythrobacter sp.; assembly: GCA_017308255.1. Taxonomy (GTDB): domain Bacteria; phylum Pseudomonadota; class Alphaproteobacteria; order Sphingomonadales; family Sphingomonadaceae; genus Croceibacterium_A. The sequence goes on along the minus strand of JAFKFN010000014.1, from coordinate 34,409 downwards.
GCTTTCCCATGGCGATGGTCAATCTCGCCAAGGTTCAGCTGGACCTGAATCAGCCCAACCCGGCGCTGACATGGTTGAACATGGCGGCCCGCTGGAACAACGCCGAAGCCATCGAGATGCTCCGTCAGTTGGGTGCGCCCGTCCCGGCTCCCGACCTGTATCAAACGCAGCATCAGCAACTCGCAGCGCGGCAGCAACAACTGACCGTTCAACAGCAGCAGGCCAGTCAGAATCTCGGGCAAGGCTTGGGCCTTCTCACCTGCGCTCTCGTTGGCGGCGGAGCGGGCTGCGGGCCGGAGGGAGCGCAGATACGCGCCAATCTGCCCCCGCCCGGCTACACAACCTATCGGCTTCGCACTCAATGGTGGGATGCTGGCAAAAAAATGTGCCAGTATGCCGATGGCTCGGTGCTCAACGTCGGTAACGCCGCCTGCCCTTCCCAAGTGACCGGCAAGCGTTAGTCGGCAATGATCGGCATAGGCATTACCGTCGCCGGGCTGCTGTGGATGGGTATCACCTATCCCGAAATGGCCGACGGCAAAGGCTGGAAGCGCGGCGCGTGGGTCGGCTCGAACGGCTGGTATGTCTTCTTCGGGTTTGGCGTGCTGTCACTGATCTCGACGTTCTGGCGCGACGGCGAGCTCATCTGGCTGATCCCCGCAGCAATCGGCGGTTTTGTCGCGGCTTTTGTGGCGACGATGCTGCTCAGGAGTAACACTCAGCTAGTGGCACTCCTTGGGCCGATAGCCGCGATCATTTGGTTTCTCTCGCTTTCACCTGGCGCGATGGAAATATGCACCGGCGTGGTATGCAAGAGTGTGTGGGGGTGACAGTGTTTACCGCCGGAGAGATTCTAACGGGGATCGTCGCCACTTGGGTTGTGGGACTCATCCCTCCGTTGGTGGCGCGATACTGGTGGAACAAGGCCCCCTACGCCCCTGTTCCGCGACCTGGATTGCGAGCGTGAGTTGCTTCCTGTTTGCTATCTTCTTCCTAGTCCTGCGGTCGAGCCTCGATGAGGTGAACGCGAGAATCAGTCCGGCGTGGATACTGGTCTTTTGGGTTTCCCGCAGAATCATGATGGGGCAGCCTCGTAAACCGGTAGAACTTGCGGACGACCTGCGCGCTATGATCGCCGATTCCGTAACCACCGAAGATCGCCGCCAGGAGGCGCGGGAGAAGCTGACGCAACTGGAAACGAAAGGGTTTATATACGTGATTGACCCAATTTGATTTGAATGTGATAAGGGCGCATGGACAAGATCGCCCCTAAGAAGCAGCACTTCGAAACCCTCATCCAGATGATGTCGGCGCTCCCCGACGAACAGTCCGCGATAGATCATTTCACCGCGATTCGGTGGAAGCACGGGGCCTTCTGTCCAACCTGCGGCAACTCGAAAATCTATCATTTCTCCGACCAGCGCACTCACAAGTGCGGTGACTGCCGCAAGCGGTTCTCGATCAAGGTCGGCACGATCTTTGTGGACAGCAAGATCGGCCTTCGCCAGTGGATGATGGCCGTCTGGCTGATCACGTCACACAAGAAGGGCATCGCCAGCACTCAGCTCGCCAAGGACATTGGCGTCACTCAGAAAACCGCGTGGTTCATGCTGCACCGCCTGCGCTACGCCGCGCAGACCAAGTCCTTCAATCGGCCGCTCCAAGAGTCCATTGAAGCCGACGAAACGTTCATCGGCGGCAAGAAAAAGAACAAGCACGCTTGGCAGCGCACCGGTGAGAAACAGGGTGGCGCTGGCGAGACCGTGGTTCTGGGAATGCTAGAGCGCGACGGGGAGCTTCGCACTGGCACCGCGCGCAATCTCAGCGCCCGCAACATTCAGGGCGCGGTTCGCGCCAACGTTGAGCGGGGTTCGCTTATTCTGGCCGATGAGCATTCGTCGTTTCAGGGCTTAGCTCGCAACTTCATCCATCACACCGTCAACCACTCGGCGGGCGAGTATGTCCGCAAGTTCTACACCAACGGCATTGCGAGCGGGTGGGCGCTGTTCAAGCGCCAGATCGTCGGCACTCACCACTACCTCTCACCGAAGCATCTGAGCCGCTATCTCGGCGAAATGACGTGGCGCTTCAATCTCCGCGGAATTGGCGAGGGGGACCGGGTGAACGCTCTGCTTGATCAAGCCCCCGGTCGCCTGACCTACAAGGAACTGATCGCATGAACCGGACCCCCAAGGATGAGCCCGTCGCCTTCGACTTTGATTTCGATGAGGCCATGCAGCGCATCGCGCAGACCAATCCGGACGAGGTGACGGCCATAGCGGCAGCCGACCTGTCCGAGGAAACGATTGATACGCTCCTGAGGGCGTTCGAGGATGCGGCTCGGAAGACTGATGAGGGAAACGAATTTTGGACAGCTAGGGATTTAGCCAAGCTGCTCGGCTATGCGGACTATCGCAATTTCCTCACGGCTGTCGAAAAGGCCAAGACCGCCTGCCGAGCCATGAGGCTCGATCCTGACGATCATTTCGTTGACGTCACCGACATGATCGAGATCGGCAAGGGCGGTAGGCGGGAGGTCGATAATATCCATCTCGACCGATACGCTTGCTATCTGGTCGCGCAGAACGGCGATCCGCGAAAGCGGCAGATCAGCTTTGCACAGAACTACTTTGCCATCCAAACCCGCCGCCAGGAACTGGCCGACGAACATGGCGTCGACTTCGACACTCTCTCTGAAAATCAGAAAAGGCTCTACCTCCGCAATCAGGTGGTAGCGGAGAACAAGCGCCTGATGAGCGCCGCACGAGCGTCCGGCGTCGTCTCTGGCGCGGACTTTGGCAAGTTCAACAACAAGGGATACCAAGGCCTCTATGGTGGTCGAGGCAAAGCTGAAATCCAGCAATACAAGCGGCTGCCATCCGGTGCCAATATCCTCGATCACATGGGCAGCACGGAGCTTGCCGCGAACCTTTTCCGCATCACCCAGACAGAGGAAAAGCTGCGCAGCAAGAACATCGTCGGCAAGGAACGCGCCTGCGATGCCCACTACGAAGTGGGACTGAAAGTCCGCCAGACCATGCGTGAACTCAGCGGAATCATGCCGGAAGATTTGCCGGTGGCTGAGGACGTGAAGAAGATCGCGAGGCAGGAACGTAAGCAGCAGCGAATGAGGGCCATCGAGCCTCAGCAGCGCATTGAGCAGCCGCTAAGCGAGCCGAAGGCCTCAGCGCCCGTTGAAATCGACCTGCGCGCAGACCTCTGGAAGTATGCTTTGCTGATCATGTCTGTTCGACCGGACGGCGAGATCAGCACCGCCGAGATGATCGCCGAAATGCCCAACTACGTGCATCTCTCAGAGGAGCACGCGGCGACCAACGCGAGCCGCAAGGACTCCAAATTTTCGCAGATCGTGCGCAATCTCAAATCGCACAAGAACACGAAAACCAATTTCATCTATCGGGGCTACGCGCGGGACATTCAAGGCGGGTTCAAGATCACCCGTAAGGGCCTCGATTTCGTCCGCGAGTATTTCAAGAACTAGGAGAGGTGCGATGCAGCTGCCCGATGAGATGACGTGCCCCCACTGCGGCTCGATTTACGAGCGAACATACACGAAGGTCAGCATGCGGGATAAGGACTACGCTGACTGCGACGTGTGCGAGCGGCGGCTAGACTCGTGGAATGGTTCGGTCATTCCAATGCATCGCCTGATAAAGCGAGGCGAGCTGCCTTAATTCCTAATTGGGTTACGTATGTATATAGGCCCCAAATGAAAGTCCCTCAAACTCGCGCGCCGCATACCTTGACCACGGTGGGAGCGCCACAAACCCGCCGAGCGCCGGTCATCGGGGCATCCGCTGCGGGCCGCCGATTTTGACATCAGGCCACGACGATTCAGCCGGACGAACCGAGCCGCCCGTTCCCCGAAGTCACGAACCGCAAACCGGAAGCTGGCGGGGATACGGGCAACGGATTGCTTACGCGACGGGGATCGCCTTGACACTCGATTTCTGCTCATGGTGTCCGGCTACCGGATGCTGGTCTATGAGAAGGTTGTCGAGCCGGGCGAAAGCTACGCTATCGAGCGGGGAACGCTCAGCCACAACGAGCGCACCTTCATCGTCTGCCGATACTGGACTGGACGCAATCTCAAGATTTGGATCAGTTGGTATGGCTTCGAGAATGGCGAGGTCGATGAATGTCGCCTGCTGTTCGATCCCGGCGAAGGGACCTAGCGGCATCGAGCAGCCGGGAGCATCCAAGAGGAAGCATGGCCACTACCTCGAATTGCTGGAGAGCAGGATCGCTGAACTCCTGATCGAACTGGACGACGATGAGCGGCGAGCGATGATGCAGGAACTTAGCGATGCCGCATGGGAAAGTGGAATCTACTCGCCGTCGCCCGACCCGGCGAATCCTTGGCAGTGGGCGGTAAACCTCGTCTCCAGTAATCCCTCGATGACGCGCCTGATTCAGTGCAAGCTGGCGTTCGAGTGGATGCCAGACCCTGGGAATATCGAGAGCCTCGGCGAGATCGTTAGCGCGTTTCGACCGAGCCAGTGGGACTAGGAGCGGCGAATCAGCCATAACGGACTGGGGGTAGGATGTCCTCGTGATATTTCCGCTGAATACCGTTAACCGGGAGGAATGGGGGTAGAATCGGGGGTAGATCGTTCGAGGTTTGGCCCATTTACGGATAGAGTGTGGTTCCCGCTACCGCTCCAGCAATTCCCCCTTTTTCCGGAACTTGCCGCACGCGGATGCGCTGTTCTGCGGAAGGGAAGAACCATGAATGCAATCCTCCATCGCGCCCGCGTGGCGATCCCGCTGGCCCTGGCCGTGGCCATCGGCGCATGCGGAGGCGCGGAACAGGCGGGGCAACCGGCTGCCTCGCAATCCGCCGATACCGGCGACGTAGCTTTGGAAACGCAGGCGACGTCGACGCCTGCCCCCGCCGACGAGTCCGCGCCGCCGCCAGCCACGGCGCCCATCCGTGCCGGATCGCCCGAGGAGGCCATCCGCGCCTATTACGCGGCGATCGACGCCGGTGAGTTCGCCCGGGCCTATCGCCTGTGGGCCCGGGAGGGGGAGGCCAGTGGGCAAAGCTACGCCGCCTTCCGCGAGGGTTTCGCTTCTACCCGCCGCAGCGAAGTCAGGGTTTCGGGCCCCGTCCAATCCGAAGGAGCGGCAGGTTCGATCTACGCGACCGTTCCGGTGGAGGTGAACGCGGTGTTGAAAGATGGGACGCGCCAGCACTTCACCGGCCAATACGTCCTGCGGCGAGTCAACGACGTGCCGGGCGCCACCGAGGCGCAGTTGCACTGGCACATCGAATCGGCTTCGCTCCAGCCTGCCTGACGGTTCAATCCGCAAGCGGCATATTGTCGATCAGCCGCGTGCCGCCGATCCGCGCGGCGACGAACAGGCGCGCGGGCGCATCGGCCGCCGCCGTGAGCGGGCGCAGGCTTCGCGCATCGGCCAGCTCGGCATAATCGACGCTTTCGAAGCCGGCTTCCAGCAGGGCGGAGCGCAAGGTTGCCAGCGTGCTTGCCACCGCTTCGCCGGAGACGATCGCCGCGATGGCTTCGCGCATCAGGCGGGGCAGGGCACCGGCGCGGGCGCGATCCTGCGATGAAAGATAGCGGTTGCGGCTGCTCATCGCGAGACCGTCAAGCTCCCGCACGGTCGGCACGCCGAGGATGCGGGCCGTGCGCGGGTGCGTGAGGTCGAGATCGCGGGCCATGCGGCGAATCACGGCGAGTTGCTGCCAATCCTTCTCGCCGAACACCGCCAGATCAGGCCGCACATGGTTGAACAGCTTGGCCACCACCGTGGCCACGCCGTCGAAATGGCCGGGGCGGAAAGCGCCGCACAGGGTTTCACTCAGGCCGGCAACGGAAATATGCGTGGCGAACCCTTCGGGATAGACTTCCTCCACCGATGGCGCCCACAGGAGGTCCACCCCTTCGGCTTCGAGCAGGCGCGTATCCTCGGCAAGCTGGCGCGGATAGGCGGCCAGATCCTCGTTCGGGCCGAATTGCGTGGGGTTGACGAAGATCGACACCACTACCGCGCCCGCGCGCGCCTTGGCCTCGCGCACCAGCGTCAGATGGCCCGGGTGCAGGGCGCCCATCGTCGGCACCAGGGCCACGTCGCCCCGCTGCCGCAAGCTGTCCACAGCGGGGTGCAGCTCGTCGAGCCGGTTGACGGTTTGCATGGGCGCGGGCCTCCGATAAGACGGCTTCGCGGGGGCACTAGACGCCTGCCGCCATGAGAGAAAGTCTGCCGTATCGTGTCAGCGCCGCATCGCATCGTCTTCGCCAATGAAAAAGGGGGCACCGGCAAGTCCACCAGTGCCGTGCACGTGGCGGTCGCGCTGGCTTATCGCGGGGCGAAAGTCGCCGCGCTCGACCTCGATCCGCGACAGCGCACGCTGCACCGCTATTTCGAGAACCGCGCCGAAACGGCCGAGCGCCGTGGGATCGAATTGCCCGGCGCCCGCTTCGCCGTGCTCGATGGAGACGGCATCGAAGCGCTGGAGGCGCAGGCCGAGGAGCTGGGGAAGGGCGCCGATTTCCTGATCTTCGACACGCCGGGGCGTGACGATCCGCTGGCCCGCCACGTGGCGACGCAGGCGGATACGCTGGTCACCCCGATGAACGACAGCTTCGTCGATTTCGACCTGATCGGGCACGTCGATGCGGAGACGTTCAAGGTCCGCCGCCTGAGCTTCTATGCGGAGCTGATCTGGGAAGCGCGCAAGAGCCGGGCGATGCGCCAGCTGCGCGAAGGCCGGCGCGAGATGGACTGGGTGGTCGTGCGCAACCGCGTGCAGCGCGTGGACGCGCGCAACCAGCGCCGCATCGACCAGGCGCTGGCGGAACTGTCGAAACGGGTCGGCTTCCGGGTGGCGCAGGGATTGTCGGAACGCGTGATCTATCGCGAGCTGTTCCCATCGGGCCTCACGCTGCTCGACAAGGGTCAGCTCGGCGAACTGGGCACCAGCCATCTCGTCGCCCGGCAGGAACTGCGCGAACTGGTGGCGAACCTGAACCTGCCGCTGATCCGCCGGGCGGCGCTGCCGGCATCCGAAGCCGCCTGATGGGCAAGCTGATAATCCTTGCCGGGATCATCATCCTGGGATGGAAGCTGGTAGCCGGGCGCTGGCCGTGGGAACCGAAACGCGCCACGCGCGCTCAAGCAGTGTCCCGGGCGCGCAAGCTGCTCGGGGTGCCGGCGGCGGCTTCGCGCGGGGATGTCCTTGCCGCGCACAAGCGGCTGGTGGCAATGGTGCATCCCGATCGCGGCGGAACGAACGACCAGGTGCACGAGGCGAACGCAGCGCGGGACATTCTTCTCAACGAGCTTCCACACGATTCATGACAGGAGATTCGATGAGCCACCGGTTCGACCCCACGGTCCTGCGCGAATACGATATACGCGGCGTGATCGGCGAAACGCTCGGCCCCGACGATGCGCGGGCCATCGGGCGCGGCTTCGCCACCCTGCTGGGGCGCGCGGGCGGGAAGAAGGTGGTCGTCGGCTATGACGGCCGCGTCAGTTCGCCCATGCTGGAACATGCGCTGGTGGAAGGGCTCACCGCATCCGGCTGCGACGTGCGGCGCGTGGGCCTGGGCCCCACGCCTATGCTCTATTACGCGGAAGCGTCAGAGGAAGATGTGGATGGCGGCATCCAGATAACCGGCAGCCATAACCCCGCCAATTACAACGGCTTCAAGATGGTCTTTCAGGGCCGGCCGTTTTTCGGCGATCAGATCCTGGAGATCGGCCGGCTCGCCGCCGCCGGGGACTGGGCCGATGGGGCCGGCGAAGTCGAAACCGTGGAGGTCATGGACGCCTATATCGAGAGGCTCTTGGCGGGGCTCGACGGCCTGGATGGCGGGAAGCTGGCCTCCTTCCGGATCGGCTGGGACGCGGGCAACGGCGCCGCCGGCCCGACGCTGGAAAAGCTCGTCGCCCGGCTTCCCGGGGAGCATTACACCCTGTTCACCGATATCGACGGAAGCTTCCCGAACCATCATCCCGATCCCACGGTTCCGGAAAACCTGGAGGATCTGCGGCGGCTGGTCGCGGACAAGAAGCTCGATTTCGGAATCGCTTTCGACGGCGACGGCGACCGGATCGGGGCGATCGACGGCGAGGGCCGGGTGATCTGGGGCGATCAACTGCTGATGATCTATGCCGAAGACCTGCTGAAGCGGGACCCGGGGGCGACGATCATCGCCGACGTCAAGGCCAGCCGCGCCCTGTTCGATCGGGTGGCCGAACTGGGCGGCAAGCCGCTGATGTGGAAGACCGGGCACAGCCTGATCAAATCCAAAATGAAGGAAACTCATGCGCCGCTGGCCGGCGAGATGAGCGGGCACATCTTCTTCGCCGATGCCTATTATGGCTATGACGACGCGCTCTATGCCGCGATACGGCTGATCGCGGCTTCGGTCCGGCTGGGGAAATCGGTCACTGAATTGCGCAGCGCCATGCCGGACATGGTGAACACGCCCGAGATGCGCTTCCAGGTGGACGAAAGCCGCAAGTTCGCCGCCATCGAGGAGGTCAAGCGGCGCCTCCAGGGCCCCGATGCGCCCCGGGACATAAGCGTCAATGACACCGACGGGGTACGCGTGACCACGCCTGACGGCTGGTGGCTGCTGCGCGCTTCCAATACCCAGGACGTGCTGGTCGCCCGGGCGGAGAGCTTCACCCAGGAAGGGCTCGACCGATTGCTTGGGCAGATCGACGCGCAACTGGCGGCATCGGGGCTTGAGCGCGGGCCTCAAGCGGGGCATTGAGACCGTATCGTTCCGGAGGGTTTCCGATATGTTGAGAGTGGCCGTGATATCCGCCGTGGCGCTCACCATGCTCACGCTGACGGCGTGCAACACCGTCAAGGGCCTGGGGCGCGACATTGAATCGGTGGGGCAGGCAGGGGAAAACGCGCTTTAACGGCGCTCCGCCATTCCCGATGCAAGAAGGGCCCGCTTTCGCGGGCCCTTTTGCGATTCCATCAAGCCGTCAGAGGGCCGTTTCGGAAGCTTGCTGCACGCGCAGGTTGTTCTGCACGTGCTTCGCCCCGGAAATGTCCTCCACGCAGTGTTCGGCATGATGCTTTTGCCACCGGCTGGTGACCGTACCGTCCAGGGTGATTTCGCCGTCGTTCACGCTCACCTGGATGTTTCGGGCATCCACGCGGCGGTCATCGGTCAGGCGATCGTTGGCATCCTCCTGGATACGTGCGTCGGAACGGACATAGCCGGAGGGACCTTTCCCCCGGTGATCCTCCTCACGCCGGCGTGTGGCGCTCTCGCTGCCGAACCAGCTGGCCACTTCGTCGCCCGCGCGTTCGAACCAGCCGCGCCGGTTGCGATCGCCGCGCGGGTGGTCCGGCCGGAAGCCGAAGCCGTAGCCGCCCGATGAAGTCCGATCGCCGGTGTACCTGGGCGACGTGAAGTCGCGGCCGCCTTGGTCGCTGCCGGTGAAGCTGGCGAAGCCGGCGCCTTGCCGGGGGGCGTAAGGGTTCGGTCCATAGCGACCGCTGGGGTGGGTGGGCAGCTCGTCCTGGATGTAGCCGTATTCCTCGTCGCGCCACGAGCCTTCGCCCATCTGGCCGCGCTCTTCATCGAACCAGCCGTATTCGGTGGAATCGAATTGCTCGGCCTGGCGGTTGTAGCGGCGGTCGCGATCCTGCCAATCGCGCGGGTTGCGGTTTGCCATGCTCCTATCCTTTCATCGGGTCAGCGCTCCACGGGCGGAGCGAGTGCAGGGTTAACGCACGGGCCGAGGGGATCGTTTCGCCGCTCGGCGCAAACGGACCGCGCCTGAACCGGATGGGGGCCACGGGAAGGCTCCCCAGGCCCGGGCCAAGGCGCTAGGCAGGGCCGATGCCCGATCTTCCGCCCGAGCTTGCCGCGTGGTTTGCCGGCCGCGGCTGGCGGCCCCGGCGCCATCAGCTCGGCATGCTGGCGGCCGCGGAAGCCGGGCGCCACGCGCTGCTGGTGGCGGATACGGGCGCGGGCAAGACCCTGGCCGGCTTTCTTCCGACGCTGGCGGCCTTCTGCCCCAGCCAGGGCGAACTGCCAGCCGAGGGATTGCACACGCTCTATGTCTCGCCGCTCAAGGCGCTGGCGCATGACGTTCAGCGCAACCTGCTGGCGCCGGTGGAGGAGATCGGCCTGCCGCTGCGGATCGAGACGCGCAGCGGCGATACGCCGAGCGATCGCAAGCGGCGCCAGATCGGCCGGCCCCCGCATGTCCTGCTGACCACGCCCGAATCGCTTTCGCTGCTGCTCAGCTATCCCGACAGCTTCGCGCTGTTCGCCGGGCTGAAGCGCGTGGTGGTGGACGAAGTGCATGCCTTCGCCACTGGCAAGCGAGGCGACCTGCTGGCGCTTTCGCTTGCCCGGCTGCAGGCGATCGCCCCGGCCATGCGCCGCGCGGCGCTGTCCGCCACTGTGGCCGATCCGGAGAGCTTCCGCGCCTGGCTGGCCCCTTGGGGGGAGATCGATACGGTCGAGCTGGTCGAAGGCGAGAAAGGCGCGCCCCCAGAAGTCGAGATCCTCATTCCCGAAGAGGAGCGCATGCCGTGGGGCGGCCACGCGGCAATCTGGGCGATCCCGCAGCTTTACCGGCTGATCGAGCGCAATCGCACCACGCTGGTGTTCACCAACACGCGCTTTCTGGCCGAATATATCTTCCAGGAACTGTGGGACGCGAACGAAGGCAACCTGCCGATCGCCATCCACCACGGGTCCCTCAGCAAGGAAGCCCGGCGCAAGGTCGAAGGGGCGATGGCGCGCGGGGAACTGCGGGCGCTGGTCGCCACCGCCAGCCTCGATCTGGGGGTCGACTGGGGAGACATCGACTGCGTGGTGCAGATGGGCGCGCCCAAGGGCTCCAGCCGCCTGCTGCAGCGGATCGGGCGGGCCAATCACCGGCTGGACCAGCCGAGCCGGGCCGTGCTGGTCCCCGGAAACCGCTTCGAATTCCTCGAGGCGACCGCCGCCAAGGACGCGGTGGACGAAGGCCGGCGCGATGGGGAGGATTTCCGGCCCGGCGGGCTCGACGTGCTGGCGCAGCATGTCATGGCCTGCGCTTGCGCGGCGCCGTTCGACGAGCGGGAACTGCTGGCGGAAGTCCGCTCGTCGATGGCCTATGCCTGGCTGGACGAAGCCCTGTGGCAGCGGGTGCTGACCTTCGTCGCCAGCGGCGGCTATGCCTTGCGCGCCTATGACAAGTTCAGGCGCATCGTGCGCGATGCCGGCGGCATATGGCGGCTCACCCATCCCGAACATGCCCAGCGCCATCGGATGAACGCCGGGATCATCGTCGATTCGGAAATGATCGAGATACGCTTCCGGAACGGCCGCGCGCTCGGCAAGGTGGAGGAACAGTTCGCCGCCTCGCTGAGCAATGGCGACACGTTCCGTTTTGCCGGCATGGATCTGGAAGTCGAAGCGCTGCGCGATCTCGACCTGATCGTGCGCGCCGCCAAGCGTTCGGCCACGATTCCCAGCTACATGGGCCTGCGCCTGCCGCTGACCACCCACCTGGCCGATCGGGTGCGGGAACTGCTGGTCGATCGCGCCGGCTGGGCGCGCTTTCCGGATGACGTGCGCGAATGGCTGGAAGTGCAGGCCTGGCGCTCGCAGATGCCGGGGCCGAGCAACCTGCTGGTGGAGAGCTTCCCCCACGCCAAGCGGCATTACTCGGTCTATTACACGTTCACCGGGTGGAACGCGAACCAGTCGCTCGGCATGCTGATCACCAAGCGGATGGAACAGCGCGGGCTGATGCCGGGCGGCTTCGTCGCCAATGACTATTCGCTGGCGGCATGGGGGCTGAAGCCGGTGACGGACCCGGCGCCGCTGCTATCGCCCGACATCCTGACGCACGAGTTCATCGATTGGGTGACCGAATCGCACCTGCTGCGCCGCGCCTTCCGCGAAGTGGCGGTGATTTCCGGCCTCGTGGAGCGCCAGCACCCCGGCAAGCGCAAGAGCGGCAAGCAGGTCACTTTCTCCACCGATCTGATCTATGACGTGCTGCGCAAGTACGAGCCCGACCACCTGCTGATCGAAGCGGCCTGGGCCGACGCGCGGGCACGGATGACCGACGTGGGGCGGCTGGGCGACCTGCTGGATTCGGCCGCAGAGCGGCTGGTCCATGTCGAGCTTGACCGGGTCAGCCCGCTGGCCGTGCCGGTCATGGTCATGATCGGCCGGGAAAGCCTGCCGCAGGGCGCCATCGACGAGGAACTGCTGCTCGAAGCCGAGACGCTCGCCGGCGCGGCGATGAGAGTGGATGATGAACCGGACGATACGGAGGCAGCCCCGGACTGACGACTGACGGTGGGACTGATGCGCTGACAAAAAGGGGCGGATCGCTCCGCCCCTTTTCCTATCCGAATATCCGGTTTCGTGCCGGGCTCAGCCCTTGCCGAAGACCCGGTATTTCTCGTTGCCTGAAAAGCCGAACTTGGTGACGCCGGAAGCCTTGATGATGTTGAGCACGTGGGCTGCAAGATCATAACCGGCGTCCGGTTCCGGCTCGAACTGTAGTTCGGGCTCCACCGCGAAGGTCAGCGTCTGCTGAAGATTGGTGACGAGCTGGTTCGGCGTGATCGCCGTGCCGTTCCACAGAATCTCGTCGTTGCGAGTCAGCACGATCTTGTTCTTCACCGGATCGATGTTCTGGGTGGGGACGTTGGACGGTGTCGGCAGATCGATATCGACCGAATGCGTCGCCACGGGAATCGTGAAGATCAACATGATGAGAAGCACGAGCATGACGTCGATAAGCGGCGTCACGTTCATTTCCATCATCGGCTGGCCGTCGTCCTTGCCGCCTGACATTGCCATGGCAAGTTACTCCTTGATAATTACGTTTCCGGTTCGACCGCGGCTCAGCCGTTCGGATCGACCGGAGTGGAGATGAAGCCGACGGTGGGATACCCTGCCGCCTGGACGTTGAAGATGGCCCCTGCCACGCACCGCCACGGCGCATTCCTGTCCGCGCGAATGTGCACCTGGGGGATCTGCTCGGGATTGGCGACGATCGCTTCGATGCCACCGGCGCGCTGCACGATCGAATCAAGCTTCTGGAACGCCTGATCGTAAAGCTCTTCGCTGGTCACCGGGGTCGTATTGTTGATGTAGACCCGGCATTCACCGTTCCGCGTCGCCCCTTCGAAGCCCGTCGGCCGGGTGGAGGCGGTCCGCCCTGCGACGTCGGTGGTGGTGACGGTGATCAGCAGGTTTTCCACCTTGTCCTTCGATTCGACCGATTCAAAAACCGGAATTTCCAGCTTTTCGACCGTTTGGATCGCGACCGGGATCGCGATCAGGAAGACGATCAGCAGGACCAACATGACGTCCGTCAACGGCACGACGTTGATGTCCGACATCGGCGTTTCTTGGGTGTCATTGCCAACTGAAAAGGCCATGTGTTCTGTCCTATCTCAAAACTTCGTTGCCGCATCGCGTGCGGGGGGCCCGCATGCCGGAACCCGCCCGCGATGCGGCGGTATCAGGTCAGGCCTTTTTCGGCGCAGCGACGGGCGCTGTGGTCTTGGCGGCCTGCTGGGTCGAAGTCTTGGTCATCACCGACGGGCGAACCGCGCCGCGCGAGGCGATGAACGCCAGCAGGTCCGTCGAGAAGCCGCTCAGCAGCTCGCTGATGCGCTTGTTGCGGTTCTGCAGCCAGTTGTAGGCGAACACCGCCGGCACCGCGACGAGCAGGCCGATGGCGGTCATGATCAGCGCTTCACCGACCGGGCCGGCGACCTTGTCGATCGAGGCCGAACCGGCGAGGCCGATCGCGATCAGCGCGCGATAGATGCCGATAACCGTACCGAGCAGACCGACGAACGGCGCGGTCGCGCCGACGGTGGCGAGGAACGGCAGGCCCCCGGCGAGCTTCGAATTGATCGAGGCTTCCGAACGGCCGAGCGAACCGACCAGCCACTCGTGCGCTTCCAGGCTGTCCGTCATCTTGGCGTGCTGGGCTTCGGCGGCCAGGCCATCGTCCACCAACTGGCGCCAGGCGCTGTTCTTGTCGAACTTGGACGCGCCCTCGGCGAGCGTGTTGGCGCGCCAGAACGCGCCGGTCTGGATGGCCTTGTACTGACCGAAGATGCGCTTCTGCTCGAGAAGCTTGGTGATCAGGATGTAGAACGAGCCGACCGACATGATCACCAGCACCGTGAAGATGCTGTAGGCGATCACGCCGCCCTGATTGAGCGCCTCGACGAAGCCGAACTTGTTCTCGGTCGCCGCTTCGCCGCCGGCCGCAGCAGCGGCTAGGATTTCAATAAGCATGCGGGTAGTCCTCTCTTAGGAAAAGTCGTGGAATGCGATTATCTGCTGAGCTGATAGACAATCGTCGTGCTCGCGGATCCCTCGGTTGGGTTTCCAGCATCGTCGAGCGCGGGATTGTACCGGGCATAGCGCTGCATGCCTTCGCAGGCGGCATCGTCGAGCACCTTGGAGCCGCCCGATGACGTCACCGAGCAACCCGTGACGCGACCGTTCGCCCCGATCGTCACGCGGACGCCGACACGGCCCTCGATCTCGTCGCGGATAGCGCGAGCCGGATAGTTTTCCTGGATTCGCCGCGCCCAGCTCGCCTGATTGTCAGGCGTCGCACCCCGCGCCTTTGACGGCGGCGGAGGAGGAGGTGGCGGCGGAGCCGGCGGTGCGGCCGGCGGGATGATCCGCGCAGGCGGGGCCGGCGGCGGGATATTGGTCTGCACCTGAATCGGCGGCGGCGCGACGCTGATGTTGATCGGCGGCGGCGGCGCGACCGGCGGCGGCGGAGCGGTTTCAGGCTCCGGCGGCGGCGGCGGCTCTTCCTCAGGTGGCGGCGGTTCCTCGATGTCCACGGTGGTTACCCGCTCGACGGCCTTTTTAATGGCCGAATAGGCAAGACCCGTGACAAGCGCGTATCCGATTGCAACGTGGATAAGGGCAACGAGGATAATGGCGATGAGCTTGTTTTTGCTCATCTCTTGGTCAGCGTAAGCCATCCAGTCCCTTTACTCCATCTATGTTCGCGGGCCGAAACCCGATCTCATCGCAGAGTGCCGGACGGATGTATCCCGGCAACCCCACGCCCAAGCGTTACCCACCCTTTTGGAAATCCCGCCGGTTGAGGTCAACCGGTCTGAGAGACCTCCGGGCGAGCCAAGGGACTAAGCGATTTTTCTGTTGTCAACAGTCCCGATCCACCTCTGCCTTAACGGCGAAGAAACGCTTGAGCAAACCCTTTGTCGGTTAACCCGCGATTCACCCGTCACCGGCTTGTCACGCCTGACAGCCGCCCTTGCGGCGGGACCCAAGGCCGCCGATCATGCATTGGTGTAAGTGAGGATGGATATGCCGTACATCGGACATGCGCCGACCCGCCCCAGCCGGAATCGCCTGGCCTTGGGGTTTTTCATTATTGCCGCTTTTTCAGCGACTTGTGTTCAGGCCCAAGGCCCCGAGGTGCCGGTTGCGGCTGCGCGCCCGCTGGCGACCTTCGCCGATTTCGCCGATCTGGCCGAACGCGCCTCCATCATCGCAGTGGTCGAAGTGCGCGATCAGACGGTAGTGAAGCCGGAGCGCGCCCCGGGCCTCGCGCCGGGATATGCGCGGCTTTACATAACGGCGGATACGATCGCCCTGCTGGCTTCTCCCACGCCGCTGGGCGAATCGCTCAATTACCTTGTCGACATGCCGCTCGATGCGAAGGGGAAGCCGCCCAAGCTCAAGAAGCAGCGCTTCCTGCTGTTCGCCGATCCGGTCGCGGGCCGCGCCGGCTCGCTGCAACTGGTGGACCAGGGCGCGCAACTGCCGGCAACTCCGGAAACCGAGGAGCTGGCGCGCGTCGTCATCGCCGCGTTCGCCGCCCCCGATCTGCCGCCGGAGATCACCGGCGTGCGCGATGTCATGTCGGTGGCCGGCAACCTCGCCGGCGAATCGGAGACGCAGCTGTTCCTCGATACCAAGACGGGCGATCCGGTTTCGCTCACCGTGTTGCGGCGGCCCGGGATGGCGCCGCAATGGGGCGTTTCGTGGAGCGAGATCGTCGACCAGGCGGCGCATGCGCCCCAGCCGCAAACGGTCGAATGGTATCGGCTGGCCTGCTCTCTCCCCCGGCAACTGCCGGCCAAGGCCTATCTGCAGGACGAGCGCCAGGCGCGCGTGCAGGCGGAAGCGGATTACCACTTCATCCTGGAGCAGCTAGGCCCGTGCGAGCGCCTGCGGACCTGACCCTCTAGCCAAGCGGAGGCAAGGCCACTAACGCGCCCCGCTGACGCAATCTTTGGGGGATTTGATGGCCGATCCGCTTCGCATCGCCCTGGCCGGGCTCGGTACGGTCGGTGGCGGGGTGATTCGCCTGATCGAAAGCAACGGCGCGCTGATCGCGCGCCGCGCGGGCCGCCCGCTCGAGATCGTCGCCGTCTGCGCGCGTGACCGCGCCAAGGACCGCGGCGTCGATCTTTCGCGATATGCCTGGGAAGACGACATGACCCTGCTGGCCGAACGGCCGGATGTGGACGTGGTGGTCGAACTGGTCGGCGGCGCGGATGGTCCGGCGCTGGCGCTTGCCCGGCGGGCGCTGGGTGCGGGCAAGGGCCTGGTCACCGCCAACAAGGCGATGATCGCGCATCACGGCATGGAACTGGCCGAACTGGCCGAGGCCGAGGGCGCGCCGCTCAAGTTCGAAGCGGCGGTGGCCGGCGGCGTCCCGGTGATCAAGGGGCTGCGCGAAGGCGCGGCGGCCAACGTGATCAGCCGCATCTACGGCATCCTCAACGGCACCTGCAATTACATCCTCTCCACCATGGAGCGCACCGGGCGCGACTTCGCCGACGTGCTCGCCGAGGCGCAGGCGCTGGGCTATGCGGAAGCGGATCCCAGCTTCGACATCGAAGGCATCGACGCGGCGCACAAGCTGGCGATCCTGGCGGCGATCGCGTTCGGCAGCCGGCTCGATTTCGGCGCGATGCACATCGCCGGGATCAGCCGCATCCGCGCGGCGGACATCGCCCAGGCGGCCGCGCTGGGTTATGTGATTCGCCTGATCGGCATAGCTGAGACGGAGGGGGGCGAGACGGAAGGGGCCGATGGCGAGGCGGGCGGTACCGGCCGCCTGCACCAGCGCGTGCAGCCCTGCCTGGTCCCGCGCGCGCACCCGCTGGCGGCGGTGGACGGGGCGACCAATGCGGTGGTGGCCGAAGGCAATTTCGTCGGCCGGCTGCTGTTCCAGGGCGCCGGCGCGGGTGACGGACCGACGGCCAGCGCCGTGGTGGCCGACCTGATCGACATCGCGCGCGGGGATACCGGCGCTCCGTTCTCGGTGCCGGTGGCGCAGCTCGACACGCTCGATCCGGCCGATCCGGGGCACCGCCTGGGCCGCGCCTACATGCGCCTGACCGTGGCCGACCGGCCGGGCGTGCTGGCGGAAATCACCGCCGCGATGCGCGATGCCGGGGTTTCCATAGAGAGCCTGATCCAGCAGGGCCGGCCCGAGGAAGGCGGCGAGGTGCTGGTGGCGATCGTCACGCACGGCGGGCCGGAACGCCATGTCGCCGCGGCGCTCAAGCTGCTCGAAGGTTCCGCCAGCCTGGCAGAGCCGCCGCTGGTCATGCCGTTGCTCGGCTAAGGCACGGGCGAAGCTTCGACCTGGGGTACCGGCGCCTCGCGCGGCGGGCCGTCCTCCACGCGATAAACATGCCGCGCGGTCTCCTCGTCCAGCGGCTGAGGCTCGTTGGTCAGATCGACGATCAGCGGCGGTTCCGGGTCCTTGCCGATCTTCATGCCCTTGCCTTGGAAAATCCCCGGCCCGTCGACATTCGGCGCCTGCGGCACGCCGCCACGCGGCGCCTCGCCCTTTCGGATCGCTTCATCGGTCGGCGATTCGACTCGCATCGCGTCGGGATCGCGGGCGCAGACGACGATCTCATTGGGCGTTTCCGGCAGCTTGCACGGCCGCCGCACGCCGATCGGGCGCAGCCGCTCGCGCGCCACGTCGATGATCTTTTCGGCCGTGAGCGGTTCTTCCGCCGCCTGTGCGCCGTTCCCATCGGTCGATTGCGCGACGGCCGGCGTCATGCCGAAAACGCACGGGAGCGCCCATGCCAGCGCTGTCAGATACCTGCGCATCGTTTCCCCGTCCGCACTGCCGCGAAACGAGACGCGGGGCGCTGAATCGCCGATGAACGCCGTCTCGACTTTGCCATCCACCCGTCCTAACCGCTGATTCCATGTAAGGAACCCGCGATGCCCGATACATCCACCAGTGCGTCCCATGTGCTCGACCGCGTGCTGGTGCTGGAAATGGTCCGGGTGACAGAAGCCGCCGCCATCGCCGCCTCGGCGCTGATCGGCCGCGGTGACGAGAAGGCGGCCGATGCCGCCGCCGTGGAAGCCATGCGCCGCGCGTTCGACGATCTGGCCATCGACGGCACCGTCGTGATCGGAGAGGGGGAGCGCGACGAGGCGCCGATGCTCTACATCGGCGAGAAAGTGGGCGGCGCACGCGGCACGGGGCCGAAGATCGATATCGCGCTCGATCCGCTGGAGGGAACCACGATCACCGCCAAGGCAGGGCCCAACGCGCTGGCCGTGCTGGCTGCGGCGGAAGAAGGCTGCCTGCTCAACGCGCCCGACGTCTATATGGAAAAGCTGGCGGTCGGCCCCGGCTACCCGCCCGGCGTGATCGACCTGGCGAAAACCCCGCGGGAGAACGTGGAGGCGGTGGCGAAGGCCAAGGGCGTCAGGCCCGACCAGCTGATCGTCTGCGTGCTCGATCGGCCGCGCCATGCCGCGCTGATCGCGGAATTGCGCGCGATCGGCTGCGGCATCCAGCTGATCCCCGACGGCGACGTGGCCGGCGTGATCGCCACGACGGACGAGGCGACGACGATCGATCTCTACATGGGCTCCGGCGGCGCGCCCGAAGGCGTGCTGGCAGCGGCCGCCCTTCGCTGCGTCGGCGGCCAGTTCAATGGCCGCCTGCTGTTCCGCAACGAGGGCGAGAAGGCCCGCGCGCGCCAGTGCGGTATCGAGGATCTCGACCGGATCTACCTGCTCGACGACCTGGCGAAAGGCGATTGCATCTTCGCCGCCACCGGCGTCACCGACGGTTCGCTGCTCGAAGGGGTCAAGCATCGCCGCAAGGGGTGCATGACCACGGAAAGCGTCGTGATGCGCGCCAGCTCGGGCACGGTGCGCTGGGTCAGGGGCGAACACCGGACGGGATAGGCCGATGACCTTTCCCCTTTGGCCCACGGTGTTCCTGTTCCCGCTGGCCTTGTGCTTCTATTATTTCCTCCTGGCCGGCGCGCGGACGTTCGAGCACTCGCCGGCCGACGATCTGGGGGCCGGCCTCGCCCAGTTCTCGTTCCTGGTCACCGGCACCCTCGGCACGCTATTTTTCGGATATCGCGCCACGGTTCCACCCGCGAATGCCGTGATTTCGGCGGCGCTGATGCTGTGTTCGCTGGCTCTCTACACCTGGGTCCGCCGCACGGTGAAGGAACGCCGCTTCCATATCGCCTGGAGCGGCGAGGTGCCCGATGCGGTGTGCGAGCACGGCCCATACCGTTATGCCCGGCATCCGGCCTATGCCAGCTATATGCTGGCTTTCGCAGCCATGCTGGCGGCGCTGCCGAAGTGGCCGGTGCTGGCCGTGTTCCTGTTCAACGTGGCGCTGTTCGTCCACGCCGCGCGGGATGACGAGCGCAGCCTGGCAGGCAGCGCGCTTGCCGGCGAATATGCGCGCTACAAGCGCCGCACGGGCATGTTCCTGCCACGCATCGGCGCGAGGGGCACCGGGTAACCCAATTCGCCGGGCGGATGGGGGATAGCCTTCGCCACAGGTTGCAATACCATGACGCTCGGCCCTAGAGGCTCGCGCATCGAATCTGCGTGGGAAGGGCGATCCACCGATGAAGCTCATGGCCGGCAACTCCAATCTGCCGCTCGCGCGGAATATTGCCGCCTATCTCGAGTTGCCGCTTACCGATGCTTCGGTCCGCCGCTTCGCCGACGAGGAGATCTTCGTCGAAATCCACGAGAACGTGCGCGGCCAGGACATGTTCGTCGTCCAGTCGACCAGCTTTCCGGCGAACGACAACCTGATGGAATTGCTGATCTGCATCGATGCGCTGCGCCGCGCATCGGCACGCCGGATCACCGCGGTTGTTCCCTATTTCGGCTATGCCCGGCAGGATCGCAAAGCCGGATCGCGCACGCCGATCTCGGCCAAGCTGGTCGCCAACCTGATCGCCGAGGCGGGGGCGGACCGCGTGCTGGCGGTCGATCTCCACGCCGGGCAGATCCAGGGCTTCTTCGATATCCCGACCGACAACCTCTATGCCGCGCCGACCATGGCGGCCGACATCCAGGCGCGCTTCGACAGCCAGGAACTCATGGTCGTGTCCCCCGATGTCGGCGGCGTGGTGCGGGCCCGCGCGCTGGCCAAGCGGCTCGACAACGCGCCGCTGGCGATCGTCGACAAGCGGCGCGAAAAGCCCGGCGAATCGGAAGTGATGAACATCATCGGCGAGGTGGAGGGGCGGCGCTGCGTCCTGGTGGACGATATCATCGATTCGGGCGGCACCCTGTGCAACGCCGCGCAGGCCCTGATCGATGCCGGGGCGAAGAGCGTCGCGGCCTATATCACCCACGGCGTGCTGTCCGGCGGCGCGGTGGCGCGGGTGGACAATTCGGCGCTGACCGAGCTGGTGATCACCGACACCATCCTGCCCACCGATGCCACGCTGGATTCGGACCGCATCCGCATGCTCACCGTGGCGCCGCTGATCGGCGAGGCGGTGCGCCGGATCGCTGACGAGAGCAGCGTCAGCTCGCTGTTCGATTAAGTGAACCTCGCGGCTGACATCGCGCTCGCCCATCGCCTGGCCGATGCGGCGCGCGAGGCTATCCGGCCGCATTTTCGCCAGCCGGTGGCCGCCGAACGCAAGGGGGACGCCACGCCGGTCACCATCGCCGATCGAGAGGCGGAGCAGGCCATGCGCCGCCTGCTCGCCGCCGAAGCGCCGCGCGACGGGATCCATGGCGAGGAGTTCGGTTCCTCGGAGGGTGCTTCCGGGCGCCAATGGGTGCTCGATCCGATAGACGGCACCACGGCGTTCCTCGCCGGCCGGGCCACGTTCGGCACGCTGATCGCGCTGCTCGACGGCGGCTTTCCGGTGCTGAGCATGATCGACCAGCCGATTCTGGGCGAACGCTGGCTCGGCGTCGTCGGCCAGCCGACCACGCTGAACGGCAGGCCCGTTTCTACCCGCCCCTGCCGCACCCTCTCCGACGCCACGCTCGCCACCACCGGTCCGCAGTATTTCACGCAGGAAGAGGGCGACCAGTTCATGGCGCTGGCGCAGAAGACCGATCACAAGCGCATGATCATGGGCGGCGATTGCTACAACTATGCGCTGCTCGCCACGGGCTTTGTTGACGTGGTCTGCGAAAGTGGCCTCAAGCTGCACGATTTCGCTGCGCTCGCGCCGGTGGTGGAAGGCGCCGGCGGCACCCTGTGCGACTGGAACGGCGAACCGCTTCACGCCGGTTCCGCCGGCCATGTGCTGGCCATCGGCGATCCCGCGCGGCTGGAGGACGTGCTGGAAGCGCTGGGCGGGCACCACCATACCCACTAGCCGGTGGGCAAAGCTTGCCGCTCAGGACGGCAAGCGCCAGGCCCGGCGAAGGGCTGCTTCTATGCCTTCTTCGGTCCGCCGATCGACCAGGTGAAGCCGAACGGGTCTTCCAACTGGCCGTAACGATCGCCCCAGAACTGGTTTTCGAGCGGTACCCTGATGCTGGCCCCGGCGGCAACGGCCTTGTCCCACACCGCGTCGGCATCGGGGACCTGGAGATGCAGCGTGGCGCCGGCAGGTGGCGGTGCGGGGTGGCCGTCGCGGAATTCGGGAAAGTCATCGTTGAGCATCAGCGACCCGCCGTTGAGCCTGAGGTGCACGTGCATCAGCCGTTTCCCGTCGTCGGCCACATGGCGCATTTCCTCCTCGGCGCCAAAGGCGGCGCGATAGAACTCCACCGCCTCTCCGCCGCGTCCGTCGCGGATCGTCAGGTGGGCGGTGATGCCGCCGGGCGGGCTCTGGTTTTCGTCGGCCATGATCGCACTCCCGATTCGCGTGGGTGGACGATAGCACCGGGCCTCTCGCAACGCTTGCCTTTCGCCGCGCCGGGCACTAATGGCCCACCCCTTCACAGACACGTGATTCATCTGCCGGTCTGGCCACAAGGGCTGCCAGGGCTGGTTGGACGTGTCCCTGACCAAGGAGACGAAAATGCCCAAGCTGAAGACCAAGAGCGGCGTGAAGAAGCGCTTCAAGCTCACGGCGACCGGCAAGATCAAGCATGGCGTGGCGGGCAAGCGCCACCGGCTGATCAGCCACAACGCCAAGTACATCCGCCAGAACCGCGGCACCACCGTCCTGTCCGAAGCGGACACGAAGACGGTGAAGAAGTGGGCCCCCTACGGGCTCGACTGAGCGCGTCGGTTCCAGAGCAGGAGACTAAAGAGCTATGTCCCGTATCAAGCGCGGCGTAACCACGCGCCAGAAGCACAAGCGGATTCTCGATCAGGCCAAGGGCTATCGCGGCCGCCGCAAGAACACCATTCGCGTCGCCCGCCAGGCGGTCGAGAAGGCCGGGCAATATGCCTATCGCGACCGCAAGGTTAAGAAGCGGAACTTCCGCGCCCTGTGGATCCAGCGGATCAACGCCGCGGTGCGCGCCGAAGGCCTGACCTATTCGCAGTTCATCCACGGCGCCCGGCTCGCCGGGATCGAGCTGGACCGGAAGGTCATGGCCGATCTGGCGATGAACGAAGGCGCCGCGTTCGGCGCGATCATCCAGCAGGCGAAAGCCGCGCTGCCGGCCTGAGCCGAAGCGGCGAAACGGACGAAGGGCGTGGACGGGAAACCGTCCGCGCCCTTTTCCTTTCGGCCCCGAGAATCCGGCTCGAACCGCCGTCGATAGGATTCCGCTACGAGCTGTGTTAGCCTTGTGGATGACTGTTTGAAGCAATCGCCGGGTCCGCGCCTTCCGCGCCGGAGTTGAAAGGGGCGGCCGGTAGGCAATCCAAGGGGGGCGGATCGCCGATCGGATGAGCGCCGCACCGTCGATCGAGGTAAGCTTCTATCGCCTGTCGGAGGCGTTGCAGCCTTATTTCACGGCGCTCTACC
Source organism: Altererythrobacter sp. (assembly GCA_017308255.1). Taxonomy (GTDB): domain Bacteria; phylum Pseudomonadota; class Alphaproteobacteria; order Sphingomonadales; family Sphingomonadaceae; genus Croceibacterium_A. The sequence goes on along the minus strand of JAFKFN010000014.1, from coordinate 11,218 downwards.
TGTTCGAGATTGACGGAAGGGATGGCGGTTCGATCGAGGACTGCCTTCATCCCGAATGGACGGCGATGCGCTTCACGCGCGGCACGCCGCCGCTTGCCACCGTCGGCCCCGGCGAAATGGTGCCGCAATGGCCGTTCGTGGTCAGCGGGCCGAACAGCCGGTCGATCCGCTTCCGCCTGTATCCCGCGCGCATCTGGGGCCTGGGGCTGCCGCCGGCCGGGTGGGCCAAGTTCGTCGATGGCCGGGCGTGCGACTTCATAGATCGCACGGTGGACGGCATGGCCGATCCAGCCTTCCGGGTCTTCGCGCCGATCCTGGCCCTGGCGCAGGATGCCACGGCGTCGCCCGAAGCGGTGGCGCGGCGCATCGATGCCTATCTGCTAAGCCGGCTGGACCAGCCTTCGCCGCATGAGCCGCTGGTCGCCGCCTGCCATGCCGCCTTGCGCGACGCGGATGTGGCCAATGTCGCCCAGCTTGGCGAGCTGCTGGGCTTGTCCGCCCGCTCGCTGGAGCGGCTCTGCGCGCGCTATTTCGGCTTTCCGCCCAAGCTGCTGCTGCGCCGCCAGCGCCTGTTGCGCAGCGTCGCGCGCTTCATGCTCGATCCCTGCCATCGCTGGAGCCAGGCGATCGACCGCCAGTATCACGACCAGGCGCAGTTCGTGCGCGATTTCCGCGCGTTCATGGGCATGACGCCCAGCGAATACGCCGATGCGCCGCATCCGGTGATGGACAAGATCCTGGCCCATCGCATGGTCGATCTGGGAGCGGCGCGGCAAGCCGACCTGCCGGTGGCGCTGCGCTATACCTGCGATCTCCAGGACGGACGCGAATAGGGGTTGGGAGCGCGGCGCGCGCCCGCTACAGGCGCGCTTCTATGACCGATTACAGGACCCTCGAAAGCGACGCGCGCGGGCGGATCGATGCGGCGGCGGATCTGGCGGCGCTGGAGGCGCTGCGGATCGAATATCTCGGCAAGCAGGGCAGCGTTTCGCTGCTGCTGAAGACGCTGGGCGCGATGAGCCCGGCGGAGCGGCAGGAAAAAGCCCCTGAAATCCAGCACTTGCGCCAGACGGTGGCCGATGCGCTGGCGGCGCGGAAGGCGGCGATGGAAGCCGCGGAGCTGGAAACGCGGCTGGCGGCGGAGACGCTGGACCTGACGCTGCCGGCACCCGAAGCGCCGCGCGGCACCGTCCACCCGGTAAGCCAGGTGATGGACGAACTGGCTGAAATCTTTGCCGATTTGGGCTTCGCCGTGGCCACCGGCCCGGAGATCGAGGACGACTGGCACAACTTCACCGCGCTCAACATGCCCGAAAGCCACCCGGCGCGGGCGATGCACGACACGTTCTATTTCCCCGAAGAGAGCGGCGCACAAGGGCGCACAACGGCGCAACAGGGCGGCAGGATGCTGCTGAGGACCCACACCAGCCCGGTGCAGGTGCGCACGATGCTGAGCCAGGGCGCGCCGGTCCGGATCATCGCCCCCGGCCGGGTCTATCGGTCCGACAGCGACGCGACTCACACCCCGATGTTCCATCAGGTGGAGGGGCTGGTGATCGACAAGGCGATCCACCTCGGCCACCTCAAGTGGACGCTGGAGACGTTCCTGAAAGCGTTCTTCGAGCGCGAGGACATCGTGCTGCGGCTGCGGCCGAGCTACTTCCCGTTCACCGAGCCTTCGGTGGAAGTGGACGTGGGCTTCGCCATCGACGGTGGCCGGCGGGTGCTAGGCGGCAGCGGCGACGAGCCGGGGCACGGCTGGATGGAACTGCTGGGGAGCGGCATGGTCAACCGCAGGGTGATCGAAGCCGCGGGCCTGGATCCGGATGCCTGGCAGGGCTTCGCCTTCGGCGTGGGGGTCGACCGGCTGGCCATGCTCAAATACGGGATGGACGATTTGCGGGCCTTCTTCGACGGCGATGTACGCTGGCTCAGGCATTACGGCTTCAGCGCGTTCGACCAGCCGACGCTGAGCGCGGGCGTGGGGGCGCGGGCATGAAGTTCTCGCTCGAATGGCTGAAGCAGTTCCTCGAAACCGGGGCCACCGCGGCGGAGATCGCCGCCGCGCTCAACCGCATCGGCATCGAGGTGGAGGGGCTGGAGGACCCGGCGGAGAAGCTGGCCGGTTTCCGCGTGGCCGAAGTGCTGACCGCCGCGCCGCATCCCGACGCCGACAAGCTGCAGGTCCTCACCGTGGAAGCCGGATCGGGCCCGCTGCAGGTGGTCTGCGGCGCGCCCAATGCGCGCGCGGGGATGAAGGGCGTGCTCGGCCTGCCCGGCGCCGTGGTGCCGGCGAATGGCATGGAACTGCGCAAGAGCGCGATCCGCGGCGTCGAGAGCAACGGGATGATGTGTTCCGTGCGCGAATTGCAGCTGGGCGAGGATCACGAGGGGATCATCGAGCTGCCGGCCGATGCGCCGGTGGGCGAGGGCTTCGCCGCCTATCGCGGCACGAGCCCGGTGTTCGACGTGGCGATCACCCCCAATCGGCCGGATTGCATGGGCGTGATGGGCATTGCCCGCGACCTGGCGGCGGCGGGGCTGGGGACGTTCAGGCCCTATCCGGTGGAACCCGTGGCGGAAGCGTATCCCTGCCCGGTGAACATCCGCACCGACGATCCTGAAGGCTGCCCGGCGTTCTATGGCCGGGTCATCCGTGGCGTGATCAATGGCACATCGCCCGAATGGTTGCAGCGGCGCCTGATTGCGGCCGGCCAGCGGCCGATATCCGCCCTGGTGGACGTGACCAATTACCTGATGCTGGCGTTCGGCCGGCCGGCCCACGCCTATGACCTGGCGAAGCTGCACGGCGCAGTCGTGGCCCGGCGCGCGAAGCCGGGCGAAAGGGTGCTGGCGCTGAACGAGAAGACCTATACCCTCGACGGCGAGATGACGGTGATCGCCGACGACAGCGGTGTCCACGACATCGCCGGGATCATGGGCGGCGAGCATTCGGGCGTTTCCGCCGGCACCACCGACGTGCTGCTGGAAATCGCCTATTTCGATCCCGAGCGTATCGGCCAGACGGGGCGGCGCCTGGGCCTGGCCAGCGATGCCCGCACGCGGTTCGAGCGCGGAGTCGATCCGGCGTTCCTCGATGAAGGAATGGAGCTTCTCACCGCGCTGATCCTCAAGATCTGCGGCGGGGAGGCGAGCGAGGTGGTCCGCGCCGGATCGCCGCCGAGCGAGCCGAGGACCGTGGCTTACGATCCGGCCCTGGCCGAACGGCTGGGCGGCGTGGCGATTCCCGAGGACGAGCAGCGCGCGACGCTGGAACGGCTGGGGTTCGCCGTTTCGCCGCGTTCGGAAGGGAAAGGGCCATGGGACGTGACCGCGCCGCTGCGCCGGCACGACATCGAAGGCCCGGCCGACATCGTGGAGGAAGTGGTCCGCATCCACGGGCTCGACAGCATAGAGAGCGTTGCGCTGCCGCGCGTGGACGGTGTCGCCCGCCCGACCGCCACGCCCCGGCAGGCGCTGGAACGCCGCTTGCGCCGCGCGGCGGCCGCGCGCGGGCTGAACGAGGCGGTGACGTGGTCGTTCATCCCGCCCGCCGATGCCGAGCACTTCGCCGACGGACCCCCGCGGCAGGCCCAGGGTGAGCGGGACGGCCTGTGGGTGCTGGAAAACCCGATCAGCGAGGACATGAAGGCGATGCGCCCTTCGCTGCTGCCGGGCCTGCTGGCGGCCGCCCGCCGCAACGCCGACCGGGGCGCGAGCGGGGTGCGGCTGTTCGAGATCGGCCGGCGCTATCTGCGCGGGGAAGCGGGACGTAGCGACGAGCGCGCCACGCTGGGCGTGCTGCTGGCGGGCGAGAAGGCGCCGCGCGGGTGGGCTTCAGGCAAGGCCGCCCTGTTCGATGCCTTCGACGCCAAGGCGGAAGCGCTGGCGCTGCTGGCCGAAGCCGGCGCGCCGGTGGACAAGCTGCAAGTGATGGGAGAAGCGGGGCCGCAGTTCCACCCGGGCCAGTCGGCCACACTGCGGCTGGGCCCCAAGACGGTGCTGGCGCGCTTCGGCGCCTTGCATCCGGCCACGCTGGCGGCGTTCGACATCGAAGGCCCGGTCATGGCGGCGGAACTGTTCCTCGACGCCCTTCCCGAGCGCAAGGGCGGCGGCGCTTTCGCCCGCGCGCGCTATAGCCCGCCGGCGTTGCAGGCGGTGCTGCGCGACTTCGCCTTTATCGTGGACGCGGGACTTCCCGCCGGCGACCTGCTGCGCGCGGTGAAAGGCGCGGACAAGGCAAACGTGGCGGACGCGCGGATATTCGACGATTTCCGCGGGCAGGGCGTGCCTGATGGCAAGAAGTCGCTGGCGATCGAGGTCACGCTGCAACCGGGCGAGAAGAGCTATACCGAGGAAGATCTGAAGGCGATCTCGGACCGGATCGTGAGGGCCGCTATGAAGCTGGGGGCGGAGCTGCGGGGCTGAGAGGCGGCTTCGGGTTGGGGTGAAGTCAGGCCGGGATTTGGCATTCCGGCGAAGCGGAATGGGTGAAGGGAAGAATTGCGCTCGCGGAGACGCGGAGGCGCGGAGGGGGTTGCGCCTTGCGGGTGGGGCGGCTTTTCCAAGATGACTCACGCAAAGTCGCGAAGGCGCTACGAGGTTGCGTGACGGGATGGGGCGGCGCGCCGTCCTTCGGCTTCGGGGAAGGCCATGAGTGACAAGCGGCTTCGCCGCAGGTGCTATCCTTGTTCGCCTTGCGTGAGCATCCCCCTTTTTTCGTCATCCCCGTGAATGTGGGGACCCAGGGCGGTGTTGCACGACAGAGCCGACTGGGTTCCCGCGTTCGCGGGAATGACGAAGGGTGGGGCGAACCCGCTCAACCGGGTGAGCGCACCAACCCATTTAGGACAAACCCACTCAACCAGGCGAGGCGCACCAACCCATCTAGGATGAACCCACTCAACCGGGTGAGGCGCACCAGCTCGACCAGTTGGGCGAACCCACTCAGCCAGTCGTCATTGCGAGCGTAGCGAAGCAATCCAGAGCGTAGGGCGCTGCCGCCCTGGATTGCTTCGCTACGCTCGCAATGACGAGACGGGGGTGAGGTAACCAAAGGCGAGGGCGCTCCCGCCGCTCCGGCCCGGTCCGCGACGCAGGTGCGGGCCAGTCACGCCCTTGCCGGAAGGGCTTGTTCCGCCGCGTGGTTTGCCGCACAGGCCCTCCCCCGACCCCTCCCGCACGCGGGAGGGGAGAAAGAGAGCCATGACTTCCAACCGCCGCACTTTCGCGATCATTTCCCATCCCGACGCGGGCAAGACCACGCTGACCGAGAAGCTGCTGCTGCATGGCGGCGCGATCCATCTGGCCGGCGAGGTCAAGGCGCGGGGGCAGGCGCGGCGCGCGCGCAGCGACTGGATGAAGATCGAGCAGCAGCGCGGGATCTCCGTCACATCCAGCGTGATGACGTTCGAGAAGACCCAGCCGAACGGCGATGTCGTGACCTTCAACCTGCTCGACACGCCGGGGCACGAGGACTTTTCGGAAGATACCTATCGCACGCTGACGGCGGTCGATTCGGCGATCATGGTGATCGACGCGGCCAAGGGCATCGAGCCGCAGACGCGCAAGCTGTTCGAAGTCTGCCGGCTGCGTTCCGTGCCGATCATCACCTTCATCAACAAGGTGGATCGTGAGGGCAAGAGCGCTTTCGAGCTGCTGGACGAAGTGGCCGATACGCTGGCGCTGGACGTTTCGCCGCAAAGCTGGCCGCTGGGGATGGGCGGCACCTTCGAAGGCGTGCTGGATTTCGCCAGCGGCGCGGTAAGCCGGCCGGAAGGGCCGAGCCGGGAATTCCTGGGCAAGCGCGAGGCGGACGCCGCCTTGCCGCCGAACCTGGCCGAAGAGGCCGAGCTGGCCCAGGCGGGTTATCCCGAGTTCGATCCCGAAGCCTATCGCAGCGGCGACCTGACCCCGGTCTATTTCGGTTCCGCGCTGAAGAACTTCGGCGTGGCCGAGCTGATCGACGCGATCGCCCGCCATGCCCCGCCGCCCCGGCCGCAGCCTTCCGCCGAAGGGCCGATCAGCCCGGAGCGCGACGAGGTGACCGGCTTCGTGTTCAAGGTGCAGGCCAACATGGACCCGCAGCACCGCGACCGGATCGCCTTCATGCGCATGGTTTCGGGCACGTTCCGCCGGGGGATGAAGCTGACGCCATCCGGCCTGGGCAAGCCGATCGCGGTCCATTCGCCGATCCTGTTCTTCGCCCAGGATCGCGAACTGGCCGATACCGCCGAGGCGGGCGACATCATCGGCATCCCCAACCACGGTACGCTGCGCGTGGGCGACACGCTGAGCGAGAGCAACCGGGTGCGTTTCACCGGCCTGCCCAATTTCGCCCCGGAAATCCTCCGCCGGGTGCAGCTGAAGGACCCGACCAAGACCAAGCAGCTGAGGAAGGCGCTGGACGATCTTTCCGAAGAGGGCGTGATCCAGGTGTTCTATCCCGAGATCGGCGCGCAGTGGATCGTGGGCGTGGTCGGCCAGCTCCAGCTGGAGGTGTTCGTTTCGCGGCTGGAGGCGGAATACAAGGTGGAGGCCGTGCTCGAACCCTCGCCGTTCGCCACGGCGCGCTGGCTGAAGGGGCCGGATGCGGCGGTAAGGAGCTTCGAGGAGTTCAACCGCGCCAACCTGGCCCGCGACCGCGACGGGGACCTGGTGTTCATGGCCAAGTCCCCCTGGGATGTCGGCTATCAGCAGGACCGCAACCCGGAACTGGCCTTCAGCACCACCAAGGAAAGGTGATCCGCGCCACGTGGTGGATAGGGACGTGACAAGGCCGCGCGCCGTTCCTACCTCTGGCGCATGGCCGAGTTCTTCGACGCGCTGACCGAGGATCATGCCGCGATGATCGCCGGCCAGCCGGTGTTCTTCGTGGCGACCGCCGCGCCGGATTCGCGAATCAACCTCAGCCCCAAGGGCTATGACTGCTTGCGCATCCTCTCGCCCACGCGGGTGGCCTGGCTGGACCTGGGCGGATCGGGCAACGAGACCAATGCGCATCTGCTGGCGGACGGGCGGATCACGCTGATGTTCTGCAATTTCCGGCAACCCGCGCAGGTCCTGCGCATCTATGGCCGGGGCGAGCCGGTAGTGCCGTGGGATCGCGGCTGGGAGGAACTGGCCGCCCATTTCACCCTGCTGCCCGGGACGCGGCAGATCTTCGACATCGCGGTGGACAGCGTACAGACGAGCTGCGGCTATGGCGTGCCGCTGATGACGCTGGAGCGCGAGCGGCCGACCTTGCTGAAGCACCACGCCCGGGCCGATCCCATGGAGTGGGCGGGGAAATATCGCACCCGCCGGACCAGTATCGACGGGCTGACCGCCAAGACGACCGATCGCTATATCGCCGGCGATCCGGCCACGATTCCGGAATAGAAAGCGCTAGTCCGGCCCGTGCGGATCACTTTCGCCAGCTACAACATCCACAAGGGGGTCGGCGTCGACGGCCGCCGCGATGCCGACCGCATCGTCACCGTGCTGCGCGAGATCGATGCCGACGTGATCGCCTTGCAGGAATGCGACTATCGTTTCGGCGAGCGGGAGAGCGTGCTGCCCAAGGCCATGCTCGACGACACGCCGTGGCGCGCCGCCCCGGTGGCCAAGCGTCCGCGCAGCCTGGGCTGGCACGGCAATGCCCTGCTGGTGCGGCGCGACATCGAGATCGCCGATGCGCAGCCGGTCGACCTGCCGACGCTGGAACCGCGCGGGGCGGTGCGCGCCGACCTGATGATCGAGGGGCGGCACTTGCGGGTGCTGGGGACGCATCTCGACCTGTCGGGCCTGCGCCGCCGCGACCAGATTCGCGCGATCCTGCGCCACTGCGATTCCTGCAAGGCGGACTGCCCGACGGTGATGATGGGCGATTTCAACCAGTGGGGCCGGGCCAACGGCGTGCTGCGCGAATTCGCCGGATCGTGGTCGACGCTGGCGCTCGGCAACAGCTTCCCCAGCCGCCGCCCGATCGCCCCGCTGGACCGCATCGTCCATTCCCCCGGCTGGACCTGCCGCGAAGCCGGCGTCCACCACAGCGCCCTGGCGGCCGTGGCCTCCGACCACCTGCCCGTCCGCGCCACGCTGGAGCTCGATGCCTGATTTTCGGGCAGGTGCCCACGATTCGGGCGGCGAGCACGGCGGGGTTCCCGCCTAGGCCTTTCCGCGATCCCTGAAAGCCGCGCCTGGCGCGGTCTGGCACGCTTGTTGCGTTGTGTGCTTTCGGCCGGGTTGGCCCGGCAAAGCCGCAGGGGTCTGTGATGAAATTCATCATCGCCATCATCAAACCATTCAAGCTCGACGAGGTGCGCGAGGCACTCGGCGCGATCGGCGTGGCCGGGATGACCGTGTCCGAAGTGAAGGGGTTCGGCCGGCAGAAAGGCCAGACCGAAATCTATCGCGGGGCGGAATATTCCACCAACATGCTGCCGAAAGTGAAGATCGAGATCGCCGCCAGCGACGCCCTGGCGCCGCGGGTGGTCGAGACGATCCAGCAGACCGCCAGCACCGACAGCATCGGCGACGGGAAGATCTTCGTGTTCGATCTGGCATCGACCACGCGCATCCGCACCGGCGAAACCGGCGACAACGCGCTGTGAGCCGCGCCTTGGACATGAGGGACAAGACTATGATCCGCAAATCGCTTTGCGGCGCGGGGGCGCTTGGCGCCTCGCTGTTCGCCGCCAGTGCCGCCCATGCGCAGGATGCCGCCGGGGCGGCCGCGGCCGTTCCCGATCCGGGCAACAATGCCTGGATGATGACGGCCGCCGTGCTGGTTCTGATGATGATCCTGCCGGGCCTGGCGCTGTTCTACGGCGGCCTGACCCGTTCGAAGAACATGCTTTCGACCATGACCCAGATCGGCGCCACCGCCGCCCTGGCGATGCTCATCTGGGTGCTGTGGGGCTTTTCGACCGCGTTCGGCCCGATGGGCAACGCGTTCTTCGCCTGGGGCAACGCCTTCCTGCTGAACAGCTCGCCCGAGACGACGGCGGCTACCTTCACCGATGGCGTGGTCATCTCCGAATACGTGTTCATCTCGTTCCAGATGACCTTCGCCGCGATCACCGCCGCGCTGGTGCTGGGGGCGGTGGTCGAGCGGATGAAGTTCTCGGCCGTCATGGTGTTCATAGCCGTGTGGCTGACCATCGTCTATTTTCCCATCGCCCACATGGTATGGGCTTCAGGGGGCTTCCTGTTCGAAGGCGGCATGTTCGGCACCGACCTGCCGGTCGCACTGGATTTCGCCGGCGGTACGGTGGTGCACATCAATGCCGGTGTCTCGGCGCTGGTGGCGTGCTGCGTGCTGGGCAAGCGCAAGGGCTATCCCACCGAGCCGATGCCGCCGCACTCGCTGACGCTGACCATGGTCGGCACCGGGCTGCTGTGGGTCGGCTGGTTCGGGTTCAACGCCGGTTCGGCGCTGGAAGCCAACGGCTCCGCCGCGCTGGCGATGATCAACACCTTCGTCGCCACGGCCTCGGCCGGCCTGGCGTGGATGGTGGTCGAACGGCTGATGGGCCACAAGGCCTCGGCCCTGGGCTTCTGTTCGGGCATCATCGCCGGCCTGGTTGCGGTCACCCCCGCGGCGGGCAATTCCGGCCCGCTCGGCGCCATCGTGCTCGGCGCCGTGGCCTCGCTGATCTGCTATCTCGCCGTCGCCAAGCTCAAGCCGGCCCTCGGCTATGACGATTCCCTCGACGCCTTCGGCATCCACGGCATCGGCGGCATGGTCGGCGCGATCGGCACCGGCGTGGTGTTCTCGCCCGCGCTCGGCGGACCCGGCGGTGACGATTTCGCCATGGGTGCGCAGGTCGTGACCCAGATCGTCGCGGTCCTGACCTCGGTGGTCTGGGCGGCCGTGGGCACGCTGATCGCGATCTACGCGGCCAAGGCGCTCACCGGCCTGAGGGTTTCGCCGGACGTCGAAGTCGAAGGCCTCGACATCGGCGAACATGGCGAGCGCGCCTACAACTGATCCAGCTTGGCGGGCCGGATAGGCGGCCCGCCGCCAGACGTTCCTCCTGCGAACGCAACCTCGAGGGTCGGAACTTCGGTTCCGGCCCTCTTTTTCAGGCGCTGCCGCGTGATCGGCGAAGCCCGGGCATCGGGGTCTGACCTCAGGGGGACTGTAGCATTTGAGCAACAAGTTCTTGCCAAAGTGCCGTATTCCGAAGAGAACGCGGCACGTTTTCGTTCACACATCCGGAACGAAACAGGCCGTAAATCCTTGGATGTTGGTAACGAGGGGTGGGCTTCACCGCCACATGGAGGTATTAGCTTAAGTGTGGTTGCCAGGAAAAGAAGCTGGAATTACAAGGCGCGTGCGCAGGTTCAAAGGGGATTCCAAGATGAGAAAGATTGCGCTGGGAATGGCAGTTGCGGCGACGGCGCTTGCAGCGCCTGCAGCGGCCAGAGACGGCCAAGCCTACTTCGGCGCCGACCTCGGTGTCGTCGTGGACAACAATTTCGACGTGGGGATCGCCGGTACAAAGGGCGCCGCCAACATCGATCATGACACGGGCTGGGAGCTTGGCGGCTTCTTCGGCTACGACTTCGGTCTGATCCGTACCGAGGCGGAACTGGCCTATCGCGAAGCCGATCCCAAGCGGATCGTGGCGAATGCGCCGGGTATCCCGACGTTCGGCGCTCCGGCGACGGGCACGTTCGATCCTGCGGCGGGTGAGCTTCAGGTCACCACCGCGATGGTCAACGCCCTGCTCGATCTGGGCGGCAACGACGGTGTCGGCTTCTCGGCCGGTGTCGGCGCGGGCCGTGCCTGGGCCGGTGCGAAGTACAGCGTGGCTCAGGGGCCGGGCTGGCTCGACGATTCCGACGAAGCATGGGCCTGGCAGGCGATCGCCGGCATCCGCATTCCGGTGACGGACACCGCGGAAATCGGCCTGAAGTATCGTTATCTGAACACCCGGCAGTTCCAGATGATGGATTCGGCCGGTCGGGCGAATGCGTTCGAACTCGATTCGCATTCGGCGCTGGTGACGTTCATCGCGAACCTGGGCGGCCGTGCGGCTCCTCCGCCGCCTCCGCCGCCGCCGCCGCCCCCGCCGCCTCCACCGCCCCCGCCGCCTCCGCCTCCGCCGCCCCCACCGCCTCCGCCGCCGCCTCCGGTCGCGCAGTGCAACCAGGGGCCGTACATCGTGTTCTTCGACTGGGATAAGTCGGACATCACGCCGGAAGCCGCGGGCATCCTCAACAGCGCCGT
>JAFKFN010000013.1 GCA_017308255.1 Altererythrobacter sp. | reverse complement strand
AACCCCGGTTGAGGCCTATCGGCGGATGGGGCAATCAGATCATGGGGGGCATGCCCCCCATGATCTGATGATCAAACAGGCGGCATGAACGACAACCGGGATTAGCTTAACTCAGCCGCCAAACCGTCCAAGAAGGCGGGACCACCTCATGGCGATGCCGCACAAGCCGCATGAGAAGCTAAAGAAGGGCGAAAAGCGGCGTTAGCGCCGCCGCTTCGCTACCTGCTCCTCCTCCCAGATCGGGTAGTCGCCCGACTGCTGGACTAACGAGATGCCATGCTCGCAGTCGCCGAGGCTTTTGTAGCCCTCGCCGCTGTCTGCGATGACTTTTGTGTTGGAAGCTTGAAGTTTCCAGCGAAACTCACCGCGATTGTCGATGTAGATCAGGAACGACGGATAAGGACGATTGGCTATGAATACCCCCTCTGAGCGCTGCTGGTCGTTTGCTTATACTGTTGGCGAGTCCCGCTACTCATTCGAGGTTGTAGCACCCTCGCGCGATGTTGCGGAGTCTGCCGTTCGCGAAGCGATGTGCGAGGGCGCTATCGCCCCCGCGTCCACCGCTTGCGGCGCTCGCCTATCTGACGGGGTATCTTCGCCAGCTTAGGCGGCGAGGCTAGCAGGTTGCCGGTAGGTGAGGCGCTTCCCGCGCGCACCATTCAAAGCCTCGTCGGTGCGCTCCGCATCGGTCAGATTGCGGGTGTTGTAGCGGAAGTCGAACTCGGCGCAGTAGCGGCCCAAGTGGGCCTCGCTCATGTGGTGATACGTGCCAATGACGCCGCGCTTGAAGATGCTGAAGAAGTTCTCGGCGGTGTTCGTATGGTGGAAAACGCCGCGGACATACTCGCCAGCGGAGTGATTGACCGAGCCGTGGTAGCTGAACTCGCGGCCCATCTTGGTGTAGATTGGGCTCTCGTCGGTCAGGAGCGCGCTGGCGCGGTCAATGTGAGTAACCACTAGGGCGCGAACGTCCTTGGCGTTCACGTTGGCGACGTGGAACGAACGGGCGCGACCGTCGCGCTCGACAAGGGCGACAACGGCCTTCTTCTTCGCGGGCTTGCGGGTGGCGCGATTGCGGGCCTTGCCGCCAACGTAGGTTTCGTCGGCTTCAACCGTTCCGTCAGGGCCGCCAAGCGGTCCTTCGGCGGGCAGGTTCATGGCCTCGCGAATGCGGTGCGCCATGAACCAGGCGCTCTTGTAAGTGATGCCGAGCGAGCGGTGCAGTTGATGGGCGCTGATACCCTTCTTGCTGCCCGCCATGAGACGGAAGCCGAGAAGCCACTTATGAAGGCCGATCTTGGTCCGCTCGAAGATCGTGCCGACAGTGACCGTGAAGGGCTTGCGGCAGGAGTTGCACATGACAACGCCGGGGCGAGTGCTCTTACCCTTCAGGCGGGTGACGTTCTCATGCTCGCCGCACTTGGGGCAGATCGGGCCGACCGGCCAGTGAAGGCTTTCGAGATGTTCGCGGGCCTTTTCGGCATCGTGATAAATGGGGTTGGTGAGGTCAAACATCGTCGGGCTTCCTTCTGGAAACCCTTATGCCAACCCGGGCCTGTTACGTCAAGTATATAATTGCCGGATATCTCCGCGTGCGTTTATCCGTTTCCGCTGACGGTCGACCAACTGCTTGTCACTTACAATCGCCGCTTAATGATGAAACGTTTAATCGTACTGCATGCGACACTCTTATGGAGCATGCGCAGTTCTCTCCTGCGCTAGATGCAATTGGCCGCCCGATCGCGAGCTTCTTTCAGACGTCAATCGTTTACCGGCTTTCCACAGCGCGGCGCTGAAGAGCCGTTTCTTCGGCCGTCAGGTATGTTTGTCACAGGGCCGGATTATTATAGCAATGCCAGGTGAAGATCGCGATGGCGCCGCGGTGGGGGCGCCAGGGTTCGGCGAGTTCGCGAGTGGCTTTTTCGCTCGGCCGTTCGGGCAGGCCCAGGATCTTGCCGATGCCGGCCTGCACCGCCAGGTCGCCCGCCGGCCAGATGTCGGGCCGCCCTTCGGCGAACAGCAGGTAGATCTCGGCTGACCAGCGACCGATGCCCTTGATGCGCACGAGCTGGGCGATGGCTGCCTCGTCATCGGCGGGGAGGTCCATCAGGTCCAGCTCTCCGCTCGCCACCAGTTCCGCCAGCGAGCGGGCGTATCCCTGCTTCTGCCGCGACAGGCCGCAGGCGCGCAGCGTGTCGAAATCGGCCGCGAGCAGGCCCTCGGGGGTCATGGATTCGCCCAGCAGGTCTTCCAGCTTGCGCCACACGCTGGCGGCCGCCGCCACGCTCACTTGCTGGCCCACGATCGTGCGCAGCAAGGTGCGATAGCCGCGCTCGCGCAGCCGCGGCCCGGGATAGCCCGCGCGCGCCAACGTGCTGGCGATCACCGGGTCGCGCGTGGCCACGGCGTCCAGGCCCGATACGATGTCTTCCGCGCGCACGCGCCCCTCCGCTTGCCAAGTCCTGGCACGGCCAGTAGCAGCCCGGCCTTGGAAAGGAATGTCCCTCGATGCCCAGATTGATCGTTACCACTCGTTCAGGCGAAACGCGCGAGGTCGAGGCGGCGGCCGGCCTCACGGTGATGGAAGCGATCCGCGACAACGGCTTCGACGAGCTGCTGGCGCTGTGCGGCGGCTGCTGCTCTTGCGCCACGTGCCACGTCCACGTCGATCCCGAGTTCCGCGCGCTCCTGCCCCCGCTCTCCAGCGATGAGGACGACTTGCTGGATTCGAGCGATGACCGCGACGAGAATTCGCGCCTGGGCTGCCAGATTCCCTTTACCGAGGAGCTTGACGGGCTGCGCGTGCGCATCGCCGAGGAAGATTGAAGTTCATCCGGGTGAAGCGCATCTGCGTTGCGCAATGGGGCCGGCGGTCCTAATCCACCGGGCATGACTCCACCCGCTCCGCTTGGCAGCACGCTCGATCTCATTGGAAACACGCCTCTTGTCCTGCTCGAGGGGCCCAGCGAAGAAGCCGGCTGCGAGATCTGGGGCAAGTGCGAATTCGCCAACCCCGGCGCGTCGGTGAAAGATCGCGCGGCGCTGTGGATCATCCGCGATGCGGAGAAGAACGGCACCCTGAAGCCGGGCGGCACCATCGTGGAAGGCACGGCGGGGAACACCGGCATCGGCATCGCCCTGGTGGCCAATGCGCTCGGCTACAAGTCCATCATCGTCATGCCGGAAACGCAGAGCCGGGAGAAGATGGATACCCTGCGCGCGCTCGGCGCCGAACTGGTGACCGTTCCCGCCGCGCCCTACAGCAATCCCGGCCATTTCGTGCACACCAGCCGCCGCCTCGCGGAAGAGCGGCCGAACGCCGTCTGGGCCAACCAGTTCGATAACGTCGCCAATCGCCGGGCGCATATCGAAAGCACCGCGCCCGAATTGTGGGACCAGCTCGAAGGCCGGATCGACGGCTTCACCTGCGCCGTGGGTACCGGCGGCACGCTGGCGGGTGTCGGTCTGGGCCTGAAGGAGTTCGACGAGAACATCCGCATCGCCCTGACCGATCCCCACGGCGCGGCGCTTTACAATTATTACGCGCATGGGGAATTGAAGGCGGAAGGCCATTCCGCCGCCGAAGGCATCGGGCAGGGGCGCATCACCGCCAACCTGGAAGGTGCCCCGGTGGATACCCAGTTCCGCATCTCGGACGAGGAAGGGCTTTATTGGGTCGCGCGGCTGCTGAAGGAGGAAGGGCTGTGCCTCGGGCTCTCCTCCGGCATCAACGTCGCCGGCGCGGTGGCCCTGGGCCGGCAGCTCGGGCCGGGCAAGCGGATTGCCACGATCCTGGCCGATACCGGCTTTCGCTACCTCTCCTCGCTCTACAACCGCCAATGGCTGGAGGCGAAGGGCCTGCCGGTTTTCGACTGGCTGCGTTAAGGTTGCCTGGCTAGAAGGGCGGCATGGCCAGCGATCCCGCCGACATTGCCGATACCTCAGCGCCCGTCCAGGAACTGTCCGCCGTCCCCATGTCGGGCACGCGGGCTCAGGCGATACAGCGGCTCCAGGTCGGCCTGTTCGGCCTGGCCTCGATGGTTCTGCTGGTCGGCCTGGCCAGTCTGATCAAGACCAACGTGCAGCAGAACGAGGCGAAAGTCGTGCCGGAAGCCGCCTCTACCGTACCCGCGGAAAAAGCCAGTGCTCCGGGCAGCGATCCTCTGGCGGATGCGGGCATCGTGCCTGAATTGACCGCCAAGGAACCGCCCCTGGTAACCCCGCCGCCACCGCCGGAAACCGGCGATGTCTCTTCTCGCTAGCGCCAGGCTCGCACTCGCCTGCGCCCTGCTGCCGCTCGCCGGGTCTTGCCAGGCCGGCGATCCGCCTCGTCCACGGGAACGGCCCGCGCTGGGGCTCATGGGCACGATCCCGATCTATTGGGGTGAAGCGGGCGATCTCGGCGATCTGGTGGGCGGACGCGGCGCGGCGCACTGGGCGCGTGAGCGGCTCGAAGCCCGCTTCACGCTGGAGCCGCTCGACGAACTTTCGGCGGAAAACCTTGCCGGCTTGCGCCTGCTGCTGCTGGCCCAGCCGCGCGCGCTGAGCCCGGCGGAAAACGTCGCGCTCGATGACTGGGTGCGGCAGGGCGGCAAGCTGCTGCTGTTCGCCGATCCCATGCTCACCGGCCATTCGCGCTTTCCCATCGGTGACCGGCGCCGGCCGCAGGACGTGATCCTGCTTTCGCCGATCCTGGACCACTGGGGCCTGCGGCTGGAATTCGATGGCGAGCTGCCCCCGGGGGTGACCTTGGCCGAGACCGACCACGTGGCGATCCCGCTCGATCGGCCCGGCGCTTTCGCGGAGGGGGACCATGCGGGCCATTGCACCTTCACCGTGCGCCAGGCGCTGGCGCGTTGCCGGATAGGGCAGGGCCAAGTGACGGCATTGGCGGACGCGGCCCTGCTCGACCTCTACGATCCCGATCCGGCCGCTGCCCCGGCGCTCGACTGGCTGGTGCAGCAGGCTTTCGCTTCCATTGGGGAAACCGCGGGACAAGCCCGATGACCGCTGTCACGCCTTGCTTTCCCTGTGCGATTCGCCTTGGCGGCGTTGCGGTCGGGCCATGGATCGGCCGGGATTCCGGACGAAACTCTGGGGAAATCCAGCTTTGAGTCGTAAAATCCCGCAAATTCCCCTTCCATCCCGTGTCTACCCCGGTTAGATAACGAGTCCATCGGACAAGTGGACCGTCGTGCATTCCGAATCGGGGATGAGGGCCCGCGCTCGCGCGCGGCGCCGGGCGGGAAAGGCATGTCCGGTGCGGTGCAAGAGATTCAGTGGGGAACGCAGGGGACGTGGCGGGAAAGGCGCTCTCGGGATACAGCGGACAAGGCTTCTCGCCGCGGGGCGAGAAGGGCCGCTATGTCCTGCCGCCGGCCTTCCGCAACGCGATCGCTCCCGAACAGGATGATTCCCGCGTCCTGTGCCTTGCCCGGCATGACCGCTGGAACTGCCTGACCGGCTTCGGCCTCTCGCGCACGGAGCGCTTCGAAGCGCAGCTCGACCGTGAGGAAGAAAGCGCGCTGCGGCTGGGCCGCGAGTTCGATCGGGAACTGCGCTCGATCCAGCTTTGGACGTTTTCCGAAATCCCGTTCGATGCCAGCGGGCGCTTTGTGCTCCCCGATCATCTGGCCGAATTGTGCGGCATCGACGGCGCCATCTGCTTTCTCGGCGCTGGGCAGTTCTTCACCCTCTGGGCGCCGAAGCAGCTCTACGCGATGGGCCAGGGCTGGGAAGGCCAGCAGGCCGTGTGCCGTAAGCTGGAAGCCGATGCCGCCGCGAAGGGGAAGCGCAAGTGACGCCGCCCCATATCCCCGTCCTGCTCGATGAAGTGCTGGAAGCGCTGGCGCCGCAGCGCGGCGACGTGATCGTCGATGCCACCTTCGGCGCCGGCGGTTATACCCGCGCGTTGCTGGGCGCGGGCGCCACCGTCCACGCGTTCGACCGCGATCCCGATGCCATCGCCCTCGGCGCCGCATGGCCCGAAACCCGTGAGGACCCGCCACGGCTGGTGCTGCATCCGCGCCGATTCTCCGAAATGGTCGCCGCGCTGGCGGAAGCCGGGGTGGCCCGGGTGGACGGCGTGGTCATGGACATCGGCGTCTCCTCGATGCAGCTCGACCAGCCGGGGCGGGGTTTCGCCTTTTCCGCCGATGGCCCGCTGGACATGACGATGAGCCGCGCCGGCCCCACCGCCGCTGATTTCCTCAACGACGCGGCCGAGGCGGATATCGCCGACGTCCTGTGGCGTTATGGCGAGGAACGGCAGAGCCGCCGCGTCGCCCGCGCGATCGTCGCCGCGCGTCCGCTGTCCACCACCGGCGAGCTGGCCCAGGTCGTGCGCAAGGCGCTGGGCTATCGCCCGGGCGCGCCCAAGGACCCGGCCACTCGCAGCTTCCAGGCCATCCGCATCCACGTCAACGGGGAGCTGGACGAGCTTGAAGCGGGCCTGAGCGCCGCCGAGCGGGTGCTGAGGCCCGGTGGCCGGCTGGCCGTGGTCAGCTTCCACAGCCTGGAAGACCGGATCGTGAAGCATTTCCTGCGCGAAGCCTCCGGCGCCACGGCGCGCGCCAGCCGCCATATGCCCGACGTGCCGTCATCGGCCGCGCCGGTGTTCGAGAAAGTCGCCAGGGCCGTCCGCCCGTCGGACGCCGAGATCCTGCGCAATCCCCGCGCGCGCTCCGCCACCTTGCGCGCCGCCATCCGCACCGCCGTTCCAGCGAGGGAGGCCGCATGACGCCGCAAAGCCGCATTCGCCGTATCGGCTGGATCGCCACCCTGGCGGTCTGCGCCGCGCTCTATCTCGTGCTGCACCTCAAGGTCCACGCCGTGTGGAGCGACGTGGTGCGGTCCGAGCGCGAGATCGTTTCGCTGGAACGGCAGAAGCTGCTGCTGGAGACGGAGTTCGAAACGCGCGCCAACCAGTTGCAGCTGGCGGCGTGGAACAATGTCGATTTCGGCTATACCGCGCCCACCGCCCGCCAGTTCCTGGAGAACGAGCGTCAGCTGGCCGATTTCAGCGCGCCGGCCCTGCCGGGAACGCCGAAGCCGATCCGCGTGGCCGGCGTCACCGGCGATGCGCCCGCTTATCCGAAGATGGTTTCGCCGCTGACCGGCAAGCCGGTGGAGGAAGCCCTACTTGATCCCGAGCAGGCCCGTGCTGCGCCGCTTGCCCATGGCCTGGGCGATGGCGCGATGCGTATTCCGCTTGGCGCGGTGATCGCGAGCGCCGTGCCATGAACGCGTTCGTGGACGGCGTCACAGTTCCCGTCCAGGCGTTTTCCGGGCGCATCCGGCTGGCCGACATGCGCCGCCGCACGGTGCTGACCGCACAGCTTCGCGTCCTGCTCATCGGCCTCGGCTTCCTTGCGCTCGCCGGCGCGGCGCTGCTGCGCCTCGCCTGGCTCGGCCTGGTGGAGCCGGCGCCGCAGGAACGCTCGATGGCCGAAGCCCTGTTGCCGCCGCGCGGGGAGATCACCGATCGCAACGGCGTTCCGCTGGCGCGCGCCTTCCCGGCTTATGCCCTGTGGTTCAATCCCCGGGCGATGGACGATGGTGGCACGCCGCTGGTCCGCCCGGCGGAAGACGTCGCGGCCCAGCTCAAGGCTATCTTCCCCGATCTCGACGAAGCCTGGCTGGCCCGCCGCCTCGCCAGCGGCAAGGCGGGCTACTTGCGCCGCCGTGTTCTGCCCGAAGATGCCAACCGCGTCCTCGCCATCGGCGAGCTGGCGCTCGAACTGCCGAGCGAGAGCGACCGGCAATATCCGCAAGGCGCGATGGCCGCGCACGTGCTCGGCTATGTGGACGAGGACGGCAAGGGCCATGTCGGCATGGAAGCCGCGCTGGATGAGCGGCTGACCAATCCCGCCCGGCGCGGAGAGCCGGTGGCGCTGTCGATCGATGCCCGGGTCCAGGGCGCGCTGGAGGACGAGCTGCGCCGGGGGATGCTGCTGGTCAACGCGGTGGGCGCGGCCGGCATCGTGCTCGACGTGGATACCGGCGAAGTGCTGGCGCTGGCCTCGCTGCCTTCGTTCGATCCCAACAAGATCGATGTCGATGGCGCGCGCAACGTGTTCAACCGGGTGACCAACCAGGTCTATGAACTTGGGTCCGCCTTCAAGCCGCTCACCGTCGCCGCCGCGATCGACGCCGGCACGGTCACCGATCTGTCGCGCCGCTATTCGGCCCAGCCGCTGCACATCGGCGGCTTCACCATCCATGATGACGAGAAGCTCGGCGCCACGCTCAACGTGCCCGAAACGCTGATCCACTCCTCCAACATCGTCACGGCGGAGATTGTCGACGAACTCGGCGCCGACCGGATGAAGCAGGCGATGGCCGATCTCGGCTTCAACGAACGGCCCTATATCGAGCTGCCGGCGCGGGGCTTTCCGATCTGGTCCAACGGCAAATGGCCGCGTCTCAGGGCTATGACGGTGGGCTATGGCCACGGCATCGCGGTCACGCCGCTGCATCTCGCCAGCGCCTATGCGGCGATGGTCAACGGCGGCATCTGGCGCCCGACCACGCTGATGAAGGTGGAGCCGGGCCATGCCAATCGCGGGCGGCGCGTGTTCAAGGCAAGCACCAGCGCGCGCATGAACCAGCTGCTGCGGATGATCGCGGTCTATGGCACCGGCCGCAAGGCCAACACCCCCGGCTTCCGCATCGGCGGCAAGACGGGCAGCGCCGAAAAGCCCGGTGGCGGCGGTTATCGCCGGTCGTCCGTCGTGGCCACCTTCGCCGCCGCCTTTCCGATGGACAAGCCGCGCTATGTCGTGGTCGCCATGCTGGATGAACCCAAGGCGGTGGCCGCCAGCTCCTATCAGCGTACCGCCGCCTGGAACGCCGCGCCGATCGTCGGCCGGCTGGTCCCGCGTATCGGCCCGCTGCTCGGCGTGTTCCCCGATGAAACGCGCGATATCGACCTCACCGACCTGAAGCCGCTGGTGGGCGACAACGGCGGGAGCGGCGAATGAAGCTCGCCCGTCTGGCCGAAACGGCGGGAGTGGATGCGGGCGCCTGGGCCGACGAGACGGTGACCGGCTTCGCGATCGACCACCGCAAGGTCGCGCCCGGCACGGTGTTCGGCGCCTTCCAGGGCATGGCCGCGAATGGGGAGGATTTCATCCCTGCGGCTGTCTCGGCCGGCGCCATTGCCGTTGTCGCACGGCCGCAGGCCGTGGTGGCGGGTGCGGCCCATTTCGCCGATCCGCAGCCCCGCCGGGCCTTCGCCCGCCTCGCCGCGCAATTCTTCCGCCCCGTGCCGGAAACCGTGGCGGCGGTCACCGGCACCAACGGCAAGACCTCCACCGTGGAGATGACGCGGCAGATCTGGCGCATGGGCGGCCAGCGCGCCGCCTCGATCGGCACGCTGGGCGTGACCACGCCGGACGAAAGCGTTTCCACCGGGCTGACCACGCCCGATATCGTGACCTTCCTGTCCAACATGGCCGGCCTCGCGCGCGAGGGCGTGACTCATGTGGCCTATGAAGCGTCGAGCCACGGCCTCAGCCAGTTCCGCAACGAAGGGCTGCCGGTCGCGGCCGGCGCCTTCACCAATCTCAGCCGCGATCATCTCGATTATCACGCCGATATGGAGGATTACTTCGCCGCCAAGATGCGGCTGTTCTCCGAAGTCGTGAGCGACGGCGGCGCGGCGGTGATCTGGGCGGACGATGCGTGGAGCGATCGGGCCATCGCGGCCGCGCGGGCACGCGGCTTGCGCCTGCTGACAGTGGGCGAAAAGGGCGAGGCGCTTCGCCTGCTTTCACGCAAGCCCGGCCATTTGGGGCAGGACCTTGAGATCGACTATCAAGGCGTGCGCCACACGGTCATGCTGCGGCTGATCGGGGCTTATCAGGCCGCCAACGCGCTTGTCGCGGCCGGGCTGGCGCTGGCCACCGGCATGGAGCCGGCGCGGGTGTTCGACGCGCTCGGCCGGTTGCAGCCGGTGCGCGGGCGGCTGGAACGCGCCGCCATCAGCATGAGCGGCGCGCCGATCTACGTCGATTACGCGCATACCCCCGATGCCCTTGCCGCCGCGATCGAGGCGCTGCGGCCGCATGTGTCGGGGCGGCTCATCACCGTGTTCGGCGCCGGCGGCGACCGCGACCAGGGCAAGCGCCCGGAAATGGGCCGGGCCGCCGTCCAGCATTCGGACCTCGTGATCGTCACCGATGACAATCCGCGCGGGGAAGATCCCGCCGTGATCCGCGCGCAAGTGCTGGCCGGCGCCGCGGGCGCGCGCGAGATTGGCGGCCGGCGCGAGGCGATCCGCGCGGCCATTGCCGAAGCGCGGGCCGGCGACATCGTGCTGATCGCCGGCAAGGGCCACGAGCAGGGCCAGATCGTCGGCAGCGGCGAGACGATGCGCGTTCTGCCTTTCGATGACGTGAGCGTGGCGCGCGAATGCGCAGCCGAGCTAGGGGGAGCCGGGCGATGAATGCTGTGCTGAAAACCTTGCGCTGGCCTTCCAGCGAGCGCGATTCCCGGCGGCTGGCGCTGTGGACCTCTCGCGAAGTGGCCGAAGCCACCGGGGGCACGGCCAGCGGTGCCTTCCAGGCCGCGGGCGTGGAAATGGATTCGCGCGACGTGCGCTCGGGCGATCTGTTCTTCGCGCTCAAGGGCGAAACCAGCGACGGCCATCTCTATGTGGACAAGGCTTTCGCCAGTGGCGCTTCGGCGGCCGTGGTGGAAAAGCCCATCGCGCAGCCGCACGTGCTGGTGAAGGACACCTCCGAGGCTCTCGAGCTTCTGGCGAAAGCCGCCCGCAACCGGGCGGATGCGCGGATCGTGGGCGTCACCGGCTCCGTCGGCAAGACAGGCGTGAAAGAAGCGATCTTCGCCGCGCTGGAACGGGGCAGCAAGGGCCGCGCGCATCGTTCGGTGCGCAGCTACAACAACCATGTCGGCGTGCCGCTCAGCCTCGCCCGGATGCCGTCGCGCAGCCGGTTCGGCGTGTTCGAAATGGGTATGAACCACGCCGGGGAAATCCTTGGCCTGACGGCACAAGTCCGCCCGCACGTGGCCGTCATCACCACCATCGCCCCGGCGCATATCGAAAGCCTGGGCAGCGAAGAGGCGATCGCCGACGCCAAGGCGGAAGTGTTCGCCGGATTGCAGGTGGGCGGCACCGCGGTGCTCCCGGCCGACAGCGCGCATTTCGCCCGGCTGCGCGCCGCGGCGGAGCGGCAGGGCGCCGAGGTGCTGGCCTTCGGCCGCAGCGCGGAGGCGCATGTGCGGCTGCTCGATGCGATCCCTTCGGCGAACGGCGGCTCGCTGGTCACCGCCGCCTTCGGGGATCGGCGGCTGTGCTATTCGGTGGCGGAGCCGGGCGAACATTGGGTGGCCAATTCGCTGGCGGTCATGGCGGCGGTCCACGCGGCGGGCGGCGATCTGGGCGCGGCCGGCCTGGCCCTGGCGGAGATGGGCGGCCTCAAGGGGCGCGGCGCGCGCCACTGGATCGCAGTGCCCGGCGGCCAGGCGCTGCTGATCGACGAAAGCTACAACGCCAATCCCGCCTCGATGCGCGCCACGCTGGCCCAGCTCGGCGCCACGCCGGCGACCCGGCGGATCGCGGTGCTCGGCAGCATGAAGGAACTGGGCGATTTCGCCCCGGCGTTCCATGCGCAGCTGGTCGAACCGCTGATGGCGGCGCAGGTGGATTACGTGGTCCTGGTGGGTGAAGAGATGCAGGCCCTCGCGCGCGAGCTGGGGAAACCCGCGGTTAATGCGCTTGGCAACCCTCTCGCCTACGCGCATTGCGAAAATCCGGGCGAAGCGATCGCCGCGCTGGAGGAATTCGGCCTCGCCGGCGGCGACGCGGTGCTCGTGAAGGGTTCGAATTCGGTCGGTCTGGGCAGGCTTGTTGCCCATTTCGCCGCCAGAGAAGGCTAACCGCCTGTAATGCTGTACCTGCTTGCCGAGTGGCTTGGCTTCGAAGGGCTGTTCAACCTCGTCCGCTATCAGACCTTCCGCGCCGGGGCGACGTTGCTGACGGCGCTGGTGCTGGGCCTGATCATCGGGCCGAAGTTCATCAACATGCTGCGCGTGCGCCAGGGCAAGGGCCAGCCGATCCGCGAGGACGGGCCGCAGACCCACCTCGCCAAGGTCGGCACGCCGACCATGGGCGGGCTGATGATCCTGATCTCGCTGATGGTCTCGCTCTTGCTGTGGATGGACCCGCGCAATCCGTTCGTCTGGGCCTGCCTGGCGGTGACGGCGGGTTTCGGGCTGATCGGCTTCCTCGACGATTTCGACAAGGTGACCAAGCGCAGCCACAAGGGCGTTTCGGGCAAGGTGCGCCTGCTGCTGGAATTCGTCGTTGCCGGCATCGCGGCGTGGATCATCGTCGGCCAGATCAGCACCAACCTCTACGTGCCGTTCCTTTCGGGCCGCGCGGTGCCGCTGGGGCCGCTCTACTATGTCTTCGCGGCGACGGTGATCGTCGGCTTCGGCAATGCGGTGAACCTGACCGACGGGCTCGACGGGCTGGCGACGATGCCGGTGGTGATCGCGGCCGGCGCCTTCACGCTGATCTGCTATCTGGTCGGCCGCGTGGACTATTCCGCCTATCTCGGCATTCCCTATGTCGCGGGGGCGGGCGAACTGGCGATCTTCTGCGCCGGGATCATGGGGGCGGGCCTCGCCTTCCTGTGGTTCAACGCGCCCCCTGCGGCGGTGTTCATGGGCGATACCGGCAGCCTGGCGCTGGGCGGGGCGCTGGGCGCCATCGCGGTGGCCGCGCATCACGAGATCGTGCTGCTGATCATCGGCGGCCTCTTCGTGGTGGAAACGGCCAGCGTCATCATCCAGGTGTTCTGGTTCAAGCGCACCGGCCGGCGCATCTTCCGCATGGCGCCGATCCACCATCATTTCGAACAGCTCGGCTGGAAGGAATCGACCGTGGTGATCCGCTTCTGGATCATCGCCATCGTCCTTGCCGTGCTGGGCCTGGCCACGCTGAAGCTGCGATGATCGTTTCCGCCGCCTTTTCCGGGAAGCGCTATGCTGTCCTCGGCCTGGCCCGCACGGGGCTGGCGACGGTGGAGGCGCTGCTGGCAAGCGGCGCCGATGTCACCGCGTGGGACCGGCGCGAAGGCCCGCGCGAGGAACTGGCCGGGCGGGCCACGATCGCCGATCCGCTGGCGATCGACCTCACGGGGTTCGATGGCATGGTGCTGTCGCCCGGCGTCCCGCTCAACACCCATCCCATCGCTGCCAAGGCGCGCGCGGCGGGCGTGCCGCTGATGGGCGATATAGAGCTGTTCGCCCAGGCCCGCGCCGGCCTGCCGCCGCACAAGGTCGTGGGCATCACCGGGACCAACGGCAAGTCCACCACCACCGCGCTGGTCGATCATCTGCTGCGCGCGGCAGGCCTCCCGGCACGCATGGGCGGCAATATCGGCCTGCCGATCCTGGGGCAGGCTCCTCTGCCGGTGGACGGAACTTATGTGCTTGAACTGTCGAGTTACCAGCTCGACCTGACCTTTTCCCTGGCGTGCGAAGCGGCGGCGCTGACCAATATCACGCCCGATCATCTCGATCGCTATTCGGGCTTTGCCGCCTATGCCGCCTCCAAGGCGCGCCTGTTCGAAATGCAGGACGAAGGGCAATTCGCCGTGTTCGGCTGCGCGGACGAGGCGACCAGCGCGATCCAGCGGGCCGAACTGGCTCGCAGGCCGCAGGGCCGGGCGGTCTGCGCACGCTATGCCTATTGGCAGGCGCACCAGGCGCACTGGCCTTCTCTGCAAGGCCCGCATAACCTGCAGAACGCCGCCGTGGCCGCGGCCATCGCCGTGGAACTGGGCCTCAGCGAAGGGCAGATCCTCGCCGGGCTCGCCAGCTTCCGCGGATTGCCGCACCGGATGGAGCTGGTGGGGACATACCACGGCGTCCTGTTCATCAACGACAGCAAGGCCACCAACCCGGCTTCCACCGCGCCGGCGCTGGCCGCCTATCCGCCCAACCCGGGCAGGCGGGTCCACTGGATCTGCGGCGGGCTGCCCAAGGGCGACGATCTGGACGAATGCGCCCCCGCCTTCGGCAATATCGCCGCAGCCTATACCATTGGCGAGGCGGGGCCGCGCTTCGCTGAAATCCTCGAGCCGTTCATGCCCGTCGAGCGCTGCGAGATGTTGTGCGAAGCGGTGCGGCGCGCGATTGCCGCCGCGCGGCCGGGCGACGTGGTGCTTTTCTCACCCGCTTGCGCCAGCTTCGACCAGTTCCGTGATTACGAGGTGCGCGGCGAAGCGTTCAAGGCGCTGGTGGCGGAACTGGCCGGGCGCGCTGGCGGCGCGGCCGCGCCGTGCGGGGCGACAACGGCGGCATGAACCCGGCGCGCCCTTATATTCCCCGTCCCGGCGAACGCGCGCCGCGCACGGAGACGTTCCCCAGCAGCCGCAAGCGCCAGTTGCGGATCTGGTGGCACGAGATCGACCGGGTGCTGCTGCTGCTGATCGCCATGCTCATGGCCGTGGGCGCCATTGCCGTGGCCGCGGCCTCCCCGGCCAGCGCGCGGCGTCTCTCGTCCAGCGCCCACCAGTTGGGCGATCTTCATTTCTTCCGGCTGCACTTGCAATGGCAGCTGCTCGGCATCCTGACGATGCTCGGTACGTCCATGCTGCCGCGCGAGCTGGTCCGGCGCGGGGCCATCGTGCTCAGCGCGGGGATGATCTTCGCCTTGCTGCTGGTGCCGCTGATCGGCACCGAAGTGAACGGCGCGCGGCGGTGGCTGGACCTGGGCATCCGCTTCCAGCCGAGCGAGTTCCTCAAGCCGGCCTTCGCCGTCGGCTGCGCCTGGATTCTCTCCTGGCGCGCGCGCGATCCCGATCTGCCGGTCATTCCCCTCAGCGCCGCCTTCATGGGGCTGGCGGTGATCCTGCTGATGGTCCAGCCGGACCTGGGCGACGCGATCCTGTTCGTCGCCTGCTGGGCCGTGCTGGTGACCCTGGCGGGCCTGCCGCTGCAACGGGTCGGCCTGCTCGGCGGCGCGGGGATCGGGGCGCTGGTGCTGGCCTATCTGTTCTACGACAACGCCCGCCACCGGATCGACAGCTTCCTCGGCGGCGGCACGGCTTACGATCAGGTGGACCTTGCCAGCCGCACGCTGCTGGCCGGCGGGTGGACGGGCAGCGGGCTGTGGCTCGGCACGCGCAAGCTGGCGCTGCCGGAAGCGCATACCGACTATATCTTCTCCGTGATCGGGGAAGAATTCGGCCTGCTGATCTGCGGGGTGGTCGTACTGCTTTACCTTGCCATCGTGGTGCGCGCGCTGGCGCGGCTGGTGGATGAGGACAACCTGTTCACCATTCTCGCCGCCACCGGCCTCGTCGCGCTGTTCGGCGGTCAGGCGTTCGTGAACATCCTCGTCAACCTGCAACTGTTCCCGTCCAAGGGCCTCACCCTGCCGCTGGTCAGCTATGGCGGCTCTTCCACGATCGCGCAGTGCTTCCTCGTCGGGCTGCTGCTCGCCATCACGCGCCGGAACCCCTATCTCAGCCGGGAGAAGTTCGATTGGCGCGGCGCGATCGACGGATTTGGCCGTGACGAAAAGGGCCGCGGCGACAAGGAGGGTGAGCGATGAACGCGCGGGCCGGCACCGTTTCGCGCCACTACGTGCTCGCGGCCGGTGGCACCGGCGGGCACCTGACGCCCGCGTTCGCCCTGGCGCACGAGCTTGAACGGCGCGGCCATCACGTCGCGCTGATCACCGATGCGCGGGGGGAAGCGATCCCGGGCAAGCCGGGCTTCCTGCCCGCCCACGTCCTGCCCGCCGGCCGCTTCGGCAAGAACCCGCTGCGCTGGCCTGCTGCCTTGAGCGCGGTGATCGAAGGCCGCGCCATGGCCCGCCGGCTGTATGAAAGTTTCGAGCCGAGCGCGGTGGTCGGCTTCGGCGGTTATCCGGCCTTGCCCGCGCTGCTGGCCGCGCGCGCCGCCGGTATCCCCACGGTGATCCACGAACAGAACGCCGTGCTGGGCCGCGTCAACCGGCTGCTGGCCGGCCGCGTCAACGCGATCGCCACAGCTTATCCCGATGTGGACCGGCTGAAGCCGAAGTATCGCGCCAAGGTCGAACTGGTCGGCAATCCCGTGCGCCCGGAAGTACTGGCCTTGCGGGAGGAGCCGTTCCCCGCCTTCACCGAGGACGGCCTGCTGCGGGTTCTGGTCACCGGCGGCAGCCAGGGTGCGCGAGTGCTGTCGGAAGTGGTGCCCGATGGCCTCGCCATGCTTGCGCCGGCCTTGCGCTCGCGCCTGCAAGTGACGCAGCAATGCCGGCCGGAGGATCTCGACGCGGTGCGCGATCGCTATGCCAGCCACGGCATCCCGGCGGAACTCGGCACGTATTTCGAAGCCATGCACCTCCATCTGCGCGATGCCCATCTGTTCATCGGCCGCGCCGGTGCCTCCACCATCGCGGAGCTGACGGCGGTCGGCCGCCCGGCGATCCTGGTGCCGCTGCCGATCGCGACCGACGATCACCAGGCGGCCAACGTGCGCGAGATCGTGAAGGCCGGCGGCGCGCGCGCGATCCGCCAGTCGCAGTTCACCGCCAAGGAACTCGCCAAGCAGATCAACGCCATGGCGCAGCGCCCGGAAACGCTGGCCAATGCCGCCCATGCCGCGTGGAACTGTGGCCGCCCGCACGCCGCGCGCGACTTGGCGGATCTGGTGGAAAGCTTCGGCGCGTCTCCGATCCAGGATGTCATTCGCGTGGCCAATGAACGCGGCGCCAGGGCCGGCGCGGCGCTGGCCGGGGGCAATGCGCGGTGAAAGGCCCCCTTCGACAAGCTCAGGATGAACCGACACCTTTCATCGGAGGAATCCGATGAAAGGTGTCGGCATCGACATCGGCACGATCCACTTCGTCGGCATCGGCGGCATAGGCATGTCCGGCATCGCCGAGGTGATGTGCAACCTGGGCTACCGCGTGCAGGGCTCGGACCTGGCCGAAAGCGCTTCGGTCGAACGGCTGCGCGCGCGGGGGATCAAGGTACTGATCGGCCATGCGGCGGCCAACCTGGGCGATGCGGCCGTGGTGGTGACGTCCAGCGCGGTGAAGCGTGACAATCCGGAAGTCGCCGCCGCGCTGGAAGCGCGCATTCCGGTGGTCCGCCGGGCGGAGATGCTGGCCGAGTTGATGCGCCTCAAGCGCACGGTTGCCGTCGCTGGCACTCACGGCAAGACCACCACCACATCGATGGTCGCCGCGCTGCTCGATGCCGGGGGGGTCGATCCCACGGTGATCAACGGCGGGATCATCGAAAGCTACGGCTCCAACGCCCGTTTGGGCGACAGCGAATGGATGGTGGTGGAGGCCGACGAGAGCGACGGCAGCTTCCTGCGCCTCGACGGTACCTATGCCATCGTCACCAATATCGATCCCGAACACCTCGATCACTACGGCAGCTTCGACGCGGTGCGCGAAGCCTTCGTGGAATTCATCGAGAACGTGCCGTTCTATGGCGCGGCCGTGCTGTGCATCGATCACCCGGACGTGCAGAAAGTCATCGCCCGCGTGCGTGACCGGCGGGTGATCACGTATGGCTTTTCGGCCCAGGCCGATTGGCGTGCCGAAAACCTGCGCCCGCGCGATCTCGCCGCAGGCGGCGGCAACATGTTCGACGCGGTCTATACCGATCGCGACGGCAAGCAGCGTCGCATCGCCGACATCCTGCTACCCATGCCGGGCCGCCACAATGTGCAGAACGCCCTGGCGGCGATCGCCGTGGCGGTGGAACTCGGCTGTAGCGACCAGACGATCCGCACCGGCTTCGCCCGCTTCGGCGGGGTCCGCCGCCGCTTCACCCGCGTGGGCGAGGTGGCGGGGGCGAGCGTGATTGACGATTACGCCCACCATCCGGTGGAAATCCGCGCCGTCCTCGCCGCCGCGCGGGAAGCCGCCAGCGGCCGCGTGATCGCCGTGGCCCAGCCACACCGTTACACCCGGCTGCGCGATCTCATGGGTGACTTCCAGGGATGCTTCAACGATGCTGACATGGTCTTCGTCGCGCCGGTCTATCCGGCGGGAGAGGCGCCGATCGCGGGGGTCGATTCCGCCGCGCTGGTGAAGGGCCTGCGCGATCGCGGGCATCGCGCGGCCGTGGAGGTAGGCGGGCCGGACGAGCTGGCGGACCAGCTGGCGGCGCTGCTCTCGCCCGGCGATCTCGTCGTTTGCCTCGGCGCGGGCGACATTACCAAGTGGGCCGCGGGCCTGGCTCATGCCGTGGCGGAACGGCGGGAGCGGGCGGCATGAACGGGCAGATGGGCTCGTGGCATGGCCAACGCGGCGCGCCCGGCTCGGACCAGGGCCAGGGCTTCGACGGCTGGGTGCCGGATGACGTGCGCGGCAAGCTGACGCGCGACGCCCCGCTCGGCCGGCTGGTGTGGTTCAAGAGCGGCGGCGCGGCCGACTGGCTGTTCGAACCGGCCGATCTCGACGATCTGACCGGCTTTCTCGCCCGGCTGGACGAAGGTACGCCGGTCATGGCGCTCGGCCTCGGCTCCAACCTCATCGTGCGTGACGGCGGCGTGCCGGGGGTCGTCGTGCGGCTGGGCAAGCCGTTCGCCACCGTGGAGGTGCGGCGCGACAGCGTGCTGGAATGTGGCGGCGGGGCCAGCGGCATCCTGGTGTCCTCGACCGCGCGCGATGCGGGTATCGCCGGCCTCGCTTTCCTGCGCGGCATTCCCGGCACCGTGGGCGGCTTCGTGCGCATGAACGGCGGCGCCTATGGCCGCGAAGTGGCGGATGTGCTGGTCGATTGCGATGTGGTGCTGCCCGGCGGGGAACTGGTGACCCTGCCGGCGGCGGACCTCGGCTATTCCTATCGCCATTCGCGGCTTCCCGAAGGGGCGATCGTGGTCGCCGCCCGCTTCAAGGGTGAGCCGGGCGATCCGGCGGAGATCGGCGCGGAGATGGACCGTATCGCCGCCGCGCGCGAGGAATCGCAGCCGCTGAGGAGCAAGACAGGCGGCTCCACCTTCAAGAACCCGCCGGGGGACAAGGCCTGGCGCCTGGTCGATGCGGCGGGTTGCCGCGGGCTCAAGGTGGGCGGCGCCCAGGTCAGCGAGAAACACGCCAACTTCCTGATAAACACCGGCGATGCGACAAGTGCGGATATCGAGACCCTGGGCGAGGAAGTACGCCGCCGGGTGGCCGAGAGCCAGGGCGTGACTCTGGAATGGGAAATCCAGCGGGTGGGGCGGTGGTGAGCCTTCCCAAGCTCCACGTCGCCGTCCTGATGGGCGGCTGGGCCAACGAACGGCCGGTTTCGCTGATGAGCGGCGAAGGCGTCGCCGCCGCGCTGGAATCGCGCGGCCATCGGGTGACGCGGATCGACATGGACCGCGAAGTGGCGCTGCGGCTGCACGAGACCGCGCCCGACGTGGTGTTCAACGCGTTGCACGGCGTTCCGGGCGAAGACGGCACCGTGCAGGGCATGATGGACCTGATGGGCATCCCCTATACCCATTCGGGCCTCGCCACTTCGGTCATCGCGATCGACAAGGAACTGACCAAGCAGGCGCTCGTGCCGCACGGCGTGCCGATGCCCGGCGGGCGCATCGTACGCAGCGAGGCGCTTTACGAAGCCGACCCGCTGGCGCGGCCCTATGTGCTGAAGCCGGTGAACGAAGGCTCCTCTGTCGGCGTGGCGATCGTCACCGCCGAAAGCAATTACGGCAACCCGATCCGCCGCGATGCCGTGGGACCATGGCAGGAATTCGACCAGCTTCTGGCGGAACCCTATATCCGCGGGCGAGAGCTGACCGCGGCGGTGCTCGGCGATCGGGCGCTGCTGGTGACTGAACTGGTGCCCAAGAGCGGCTTCTACGATTTCGACGCCAAGTACACCGAAGGCATGACCGAACATGTCTGCCCCGCGCGGATTCCGCCGGAGATCGAGAAGCTGTGCCTGGACTATGCGCTCAAGTCGCATCGCCTGCTGGGCTGCCGGGGCACGAGCCGTTCGGATTTCCGCTGGGATGACGAGCGGGGCGAGGAAGGGCTGTTCCTGCTCGAAACCAATACCCAGCCCGGCATGACACCGCTCAGCCTGGTGCCCGAACAGGCGCGTCATTGCGGCATCGACTATGCCGAACTGGTCGAGATCGTCATTGAAGAGGCGCTGGTCCATTTCGGCAAGCTCGCCCCTTCCGTGGGCGCGGGGGCCGGCTGATGGCGCAGACGATCCGCCGCAATGCCCGGCCCGTGCGCCGCCAGGCGCGGGCTCAGGGAAACAAGGCCAAGGTCCGCAAGGCCCGGGCGAAGACCAATTCGCTCGTCGCCGCGGCCATGCGCCTGCTGCCGTTCACCGAGGAACAGCTGACCAAGGCGTTCCTGGTGCTGATCCTCGCCGTGTTCGCCATGCTCGCCTGGGCTATCGCCAGCATGGCCGGCCTCACCGCGCTGATCGGGCAGCAGCTCGCCGGCGCCGCCGCCGGCGCGGGCTATCAGGTGGCCCGGGTGGAAGTGCGCGGGGTCGAGCGGCTGAACGAGCTCAAGGTCTACGAACGCGTGCTCGGCGAGCAGGAACGGGCGATGCCCTTGGTCGATCTCCAGGCCTTGCGCGCCTCGGTGATGGAGCTTTCGTGGGTGGAAGACGCGCGCGTCTCGCGCGAGCTGCCGGATACGATCGTGGTCGACGTGGTCGAGCGCAAGCCGCACGCGGTGCTGAAGAAGCCCGACCGGCTGGTGCTGATCGACCATGCCGGCCACGAGCTGGAGCCGGTCTCCCGCGCGCAGGCCAAGGGAATGCTGCAGATCTCCGGCCCCGGTGCGCGCCAGCAGGTCGAAGCGCTGGCCACGCTGCTCGGCGCCGCGCCCGCGCTCAAGCCGCAGGTGGCCGAAGCCGAATGGGTCGGCAACCGCCGCTGGAACCTGACGTTCCGCACCGGCCAGGTCCTCGCGCTGCCCCAGGGGGCGGAGCGGGCAGCGGGCGCGCTGATGACCTTCGCCCGTATCGACGGGGTCAACCGGCTGATCGGCGGCAAGGCGGTGGCTTTCGACATGCGCAACCCCGATCGCTTCTATCTCCGCTGTCCCGAATGCCGGGATGAAGAACTGGCCATGATGGCGCGCAAGGAAACCTGATGGCGACCCAGCCTCGCATCGAACGCGTCTTCGGCGCGGTTAACATCGGCTCGTTCCGCATCTCGGCGATGATCGCCGGGCTGACGGAGGGCGGCGAGATGGTCGTGCTCGGCAGCGGCCACCGCGCCTCGAAAGGCATCCGGCGCGGCTATGTGACCGACATGGCGGCCGCCACCTATGCGGTGCGCGATGCGATAGAGCGGGCGGAAAAGCTTGCCGGAACCAGCGTCGCCAGCGTGTGGATCGGCTGCTCGGGGGCGGGGCTCACCAGTCAGGTTCTCCCGGTGGAGATCGACATCGGCGGCCGCCGCATCGAGGAAGAGGATATCGAGCAGCTCCTGATCGCCGCGCGCGGCGGGCTGGAGCCGGACGGGCGCATGGTGCTGCATGCGCAGCCCGCCTGCTATTTCCTCGATGGCGCCGAAGGGATCGCCAACCCGCGGGGCCTCCATGCCGAACGGCTCGGCGTCGATATCCACGTGATGCTCGCCGATGGCGCGCCGATGCGCAACCTGACCGAAGCGGTGCAGAACGCGCACCTGGAAGTGGAAGGGGTGATCGCCTCGCCCCTGGCCACGGGCTTTGCGTGCCTTTCGGCGGAAGAGCGCGATCTGGGCGTGGCGATCGTGGAGTTCGGCGGGCAGGTGACCAACGTCGCGATCTACAGCGGCGGGATGCTGGTCGGGCTGGAAGTGATTCCGCGCGGCTCCGCCGACATCACCGATGCGATCGCCTCGGCCTTCGGTATCAAGCGATTCCAGGCGGAACGGCTGAAATGCCGCTATGGCTCGGCGATCGCCAGCCCGGCCGATCATCGCGAACTGGTGCCGGTCAACGGCCCGGGCGAGGAACGGGCCGGCCCGCTGGCGCGCGGCGCGGACGATCAGAACCGCATCCCCCGGGCAGAGCTGGTCAGCGTGATAACCGCCGAGCTGGATCGCCTGGCCGGCGATGTCGGGCGCGCGCTGGAAGCGCATGGCTTTTCCGGCCGCAATGCGCGGCAGGTGGTGCTGACCGGCGGCGGAGCGGAGCTGACCGGGCTGGCGGACTATGCGCAGTCCGCGCTCGGCAAGCCTGTGCGGATCGGCCGCGCGCCGCAGCTCAGGGGCCTGCCCGAAGCGCATCTGGCGCCCGGATTCGCCACGCTTGCGGGCCTCGTGCTCTATGCCGCGGAAGACCCGATCGACATACGCTCGGTCGGCTCGCGCTTCCAGAGCCGCATCAAGGCCCAGGGCGGCCTGGCCCAGATGGGGCGGATATGGGCCGCGATGCGTGAGTATTTCTAGGTTTTCGAGGCTCCCGCGTGCCTGTGGATAGTTGCATTTACCTTTTGCACCGGCGAATCCCTTTGTGGCACAAGCGCGCCGAGGAATTGTATCACCCGCTCCCTGAGGAGGGCACGCAATGAGTATCAACATCGGCCCGCCTTCGGTGGAAGAGCTGCGCCCGCGGATCACCGTGATCGGCGTGGGCGGCGCGGGCGGAAACGCAATCGCCAACATGATCGAGGCGGATATCGAAGGCGTGGACTTCGTCGTCGCCAACACCGATGCCCAGGCGCTTAACAGCTCGGTGGCCGAACATCGCATCCAGCTGGGGCCGGACATCACCCGGGGCCTCGGCGCGGGCTCGCGGCCGGAAGTCGGCCGCGCCGCCGCGGAAGAGACGGTGGAAGAGATCGAACGCGCGCTCGATGGCGTGAACATGGTCTTCATCGCCGCCGGCATGGGCGGGGGCACCGGCACCGGCGCCGCCCCGGTGATCGCGGAGATCGCGCGCAACAGGGGCATCCTCACGGTCGGCGTGGTGACCAAGCCGTTCCTGTTCGAAGGCACCCGCCGGATGCGCGCCGCGGACGCCGGTATCGAGGAACTGCAGAAGAATGTCGATACGCTGCTGGTCATTCCCAACCAGAACCTGTTTCTGGTCGCCAAGGCGGAAACGACTTTCAAGGAAGCGTTCCAGCTGGCGGACGAAGTGCTGCAGCAGGGCGTGCGCTCGATCACCGATCTCATGGTCATGCCCGGCCTCATCAACCTCGATTTCGCCGACGTGCGTTCGGTGATGGGCGAGATGGGCAAGGCGATGATGGGCACCGGCGAGGGCGAGGGCGAGAACCGCGCGCTGGAAGCCGCCGAACGCGCCATCGCCAACCCGCTGCTCGACGGCGTTTCGATGACCGGCGCCAAGGGCGTCATCATCTCGATCATCGGCGGCGAGGACATGAAGCTGCTCGAGGTGGACGAGGCCGCGAACCATATCCGCGAGCTGGTCGATCCCGAAGCGAACATCATCTGGGGATCGGCCTTCAACCCCTCGCTCGAAGGCAAGATCCGCGTTTCGGTGGTCGCCACCGGTATCGAGCAGAGCGCCGATCAGGTGCAGGCCGCCGCCAGCCAGCCGTTCGGCTTCGCCGGCTCCCGCGCCCAGAAAAAGCCGGTGCTGCCCCTGCCGACCCAGGAAGAGCTGGCCGAAGACGCGGTGTCGACCGCCGGCGCGGAAGCGTCCGGTTACCAGCAGGTGCCCCGGTTCGGCGAGGATGATGGCCAGGCGGGCGCCGACGGCGCTGCCGACTATGCGCCGCCCCCCATGCCGACGGCCTATGGCGCCGATGAAGGCGAAGAGGACGAAGGCGGCCAGGGCGGATCGACCGAAGATGAAGGCAGTGGGGCCGGAAGCAGGGGCTATGCCTCGCTCGCCGGAACCCGGATCGAACGCGATCCGACAGCCACTGACGGCGATCCGGAGGCCGAGGCCGGCGATGAAGCCTTCGAGCTGACGTTCGAAGCCGAAGCGGATGATCAGGACGATGCCGCGCCGCCGGTGGATGACCTGCTGCTCGACGCCAGCCGGCTCGCCGAAGCTGACGAGCCTGTGCAGGGTGGGCGCCGGCGCCGGATTCTCGGTTCGGGCGCCGAAGAGGAAGGCGAAACCCCGCCGCCGCAGCGGCGCAGCGCGCCTCCGTCGCCGCCCACCGGCGGCAGCACGCTGTTCGAACGCATGGCCAACTTGTCCCGCGCCAGCGCCCGCCGCGACGATGAGGAAGAGGACGACGAGGATAGTGGCGGTTCGTTGCGCATTCCGCGCTTCCTCGGCCGCCAGAACAACCAGTAGCCGGAGCATTATCGTGCGGTTCAGCCGCGTTGCGATAGCCGGCCTGTCATGATCCGTCCGAAGAGTGCCTTGCGGCCCCGGCCGGCACGCGCCTTGGCATTCGTGCTGGGCGGGGCTCTGGCGGCCAAGGCGCCCGCCGCGCATGCGCAATCGAACTTCGAGGTCGTGCAGCCGCTGCCCGATCCGAACACCGATCGGCTCAACGATGCGTTGCGCACCCTGTCGCGCTCGCCCCGCTCGCTCGATGCGCTGGTCGCGGCGGCCGAAGCCTCGCTGGCGCTCGACGATGTGGACGCGGCCGAAGGGTTCATCCAGCGCGCCGAGGCAGTCTCCCCTTCCGATGGGCGGGTGATGGCCGCGCGCGCCTCGTGGCTCACGCGGCGCCAGCAGCCGGTGGAGGCCCTGCGCCTGTTCGCCGAGGCGGAGAAAGCCGGCGCGCTGACCACCAGCCACTTCGCGGATCGGGGGCTGGCTTACGATCTGGTGGGCGACAATGCCCGCGCGCAGAAGGATTATGCCCAGGTCCTCTCCGCCGGGCCGAATCCCTTGATTACCAGCCGCCTCGCGCTCAGCCAGGCGATCGCCGGGGACCAGAGCGCGTCCGAAGCCACTCTCCTGCCGCTGCTGCAACGGCGCGATCTCGCCGCCTATCGCACGCGCGCCTTCGCTCTGGCGATCATGGGCAAGGCGGACGAAGCGGTCTCGATCGCCGAGACGATGCTGCCGGAACGGCTGTCCAACCGCATCGGCCCTTACTTGCGCTACATGCCCCGGCTCACTCGCTCGCAGCAGGCGGCGGCGGCCAATCTCGGGGTCTTCCCTCAGGCGGCCGAGATCGGGCGCGAGAATCCAGCGATCGCCGCCTATGGCAGCCAGGCCGGCGCGCCGCCGCCCGCGCGCACGGCCGATTCCCGGCTGGTTCCGACGGGCGAGCCGCTCGGCAGTGCGCGGCGCGGTGACAGCGGCACGCCGGTCGTTCGCGCCGCCGTCCAGCCGCCGCAAAGCCCGGCCCCGTCCCGGACCGCCCCGGCCCCGTCCCAGGTCGCCACTGCCCCGGCGCCCGCGCCCGCCCAGCCGGTCGTGCCGCCTGATCCGCGCGACCTGGCTTCCGCCTTCGCCGAATTTGCCTTGTCACCGGCGCGCGCGGCCGTCGTCGCGCCGGCGGAGGGTGCCGTGGACGTCACCCGGATCACGCCGCGCCGCGAAGCGCCGCCGGCTCCGCCGCCGCCGCCACCGCCGCCGCCCGTTCCCAGCCGCCAGTGGGTCCAGGTCGCCACCGGGCGCGATACGGGCGCGCTGGCGTTCGATTGGCGGCGGATCAAGCGCGCGGCGGGCGGGCTGCTCGACAAGGCGAAGCCGCATGTCGCCAAGTGGGGCCAGACCAATCGTCTGGTCGCCGGTCCGTTCGACAATGCGCGCGACGCGGACAAGCTGATTGCGGACCTGAAGAAGAAGGATGTCGATTCCTTCCGCTTCATCAGCGATCGGGGCGAAGAGGTGAAGCCGCTCGATTGAGCAGGCGCACGGCGGGTTCCCACCGCTTTTGCACATCTTGCCAACAGGGTTGTCGAGTTTTGCCCAGATGCGTCGTTAACCCCGATTGCCTTGCCGCTCCGTGGCGGAGCATGCCGCTCGACAGACGCCAGGGATAGGGACGTTAATGATGAATTCGGGGCGCCAACCGATCGAGGAATCCGACGAATCCGCGCCGGTGGAGATGCTCGCGCAGCTGTTCGAAGCCCACGGCTGGCCGTGCGAATTCATCGGCGAGGGGGAGATTTCGGGTGAGATTCCCGGAAGCTGGACGACCTATCAGGTGCGCTGCATCTGGCGCGCGGAAGATCGCGTGCTGCAACTCCTCTGCCTGCCCGAGATCCGGGTGCCCCCGGCCAAGCGCAAGGCCGCCTACGAGCTGCTGGCGCTGGTCAACGAACAGCTCTGGATCGGCCACTTCGATATCTGGTCCAGCGGCGGCGTGCTGCTTTACCGCCACGGCCTCATGCTCGGCGCCGACGGGATGCTCAGCCTGTCGATGGCCCAGCTCGCGGTGGAAAGCGCGGTGGCCGAATGTGACCGGTTCTATCCCGCGTTCCAGTTCGTGCTGTGGGGTGACAAGAAGCCCAGCGAAGCGCTGGCCGCCGCCCTGGTGGACGCCGCCGGGGAGGCGTGATCCCCCGCCTGCTTGCGGGTGGCGCCGGGGGAGGGCATGGACGCCTCTGAGCCCGGACCTGCAACAGGTCTTTCCCGGCCCGTCTCGCCAGTGGGCGGGAAGTTTGGAGCGTTCAGTGACTGCTTTTCATTCGATCCTTCTCGTCGGCTGCGGCAACATGGCCGGGGCGATGCTGCGCGGCTGGCTGGCGAGCGGCCTGGCGGCGGAGCGGTTCGCCGTGGTCGATCCCGCCGCGCGCGATTTGCCGGCCGGCGTCCGCTCGCTGGCCTCGGTTCCCGCTGACGAGCCTTTCGATGCAGTGCTGCTGGGGGTGAAGCCGCAAGTGCTGCGCGACGTGGCGCCGGCCGTCGAACCGGCGGCGGGTCCGCAGACCACGGTGATGTCCATTCTCGCGGGGGTGGAACTGGCGGTTCTCGCGGCGCATTTCCCGCGCGCCGCGGGTTTCCTGCGCGTCATGCCCAATCTCGCCGCCGCGCTCGGCAAGTCGCCGATGGGGGTGGCCGAACGGGGGCTCGATCCGGCCGGGCGCGAAGCGGCGATGGCGCTGCTGGCGCCTCTCGGCGCGCCGGAATGGATCGAGGAAGCGGAATTCGATCTCGTCACCGCGCTGGCCGGATCGGGCCCGGCTTTCGTCTATCGGTTCATCGACGCGCTTTCCGCCGCCGCGGCGGAACTGGGGCTGGAACAGGGCAAGGCGCGCCGCCTTGCGCTGGCCATGGTCGATGGCGCCTCCGCGCTGGCCGCCGCATCGCCTTACGATCCCGGCGAACTGGCCCGGCGCGTCGCCAGCCCCGGCGGGGTGACCCTCGCGGGGCTTGAAATGCTCGATCGGGACGGTACGCTGACTCACTTGTTGGAACAGACATTGCGCGCCGCGCGCGATCGCAGCGCGCAGATGGCCGCACAGGCACGCGGGGAAGGTTGAGCCCTCGGGGCGGGTTTCCCTTGAAACTGCGGCGCGGTGTCGCGATATTGGCATCACCGGCTTGTCGTCGCTCGGCGCCGGAATGGAGTTTGTAATGGCGAATTGGAACGATCCTCGGGACACCCGGACGGGCTTCGGCACGTCGTTCGGTTCCGCGGGCGCGGTGGGGACCGGTCGTACGGCAGTGTTCGACGAGGGGCTTCGCCGCCACATGCTCTCGATTTACAACTATATGGCCAGCGGTGTGCTGCTGACCGGCTTGGTCGCGCTGCTGACAGCCAGCACCGGCCTCGCACTCAGCTTTGCCAGCGGGCCGCTCATGTGGATCGTGGCGCTTTCCCCTCTCGCGATCG
Source organism: Altererythrobacter sp. (assembly GCA_017308255.1). Taxonomy (GTDB): domain Bacteria; phylum Pseudomonadota; class Alphaproteobacteria; order Sphingomonadales; family Sphingomonadaceae; genus Croceibacterium_A. The sequence continues at coordinate 75,621 of JAFKFN010000013.1, read as the reverse complement.
TCTTCGCGATGAGCTTCGGCGTGCAGCGGTTCTCCACCAGCACGCTCCAGGCGATGTTCTGGGGCTTCGCGGTGCTCATGGGCCTGTCGCTGTCCACGATCTTCCTCGTCTATACCGGGGGTTCGATCGCGGCGACCTTCTTCGCCACCGCTGGCGCCTTCGCGGGGCTCAGCCTTTATGGCTATACCACGCAGCGCGATCTCAGCGGTTTCGGCAGCTTCCTCATCATGGGCGTAATCGGCCTGATCATCGCCAGCGTGATCAACCTGTTCCTGCAGTCGGCGGCCCTGATGTGGGCGGTCAGCTTCCTGGGCGTGCTGATCTTCGCCGGCCTTACCGCCTATGACACGCAGCGCCTGAAAGAGCAGTATGCGCAGCTGCGCGGCAGCGAGTGGGCCGGCAAGGCGGTCGTGATGGGCGCGCTCAGCCTCTATCTCGACTTCATCAACATGTTCCTGTTCATGCTCCGCTTCATGGGCTCCAGCCGCAACTGATCGCAGCAGGGATTCGTTCTATCGTGCTCGGGGGGCATAATCGCTCCCCGGGCATTTTCTTTGCCTTGTCCGCGCGGTAACATTCGCGCTTAATCCATGCGCAAGCTTGGGGCGGCCATTGTCGTGCCGCGCCACGGAGAGGGAACGCGCTGTCATGAATCCGAACGGGTCGAACTGGTGGAAGAGGGCCGTCGCGCTCGGCGGGCTTGCTTTGCTGGCGGCTTGCGCGACACCCGCTCCGCCGCCGCCACCACCCCCGCCCCCTCCGGCGCCCCCGCCACCGCCCCCGCCGGTGGCCGAAGTCATTCCCTATCGCCCGGTCCCGCCCGGCGGCGCCGATTATGTCATGGCGATTCCGCTGACCGGCCCGGATGGCAAGCGGCAGACGGTCAACAGCGATCTCACCGCGGACGAGACCCTGTGGCACTTCCGGTCCGCCTGGAACGTCGCCGCGCTCAACTGCCTGGAGCCGGAATATCAGCCGATCCTCGATGGTTATGGCGCGTTCCTGAAGCAGAACAGCCGCAAGCTCACGGCGGTGAACAAGGCGATCGACCAGGAATATCGCCGTCAGCACAAGACAAGCAGCGAAGCGATCAAGGCGCGCGAAGCCATCGTGACGCAGGTCTATAACTACTTCGCCTTGCCCGCCACGCGCCCCGGCCTGTGCGCCACCGGCCTTGCCGTCGCCAATGAATACCTGGCTGGCCAGCCGACAGACCTGACCGCGTTCGCCGAAGCCGGGCTCCAGCGGTTCGAAGGGGTCTTCTCGCAGTTCTTCCAGGAGTACGAGCAGTACCAGGTCGCCTCTGCCGAGTGGGACATGAAATACGGCGCGCGCTATGGCGCGTCGCAGCCCGGCTATGTCGCGGTCCACGGCGCGACCGGGCCGGTGCTGGCCACGGCGCTGCCGTCGTCAGGTTCGGATGTCGTTGGCCAGGTGCTCGATCCGGATACCGGCGCGCGGATTCCGCTGCTCGCGCCGATCGAGGGGACGATTTCCACGCCGATCGTCCAGCCTCTGCCCCAGGGGCCTGATCCGGCGAAAGAAGGCGAATAAAGCTCTTTCAAGCGCCTCGCCTTTTCGCTAGGGAGCGCGCTCTTCGCGGGTCACCCCGCGCGATACTGGAACGGGGCCGTAGCTCAGCTGGGAGAGCGCGTCGTTCGCAATGACGAGGTCAGGGGTTCGATCCCCCTCGGCTCCACCAGTCTTCGCTTTATGAAAACGGGTTTCCTTGTATCATGCGCGCCTATCCGCGCGTGCGTTTTCCTCGCGCCTTCGGTGCCGCGGGCAGCCGTTAGGCCTTGCGATCCGCCGGGTCGCGGATCGAATTGTACTTGACTGCTACGGCGTGGATCGGGATCGGATCGCGACCAGCGGTCCGCAAGCGCGAACGCGCGCCCGCAGCGCCGAAGGCGCGAGGATAGCCAAGGGGCCGGATGGCCCGCCGGCGCTTGAGGCTAGACAAAGATGCACTTTCTCGATCAGGCCAAGATTTACGTGCGCTCCGGTGCGGGCGGCCCGGGCGCGGTCAGCTTCCGGCGGGAAAAGTTCATCGAATACGGCGGCCCTGACGGCGGCAACGGCGGCAAGGGCGGCGATGTAGTGTTCGAATCGGTGCCCGGCCTCAATACCCTGATCGATTTCCGCTATACCCAGCATTTCAGGGCCAAGCGCGGCGGCCATGGCATGGGCCGGAACCGCACCGGCGCCAGCGCGCCGGATCTGGTGGTCCAGGTGCCGGTGGGCACGCAGATCCTCGATGAGGAGCGGGAGCATGTTCTCGCCGATTTCACCGAGGTTGGCCAGCGCGTGGTGCTGCTGGAGGGCGGCATGGGCGGGCGCGGCAACGCCAGCTATGCCACCTCCACCAATCGCGCCCCGCGCCAGCACCAGCCGGGCATACCGGCGCAGGAAATGGCCGTGTGGCTGCGGCTCAAGCTGCTGGCCGATGTCGGACTGGTCGGCTTGCCGAATGCTGGCAAGTCCACTTTCATCAACCAGGTTTCCAACGCGCGGGCCAAAGTCGGCGATTATGCCTTCACCACGCTGGTCCCCAAGCTCGGCGTGGTGCGCCACCGCGATCGCGAATTCGTGATCGCCGACATTCCGGGCCTGATCGAAGGCGCATCCGACGGGGCGGGGATCGGTGACCGCTTCCTCGGCCATATCGAACGCTGCCGTGTGCTGATCCACCTGGTGGACATCTCCGGCGCCGATCCGGCGGAAGCGATGGGTATCGTCGCGCGCGAACTGGAAGCTTATGACGAACACCTGGCCGACAAGCCGTGCCTGGTCACGCTCAACAAGGTCGATCTTGCCGATGCGGAACTGGTCTCCGCCTTCGCGGCGGAGTTGAAGGAAGCGGGCGCGCAGCGGGTATTTCCCATCTCCGGCGCCACGGGGCAGGGGATCGACGCCCTGCTCGATGCCGTGCTCGACCATCTCCCCACCCGCACCGCGACCGAAACCGCCGGCGCGGCCGAGGACGACGCGGGGCCGCAAGGCGACTGGTCGCCGCTGGGCTGAGGCTCCTGCACGGGAGATTCAGGCGCTCGCAGAGGCGCGGAGGCGCAGAGGGAAGTACCGGCAAAGCCGTTTTTTGGGCTCCGCCTTGCGACTGGCGGTATCATTCCGGCTTAAAGCGGCTTCGCCGCAAACACGATTTCTCCGCGCCTCCGCGCCTCTGCGAGCGCCAAAAAATCCCCACGCCCCCTCCCTCGGCAGACGCCCCCGAATCGGAATGACTTTGCGCCCTTCGCATCTGCGGTTAACGGGCCACAATGACGATCCGCCGTCTCACCGATCTTGCCGATCCCGCCACCGCGCACCGCATTGTGCTCAAGGTCGGCTCCGCGCTGCTGTTCGGCAGCAGCGGCAAGCCCGATCGGGCCTGGCTGGCGACGCTGGTGGCCGAAATCGCCGAGGCCCGCCAGCGCGGGCAGCAGGTCATTGTCGTCAGCTCCGGCGCGATCGCGCTCGGCGCGGCGAAGCTTGGATTGCCGAAGCGCGGGCGCGGCTCCCTGGCGGATGCGCAGGCGGCGGCGGCGGTCGGGCAGATCGCGCTGGCCGGCTTGTGGAGCGAACTGCTCGAAGGCCATGGCCTCACCGCCGCCCAGCTGCTGCTGACGCTGGAAGATCTCGAGGACCGGCGCCGCTATCTCAACGCCGCCGCCACGCTCGGCCGCCTGCTCAAGGCCGGGGCGGTGCCGGTGGTGAACGAGAACGATTCGGTCGCCACGGCGGAAATCCGTTTCGGCGATAACGACCGGCTGGCGGCGCGCGTGGCGCAGGCGGCGCGGGCCGACGCGGTGATGCTGCTGTCGGATGTGGACGGCCTTTATGATCGCGATCCGCGCCAGCCGGACGCCACGCTCCTGCCCTTGGTCGAAGGCGTGACCGAGGCTGTCCACGCGATGGCCAGCGGCAAGTCCGGCTCGGGCCTCGGCTCCGGCGGGATGACGTCCAAGCTGCAAGCCGCCGAAATCGCCAGCCGCGCGGGCATCGCCCTGGCGATCGTCAACGGCACGCACCGGGCCCCACTCGCCCGCGCGCTGGGGGGTGAGATCGGGACGCTGTTCCTCCCCGTCCGCCGCGACGGCGCGCGCAAGGCGTGGCTCGGCGGGCGGCTGAGGATGAAGGGTACGTTGACGGTCGATGCCGGCTGCGCGCGCGCGCTCTGTCGGGGCGCCAGCTTGCTGGCAAGCGGCGTGACCGGGGTGGACGGCGAATTCGTGCGCGGCGATCCTGTCTTCGTGCGCGATCAGCAGGGCCGCCCGGTGGCGCAAGGGCTGACCGAATATGCGTCGTCGGAAGTGGCGGCCATCAAGGGCCGCCGGACGGAGGAGCACCAGGCGCTGCTCGGCTATGCCCCGCGTGCGGCGGTGATCCATCACGATCAGCTGGTGCTGCTTTGACGATAGCGCTGACCGGCGGCACCGGCTTCGTCGGCCAGGCCGTGGTCGATCTGGTTTGCCGCCGCGGCCTACCGCTGAAGGCGCTGGCGCGGCGTGAGCAGCCGCCACGCGAGGGCGTGGAATGGATACGCGGCGATCTGGCGGATCGCGCCGCGCTGGCGCGGCTGGTGGAAGGCGCGGACGTGGTGCTTCACGTGGCCGGCGTGGTCAATGCGCCCGATCCGGCGGGCTTCCATCTCGGCAATGTCGCCGGCACTCAGGCGCTTGTCGATCTGGCGGTGGAAGCGGGCGTGTCCCGCTTCGTGTTCGTCTCCTCCCTCGCGGCGCGGGAACCGGGGCTTTCGGCCTATGGCGAATCCAAGCGCGAGGCGGAGGAACGGGTTCAGGCCAGTGCGCTCGATTGGGTCATCGTTCGCCCGCCGGCGATCTACGGCCCGCGCGATCGGGAGATGTTCGAGCTGTTCCGCGCCGCGCGCTGGGGCGTGGTCCCGATTCCGCCGGAGGAGGGGCGGGCTTCGGTGATCCATGTGGAGGATCTGGCGCGCCTGCTCGTGGCGCTGCTGCCCGCCCCGCCAGCCCTGTCCCGCCGCATCTTCGAACCCGATGACGGGCGCGAAGGCGGCTGGGACCATGGGGACTTGGCCAGGGCCATCGGCCAGGCAATGGGGCGCAAGGTCTGGGCGCCGCACCTGCCCGAATGGATGCTGCGCGCCGGCGCCGGGCTGGATCGGCTGGTACGGGGGGATCGGGCGCGGCTTACCCCCGATCGCGTCGGCTACATGGTTCACCCCGATTGGGTCTGCCGTGCCGACAAGGCTCCTCCCGCCGATCTGTGGACGTCCGAAATCCCCACGCCGGAAGGGCTCGCCGCCACCGCCCGCTGGTATCGCCAGCAGCGCTGGCTCTGACCGGGTTCGCTGCGACAAATCGCGACCAAGTGGGCTCTTGCCGCGCGGGCGCCGGAGGCAGAGCTTGCGCCCCGCAACAGGGTGCCCCGCGAATGGGTTACGGGAGAGCAAGGATGAAGAAGATCATGATGGCAGCGGCCGGGCTGGCCGCCTGCATTACGATGCCGGCGCTGGCGCAGGGCGGCCCTCCGCCCGATCCTTACGGCGATGCCACGGTGACCAAGGGCGATGCGGAAAAGATCATCGGCCAGCGCTTCGACCAGCTGGATGCCGATCACAACGGTTCGCTTTCGCCTGAAGAGCGGCGGGCCGGCTTCGGCGGCGGCGCGCGGGGCGGCGGTGGAGGCGGTGGGCCGGGCGGGGCGCAAGGCCCGCAAAGCAAGGCCGAATATGTGGCCGCCCAGCTCCAGCGCTTCGACATGCAGGACGCGGATCACGACGGCAAGCTGACCAAGGCCGAACGCGATGCCTTCCGCCAGCAGATGATGCAGCGTTTCCAGCATGGCGGGCAGTAAGCCGCGCCTATCGCCAGCCTTCGCCGTGCCCGCCGGCGGCGGGAAGGGCGAAGGCTGGATAGCCGGTCAGAACGCTGGTTCGTAGCCCGGCGGCAATTCGCCTTCGTCGGCCTCGGGCGCCGGGTCGTTCGGCGAATGGATGCCGCATTCGGTCTTGTCCCAGCCGCGCCAGCGGCCCGCGCGCGGGTCTTCGCCCGGCTTCACGGTGGTGGTGCAGGGCTGGCAGCCGACCGAGAGATAGCCTTGCGCTTCCAGCGGATGCCGGGGCAGCGCATGGGTCTCGAAATAGGCGTCGAGATCCTGCTTGGTCCAGTCGCCCAGCGGATTGAGCTTCAGCCGCCCTTCCTCGATCTCGAAGCGCGGCAGGTTCTGCCGGGTGACCGACTGGAACGCCTTGCGGCCCGAAATCCAGGCATCGAGGCCCTGCTTGGCGCGCTTCAGCGGCTCCACCTTGCGGATTTCGCAGCAGCCGTCCGGGTCCCACGACCAGCGCAGGCCGTTCTCGTCCTTCGCCAAGAGCACCGCGGGATCGGGCTGCACCACGGAGGAATGGGTGAGGCCGAACATCTGCGTCAGCTCATCGCGATAGGCGAGCGTTTCCGGAAACATCTTCAGCGTATCGACGAAGATCACCGGCACGGTGGGATCGGCCTGCGCCACGAGGTGCAGCAGCACCGCGCTCTCCGTCCCGAAGGAGGAGACGACCGCCACCCGCCCCAGCGATCCTTCGGCGAACAGGGTCTTCAGCATCGTGGCCGCGTCCACCCCGGCGAAGCGCGCGTTCAGCGCGTCCGCGTCGGCCTGGGTGAAGCTGGGCCCGGTATCGATGACGTCCACGGCCCGGCTAGCCATTGGCGAGTTCCGGGTGGCGCAGCTGCCAGATCGGCACTTCGGCATCCGCCGCGTGCTGATAGACGTAGGGGTAGCGGTTCAGCGCCGCTTCCGCATCCGCCGGGTCCAGCGGCACGTTGGGCGCAAAGCTGTCGAAGCCGCAGCGGCGCATGAAGAAGATCAGGTCCACCAGCACGTCGCCGGTCGCCTTGATCTCGCCGGTATAGCCCATCTCGCGCAGGATGCTGGCGCTGGAAAAGCCGCGGCCGTCGCGGAACTTCGGGAAATCGATCTCCACCAGCCGCAGCCGGTCGAGCACCGGGGCCAGCCGGCGCACGTCGTCACCGGCTTCGATGCGCACCGAAACGGCATTGGTCTGGTCGAGAAACGCGTCGAGCGAAACCGCCGGCTCGTCGGCCGCGGCATCGTCGCGGAAACGCAGCACGTCAGCCATAGATCGCCTCCTTGAATCCTTCCATGCCGACGCGGCGATAAGTATCGATGAATCGTTCGCCGGGCTCGCGGATGGTGCGGTAGTGATTGACCGCGCGCTCCACCGCATCGACCACGCCCGCCTCGTCGAAGCCGGGGCCGGTGATCTTGGCCTGGCTGACGTCCTCCGCGCCCGATCCGCCGAGCAGGAGCTGGTAGTTCTCCGTGCCCTTCCGGTCGACGCCCAGGATGCCGATGTGGCCCGCGTGGTGGTGCCCGCAGGCGTTGATGCAGCCGGAGATCTTGATCTTCAGCTCGCCCAAATCGTGCTGCACCGCGGGATCGGCGAAGCGCTCCGCGATCCGCGCCGCGACCGGCAGCGAACGGGCGTTCGCCAGGCTGCAATAATCGAGCCCCGGGCAGGCGATGATATCGGTCACCAGGTCGAGATTGGCGTCGGCCAGGCCGGCGTCGCGCAGCTGCTGCCACACGGCATAGAGATCCGCCTTGCGCACATGCGGCAGGACCAGGTTCTGCGTATGCGCCACGCGCAGCTCGTCGAAGCTGTAACGCTCGGCGAGATCGGCCACGACCTCCATCTGCTCGGCGGTGATATCGCCGCCGATGCCGCCGATGGGCTTCAGGCTCACGTTGACGATCGCATAGCCCGGCGCCTTGTGCGGCGCGATCTGCTGGTCGATCCAGACGGCGAAATCGGGGTCGGAGCGGTCGATTTCCTCCGGCAAGCCCGTCTCGAACGGCGGCGGCGTGAAATAGGCCGCGATCCGGTCGTACTCGGCCTGCGGGAAATCGGTGCCCAGCGTCAGGATATGCCGGAACTCTTCCTCCACCTGGCGGGTGAATTCCTCCTCGCCCAGCTCGTGGACCAGGATCTTCATCCGCTGCTTGTGGATGTTGTCGCGCCGGGCATGGCGGTTCCACACCCGCAGCACCGCTTGCAGGTAGCTGAAGATCTGATGCTGCGGCACGAAGTCGCTGCTCTTGTAGGCGATGAACGGGGTGCGGCCCATGCCGCCGCCCGGATAGACCTCGAAGCCGATCTCGCCCGCCTCGTTCTTCACGATCCGCAGGCCGAAATCGTGCCAGCGCATCGCCGCGCGGTCTTCCTCGGCGGCGATCACGCAGATCTTGAACTTGCGCGGCAGATAGCTGAATTCCGGCATGAACGTGGTCATCTGCCGCAGCGTCTCGGCCCACGGGCGCGGGTCCATGATCTCGTCGGCGGCGGCGCCGGCATAGTGATCGGCGGAAATGTTGCGAATGGATTCGCCGCTGGTCTGGATGCAATGCATCTCCACATCGGCCAGTTCGCCCAGGATATCGGGCGCGTCTTCCAGCTTGATCCAGTGGAACTGGATGTTCTGCCGGGTGGTGAAGTGGCCATAGCCGCGGTCATAGGTGCGGGCGATATGCGCCAGCTTGCGCAGCTGCGTGCTGTTCAGCGTGCCATAGGGGATGGCGATCCGCAGCATATAGGCGTGGAGCTGGAGGTAGAGACCGTTCTTCAGCCGCAGCGGCTTGAACTGGTCGTCGGTCATCTTGCCTTCCAGGCGGCGGCGCGTCTGGTCGCGGAAATCCTCCACGCGGGCGCGCACCATGGCGTCGTCGTATTGATCGTACTTGTACATCAGATCACCCAGTTGCCGGCGTTGGGATCGGCCGGCTTCAGCGTCAGGTCCGCCCGCACGGTGGGGCCGAGGGCGCGGATGCGGTCCTTGATATGCGCCGGGCGCACGCCTTCGGCCGTACGCTCGCCTTCGATGAACATCGGGCCGTTGACACGGCAGGCGGCTTCCTCGCGCGCGAGGATCGCCTCGCCGTCGTCATGCACGTCGGCCGCATCCTCGACATGAAGCGACCAGCCCTGGCCATCCCACCAGATGACCCGCCCGGTCTTCAGATCGTTACCCGTCAGTATCTTCACGAATGCGCCTCCAGCGCGAATTGGGCCAGCGCGGCGTCTTCCCGAGCCGCCACGTCGCCGATGATGATCAGAGCCGGGCTTTTCACCCGCTCGCGTTCGACAAGCTGCGCCAGGCCCGCCAGGGGGCCGCGCAGCACGCGCATGGCCGGCCGCGCGGCGTTTTCCACCACGGCGATCGGCACGTCCGGCGTCAGGCCGTCGGCCATCAGCTTTTCGGCGATCCGGGGCGCGGTCTTCACGCCCATGTAGATCACCAGCGTGCGGCCCTTGCCGGCAAGGCCGGCCCAGTTCTGCTCGGTCAATCCCTTGCACTGGCCGGCAACGAAGCTGACGATGCTCGCCGCGTCGCGATGGGTCAGCGGGATCTGCGCCGCCGCCGCCGCGCCCAGGGCCGATGTCACGCCCGGCACGATCTCCACCGGCACGCCGGCCGCGCGGCAGGCTTCCGCTTCCTCGCCGCCGCGCCCGAACACCAGGGGATCGCCGCCTTTCAGCCGCACCACGTCGCGCCCGGCCAGCGCTTCGCGCACCAGCAGCGCGTTGATCTCGTGCTGCGGCAGGGTGTGGCGGGCGCGGCTCTTGGCGACCGAGACCAGCCGCGCGCCGGGGCGGGCGATGGCCAGCACCTCGGGATCGACCAGCCCGTCATGCACGACCAGCTCCGCCGCGCCGAGCAGCCGCGCCGCCCGGAGCGTCAACAGGTCCGCCGCGCCGGGGCCGGCGCCGACAAGATACACTGTGCCCACCGTAATCATGCCGCGCAAATGGCCATGAAGGCCGCCGGGTGCCAGCCATAATGGATTGGCGGGGGGCTAGGTGAGCTTTAGCTGGAGTTTCCGTCGATCTTTTGCGCCTCGCGCAACTCCGCCACGATCCGGCGCAGCGCCTCGCTGTCGCGCAGGCTCACATCGCGCAAGGTCCGGTCGGGCAATTCGATGCCGTGCTCGCGGAACAGCTTCCACACGCGCTTGAGCACGTCGGAATGGACGCTGGCGAGCCCTTCCTCCGGATCGTTGATCCACACGCGGATCTCGAAGGTGGCGCCGGCTTCGTGCAGGTCGATCAGCCAGGCCGCCGGCTTGGGCATGGGCAATACGCGCGGAACTTCGGCCGCCGCTTCGATCATCAGCCGCTCGGCCAGTTCCAGATCGGCATTCGGCGCCACTGTCAGCGGCACGCGGATACGCACGTCGCGCGAGCTGAACGACCAGTTCTCCACCTGATTGATCATCAGGTTCTCGTTCGGGATCAGGTATTCCTTCTTGTCGCGCGTGGTGACCGAGACCGCGCGGATGCCGATCTTCTTCACCTGGCCCACGGTATTGGTGATGCCGTCGTTCACGGCGATCACGTCGCCGGGCTTGATGGAACGGTCCATCAGCAGGATGATCCCGGCCAGCAGGTTGCCGAAGGTCTTCTGGAAGCCGAAGCCCAGCGCCAGGCCGAAGGCACCGGAGAACACCGCCAGCGCGGTGAGGTCGATCCCGAGGATGTCCAGCGTCAGCAGGAAGGTCACGGTCCAGACCGTGATCGCGACCAGCTTTTGCGACAGCAGCCGCTGCGTGGTGTCGAGGCCCTGGATCGTGCCGATCAGCCAGCCGGCCACCTTGATCGTCAGCCGGGCGATCAGCAGCGCCGCGATGATGACAGCCAGCGCCACCACGGCGGTCCACACCGATATGCGCGTGCCGAACAGGTCGAAGCCCCAGCGATCGAGCGTGGAGATCAGGCTCCACGCCTGGCTGCCCGGCTCGATGTCCTGCAGGATGCGCGTGGGGGCGCTCATCTATTCGCCAGTGCCGCGAAGCCGCGTGCGAGATCGGCGATCAGGTCCTCCGGGTCTTCCAGCCCGATCGACAGGCGGACGCCCAGCTTGTCCTCGCCCGCCCATCCCGCCGGCGGCCACGGGGTGGCGCTGCGCGCCCGCGCGGGATCGAAGGGAATGACCAGGCTTTCGAAGCCGCCCCACGAATAGCCGATGCCGAACAGCTCCAGCGCGTCGATGAAGCGCGCGCGGCTGGCCGGAGAGCCGCCCTTGAGCACGAAGCTGAACAGCCCGCAGCCGCCGGTGAAATCGCGCTTCCACAGCGCGTGCCCCGGCGCCCCCGGCAGCATCGGGCACAGCACATGCGCCACTTCGGGCCGGCCGGCGAGCCATTCGGCGATCTTCAGCGCGCTTGCCGTCTCGCGCTGCAGCCTGACATCCAGCGTGCGCAGGCCGCGCAGGGCCAGCGCGGCATCGTCCGGGGAAACGACCTGGCCCAGTGCCTGGCTCTTCGCGCGTAGGCGCCCATAGAGCGCCTCTCCGGCGGTGACCGAGCCCATCATCAGGTCCGAATGGCCGCCGACATGCTTGGTCAGGCTCATGATCGATGCGTCGCAGCCGCGCGCCAGCGCCGGGAAACCCAGCGCGCTGGCCCAGGTATTGTCGATCAGGCTCGCGGCCCCATGATCCCGCGCCATGGCGCAGAGCGCGGGCACGTCGCAGATCTCCATGGTCTGGCTGCCGGGGCTTTCCAGCAGCACGGCCTTGGTGCGCCCGTCGAAATGCGCCGCGAAGCCCGCGAGATCGAACGGATCGAAGAACCGCGTCTCGATCCCCAGCGGCGCCAGCAGGTTCTTCGCCATGGCCCGGCTCGGCTCATAGGCATTGTCGGTCATCAGCAGCACGTCGCCGCTTTCCAGCACGCCCAGCAGCGCCCCGGCGATCGCGGCCACTCCGCTGGGATAAAGCAGGGTGCCGTGCGCCCCCGGTTCCAGCTCCGTTAGCGCTTCGGCCAATGCCCATTGCGTGGGGGCGCCGCGCCGGCCGTAGTAGAAATGCCCGTCCTCATTGGGCCGCCCGCGCGCGAGATCCGCGCTGTCGGCGTAGAGATGGGTGCTGCCGCGCCACACCGGCGGGTTGACCGCCGCGCCGGTCCATTCCTTGCGCCGGCCGGCTTCCACCACGCGGGTGGCGCGCTTGCGATCCGCCTGTCCGCTCATTCACCCGCCTCCGCGCGGGGCGGGCGGGGTGTGGCCTTCATTCGGCCGGCCCCGTTGCCTTGGGGGTTTCCGGATCGGCGCCCCATTCGCTCCAGCTTCCGTCGTAAAGCGCCACGTCGTCCTTGCCGAGCAGGTGCATGGCGAACAGCAGTACCGAGGCCGTCACCCCGCTGCCGCAAGTCGTCGTAACCGGCTTGTCGAGGGCGATCCCCGCGCTTTCGAACGCGGCGCGCAGGCCTGCGGCATCCTTGAAGGTGCCATCGGCATTCAATACTTGCCCGAACGGCATATTGCGCGAGCCGGGGATATGCCCGCTGGCCATGCCGGGGCGGATTTCCGGCTCCGCGCCGGTGAAGCGCCCGGCGCCGCGCGCGTCGAGCACTTGTTCCGCGCCGCTGGCGAGGTTGGCCAGCATCTCCGCCTTGTCGCGCACCGTGCCCGGCCCGGCGGAGGGAGTCACATGGCCAGCGCCGCCCTCCGCCGCGCCCTGTTCGAGAGCGCGGCCCTCCGCACGCCATTTGCCAAGCCCGCCGTCGAGCAGAGCCACGTCGCGAAAGCCGTGCATGCGGAAAATGAACCAGGCGCGCGCCGAGGTTTTTACCGCGCTATCATCATAGATCACCACGCGGTCGCCGTCGTTCACCCCGATTTCCGCCATGCGCGCGGCGAACTGGGCGGCGGTCGGCAGGGCGGCGGGAACCGCACTGTCGGCGTCCTTCAGGCTCTCGAGATCGAGGAACCGCGCGCCGGGGACGTGCCCCATGGCGAATTCGGCGCGGGCATCGCGCCCGGCATCGGGCAGATGTGCCGAGGCATCGATGACAACCAGCCCCGGCTCGCCCAGCCGCCGCGCCAACTCCTGCGTTGAGATGAGATCGTCCATGACCTTCCGCCTATCCCTCGCTGCCCGTCCGGTAAACCTAAGTGAAGGCGCGCTGCACCAACTGGGGGTAGATACGCGGTCCCTGGTCAAGGCGGAAGGGCTGCAACGCGGCGCCGTTGCCCGGCTGGCCCACGGCGAACGTGCGCACCAGCGGCCGCGCGCCCTCCGCCTCTACCCGAAAGCGCGCCAGGGGGAGCAGCAGGGCCATGTTGCCCTGGCGGATCGGCACGATCCGGGCCAGCGGCAGGCGGAACTCCCCTTCCACCACGCGGCTTTCGCCCGGCTCCAGCCGCTCGATCCGCTGCGCGGGCAGGGCGGCGCTTCCCTGTTGGTCTTGCGGGCCGGAAAGCTGCTCTTCCCGAGTCAGGGAGGCGTGGGCGGAAATCATGTCCGCGCCGATGGTCAGGCCGATCAGCGGCCGATCCCCGCGATTGGCCACTTCGAGCCGCCACGCCAGCGCGGCGTTCATCAGCGTCAGGCTCAGGCGCAGCGGTTCCAGCGTCACATGCAACGGCTCACCGGGCGACGGGACAGGGGCGTGCGCCTGCGGCCCCACGCGCGGCCGTTCGATCTCAGGGGCTGCCGTTTCGCGCGCGCCGGCCCGTCCGCGCATCCGCGCCCAGGCGGCGAAGCCCGCGCCGGCAAGCAGCAGCAGGGCGCCCAGGACCCAGGGCCATGAATGGCCGCCTTCCGCTGCGGGCGTCGGCTGCGCCACAGGGGCCATGGGTGAGGGCGCGGGGGAAGGGGCCGGTGCCGACTGGTCTGGAGCCGGTTCCGTCGGCTCTGTGGGCACGGCCACCGTTGGCGTCGGACTGGGCGCGCGGCGGACCGGTGCGGCGCGCGGTTCCTCGACCGGCGTCGCGCTGGCCGCAGGGGGCACCACGATGGGCGGCACGGCGACAGGGGGCGCCACCGGCGACGAAGTCGCGCGTGGGGTCGGCGTTGGCGTGGGCGCGGCGCGGCGGGATTCCGGCACGTCAGGGGCCACCGGGCCTTGCCTGTCGGGCGAGGGCGTCTGCGCCGAGGATTCCGGCGGCAGGCGGAAGTCGCGCGCCGATGGCGGCGCGGCGGCCAGCGGCGGCGCCAGCGCAACGGCGGCGATCAGGGCAAAGGTGGGCAAACGCATGTCTGTCACGCGGGGGGCATGGCCGGGCGTGCTGAATAGCCGGTGAACTGCATGGGGCAAAGCGCCCGCTTGTGCCCGCGCCGCGTTCGCGGCAAGAGCGCCGCGCGATGAGCGAGCAAACCCCCCGTGTCCTTGGCCGTGCGGCCGAGCTTCCGGCCAGCCCCGAAGCGGCCGAGCTGGACTATGTCCCCAATCCGCGCGCGGGCACGCTTTACCTTGTCCGCTTCGCCGCGCCGGAGTTCACTTCGCTGTGCCCGATCACCGGCCAGCCGGATTTCGCGCACTTGGTGATCGATTATGCGCCGGGCGAAACGATCGTCGAATCCAAGAGCCTCAAGCTGTTCCTCGGCGCTTTCCGCAACCATGGCGGTTTTCACGAGGATGTGACCGTGGGCATCGGCCAGCGGCTGTTTTCCGAGATGCAGCCCCGCTGGCTGCGCATCGGCGGCTATTGGTATCCGCGCGGCGGCATCCCGATCGACGTGTTCTGGCAAAGTGGCGCGCCGCCGGAAGGGCTGTGGCTGCCGGATCAGGGCGTCGCATCCTATCGCGGGCGCGGCTGAGCGGCCTACGAAACCCATTGCGCACGAAAAACGCCGCCAGCCCTTGGGCCGGCGGCGTTCCGTTTAGCTGTACTGGCCGATCAGGCGTAGGTGACGGCGGCTTCCTGCCGGCGCCGGGCGCGCAGCGCGCCGCCGACGAGGCCGAGGCCGAGGATCATCATCGCCCAGGTCGCCGGTTCGGGCACCGCGCCGGTCGTCCCGGCGGTGTAGCTGGCGCTCAGCGTGCTGGGCGAATCGCCGAAGCCGAAGCCGTTCGGATTGAACTGGAAGGTTCCGCCCGTCACCGCCAGATTGGTGAAGTCCGAAAAGATCGGCGTGTTGACGCTGCCCTGGTTCGGATAGAACGAGTTGCCATCCCCGAACGAGCCGGAGAAGCTGCCGGCCGGCACGTCGAAGTTGAAGCCGAACTGGTCGTTGCCGCCGGCGCTCAGATAGAACTCCCCGCTGGTCCAGGTGTATTCCTGGCTCACCCCGTCGACCGTGAAGGCCGCCGTCATCGGGCGCGCGGCGGTGAAGGTGAAATTGCATTGGGTGGACGGCACGGAGCCGCAGGTGCCGGTGTTCGCGAACAGCGTCGGATCATACGACATGACCACCGAATAGGCCTTGCCGCCCAGCTGGGTGCCCGGCGTACCGAAGGGGGACGTGCCCCAGACAGAGCCATAGTCCAGCACACCGCCGAAGCTGATGATCTGCTGTGCGGCCGAAGCCGGGGTAGAAACAAACCCGCTCGCGCTGGCGAGCAGCGCGGCAACGATCATCTTCTTCATGAGGCGGCCCTTAAAAATCCCGGCAGAAATCCCGATCGCCCAAATTGCGCTCGAAGGGCTGCCCTATCAATGCCGCCCCGGCGCCTTTGCGGGCCTGCGTGCCAATATGACACAGATATTGCGCGATAATCCGGCGCTCACCGCGCCGGCAGGATCAGCTCCGCCCTCAGGCCGGGCCTGTTGTCCGACAGCGTGAGTTCGCCGCCATGCCATCTGGCGACCGCCGCGCCCATTGCCAGGCCCAGCCCGGAACCGGGGCGTGATCGGCTGCGATCCATGCGGTAGAACCGCCGGAGGACCTTTTCACGCTCCGTTTCCGGAATGCCGGGCCCCCGGTCGGCCACGGTGAAGACCACCCGGTCGCCGCGCCGCCGCGCTTCCAGCGTGACATCGGGCCGCCCATCGGCATGGACCATGGCATTCTCCACCAGATTGGCGAGCGCCTGAGTCAGCAGGCTTGCCGTTCCATGCACCGTGAGCGGGCCGGTGGCGCGGTCCCCCGGGAGGATCCGCAAGGTGCCCCCCGCGTCCTCTATCGCCGGCCGATAGATCTCGCCCACCGTCTCGATCAGGTCGCCCGCGTCGAGCGGGGTGGATTGCGAAGCGGGCCGGCCGCTTTCGAGCTGAGAAAGCGCCAGCAGGGAATCGAACAGCGCGGTGATCTGGTCGATTTCCTCCATCGCCAGTTCGATCCCCGCCTGCCGCTTCCGCGGATCGGCGGCGTTCCCCTCCAGTTCCTCCAGCCGGTTGCGCAGCCGCCCCAGCGGGGTGCGCAGGTCGTGCGCGATGCCTTCGGATACGGTCTTGAGCGCATCCATCATCGCCTGTTGCCGGTCCAGCATCCGGTTGAGATTGGCGGCCAGATCGTCGAACTCGCGCCCGGGGCCGATGGCCGGAAGCCGCTGCGAAGCATCGCCCGAGATGATCCGTTCGACCGAGCGATTGACTCCCGCCAGGCGGCGAAGGAACTGATAGCCGAGCGCAAGCCCGGCCAGGATCGCCAGCGCGATCACGCCCATCCCGCTCCACAGCGCGAACGTGCGGATGCCGCCGCGCAGCTCGTCCAGGTGCTTGGTGTCGCGCCCGATGGCCAGCAGCGTCCCGTCCTCGGCCGTGTGGCTCAGCACCAGCATGTCGGGCTTCTGGTCCGGCCAGCACGCGGGGCGCGGCTTGCTGGGGAGGTTGTGGCGGAAGCCTTCGGCATTGACCGCGCCGCGCGCCAGCCCGTTGGAGAAAGTCCGCCCGTCCGGGGTCACGACCAGGAACAGATAGCGCCGCGCATCGCGATTGCGCGCCTGGGATTCCAGCATGGCGATCAGCTCGTCCCCGCCCAGCCGCTCGGCGTCGTTGCGCATGATGCTCATCTGATGGTTGAGATCTTCGCGCACTTCGGTTTCCGCGAAGCGGAACAGGCCATAGTCGATCCCCGCGACCAGCAGCGCCGCGCCGAGTCCGAAAATGGCCGAGAAAGTCAGCGCCAGGCGCAGGCTGGTGGTCGACAGCAGGCGCGGCAGGCGGGACCTAGGGCGTGCCGCGAATGGCATAGCCGACCCCCCGGACGGTACGGATCAGCTCCGTGTCGAAGCCGCGGTCGACCTTGGCCCGCAAGCGGCTGATATGGGCATCGACGATGTTGGTGCGCGGATCGAAGTGGAAGCCCCACAGCGCTTCCAGCAGCATCGTGCGGGTCACTACCTGGCCGGCGCGGCGGACCAGGTATTCCAGCAGCCTGAATTCGTGCGAGGTCAGCTCGATCGCCTTGCCGGCGCGCGTCACGCGGTGCGCGGCGGGGTCCATCTCCAGATCCCCCACGCGCAGGCTGTCCGGCTGGGGAGCCAGCGGCGGCCGGCGGCCCAGCGCGTTCAGCCGGGCGAGCAGCTCGCTGAAGGCGAAGGGCTTGACCAGATAGTCGTCCGCGCCGGCGTTCAGGCCCTCCACCCGGTCTTCCACCGCGCCCATGGCGGTGAGCAGGATGCAAGGCGTCTCGATCCCTTGCGCGCGTGCCGCGCGAACCAGATCGAGCCCGGCGCAGTGGGGCAGCATCCGGTCCACGATCAGCGCATCGTACTTTTCCAGCAAGGCAAGCTCGAGCCCGGCGCTGCCGCTTTCGGCCTCGTCCACCGTATGACCATGCTCGCGCAGGCCGCCGGCGACGAACGCACGCGTCCTCGGGTCATCCTCGACCACCAGCACCTTCATGGTCGCGCCGCCGCCTCCAGTGTCCGGGTAGGATTTAATGTTTCCGTCATCTTACGCGAATGTTTTCTCGGCTAGGCGCCAATTCATGAGATTGAAAATCACTATCAACCGATAGTAGGGGGCGCACATAATGCAAGAGGCCCGGTGCGACAGGAAAGGCGCGAAGTGAAGAGCATGCCGGATTCGGCCGTGGTGAGCGCTGGGCAGGCAACGCCGTGCACGTTCATGCTGGCCAGCCCCCGTGGGCAGCTTGCCGCCAGCGGCCTGCGGCGGCGGCTCAGGGCCGGGCCGGCCGATACGCTGGCGAGCCGCGTGCGCGCGTTCTTCGCCGAAGAGGACGATCCGTCCGCGCCGGGTCTCCTCACCGGCGCCTTGCCGTTCGATCGGGCGGCCCACGATTTCCTGTTCCAGCCCGATCATGTGTCCGATGCGCCGCCGGCGCCCGCCGCCGCCGGGCCGCGCCAGGATCGCCGCTGGCGCGTCAGCCCCCAGCCGAGCCGCGCCGCTTACGAAGCGGCCGTGGCGAAGGCGCTGGACCTGATCCGCGCCTCGCGCGGCGAGGCGGAGCCGCTGACCAAGATCGTCCTTTCGCGCAGCGTCCTGCTCGAAGCCGATCCGCCGGTCGATCTCATGGCGCTGTCCGGCCGTCTGCTGGGCGATCCGGGCGCGGTGCGGTTCCTCACGCCGATCGGCCCCGGGGCCACGGGCGCGCCGCGCCACTTGATCGGCGCCACGCCCGAGCTTCTGGTGTCCAAGACCGGCGCCGCGATCGTCTCGCATCCGCTGGCGGGTTCCGCCCGGCGCAGCGCCGATCCTGCCGCGGACCGCGCGGCGGCGGAAACCCTGGCGCATTCCCAGAAGGACCAGCGCGAACATCGCTGGGTGGTGGAGGCCATTCTCGATGGCCTCGCGCCTTATTGCCGCGCGCTTGTCGCCCCGCCAGAGCCCGAACTCGTCTCCACATTGACCATGTGGCACCTCGGCACGCGGATAGAGGGGCAGTTGAAAGACCCGCAAGGCGTGTCCTCCGCGGAACTGGCCGCCGTGCTGCACCCGACCCCGGCGGTGGGCGGCACGCCGCGCGGCCGCTCGCTGGCGCTGATCCCCGCGCTCGAAGGCTATGACCGGGGCTTTTATGCCGGCGCGGTGGGCTGGACGGATCGCGCGGGCGACGGGGAATGGTATGTCTCGCTGCGCTGCGCGGAGGTAAGCGGGCGGCAGGTGCGCATCTATGCCGGGGCCGGCATCGTCGAAGGCTCCGTGCCGGCCGAGGAAGCCGAGGAAACCTCCGCCAAGCTGCAAGCCATGCTGCGCGCGCTGGGTGTCGATGAAGAAGGGCACGCCAGCGCGCCGTCTTGCGCTATGCTCGAATCCGCCACAGGCGTGGACGAGTGAAGTCGCACGCGAAGCGCAGGAGAACATGAAGCCCATGGTGCCGCTGAAGCAGGTCTGGCCATCCGAATTCGCAGAACGCTATCGCCAGAAAGGCTACTGGCGGGGGGAGACGTTCCGTCGGGTCCTCGAAGCACGCGCGCGCGAACGCGGCGATGCGATCGCCGTGGTGGGCGGCGGTGAGCGGTGGACCTATGCCGACTTGCTGGCGCGTGCGGAAACGGCCGCCGCGGGATTCCTCGCGCTCGGCCTTCAGCCGGGCGACCGGGTCGTGGTCCAGCTTCCCAATATCCCGCAGTTCTTCGCCGTGGTCTTCGGCCTGTTCCGCGCGCGGATGATCCCGGTCTTCGCGCTGCCGGCTCACCGGCTGACGGAGATCGCCCATTTCGCCCGCAAGGCCCAGGCCACTGCCTATGTCGTTGCCCAGAGCCACGAGGGGTTCGATTACCGCGAGCTGGCCGATGCGGTGAAGGCGCAGGTGCCGCACTTGCGCCACGCCGTGGTCGTCGGCGAAGCCGGCCACCATGCCGCGTTCGATGCCTTCCGGGCAGACCCGGCTCTCCTGCCGGTGGAGGACGCCGCCCCGTCCGACGTGGCGCTGGTGCAGATTTCGGGCGGCAGCACGGGCCTTTCCAAGCTGATCCCGCGCACGCATGACGATTATCTCTACAGCATCCGCGCCAGCAACGAGATCTGCGGGATCACGCCCGAAAGCGTCTACCTGGCTTCGCTTCCGGTATCGCACAATTTCCCGATGAGCAGCCCGGGCGTGTTCGGCGCGATCCATGCCGGCGCCCGGGTGGTCATGGCCCCGGCGCCCGATCCGGCCACGGCCTTTCCGCTGATCGAGCAGGAGAAGGTCACGATTACCGGCCTGGTGCCACCGCTGGCGCTGCTCTGGCTCCAGGCCGCGCCGAAGACGGCGCACGATCTTTCCAGCCTCCAGGTCCTGCAGGTCGGCGGGGCGAAGTTCATGCCGGAGCCGGCGAAGCGGGTGGGATCGGTGCTCCATTGCAAGTTGCAGCAGGTGTTCGGCATGGCCGAAGGGCTGGTGAACTATACCCGGCTGGACGATCCGGACGCCGTGGTCACCCAGACCCAGGGCCGCAAGATATCGCCCGATGACGAAGTGCTGATCCTGGACGATCAGGGCAATGCGGTGCCGGACGGCGAGCCCGGCAATCTGCTCACTCGCGGGCCTTACACCATCCGCGCCTATCACGACGATCCCGCCGCCAACGCCCGCTCGTTCACCGAAGACGGGTTCTATCGCACCGGCGATGTCGTGCGCCGGCTGCCCGGCGGCTATCTCGAAGTCATGGGCCGCGCCACCGATCACATCAACCGCGCGGGCGAGAAGATTTCGGCCGAGGAGGTGGAGGATCACCTGCTCGCCCATCCGCAGGTGTTCGACGCGGCGGTGGTTTCGGTGCCGGACCGATTCCTTGGCGAACGGAGCTGCGCGTTCATCATCGCCGATGGCGAGGCGCCCCGGCCGGCTGACATCAAGGCATGGATGCGCGGACGCGCCATCGCGGCGTTCAAGATCCCCGACCAGATCGTGTTCGTGGAGGATTTCGCGACCACGGCGGTGGGCAAGATCAGCCGCAAGGAACTGCGCGCCGCGCTGCGGGCGCAGCTGCTGGATCAGGAAAAGGCCGGCGCATGACCGCCCACCGGCGCCTGCCTTCGATTGCCGGCTACGCCCTGCCCACCGAAGCGGACCTGCCCGCCTCGCGCGCCGACTGGGCGCTGCGGGCGGATCGCACGGCGCTGCTGGTGCATGACATGCAGGCCTATTTCGTCGATGCCTTCGCGCCCGGCGTGGCGCCGATAGAGCCCGCCGTGGCCCATATCGCGGCGCTGCTTGAAGCCGCGCGGGCGAACGATGTGCCGGTGTTCTACACCGCGCAGGACGGCGATCAGGAACGGCGCGACCGGGGGTTACAGGCCGACCTTTGGGGGCCGGGTATGCGCCATGTGCCGGAACATCAGCCGATCATCGCGCCGCTCGCCCCGGCGGCCGGGGACATCGTGCTGGTCAAGCATCGCTACAGCGCGTTCCAGCGCAGCAACCTCGAACGCCTGATGCGCGCGCGGGGGCGCGATCAGCTCGTCATCTGCGGCGTCTATGCCCACATCGGCTGCGCGCTGACCGCGGCGGAGGCGTTCCAGCTCGACATAGAGCCGTTCATGGCCGCCGATGCGCTCGCCGATTTCTCGCGAAGCTGGCACGATGCCGCGCTCGCCCAGGCGGCCGATTGCTTCGCGGTCGTCCGTTCCACCCGCCAGATCATCGAGGCCCTGACATGACATTGACCCTGCAGCAGCTGCGCGCCGACATCGCGGCGATCATCGAACAGGATGCTTCCGCGATCGGCGATGGCGACAACCTGATCGACCTGGGGCTGGATTCGATGCGGGTGATGAACCTCGCCGTGCAGTGGGAGGAACAAGGCGTCCCGCTCGATTTCGCCGACCTTATCGAGGTGCCCACCGTGGCCGGCCTCTGGGCGATCGTGGAACAGCGGCAGGGCTGATCGATGATGCCGGCGGTGCCGCTGACGGAGGCGCAATCGGGGCTGTGGTATGCCCAGCGCCTCGATCCGCTCAATCCGATCTTCAACACCGGCCAGTATCTCGACTTGCGCGGGCCGCTGGACCTTGCCGCCTTCCGGACAGCGGTGGACCGGGCGGGCGAAGAGGCAGAGGCGCTGGCGCTGCGATTCATCGATTCGCCCGAAGGGCCGCGCCAGGTGATCGACCCGGCGTTGCGGCCCCGGCTGCACTTCGTCGATCTCACGGATGATCCCGATCCCGAAGGCGCCGCGTTGGCCGCCATCCGGCAAGACATGGCGACGGCGATCGCGCCGGAACGCGGGCCGGTGGCGCGCCAGGTGCTCTATCGGCTGGCGGCGGACCGGCATTTCTGGGCGCAGCAGGTCCATCACTTCGCGATCGACGGCTATGGCATGGTGCTGCTCACCGCGCGCATCGCGGAGCTTTACGGCTTGCTGCTGGCGGGGAAGGATGGTGCGGGCCGGCCCTTGGCTCCGCTGGCCGGCGTGTGGGAGGAAGACGCCGCCTATCGCACCTCGCCCGAGCGTGAGGCGGACGCCGCGTGGTGGCGCGCGGCGATGGAGGGCGCGGACGAAGTGGTCGGCATGGCGCAGGGCAAGGCCACGTCCGCGTTCGGCTTCCACCGCTTCGCACAGGTGCTTCCGGCCCTCACGCGCGAAACCCTTCTCAAGCGGGCCAAGGCGGCCGGGCTGGCCTGGCCCGATGTGCTGACCGCGCTGGTGTCCGCTTATGTCCGCCGCTTCACGGGCACGGACGAAGTCGTGATCGGCGTGCCGCACATGGGCCGCATGGGCAGTGCCTCGGCGCGGGTGCCGGCCATGGTGATGAACGTGCTGCCCCTGCGCGTGGCGCCGGATGAAGCGGCGCCGCTGGCCGATTTCCTCGACACGGTTGCGCGGGATATCGCCGCCGCGCGCAAGCACGGGCGTTATCGCAGCGAGCAGCTGCGCCGCGATCTGGGGCTGATCGGGGGCAACCGGCGGCTTCACGGGCCGCTGGTCAACGTCCAGCCCTATGACCGGCCGCCGCGCATGGCCGGGCTGGAGGTGACCTTGCACGTCACTGGCACCGGGCCGGTGGAAGACATCAATTTCACTTTCCGCGGCGATGCGGTGAACGCCTTGACCGTGGAAGTGGACGCCAATCCCAACCTTTATGGGGCGGAGGAAGTCGCCGCCCATGGCCATCGCCTTTCGGTGTTCATCGCCCGCGCGCTGGAGGCCGAACGCCTGGCCGATGTCCCCAGCGCCACGCCGGAAGAGGCCGCGGCCGAGCTGGAGACGTTCAACGCCAGTGCGCATCCCCTGCCTGAAACGACGCTGGCAGAGCTGATCGAACGCACGATGGCCGCCACGCCCGATGCGGAAGCGCTGCGGTTTGAAGGCGAAAGCCTGAGCTATGCCGATCTCGACCGGCGGACGCGGGCGCTGGCGGCGGCGCTGCGCGAACGGGGCGTGGGCGCGGAAAGCCTCGTCGCCGTCGCCTTGCCGCGCTCGCTGGAACTGGTCATCGCGCTGGTCGCCGTGCTGCGCGCGGGCGGGGCCTACCTGCCGCTCGATCTCGATCATCCGCCCGCGCGGATCGCCACGATCCTGCGCAATGCCCGGCCCGCCGTGGTGCTGGCGCAGGACGATCCGCACGGCGTCTATGGCGAAATGCTGCTCACCCCGGGTGACTGGCCGCAGGCAGGGGGCGGCCTGGTGCCGCCGCCTCAGCCGGATCACGCCGCCTATGTCATCTACACCAGCGGCTCGACCGGGGAGCCCAAGGGCGTGCTCGTCACGCACCGGGCGATCGTCAACCGGCTGCTGTGGATGGGGGCGCATTACGCCATCGGCCCGCGCGATCGCATCCTGCAGAAGACCCCGGCGACATTCGACGTTTCGGTGTGGGAGTTCTTCCTGCCGCTGATCCATGGCGCCACGCTGGTGGTGGCGCCGCCCGGCGCGCATCGCGATCCGGCGGCCATCGCCGCGCTGATCCGCGCCGAAAGCATCACCACGCTGCATTTCGTGCCATCGATGCTGTCGGCCTTCCTCGATTCCCCCGAATCCGATGAGATCGAGACGACACGCGTCTTCTGCAGCGGCGAGGAATTGCCGGCCGACTTGCGCGACCGGTTCCACCGCCGGGTGCGCGCTGAGTTGCACAACCTCTACGGCCCCACCGAAGCGGCCGTGGACGTCAGCTTCTGGCCCGCGAGCGCGGTGGATACCTCGCGCTCGGTGCCGATCGGCTTTCCGGTATGGAACACGCGGCTGGTGATTCTGGACGAGCAGCGCCGCCCGGTCCCGCCGGGCGTGGTCGGGCAGCTCTATCTCGGCGGTGTGCAGCTCGCGCGCGGTTATGTCGGGCGGCCGGATCTGACGGCCGAGCGCTTCATCGCTGATCCGTTCCACCCCGGCGAACGGCTCTACATGACGGGCGATCTCGCGCGGCGGCGGCCCGATGGCGCGGTCGTGTTCCTCGGCCGGTCGGACCATCAGGTGAAGGTTCGCGGGCTGAGGATCGAGCTGGGCGAGATCGAGGCGGCAATCGCGGCGAGCGGCCTGGCGCGCGCCGCCACTGTTCTCGCCCGCGACGGGCGGCTCGTGGCCTATGTGGTGCCCGATGCCGGTTATTCGGCCGAAGCGCTGCGGGCGGAACTGGCGAAGACGATGCCGGACTACATGGTTCCGGCGGCCATGGTGGAGCTGGAAGCGCTCCCCGTCACCGCGAATGGCAAGCTCGACCGCAAGGCCCTGCCGGAGCCGGTCTTTGCCAGCGCCGGCGGCGGTGCGCCGGCCAGCGCGACCGAGCGGCAGCTGGCGGCGCTCTACGCGGAGCTGCTCGGCGTGCCGGAGATCGGCCGTGAGGACGATTTCTTCTCCCTCGGCGGGGATTCGCTGCTGGCGGTGCAGCTTACTCTTCGCATCCGCGAGGTGTGGGGGCGCGATCCGGGCCTGGCGGCGCTGTTCGAATATCCCGATGTCGCGGGCCTTGCGGCGCGGATCGACGTGGCGACAGCGGGCGACGCGGCGGATGGCCTCGCGCCCCTGATCACGCTGGCGCGCGGCGCGGACGATGTGCCGCCGCTGTTCCTGGTCCATCCGGCGGGTGGGCTGTGCTGGGGCTATCGCACGCTGGCCCAGGCGCTGGACCCCCGGCGCACCGTCTACGGCTTGCAGGCCCCGACACTGGACCCCGCCGCGCCCGCGCCGGAAAGCATCGAGGCGCTGGCCGCCGATTATGCGCGGCGCATGATCGAAGCCTGGGGGGATGGGCCCTATCACCTTGCCGGCTGGTCGGTCGGCGGGATCATCGCGCAGGCGGCGGCGGTGGAATTGCGGGCCCTGGGGCGCGAGCCGGGCCTCGTGGCGATGCTCGACAGCTATCCGGCCGAATGCTGGCGCGCCGAGCCCGAACCGACGCAGAGCCAGGCGCTGCGTGCGCTGCTGGCGGTCGCGGGTTACGATCCCGAGGCCTATCCCCAGCTCGAAACGCGGGATCAGGTGCTCGCCTTCCTGCGCCATGGCGACAGCGCGCTGGGCAATCTGCCGGGGCAGGCGCTGGACGGCGTGGTGCGCACGGTGCTCGACACCAATCGGCTGGTGCGCGGCCATCATCATCGCAGGTATGATGGCGTACTGACTCATATCCGCGCGGGGAAGGACCATGCCAGCAGGCCCCAGTTGCAGCCTGAATTGTGGGCGGCCCATGCCGCGCGGCTCGATTGCATCTCGGTGCCTTTCCTGCATTCCCAGCTCACCGGACCGGAGGCCAGTGCCATGATCGCCCCCCTGCTTTCCCAGCGCATGGCCGCGCGGCCCCTGGTGCGGGCATGAGCCGCGCCAGCGGCCTTGCCGGGCGCATCGCCTTCGTCACCGGCGCAGGCGGCGGGATCGGGCGCGCGGTGGTCAGCGTGCTGCGCGAGGAAGGCGCGCGGGTGGTGGCGACCGACCTGGAGACGCCTGCTCCTGCCGGCAACGATGTCTGGGCCGCCCCGCTGGACGTCACCGATTCCGCGGCGGTCGATGCGCTGGTCGATCAGGTCGAAGCCGATTGGGGGCCGATTGATTGCGGCGTCGGCGTGGCCGGCATCCTGGCCACCGATACCGTGCTGGAAACAAGCGACGAGACCTGGCGGCGCGTATTCGACGTCAACACCCACGGCGTGTTCCATCTCGGCCGGGCCCTGGCGCGCCACATGGCCCCGCGCGGGCGGGGCAGCATCGTCACCGTGGGATCAAACGCGGCCGGCGTGCCGCGCCAGCGCATGGCGGCCTATGCCGCGTCGAAGGCGGCGGCGCATATGTTCACCCGCTGCCTGGGGCTGGAGCTTGGCCCGCTGGGTATCCGCTGCAACATCGTCGCGCCGGGATCGACGCTCACGCCGATGCAGACCGGGATGTGGGCCGATGCCAGCGGCGCCGACAGCGTGATCGCCGGGCAGCCGGGCACGTTCAAGGCCGGTATCCCGCTGGGCAAGCTGGCCACGCCCGAGGATGTGGCCGAAGCCGTGGCCTTCCTGCTGTCCGACCGGGCCAGCCACATCACCATGGCCGATCTCTATGTCGATGGCGGCGCCACTTTGCGGGCTTGACGCCTGCTTTGATTATTGGCGCTCGCGGAGGCGCAGAGAGAGGTTCGCGCGGAGGCGCGGAGACGCGGAGATTTTTGATCGAGCGGAGGGACTTTCGCCGAAGGCGTTTTCAAAGCGAGGCCAAAGATTGGCCAAAGGATGGCGGCCGCTTCGCGGCGGGCTTTCTCTGCGCCTCCGCGCCTCTGCGAGCGCAAGAAATCTCCGCGTCTCCGCGCCTCCGCGCGAACTTCAACGCAAACCCGAACTCAGCCCAGCCTTTGTCGCACCAACGTGGCGAATATACTTGCGGCCACGGGCAGCAGCGCGTCGTCGAAATCATAGGCGGGATTGTGGCACATCGCGCTGTCCTGGCCGAGGAACAGGTAGGCCCCCGGCGCGGCTTCGAGGAACAGCGCGAAATCGTCGGTGAAGGGGAAGGGCGGATGGTCGCGGATCACGGCGGCTTCGCCCAGCACGGCGGCACAGGCGGCCGCCGCGCGCTCCGCCCCCTCGGGCGCGTTGACGCAGGGCGGCACTTCGGCCAGTCGGCGGCAGGTGATCGTGCATCCGCTGAGCGTGGCCACGCCCTCGCAGGCGGCTTCCAGCCGCCGATAGAGCAAGTCGATCACTTCCGGCCTGAGCGCGCGCAGCGTGCCGCTGAGCGTGGCCAAGGCGGGGATCACGTTGTGCGAGCTTCCGGCCTGGAGCGAGCATACCGTGATCAGCCCGGAATCCGCCGGATCGAGATAGCGCCCGACGATCGAGGAAATCTCCACCGCCAGCCGCGCGGCTGCTTGCAGCGGATCGGTCGCCTTGAAGAACGCCGCGCCGTGGCCGCCAACGCCTTCCACCGTGATTTCCCACACGACATAGCCGTTGAGCGTGGGGCCGGTGCGCACCCCGGCCTGGCCGGGCGCCAGCAGCGGCATGTTGTGGAAGGCATAGGCTTCGTCGAATGCGAAGCGCTCCAGCAATCCGTCGGCGATCATGGCCCGCGCACCCAGGCCGTTCTCCTCGGCCGGCTGGAACACCAGGACCACGCGCCCGCTGGCGGGCGGATTGGCGGCGAGGTGGCGGGCGGTGCCCAGCAGCGCGGCGGTATGGCCATCATGCCCGCAGGCATGGGCGATCCCGGACGTGTGCGAATGCCAGGCCTTGCCGCCCGCATCGTCCATCGGCAGCGCATCCATGTCGGCGCGCAGGGCCACGGAGGGGCCGGGCTTGCCGCTGTCGATCACCGCCACCACGCCGGTGCCGCCGATCCCTTCCACCGGATCGAGCCCCCATTCGCGCAGGCGCCCGGCCACCAGCGCGGCGGTGCGGGTCTCGGTGAAAGCGAGTTCCGGATTGCGGTGGATATCACGGCGCCATTCGGTCATTTCAGAATGCACGGCGTCGATTTCGGGGATGGTCTTCAACATCCGCTGGCCATAGGGCAAGGGCCGTTTCAAGTCCAAGTGTGGAGGGCCAGCACAGCGTGAACGATCCGGCGACCACGGGCGCGGCGCGCGCCGCGGCCATTGCCGCCTATCGCCAGGCGGTGCGCCGGCGCGTGCTGATCGTGGCCGGCATGGGCGTGCTGTGCCTGTTCGCCTTTGCTCTCGATATCTCCACCGGCCCGTCCGCCCTGCCTCTGGCCGATGTCTGGGCCGGGCTGTTCAGCCCCGACACGCTCAGCGCCCCGCAAGTGACGATCATCCGCGACGTTCGCCTGCCTTATGCGCTGATGGCGATCCTCGTCGGCGCGGCGCTGTCGCTGGCCGGTGCGGAGATGCAGACGATCCTCAACAATCCGCTGGCCAGCCCGTTTACGCTGGGCGTGTCGTCGGCCGCATCGTTCGGCGCGGCGCTGGCCATCGTGCTGGGTTTGAGCCTGCCGTTCATTTCGGCCGACTGGATGGTGCCGCTCAATGCCTTCGTCGCGGCTTTCGCCTCCGTGCTGCTGCTGGAGGCGCTGGCTCGCAGCCGCGCGGCCGGGGTGGAAGGCGTGGTGCTGTTCGGCATTGCGCTGGTGTTCACGTTCAACGCGCTGGTCGCCCTGCTCCAGTTCGTCGCCTCGCAGGAAGCGCTGGCGCAGCTGGTGTTCTGGGGCATGGGCTCGCTCGGGCGCGCGACGTGGAGCAACCTCTCCGTGCTCGCCGTGGTCCTGGCGGTGACGGTGCCGTTCTCGCTGCGCTCGGCCCATGCGATGACGGCGCTGCGGCTGGGCGAGGACCGGGCGCGCAGCTTCGGCATCGATATCGCCCGCCTGCGGATCCTTTCCCTGCTGCGGATCTCCGCGCTGGCGGCGACGGCGGTGGCCTTCGTCGGGACGATCGGCTTCATCGGCCTGGTGGGGCCGCATATCGCGCGGCTGATGCTGGGCGAGGATCATCGGTTCCTGCTGCCGGCCTCGATGCTCACCGGTGCGCTGGTGATGTCGCTCGCCTCGGTGGCCAGCAAGATCATGGTGCCGGGCGCGCTGCTGCCGGTGGGCATCGTCACCTCGATGATCGGGGTGCCGGTGTTCCTGTTCCTCATCATGCGCAAGCCGGAGCGGGTGTGATGGAACGATACGGCGAAAGCCTGAGCATCGCCGGCCTGTCGACCGGCTATCGCGACCGGCGGATCGTCCAGGGCCTCACGCTTCCCGCCGTGGCGCCGGGCACGGTGCTGTCGCTGATCGGCCCCAATGCCGCGGGCAAGACCACGCTGCTGCGCGCGCTGGCGGGGCTGCTCGCCGCCGAAGGATCGGTCCGGCTGGGCGACCGCGACCTGGTGGGCATGGCGCTCGAAAGCCGGGCGCGGCTGGTCACCTACATGCCGCAGAGCCTGCCGCAGCGCGTGGCGCTGACAGTGCTGGAGGCCGTGATCGGCGCCGAACGCGCCTCCGCCGTGGACCGTGACGAGGCGGACAGGCTCGCCATCGTCGAGCGGGCGATGGACGTTATCGAGCGCGTCGGCATCGGCCACCTGGCGATGACGGGGCTGGATCATCTCTCGGGCGGTCAGCGCCAGCTCGCTTCGCTGGCCCAGGCGCTGGTGCGCACGCCGCGCGTGCTGCTGCTGGACGAACCGATCAGCGCGCTGGACCTGCATTACCAGCTGAAGGTGATGAAGCTGGTCCACGCCCTCTCGCGGGAGCGGGGGATGATCGTGATCATGGTGCTGCACGATCTCGCCATCGCCGCGCGCTGGTCGGATCGGGTCGTCGTGCTGTCCAATGGCGCTGTGGCGGCTGACGGGCCGCCGGCGGAGGCCATCTCGGCCGAAGTCCTGGCCCAGGTCTACAAGGTGGCCGCTCGGGTGGCGCCGGGCCCTTCCGGGTTGCAGATCGATATCGAGGATACCCTGCCGCTCTGACTTTCGGCGGCCCTTCTCGTTGCGGCTAGGGCGCGATCATCTTTGGCCAAAAACACGCGTCATTGCGAGGAGCGGAGCGACGAAGCAATCCAGGGCCGTCTAGGTGACGCTCTGGATTGCTTCCACGCGCTCGCAATGACTATTCAGCGTGAGGCGATCATGCCCTATCCGCTCGTCTACTTCGGCGCGATGCGCATGATGACGTCGGCTTCCGCGTCGCGCACACCGGCCGACTTGTCGACCGCGTAGATCACGCCGTTCTTCCCCAGCGAGACATGGTTGGCGAGCGGCGCCGGGCCGAGGTTGGCGACGATCTTGCCGTCCGGGTCCGTCACCGTAATCGTGCCGGCATTGCGGTTCGCCACGTAAGCCAGCCGCTTCACCGGATCGAACACCACGTTCAGGGCACCGGCGCCCACCGGCGTATCGGCGATAACCGCGCCGCTCGCGCCATCCAGCACGATCAGGTTGTCGCTTCCCTGCGCGGCCACGTAGATGCGGCCGCTCTGCGGATCGTGCGAGACGCCGATCGCGTTGCGCGCGCCCGGCACCGGCAGGATCTTCGCCACCGTATCGGTGCGGGTATCGATGATCGCGACCTCGTTGGTCGTCATGCTGACGACATAGAGCTTGTGCGCCGCCCGATCGAGCGACAGGCTGAGGGCGGAGAACTCCTCCCCCCGCCGGGGCGTCTGCACCGCGATCGTCTTCGCCACGGCCAGCGCGCCGGTGTCGATCACCACGACATCGGGCGTGCCCGTGGCGCTGGCATAGGCCTTGCCCAGCGTCTCATCCACGACCACGTCGCGTGAATGGGGCACCGTGCCCACGTCGAACTGCTTCACCAGCGACAGGTCGGCCTGGTTATAGACCGCGATCGTGTTCTGGCGGGTGTTCGTGGCCCATACCGTGCCTTTCGCGTCGTCCACGCCCACGCCATAGACGGCGAAGACGCCGGGCGCTGCCGCTTGAGCCGG
This sequence comes from Altererythrobacter sp., assembly GCA_017308255.1. Classification (GTDB taxonomy): domain Bacteria; phylum Pseudomonadota; class Alphaproteobacteria; order Sphingomonadales; family Sphingomonadaceae; genus Croceibacterium_A. The sequence continues at coordinate 45,200 of JAFKFN010000013.1, read as the reverse complement.
GGCGCCGGGGCGCGGCGCGGGGGCGGGCGCTGCGGGCGGCACGGCGCGGGCGAGCACCGTCAGCTTGTCGGCATCGAGCTTGAGGAGTTCCGACTGGCTCACCGGCGGCCGACCGACCGAAGAGGCCGTGAACAGCACGTTGTTCTTCGCGCTGTAAGCCGATTGATAAAGCCCGCGCGTCTCATCCGCTTGGGTGATCGTGAAGCGCTGCTGGCCCGACAGCGGAACGCTGGGCGAAACCTTCAGCTCGGCCACGGTGGCGAAATAGGGCTCGCGCGCCACGACCACGATCGGGTGTATCCCCGAAACGGCATCGGCCGGGATCGTGATGGACCCGCTGATCTTGCCTTCGCCATTGGCGACCAGCGCCGTGGGGGTCAGCGGTGTCGTGCCATAGAACAGCGTGACCGGCTGCCCGGCCTTGAAGCCTTCGCCGGAAATGGCGACCTGGCTGCCGGCCTCGATCGGCTGGCCGGATTGCGCGGCCGCGAACGAGACTTTCCCGGCCGAGGCGCGGTCGATCTGGCTGAACGGCGTCTGCGCCAGCGCCGGCGAAGCGCTCGCGACGGCGAGCGAGCCGGCCGTGAGCAGAGCGAAACCGACCCTGCGGAAACGGCTGTCGAGAGGCATCATCTGAGGTTCTCCTGGGGTGTTTCGGATGGGGCGGATCGGCCTGCCGGCGCGCCTGCGGGGGGCGTCCTCACGGCAGGTCCACCCAGTAAACCCCGTCGTAAGGCACGGCGAGGAAGCGCGTGTTGATCTCCGCCAGCGTCGCCGCCGGATCGACATCGGCAAACAGCTCCGGATGGATCCATTTGGCGAAGGCTTCGATAGCCACGATGTCGAGCGGCGAATTGATCAGCTGGTGCGAAAAGCCGTGGGTACGGTGGTCTTTCACGGCAGTCAGGCCCGAAATGCCGCGCCGCGCCGCGATCTTGGCCAGCGAGGCCTGCGCCTGCGCCACGCTATAGCGCGGGCCGAGCACCAGGCCGCCGGCCTTCTCCAGATGCGGCCCGCCGGTGGCGATATAGACCATGGGATCGCGCGAGATCACGTATTCCAGGTTCAGCTTGCCGAACGACTGGCCGATTACATCGCTGCCGATATTGTGGCCGCCCACGAAGGTCACGTAATCGCCGATGTTGCCGCGCCCCGGCGAATTGCAGCAATCGGGGCTCATCCCGGCATGAGCCTCCACGAACACGGTCGGCCGGTCGTCATTGGGCAGCATGGCGACCTTGTCCGCGATATCCTGCATTTTCTTCGCGCGGAAGGCGATGAAATCGTCCGCCGCCTGCTTGCGTCCCGTCAGGGCGCCCAGGATGCGCAGGCTCGGCTCCAGATTGTCGAACGGCTTGACGAAGAAATCGACGAAGACCACGCGGATGCCGGCATCTTCGATCTGCTTCACCTGGGCATCGGTCACCCCGCTTTCCAGCGATAGCAGCGCCACCTGCGGCGCGGCGGCGAGGAGGGATTCGACATCGAAATCCCCTGCCGAGCTGGCCACTTTGGGCAGGTCTGCCAGCGCCGGGGATTTTTCCAGGAACTGCCGATAAGTGTCATCGCCCAGCCGGTTCACATCGTGCGGCCAGGCGACCAGCAGCGATACCGGATCGGGATGGATCAGGCCCAGCGCCACCAGATAGCGGCTGTCGTCGATGGCGATGCGGCTGACCGGCCCTTCGATCGTCACCGGCCGCCCGCGCACATCGGTGAGCTGGGCGGCACCCGCATCGGCTTCGGGCGGGGAATCGCCGGGCCACAAGGCGAACGCGGCCACCACAGCCACCACGATAGCGACCAGCAGGAAGATCGCGGCCGGCGGCCGTGCGGTTTTTCCGGCAGGGTGTTCAACGTTTGCTATGGCATGCCCCCATGGATCGTCATGCAGCGAATCTGCTGACGTTCTCTCGTTAATGTGCTATTGATTGTAAAGTGCAATAAGGGGGTCGGATCATCGTCATGCCTTGCCAGCCAGGATCGGGCCGAGTGCGGCGGGGCGTCCGTGGCGCCTGAATCGGGGCGCGATGACGCGCCGTTCAGGCTCGACCGGACGCAGGCCCTCCTGGTCCGCAAGGGCCGGGATGGTGACGCCTATCGCCTGTTCCTGGCGGTGCCGGACGGGGAACCGCCGGCCGCCGGCTGGCCGGTGCTCTACCTGCTCGATGCGGCGGGGTCGTTCGCCACCGGGGTAGAGGCCCTGCGGCGCATGGCCCGCCGGCCCGATGCCACCGGCGTATCGCCCATGGTTATCGCCGGGCTTTCGGCGGATACCGGCTATGATGTCGCCCGCCGGCAGCGCGATTATACCTCCGCCCGCCCGGATGCGCCCACTCGGGGCGAACACGGCATGGCCGGCGCCTTTCTCGATTTCCTGGAGGATGAGATCAAGCCGCTCGTGGCCCGTCGCATCGCCGTCGATCCGGCGCGCCAGACCCTCTGCGGACACTCGCTGGCGGGGTATTTCGTGCTCTGGACCCTGGTGAACCGCCCCGCTGCCTTCGGCGCTTATGCGGCGATCAGCCCGTCCGTCTGGTGGGACAAGGCCGCGCTGCTGGAAGGTGCGGGCCGGCTCGGCGCCGATGCCGCGCGCGCCTTCGTGACGGTGGGGGAATGGGAAGACGAATTGCCCCCGTGGCAGCAGGCCGCGTCGGGCGCCGATCAAGTCCGCGCGCGGCGCAAGGCCCGGGGCATGGTCGCCGGCGCGCGCGAGGTCGCGGACCGTCTCCAGGCTTCGCTGGGCGCGGCCAACGTCACGTTTTCACTCTTGCCGGAAGAAGATCACGCCTCGATCATCTCCACGGCCCTGCCGCGTATCCTGCGGTTCGCCAGTGGTCCGGCGCAATGGCCCTCTCGGATGTAAAAGGAAGCTCATGCTGGCGGATACACCACGGCGTTACGGCCGCATCACGCGCGTCTTGCACTGGACCATGGCGGCGCTGTTCGCCTGGCAGTTCACCGGCATGGTGCTGAAGCACGTGCTCGGCCGGGTGCCGCTGATGGCGTTCTGGGTCGGCACCCATCCCTCGGTGGGCTCGCTCCTGTTCCTCCTCATCCTCGTCCGCATCGGCTGGGCGCTGTCGCAAAGGCGCCAGCGCCCCTCGTATGGAACCGGCCTGGTCGGCCAGGCCGCGAAGGCGGGGCACGTGGCGATGTATGTCCTCATGCTCGTCGTGCCCACGCTCGGCCTGCTGCGGATGCTCGGCGATGTCAGGCCGATCTCGCTGTTCGGCATCGCGCTGTGGCAGGGCGGGGCGGAGGAAACCTTGTGGATGACGGCGCCGGCCAACCTCGTCCACGGCGTGCTGGCCTGGTCGCTTCTGGCGTTGATCGTCGGCCACGTCGCCATGGCGCTGGTCCATCGATTCGTCTGGCGGGACGAAACGTTCGGCCGGATGATCGGTCGCCCGGCCGAGATGAACGGCGCAAGCCTTGGTGGGGGTTCTCTGCCGAATCGCGCGGATCGGATTGGTGCCGGTTGAGGGACTCGAACCCCCGACCTTCGGTTTACAAAACCGCTGCTCTACCAACTGAGCTAAACCGGCGCTGCGCGCGCCTTTGCGTCAAGCCGCGCCGAAGGTCCAGCCCTCGGTGCGGGCGATAGCGGGCGTCAGGCCCACGGGGGACCACAATTCGGGCCGGTGCGCCTGTGCGCGCAGCCAGCCCGCGGTCAGCAGGGCATCGGCGCTGTGATCGTCGATCGGCCCCGCGCCGGCCATGGGCGGGGCGCCGATTGCGGCCAGCGCACCGTTCAGTTCGGCGAAGGTCTTCATCTTGCTCCGCGCCGCGCTGCGGCCACCGGCGATCGCCGCGATCGTGGTATAGATCTCGGTCACGACCGAGCCTGTCGGGGGTAACGGATCGACTGGCCATACCGGCAGGCGCCCGCCGATCCGGTGCAGCACGCGCATCCCCGTCAGGCTGGATTTGCCGACTTGCGCCGCGCCGACGAGGTTGAAGTTGGAATAAGGCTTGCACCCCAGCGCCGCCTGCGCGCGCTCGGTCACGCGAAAGCGCCCGCGCCGGTCCGGCGCATCGGCGGCATGGAACCGCGCCCCTTCGCGTCCGCCGTGGCGGCGGAAATAGCGCGCGGCTTCGGCATGATCGACGAAGCTGCCGGCGGCGAGGTGCGGGTCATCCTCGCACAGCGCATCAACCAGCGCCCACAGCGCTTTCGCGTCGGCCGGGCTGTCGGCCCAGCCGGGAAAGAACGCCCCGCAATCGGCAAACGGCAGCGAAATGCCCAGGTCCAGGCCCACCAGCGTCGCTTCCGGCATCTCGTTCAGCAGCCAGTGCAGGATCTCGCCGCGCGACCAGCGGTGTCCCGGCCGGACAAGATGCGGCGCACCGCCCTGCGCCTCGCAGATCGCCAGCGCGATCCCCGCGTGCCTCTTCCCCGCCGCGCCCGACCAGTCGATCGCGGCGAAGTGCCGGAAGCGGCCGATCAAGGCCGCTCGCCGTACGCCAGTTGCTGCCGCTTCTTCAGCCGGTCCCACCAGGCGCGGCGGATGTAGAGTTTCACCCGCTCGTCGGCCGCATCGGCGCCATAGCGTACCAGCACCGCCGCATAATTCGCATAATGCGGCGTATCCCAGAAAGTCTCGGGGTCCGTCTCGATCAGCATCTGCTTTTCCTCGATGCTTGAGGTTCGCACGCCGAAGCTGCCCGCTTCCCGGCTGGGGCCGACGAACGCCTTGCCGTTCACTTTCGGCACTTGCGCGCCGAAGTGCGGACCCATTTCGACGTCGGGAAGCGAGCGGGCGAACGCCACTACTTCGTCCCAGTCACGCATCGCCGGCCCCACGTTGCTCGCGCAGCTTGGTCCAGTAAGCGATGCGCTCTTTCACCTGCCGCTCGAACCCGCGCTCCACCGGCGCATAGAAAGTCTGCGGCTCCATCTCTTCGGGCCAGTAATTCGCGCCGGAGAAGCCTTCTTCGGCATCGTGGTCGTAGGCATAGCCTTGGCCATAGCCGATGTCCTTCATCAGCTTTGTCGGCGCATTGAGGATGTTGTTTGGGGGCATCAGGCTCCCGGTCTCGCGCGCGCTGCGCCAGGCGGCGCTCATCGCCTTGTAGGCCGCGTTGGATTTGGGGGCCGTCGCGACGTAGAGGCAGGCCTGCACGATCGCCAGTTCGCCTTCCGGGCTGCCCAGGAACTGGTACGCTTCCTTCGCGGCGATGCATTGCGCCAGCGCCTGCGGGTCGGCCAGGCCGATGTCCTCCACCGCCATGCGCGTCAGCCGGCGCAGCACGTAAAGCGGCTCTTCACCCGCCACCAGCATCCGCGCCAGGTAATAGAGCGCCGCTTGCGGGTCCGATCCGCGGATCGACTTGTGCAGCGCCGAGATGAGATTGTAATGCCCTTCGCGGTCCTTGTCGTACACCGCCACGCGGCGTTGCAGGAACTTGCCCAGCTCGGCGGGGCCCAGCGGCTCGGCGATCCTGGCCGAATAGAGCAATTCCGCCTGGTTCAGCAGGAAACGCCCGTCGCCATCGGCGCTGGCGATCAGCGCGTCGCGGGCCTCAGGGGTGAGCGGCAGGGCGCCTTCCAGCGCCTCCGCCCGGTCCAGCAGCTTGCCGAGTGCTTCGGCGTCCAGCCGGTTCAGGATCAGCACTTGCGCGCGGCTCAGCAGCGCGGCGTTCAGCTCGAAGCTGGGGTTCTCGGTCGTCGCGCCGATCAGCGTCACCGTGCCGCGTTCCACATAGGGCAGGAAGCCGTCCTGCTGCGCCCGGTTGAAGCGGTGAATCTCGTCCACGAACAGCAGCGTGCCTTTGAAGCCCGCCGGGCCCGCCTGCGCCATCCTGTCGGCTTCGGCGAAGGCTTTCTTCAAGTCGGCCACGCCGCTGAACACCGCGCTGATCGCGGTGAACCGCATGCCCACCGCATCGGCCAGCAGCCGGGCGATGCTGGTCTTGCCGGTGCCCGGCGGCCCCCACAGCACCATGCTGGACAGCTTGCCCGCCGATACCATGCGCCCGATCGCGCCTTCCGGGCCGGTCAGATGCTCCTGCCCGATCACCTCGTCCAGCGAACGCGGCCGCAGCCGATCGGCCAGCGGCGCATCGGCGCGCGGCTCGTCCTGCCGGGCGGGGGAGGGCGGATCGTCGGCGAATAAGTCGGCCATGCGCACACAGATAGGGGCTGGCCGGGCGGGCGGCGACCCCTCTTGCAATTCGATATTATAAGATATATCTTGAGTCGTCTAAGATGATCTAAAAGGAATTCATATGACTCGTCATTGCCACAATCATGATGCCCGCCGGGCCTGGAAGCATGCGGCCCGCGCCTGGATGGGCATGGGCGGCTGGGGCGGGCAGGGCGGCCCGTTCGGGCCAGCCGGCCCCTTCGGCCCCGGTGGACCTTTCGGGGGCGGCGGTCCGTTCGGCGGCCCGCGCGGTCCATGGGGTCCGGGCGGACGCGGCAGGGGCCGGCGCGGCCAGTTCGGCCGCGAGGAACTGCGGCTCATCCTGCTCAAGCTGATCGCAGAGCAGCCGCGCCACGGTTACGACCTGATCAAGGCGATCGAGGAGCGTTCGGGCGGGCACTATTCGCCCAGTCCCGGCGTGATCTATCCGGCCCTTTCCATGCTGGCCGACGAAGCCCTGGTGGCCGAGCAGGACAGCGACGATCAGCGGCGCAAGTTCGCCGTCACCCCGGCGGGCGAAGCCGTGCTGGCCGAAGAGGCGGAGCAGCTCGAACGCATCATGGGGCGCTTCGATGCCATGGCCGAACATGCCGAACGGGGTCGCTCTCCGTCGATCCAGCGCGCGTCGATGAACCTGTTCACCGCCGTGGGCCAGCGCATGGCCGAAGGCAGCGAGGACGATGAACTCGCCCACCGCATCGCCGAAATCCTCGACGAAGCGGCGCGCCGGATAGAGCGGCTCTAGGGCACACCCTCAGTCAAATCCGAGCCCGAATGACTTCCCTTTAATAGGGAATGGGCGGATGCCGTCTTGTCGAGCGAGAGCCGAGCGAGTGTCAACTCGCTCGGCTCATTCAACGGGTCAGCACTCTTCTGGCGTCGAGTACCAGTTATAACTGGGGACGGCGGACGGTTCCTCGCCATTAATCAAACCGCCCCACATCCATAAGCCGCCGTTGTCACAGTAGATGGCCCAGCCAATCATACTATTACCGATCCACCAAGATACGGCGGTACCCGCGGACGCAGGTGTCGCTGCCGTCAGAGCGGCTGCCCCAAGCGAAAGAGCGACTAGTTTCCTTCCTGTTACCTTGTTGAACATCGGCTCTCTCCTCAACTGCGGTCTTTTGCCGCGAATCTTACAATAATCGTTTATTTGAAACATAAAAGTTGGATTCAATGCATAGATATTATCACCTAAACTAATTTCTTAAATATCTATATAATAAAGAAATTTTATAGAACGATCCGGGGAATTTCCGATTTAGAATTTCCATACAGAAGTCGGCACGTTTCCCTTGCAGCAGCAAATGCCCATTTTGTTATGCTGGGTTTGTGATAGGGTGCCGGCGGGTCGCGTTCGAGGGGAGAGATCGCGATGGCAACGCAAACGGAAACCGCCGCCGGCCGGCCCGTCCACCTGTGGGTGGTCGGGATCGTCTCGCTGCTGTGGAATGCCTTCGGCGCGTTCGATTACACGATGACCGAACTCGGCAACCGGGCCTATCTGACCGCCATGGGCCTCGACGAGGCGGCCATGGCCTATGTCGCGGCGTTCCCGGCGTGGGAAGTGGCGGCCTGGGCGATCGGCGTCTGGGGTTCGCTGGTGGGCGCTATCCTGCTGCTGGCGCGCTCGCGCTTCGCGGCGCCGGCCTTTCTGGTGTCGCTGGCGGGCGCCGTGGTCGGCGTGGGCTATCAGTTCACCTCAAACGCGCCGGATTCCTTCGCCAGCGGGATCAACGCGGTGATACCGGTGGTGATCCTGGCGGCGATCGTCGCCCAGTGGTTCTACGCCCGGCGCATGACGGCTTCGGGCGTGCTGCGCTGAGCCGGGGTCCGCTCGGCCACGAGGCGCAGATAGACTTCGGCTACCGCGTGGTTGATCGCGTCCCATGAATAGGCGCGGCTACGCGTCTCGCCGGCGGCGCCGTGGGCCTTCCGCAGTGCCGGATCGGCGGCATAGCGGGCGATCGCGTCGGCGAAGCCGGCGATGTCGCCCGGCGCCACCAGCGTGCCGGTCACGCCGTCGGTCACCAGGCTGTTGCTCCCGGTGGCGCGGGCGGCCAGCACCGGCACGCCAGACGCCATCGCCTCCAGCGTCACGTTGCCGAACGCCTCCGTCACCGATGGGTTGAGCAGCAGATCCATGCTCGCCACCGCGCGGCCCAGGTCCTGCCCGGTCAGCATCCCGGTGAAGCAGGCTTCCGGCACCCGTTCGGCGAAGCGATCGCGCGCCGGCCCCTTGCCGATCACCAGCACCTTGTGCGGAAGCCCACGCCGGCGCAGCTCTTCCATCGTGTCGGCAAAGACGTCGAGGCCCTTTTCCATCACCAGGCGGCCGAGGAAGCCGATCACCAGATCATCATCCGCGAAGCCCAGCGATCGGCGCCAGGCGAGATCGCGCTGCGACGGATCGAATGTGTCGCGATCCACCCCGCGCGACCACAGCCCGATATCCTCGCCCATGCGCTGCTTGCGCATCACCGCCATGGTGCTTTCGGAAGGGGCGACCATCGCGCTGCACCGGCGATAGAACCGCCGCAACAGCGCCACCGCCAGCGGTTCCAGGAAAGCCATGTGGTAATAGCGCGGATACGTCTCGAACCGCGTGTGCACGGATGCCAGCACCGGCACGTGATGCGCGCGCGCCCAGCTCACCGCCCGGTGGCCGGCCGGATCGGGGGAGCTGACATGCACCACGTTGGGCGCGAACCGGGCCAGATCGGCCTGCACCGCCGGCGGAATGCCCAGCGCCATCCGGTATTCGGCGCGGAAGGGGATCGGCATGCTGGGCACGCCCACCAGGTCGCCGGTGGGCGGAAAGGCGGCGTTTTCCACCACGGGGGCATAGACGCGCACCGAGGCGCCCTGCCGAAGCAGGTATCCGACCAGACGATTGAGTGCCTGGTTCGCGCCGTCGCGGACGTAATTATAGTTACCGCTGAACAGGGCGACGCGCAGATCGGCGATGTCCATCGACGCCCCTTAGGACCTGCGATTGCGCCCGGCAATGCCGCGCTCACGGCGAAAAACACAGCCACCGTGGCATGAACGCCACAATCGCGATGGCCGGCGGATCGGCCGCCCGGCGTGGTAACCATTTCGCTACCACGAATGGCTAATGCCTATGGTGAAAGTCATTTTCGGCATCGTCCGGCATCTCCTGATGGGGATGTCCGTCCAGGAAGGGAAAATTATATGCAGGCGGGCGTCGGTGGGGCGAATTTCATGCGGGCATTGTTGATCGCCGGATCGGGCCTGTCGGCGCTTTGCGCGCCGGGCATGGCGCTGGCTGAGGATGCCGACGCGGCCGGAACTTCGGATGCCGGCGCAGTCGGCAATGAGATCGTCGTCACCGCCACCAAGCGCGAGCAGACGTTGCAGGATACCCCGGTCGCCGTTTCGGTGACCACCGCCGAGACGATCGAACGCGGCCAGATCCGCGACTTGCGCGATCTGCAAACCGTGGTCCCCTCGCTCAGCGTGGGCCAGCGGCAGGCGGTCGGCTCGACCAATTTCTTCATCCGCGGCTTCGGCAACGGCGCCAACAACGCCGGGATCGAACCCTCGGTCGGCGTCTTCGTGGACGGCGTCTATCGTTCCAAGACGGTCTCCCAGATCACCGACCTGCCCGATGTGGAGCGGATCGAGGTATTGCGCGGCCCCCAATCCACGCTGTTCGGCAAGAACGCCTCGGCCGGCGTCATCTCGATCACCACCCAGGCGCCGCAGTTCGATTTCGGCGGCTCGGTGGAGGCGACATACGGCAACTATAACCAGGTCATTCTGAAGGGGCTCGTCACCGGGCCGCTCAACGATTCCGCCGCGGTCAGCTTCGCCGCCGGCATGAACAAGCGGGACGGCTTCTTCCGCGATCTCGGCACCGGCGATCGCACCAATAATCGCGATCGCTGGTTCGCCCGCGGGCAGTTCCTGCTGGAAGGCGATCACGGCTTCAGGGCGCGCGTGATCGCCGATTACGATTCGATCGACGAGAACTGCTGCGCTGTGGTCAACCTGCAGGACGGGCTCGCCACCGCGGCCGTCCGCGCGCTCGGCGGGCAGGCCAATGCGCCGGCGGATCGTTTCAGCGGCGTCGTCTATAACAACTACAATTCCACCAACGCGATCAAGAACTACGGCGCATCGGCCCAAATCGATTACGATATCGGCCCGTTCACGCTCACCTCGATAACCGCCTTCCGCCAGACCGACGCGGTGACCTACCAGGATTCGGACTTCACCAGCGCCGATCTGATCTATCCGAACTTCCAGGATCTCGATGTCGGCACCTTCACCCAGGAAGTGCGCCTTGCCGGCAAGATCGGCGATCGCCTCAACGTGCTGCTCGGCGCGTTCTACATCAGCGAGGACATCGATCAGAGCAACAAGCTGATCTACGGCAGCCAGTTCCGCGACTACGCCAATATCCTGGTGCAGGGCCTGTCGAGCTGCGCCTTCAGCCTGTTCGGCCCGGCCGTGGCGCCGTGCCCTTCCACGGCCACGCCGGTCTCGCTCGAAACCACGTTCGGCGCGCTGGACGGCGATCCCGCGTTCTATTCCGGCCGGTTCTTCACCCCCGGCCAGGGCTTCAACGAAGCCTATACGCTGGAAAGCAATGCGATCTCGATCTTCGGCCAGGTCGATTTCGAGCTGGCGGACGGCCTGATCCTGACGCTCGGCGGCAACTATACCGACGATCGCAAAACCTTCACCGCCGATGCGCGGTCGAGCGATTTCTTCTCCAGCCTCGATCTCGACGCTCCGCAATATGCGCCGCTGCGCCGCAGCGCGCTGCTGCAAGGCGCCGTGGCGCAGGGCGTGGGCACCGCGCTCAGCCTGGGCCGCGCCGCCACCGCGGCCGAAGTGACCGCCTTCGCCACCAATCCGGCGACATCCGCGGCCTTTGCCACGATCCAGACGCAGGCCGGTGCCTATGCCACCGCCAACCAGAACAATCCGCTGGCGAACCCGCTCGCGCAGCTGCGGGTGCTGCAGTACATGCCGCCCTTCCTTCCCGTTCCCAACGCGGTGGAAGACGGGAAGACGAACGACAGCGATTTCAGCTACACCGTCCGCCTGGCCTACGATGCCACGCCGTCGCTCAATCTCTATGCAAGCTATGCGACCGGCTTCAAGGCCAGCTCGATCAACCTGTCGCGCGACAGTCGGCCCGCCGCCATCGATCGCGACGCGATCATCGCCGCCGGGCTTGGCCTCAACAACCTGACTTACGGCAGCCGCTTCGCCGGGCCGGAAGAATCGCGGGTGATGGAAGCCGGCGCGAAATTCAGCCGGGGCGGCATCTCGGCCAACCTCGCGGTGTTCGATCAGGAAATCAAAGGCTTCCAGTCGAACATCTTCACCGGCGGCGGTTTCGTTCTGCTCAACGCCGGCAAGCAGAGCACTTTCGGCGTGGAGTTCGAAGGCCAGGCGCGCGTGCTGGATGCGCTGACGCTGAACCTCGGCGTGACTTATCTCGATCCCGTCTATGACAGCTTCGAGATTTCCGCCGTGGGTGATCTTTCGGGCATGCGGCCGGCCAGCATTCCTTCGTGGACGGTCCTGGTCGGCGCGCAATATGAAGCTCAGGTGGGCAATGGCCGGCTGGTCCCGCGCGTATCCTACCTGTGGCAGGATCGGGTGCAGCTGATCGAAGGCCTCCCCGGCTTCCTCGTGCGCAATCCCGATGGCACGATCGCCAATGCCGATGCGGCGCTGGCCGCGGCGGCGCAGTTCACCCGTGAAGTCAATGATCTCACCGCCTCGCTGGGCTACGAGCTGGACAACGGCCTCAGCTTTACGCTCTGGGGCCGCAACCTGCTCGACAGCCGCGACGTGGGCGTGGTGTTCGATACGCCCGCCCAGCCGCGCGGCATCTCCGGCTATCCCAACGATCCGCGCACTTACGGGGCCACCGTGCGCTTCAAGTGGTAGGCGCCGCACCATATCGCAAAAGAGGAAGGCGGCCGCGCGGCCCCCTTTTTCATTGCCAGCGCCGCCCATTTGTGATGCCCTGGCCTTCCTGGGGGAAAAGGGGGAATGTCATGGATAAGAATTTCTCGATCGCGGATCTGGCCAGCTTCGAAAAGCTGGTCGCGCCCAAGGTTCTCAAAGTGATCTACTGGCTGGGATTGATCGGCATCGCTCTGGGCTGCCTGATCTCGTTCGTCGGCGGGCTGGGGGTCATGCAATACAGCTTCGCCACCGGGCTGGGCACCATGGTGCTGTCGGTGATCATGTTCGCCTTCGGCGTGCTTCTGTGGCGCGTGGTGATTGAGATGTATACCGTGTTCTTCGGGATCTACGAACGCCTGGGCGACATCCGCAACAGCCTCAACAAAGGCGCCTGAACGCCGCTCAGCCCACGCGTTCCACCGCGCCGGCCGCTACTCGCCACACCGCGGCTTCGCGCTCGATCATGGCGAACGGGGCCGGCTCGGTGCCGGTCAGCCAGACTTGCGCCTTGCCGGCGCGCAGACGCGCGAACAGCGCCTCGCGCCGCAGGGGGTCCAGGTGGGCGGCCACTTCGTCGAGCAGCAGCAGCCCCGGCCTTCCGGCGGCGGCGAGCTCGGCGTGGGCCAGGGTGATCGCGATCAGCATGGCCTTCTGCTCGCCGGTCGAACAGGCGGCTGCCGGCATGGCCTTGCCCGCCATGCTCACCGCCAGCTCGTCGCGATGCGGGCCGGTCAGCGTGCGCTGCGCCTGGCGGTCGCGCTCGCGCCCCCGCGCCAGTTCGGCCGCCAGCGCGGCGGCATCGGTCGGCCCGCCGGGCAGATAGGACAAGGCGGGCCGGGCGAACGGCCCATCCGGCAAAGTGTCGAGCGCGGCGGAGAGCTGTTCGACCAGCGCCGCGCGGCCGCGTGCCAGCGCCGCCCCCGCTTCGGCCAGCTGCGCCTCGATCGCCTCCAGCCAGCGCGGGTCGGCCTCCGTCTCTCCGGCCAGCAGGCGATTGCGCTCGCGCAGCGCCGCCTCGTTGCGGGAGGCGCTGCGCGCATGAGCGGGGTCGAGCGCCAGGGCCAGCCGGTCCATGTAGCGCCGCCGGGCCCCGGCGCTGTCGGTGAAAAGGCCGTCCATCGCCGGCGTCAGCCAGCCGATCGCCAGCCACTCGCCCAGCGCCACGGCGGGCGTTTCGGCGCCGTTGACTTGCACGATCCGCCGGCCCGGCCGATCCGGCGACACGCCGGTGCCCAGCTTCACTGGCTCGCCCCCGTCCCCCGCGCGCAGTTCGGCGCTGACGGCGAAGCCGCTCGCCGGTGAAGGAACGCCATCACCGCCGGTCGAAACCATGTCCGCCAGTGCCGCCCGGCGCAGCCCGCGCCCCGGCGCGAAGAGCGAGATCGCTTCCAGCACATTGGTTTTGCCGGCGCCGTTCTCGCCCACCAGCAGATTAAGCGCGGCCGTGCCGTCAAGCCGGCTCTCGGCATGATTGCGGAAGCGGGAAAGGGTAATCCGATCGAGCGCCATGGGCGCGGCGAGGACTAGGGCAAGGGCGTCTCGGAGACCATTGGAAATCGCCTTTGCCGATAATTGGTAATTTTCCCCAATATGCAGCATGCCCGCTTGGCGTGCTTTGCCGACATGGGAGCAGGAATGGCGGATTTCCGCCATTTCCGCGATTTGGCACGGCCCCTGCAATAGCCCTGTCGTCGGCGGATAGGCCGCCGGGACAATTCACGGGGAATGCAAGATGGCGAACGTTTCCAACTTCATGAAGCACGCGCTGGCCGCCGTGGCGGCGCTGTTCATCACCGGCACGCTGATGGTCAACGGCCTGGCCCAGACCCAGCCGCAAGTTCACTCGGTCGCGGGTATCCTGGCGTGAGCGGGCGCGGCACCAACGAGGTGCGCCGCAGCGGCTCCGGCGCACCGTCGCGCGGCTTCCGGCTCGACAAGGCCAACGGCAAGGTGTTCGGCGTCTGCGCCGGCATTGCCGATTACCTGAACGCCGATCCGCTGATCGTCCGCGCGGTCTTCGTCCTGGGCACGGTGTTCGGGGTCGGCAGCTTCATCCTGATCTATCTGGCGATCGCGCTGCTGGCGGACTGACTGTCCGCCGGCGCGCCCCCTCAGGGCCGCCGCGCTTTCGCGAAGGGGGAGAAATCGGTCTCGGTATCGAATATCTCGATCCCCTCGCGCCGCTTGAGGAAGCCGATCACCAGGTAGGTCAGCGGGGTCAGCAGGGCTTCCCACACCGTCTTGATCAGCCATTGCGAGATCACGACCTGCCCCAGCTGCTCGATCGGCCAGCCGGCCAGGCCATAGAAGGCAAGCGGATAGAAGATCACGCTGTCCAGCCCCTGGCCCACCACCGTGGAACCGATCGTGCGGGTCCACAGGTAGCGGCCCCGGGTCAGCACCTTCAGCTTCGCCAGTACGAAGCTGTTGGCGAACTCGCCGGCCCAGAACGCCGTGATCGAAGCCAGCACGATGCGCCAGGAATTGCCGAATACGAACTCATAGGCGTCCTGCCCCGGCCAGCCCGCCGCCGCCGGCAGCGCCACCACCACCCAGGCCATGAAGGCCATGAACACCAGCGCCGCGAACCCGGTCCAGATCACCCGCCGCGCGTTGGCATAGCCATAGACCTCGGTCAGCACGTCGCCGATGATGTAGCTCACCGGAAAGAACAGCACCCCCGCGCCGAACGACCACTGCATGCCGTTGGGCAGGGTGAGATAGCTCGGCTTCGAGGCGCCGATCAGGTTGCTCAGCAACAGGATCGCCACGAAAGCCGCCATGACATAGGGGAAATAACGGAACCGCGCGCCGGCGCCGGCTTCGCCATCCAGTCTGGTGGTTTCTCCCATGTCCGCCCCCTATCGCGATTTGCGGCCGGGACAAAGCGCCGCTAATGACCCCGCCCGACGCGCCCGTAGTTCAACTGGATAGAGCACGAGCCTTCTAAGCTTGGAGTTGCAGGTTCGAGTCCTGCCGGGCGCGCCACGAACGGGGTTTTCATCCGGAGGCTATCTGGTAGGCGCACCGGATTGGCGCCCGATCAGGGGCAGGCGTCGCGGATCGTGAATGAGAGGGCGATGAATAAAGAGGAATTGCGCCGCAAGCGTGCGCGGGCGGCTTCCCGGCGGATGGTCTGGGCGCGGATGGCCACTGTCGCCGTGGCGCTGGCCGCTCTCCTGGGCTGGGCGGCCGTGGCATTCGACGTCATGTGATCCCGTGGGATGCGGCCCGGCTGTCAGCCGGCCGGCTTCCCCTGCGGCGTCGCGGGCCTGCCATCGGGATAAGGCATGATCATCGTGCCGTCGGGCGCGGCGGTGAAGGTGGTTTGCGTGGGATAGGCGAACTCGATCCCGTTTGCCGTGAAAGTCCGCAAGACGCCCAGCGCCACGGCTTCCAGCGCCTTGTTCGCCCGGCCGGCATCGCTGTCTTCCACCTCGAACAGGAAATCGAAGTCGATCGAACTAGGCCCGAAGGCCTTGAGCCAGGCGTTGATATAGCGATGCCCGCCGCGTTCCACTTCCGCCCGCACCAGCGCGGGTATCCGCGCCAGCGTGTCGGGATCGGTCTGGTAGATCACCCCGAACGGCAACTGGAAGCGATAGCTGGCCCGCCCGACATAGCTGGTCACTTCCTGCGCCAGCAGCTGCGTATTGCCGATGATCCTCAGCTCGCCCGTCAGCGCGCGGATGCGAGTGGATTTCAGGCCGATCTGCTCCACCTTGCCGGTCACCGGGCCTTCCTTGCCCTGATAGGTGATCGTGTCGCCCACGCGGAACGGCTTGTCGAAGATGATCGAAAGGGCGGCGAAAAGGTCGGAGAAGATTCCTTGCGCGGCCAGGCCGATGGCGATGCCGCCGATGCCCAGGCCCGCCACCAGACCGGTGACGTTGACCCCCAGGTTGTCCAGCACCACCACCGCCGCGATGGCGAACACCGCCGCGCTGACCAGCAGCCGGATGATGCCCATCGCGCTGGTCAGAGAGGCGGCGTCGGAATCCGGGCCGATCGTGCGGCGCTCTATCAGGCCCAGGACCAGCGCGCGGGTCCAGATCGCCGCCTGCAACGCCGCGGCCACGGTGAACAGGAAGACGATCGTCTTCGATACGTCCTGCGGCGGGTGGACGTAGCCCTGCACGGTCTGGATCGCCAGCGCCGCCATGAACCACATCCGCGTCTTGCGCACCACGCTGGTGAAGACGCCGGCCAGCGGCTGATGCGGGCCGATCCGCTTCCCTGTCTGCAACAGCAGCGCGCGCAGGGCCAGCAGCAGCATGAAGATGCCCGCGGCGACAGCCAATGCCACCAGGATTTCCCCCAGGTTCGCGGCCACCCAGGGGAAGACGGAAGAGCGCGGTTTATCCATGGTTCAGCGGGGTATCCATTGCGTTCGCCGGCATCCTAGGCAGGTTATCCCTAACGCACCAGTCACCCTGTCGTGTCGGATTTTTTGACAGTGGGCCAAGGGGTTAACGGCCCGGAAACCATTGTGTGCCAGGAAAATGGGGCGGTCTTCGGAACTGGCACGCGGCGTGCAAGAGAGATTGGACCCACCGAAGTCTTCAAACGAGGCGGGGCTGACTGCCGGGACACCCCCAAATCAGCTCCGGCAGTCGGCTCCGCCTCCCCGAAGATCGGTTCTCCCTTATCCCCGGCGGATGATAGAGCGCGGCCATGATGCGCAAATCGTCCTTCCCGCCCGTCGTCGCGCCGAACACGCGCGTGCTCGTGCTCGGCAGCCTGCCGGGTGAGGCGTCGCTGGCCGCGCAGCGCTATTACGCGCATCCCCGCAATGGCTTCTGGCGCCTGATCGGCAAAACCATCGGCCGGGAGCTGGAGCCGCTCGACTACGAAGCCAGGCTTGCCGCGCTGCTCGAAGCCGGGGTCGGCCTGTGGGACACGGTCGCGTCCGCGCACCGGCGGGGCAGCCTCGATGCCGCCATCCGCCAAGCGCAGCCCAATGCCCTGGCGGAGCTTGTCGCTTCCCTGCCCGATCTGCGCGCGGTCGGCTTCAACGGGCAGGCGGCGGCGCGGATCGGCCTGGCGCAGCTCGCGCCTGCGCGGCTGGGGCCCACACCGCAGGAATCTAAGCCGCCGGCGCTTGTCCCCCTGCCGTCGTCCAGCCCGGCCTATGCGGCGATGCCGCTGCGCGAAAAGGAAAAGCTGTGGGCCCGGCTAGGCGATTTTCTGCGCTGATACTTGCCTCGCCCGCCCAAGCATCCCATTGAGCAGGCATGACCAAGCGATTTCCCAAGGGCAAGGCCACCATCGCCGGCGCGATCGGCTCCGCCGCGATCGCCGCGGCGCTGCTTTACGTGAACCGCCGCAAGGACAAGGACAAGCACAAGCCGCAACAGCCGGGCCCCATCCCCAGCGGCGAACCGCCGGAGACCGATTGATGGAACCGGTCCGCGCAGTGGAAGGCCGTGCCTATCCCTTCGGCCTCAAGAACGCCGATACCGACCTGATCATTCCCGCCCGCTGGCTCAAGACGGTCACGCGCGAAGGGCTGGGCAGGGGGGCGTTCGAAGCCCTCAGGTCCGGGGACCCCGACAACGTGTTCGACCGGCCCGACTTGGCCGGCGCCCCGATCATCGTCGCGGGTGACAATTTCGGCTGCGGCTCGTCCCGCGAACACGCGGCCTGGGCGCTGCTCGACATGGGCGTGAAAGCGGTGATCGCGCCCAGCTTTTCCGACATCTTCTCGGGCAATGCGTTCAAGAACGGCATCCTCACCGTGGCCCTGCCGCAGGAACAGGTCGATCGGCTGATGGAAGTGGCCGAAACCGATCCGATCTCGATCGATCTGGAACACCAGGTGGTGACGACGCCGTTCCAGGACCGTTTCCCGTTCGAGATCGATCCGTTCCGCAAGTATTGCCTGCTGAACGGGCTGGACGAGGTTGCCCTGACGCTGGAAAGCGGCGAAGCGATTTCCCGTTACGAGCGCCAGTTGGCGGCGCGCAGGCCATGGCTGGCGCGCGGCACGGGGATCGCTGCGTAAGTGTTCGAAATCCGCCCTTATGCGGGCGGCTCCACGATTTAAGAGGCCAGACACAATGACCGACTTCGACGATCGCAAGCGCGCGGAAGAAGCCAAGTTCGCGCTGGATGCGGATACCGCGTTCCGCGTCGCCGCCCGGCGCAACCGCCTGCTGGGCCAATGGGCCGCCGCCCGCATGGGCCTCACGCCGGAAGAGACGGAGGCTTATGCCAAGGCCGTGGTCCAGGCCGATTTCGAGGAAGCGGGTGACGAGGACGTGATCCGCAAGGTCCTCGGCGATCTCACCGCGGCCGGCGTCGATATCGACGAGGCCGGGGTCCGCGCCGCGCTGGAGGAAAAGGCCGTCGAGGCGCGCCGCCAGCTCATGGGCGAGTCCTGATCCCATGGCCATGGCCGCGGCAGAGATAGAGGCGCTGATCAGGGATGCCTTCCCGGACGCCGACGTCCTGATCGAAGACCTCGCCGGTGACGGCAATCATTACCGCGCGCGGGTTGTCTCGTCGGCCTTCACGGGCAAGAGCCGGGTTCTCCAGCACAAGATGGTCTACGAGGCGCTGGGCGGCCGCATGGGCGGCGAGCTTCATGCCTTGCAACTGGTCACCGCCGTTCCCAACTGATCCCTGTCATTCAACTAGGTCTCGCAGATGTCCGATCCCAACGCCCGTATTGCCCAGATCGTCGATAACAACGATGTCGTCCTGTTCATGAAGGGGACGCCGCTGTTTCCGCAATGTGGCTTCTCCAGCCGCGCGGTGGCGATCCTCGATCATTGCGGCGTGGCTTATGACAGCGTGGACGTGTTGCAGGACATGGAGATCCGCCAGGCCATCAAGGAATACTCCGACTGGCCGACCATCCCCCAGCTCTACGTGAAGGGTGAATTCGTCGGCGGCAGCGACATCATGATGGAAATGTACGAAGCCGGCGAACTCCAGCAGCTCCTGACCGACAAGCAGGTCGCCAAGGCGGGCTAAGACCCCACCTCACCTTCCAATCCACGAGCATTCAGCCAAGGCGACCACGCCTTAGCTCTGCCCGTCCGGCCTTCGCCGGGTGCGGACGAACACTTTCCTACACTGCGTGGTTCGGGGCAGGGCGGGGCATGGCCTCCGCCCGTCCATCCGCCGCCGATCGTCGCCCGCGCGGGCAAGGCCGCGTTTTTGCGAGTGGCACTGCGCTATCGCGGCAAGGTTACACTTCGGCCGATAAGGTGACGCTTTGCCGGGCAAGTGGCACATTCGGGGCAAAGTGACATTTGCCCCTGAACACTGTCAGATGTGTCAACACCTGCTCGCCGGCAGCGCCGGTCAGCCCAGTTCGCGCACGTCCGTCAGCTTGCCCGTCACCGCCGCCGCCGCGGCCATCGCCGGGCTTACCAGGTGGGTCCGCGCGCCGGGGCCCTGCCGGCCCACGAAGTTGCGGTTGCTGGTGCTGGCGCAGCGTTCGCCGGCCGGCACTTTGTCCGGGTTCATGCCCAGGCAGGCCGAACAGCCCGGCTCGCGCCATTCCAGGCCGGCTTCGGTGAAGACCTTGTCCAGCCCTTCGGCCTCTGCCTGCGCCTTGACCAGGCCCGATCCGGGGACGACGATCGCCCACTTCACATTGGAGGCCTTCCGGCGGCCCTTGAGCACGGCGGCCGCCGCTCTCAGATCCTCGATGCGGCTATTGGTGCAGCTGCCGATGAAGACGTTCTGCACCTCGACCTCGCTCATGCGCTGGCCGGGTTCGAGCCCCATGTAGTCGAGGCTGGCGCGGGCGGCCTTCTGCTTGCTCGGATCGGCGAAGGCGGCGGGATCGGGCACCACGCCGCCGATCGCCACCGTGTCTTCGGGGCTGGTGCCCCAGGTCACCGTGGGCTCCACGGTGCTGGCGTCGATCACCACCGACTTGTCGAAGCGCGCACCGGGATCGGTATGGAGCGTGCGCCAATATGCGACGGCCTGGTCCCATTCGTCGCCCTTGGGCGAGAAGGGGCGGCCCTTGAGATAGGCGAACGTCGTGTCATCGGGCGCGATCAGCCCGACTCGCGCACCGCCTTCGATGCTCATGTTGCAAACCGTCAGGCGGCTTTCGATGCTCATCTCCTCGAACACCTTGCCGCGATACTCGATCGCATGGCCGGTGCCGCCGGCGGTGCCGATCACGCCGGTAATGTGCAGGATCAGGTCCTTCGCCGTAACGCCGGGGGCGAGATCGCCCTCCACGCGCACTTCCATCGTCTTCCATGTCCTGAGCAGCAGCGTCTGCGTGGCCAGCACGTGTTCGACCTCGCTGGTGCCGATGCCGAAGGCCAGCGCGCCCAGCGCGCCGTGCGCGGCGGTGTGGCTGTCGCCGCAGACCAGCGTGGTGCCGGGGAGGGTGAAGCCCTGTTCCGGCCCGACGACGTGGACGATGCCCTGCTGGCGGCTGGTCGCATCGAAATAGCGCACGCCGAATTCCGGCGCGTTGCGTTCCAGCGCGGCAAGCTGGTCGCGGCTTTCGGGATCGGCGATCGGCACGCGACGGCCATCGGCATCGAGGCGAGGGGTGGTCGGCAGGTTATGGTCCGGCACCGCCAGCGTCAGTTCCGGATGGCGGACCTTGCGGCCGGTCATCCGCAGCGCTTCGAACGCCTGCGGGCTGGTGACTTCGTGGACGAGGTGGCGGTCGATGAAGATCAGGCAAGTGCCGTCGTCACGCCGTTCGATGACGTGTTCGTCCCAGATCTTCTCATAGAGAGTGCGTGGTTTGCTGGCCATGAAAGGCACTTACGCCGGAACCGCGCCATTTCAAGCCAGCCCGCGCTTGGGCCGGCAAAAGCCAGCATTTTATGCCTCCGCCAGCCGCGCGGCGTGGCGCTGTACCAGCGCGATCATGTTGGGTACGCCCTGGGTGCGGTTGGAACTGAGCTGGTTCCTGAGGTCGAACGGCTCCAGCGCCTGGGCCACGTCCATCGCGGCCACTTCCCCCGCCGGCTTGTCCTGCACCGCGCTCAGCACCAGGGCGACGATGCCCTTGGTGATCGCGGCGTTGCTGTCGGCCAGGAAATGCAGGCGCCCGTCCCGCTCGGTGGGATAGACCCACACGCTGGCCGAGCAGCCGCGCACCAGCGTGGCATCGGTCTTCAGCGCCTGGGGCATCTCCTCCAGCTCGCGGCCCAGTTCGATCAGCAGGCGATAGCGTTCGTCGGCGTCGAGGAATTCGTATTCGTCGAGGATATCGGAAAGGGAACGCATTCCCCGCCCCTATCGTGTCAGCAAGAAGGTGCAACCACGTTCGTCATTGCGAGGAGCGAAGCGACGGAAGCGAAGCTGGCCACCGGCCAACCAATCCAGGGCGCAGTGCAATACGTCCTGGATTGCGTCGCTTCGCTCGCAATGACGAGTGGAAAAAGATCACAGGTCCACCCCGCTGGCAATGGCTTCCAGCTTGCGGATGCGTTCCTTCAGGTCGGCAAGCTCGATCCGCGCGGCGCCTTCGCGCGCCCCGCCTTCGATCTCGCCATGCCGGCGGCCGTTCTCAAGCTCGCGTGTTTTCAGCGCCAGCCAGTCCTGCCAGCCCTTGAGCACGGTGAAGGCCACGACCAGCAAACCGGCGAGGGCACTGGCGGCGATCAGCAATTCCTGGCTCATTGTCGCGTGTCTCCCTGCCTGGCGCGCCTATTTGTCGCGCAGGCTCTCGATCTCGGCCGAAAGCCGCTTGGTATCGCGGTCCTCGGTGGCGATCCGTTCCAGCACTTTCACCCGTTCGCGCAGATCCTCGATCTCGCGCTTGAGTTCCGTATTCTCGCGCATGAGCGGCTTCTCGTTGCCCATGTGATCGGTCGTGATCCCGTGCCGGGCGCGATGCTTCGCCTTCATCACTTCGGTCACCGCCACGATGGCGACGATCACGACGATCGCGGTCCAGAAGCTCATTGCGTTTTCCTTCCATCCTCCAGCTTCGCGTCGCGCAGCGCATCGATCTGCCGGGCGACGTCGAAACCCTTGTCGGTCACGATTCGCTCGACCACCGCCAGGCGGTCCTTCATCGAGCCCAGCTCGGCCCGCAGCGAGGCGTTCTCCTGGGTCAGCAGCTTGATCCGCTCCTTGGATTCCGCGTCGGTTCCCGGCTTCAGGGACTGGCCCCACATGCCTTCGATGGGATAGCCGTTCTTGATCTTGAGCCGCGTGTTGTGGACGCTGGCCAGGATGCCGCCGAGCGACACCGCGACCACGCCGGCGATCGCCCAGCCGATATAGGGCAGGATCTGTTGCACCACGTCCATCAGTGGGTCTCCTCGGTGGCCGTGGCCAGGCGCGCGGCGGGCTTGTCGCGCAGGGCCTCGATCTGGGTGGCGACGTCGTAGCCGCGATCGGTGACGATACGCTCCAGAACCCGGACCCGTGCTTCGAGGCTTTCCACCTGTTCCCGGCTCGCGCCGGGCAGCGCGGGCGGCGCCGAAGCCTGCGCGCTCTGCAAGTCGGCGATGGTTTCCTTCATCCGGCGCCGCTGACGGCCCGCCCCGCAGGATCGCATTGCCCCCATGAAGCCAAACAACAACAGCAGGGCAAATACGATGTTCACATCGTTCATCGCGCGGCACTCCTCTCCTTGAGCTCGGCGATCTGTTCGTCCACCCGCCGCTGGTCGCGCAGGGCCTCGATCTGCGTGGCGACGTCGTAGCCCTTGTCGGTCACGATGCGTTCGAGCACGCGGATGCGGTCCTCCATCTCGGCGATCCGGCTGGAATATTGCGCGGCCTTCTCGGCGCTGGTTTCCGCCGTGGTGGCGATGCGCTTTTCCTCCAGCTTGGCGTTGCTGCGGACCCAGACAATGCCGATCACCATCAGGAACGGTGCCAGGGTGCCGACGATTGGAACGAGATCTCCCATCTCAGTGCTCCTCTGGTCTCGCTCAGCGCAGCCGTTCAATCTCGGCCGACAGGCGCGGATTGCTGGTGACGTAGTAGGTTTCGACATCCGCCAGGCGGCGGTCGATATCGCGGAAGCGCGCGCGGATTTCGCGGGCCGTGCGCTTGGGCGACTGGCGGACTCGCTGCCAGTAACGCTGCTCCTGCTCGTCCACGTAAAGGTGCGCGGGCTTCTTCATCGAAAGCAGGCCGAGCGCGAAATAGGCGGGCAAGCCGAAGCCGGTGCTGATCGTCAGGATGATGAAGCCCAGCCGCCACCACACGGCGTTGATGCCGGTGTAGTCTTCAAGCCCCGAGCATACGCCCATCAGCTTGGCGTTCTGCTTGTCGCGGTAGAATCGGGTGCGTTCGCTGGTCACTTGCGGGCTCCCTTCTCGGCGAGCAGGCGATCCAGCTCGCGCAGCGGTTCGTTGTCGATCTCCCGGCCAGGAACCAGGCGCGCCGGCCTGACCTCGGGATTGTCGGATGCGACCAGGCGCTCCACCGTATCCATCCGTTCTTCGAGCCGCTTGGCGAGCTGATAAAGCTCTTCCAGCAAGTGCTCGTCGTCGTTGGTGATAGTGGCGGCCGTCTTCCACTTGGTGATGTAGTGGAAGATGATCCACGGCAGGCCGATGAATATGGCCACAATGGCGACGAAACCCTCCACGGCTTATTCCCCCTTCGTCTCGTCGTCGCCCTTGCCGAGCGCGCGCTTCATGGCTTCCAGTTCCTCGTCGATCTTGTCGCTGCCTTCGAGCGCGGCGATCTCTTCGGCCAGAGTCGGCTTGGCGCCATCGGCGATCGACAGCGCATCGGCGCGGCCCTCGGCATAATCGACTCTCCGTTCGAGCTGGTCGAAGCGGGTCAGCGCCTCGTCCACGCGCTCATTGGTCATCAGGCTGCGCAGCTTGACGCGGTTCTCGGCGCTTTCCAGGCGGGCGGCGATCTGCGTCTGCCGGCTGCGCGCCTCGCGCAGGCGGTTCTGCAGCTTGGCGATGTCCTGCTCATAGGCGCGCAGCGCGTCGTCGAGCACGGCGATTTCCTGCTTGAGCTGGTCGGCCATGTCGGCCGCGCGCTTCTTTTCCACCAGCGCCGCCCGGGCCAGGTCCTCGCGATCCTTGCTAAGGGCAAGCTGCGCCTTCTCGCCCCAGTCGGCCTGGAGCTTTTCCAGCTTCACGCAATGGCGGTGCATTTCCTTCTGGTCCGCGATCGTGCGCGCCGCGCTGGCGCGAACTTCCACCAGCGTTTCTTCCATCTCCAGGATAATCATCCGGATCATCTTCGCCGGATCGTCGGCGTGATCGAGCAGCTCGTTGAAATTGGCGGCGATGATATCGCGGGTGCGGGAAAAAATGCCCATCCATGGAACTCCGGAAACGAAGGAATTGATCGAGGTTTCGAGCGACTGACCGCTGGTCGGCGTTGGGCTGGTCCGCAGGCGTTCGATCTCGCGGTCGAGGCGCGAGGCGCGGGCCCGGTTTTCATCCTTGCCCGAGCCGATCGGTGTCAGCGGATCGTCCTCTGCGCTCATGCCAGCTCCACCATAGACGCGGAGACGATTCGCGTCTCCTGCGGTTGGTCGAGTTGATGGCTCAACGCGACGATGTTGAAGGCGACCATCGCGGCAATGCTTACCAGCGCGGCGAGGCCGAGCTTGCTGGTGAAGAATTCGCGATCGTACATCACTGGTGTTCCTTCCTGACCTTTGATGAAACTCCTTTCAGCAAGCACCGTGCCAAATCGCCAAAAAGGCGGAAAAACGTGATATTTCAGCAGGGGCTGGCGGCACCACATGGTGAAGATTGCCAGCATATGGGGAAATCCGCTATATCTTGGTCATGGAGCGGGAAACCCAGCAATTCATCGGCCAGTCGGGCGCATTCCTGGATGCCGTTGAGCGCGCCAGCCGCGCCGCGCCGATGCGCCGCCCCGTACTGGTGATCGGCGAGCGAGGGACGGGCAAGGAACTGATCGCCGAGCGCCTTCACCGCCTGTCCGACCGGTGGGAGGAGCCGCTCGTCACGATGAATTGCGCGGCCTTGCCCGAGACACTGATCGAGGCCGAGCTGTTCGGGCACGAGGCGGGCGCCTTCACCGGCGCCACCCGGGCGCGGGCGGGGCGGTTCGAGGAGGCGGATCGCGGCACCTTGTTCCTGGACGAGGTCGGCACGCTGTCGATGGCCGCGCAGGAGCGGTTGTTGCGCGCGGTGGAATATGGCGAGGTCACGCGCATCGGTTCCTCCCGGCCCGTACGGGTCGACACGCGCATCGTCGCCGCGACCAATGAGAACCTGCCCGCCTTGGCGGAAGAAGGCCGCTTTCGCGCCGATCTGCTCGACCGGCTATGCTTCGAGGTGATCACGCTGCCCCCGCTGCGCGTGCGCGAGGGGGATATCGACGTGCTGGCCGATTATTTCGGCCGGCGCATGGCGGCCGAGGTCGGCTGGGAAGCCTGGCCGGGCTTTGCGCCGCATGTCCGGCAGCAGCTCGATTCCTATCCCTGGCCGGGCAACGTGCGCGAATTGCGCAACGTGGTCGAACGCGCAGTCTATCGATGGGGCGATTGGGGCGAGCCCATCGCGCATGTTCAATTCGATCCGTTCGACAGCCCGTGGAAGCCCGCGGCGCCCGTGCGCCCAGCGGATCGGGGAGGGGAAGACGTCAGTCCCCCCCGCCCGGCGCGTGGCGACTATGATACCGTGGCGGACCTTCGCGCCGCCGTGGACGCCCACGAGCGCGCGATCCTGGAGCATCACCTGGGCCGCAATCGCTGGAACCAGCGCCAGACCGCCAAGGCCCTGGGGCTGACTTACGACCAGCTACGCCACTGCATCCGCAAGCACGGGCTCAGCGAATGAAGGCGGTGACCCGGGCTTAAGCCGGTGCGCTGTCGCGGCAGGCTTCGTAAACGTGCGCGATCGCTTCCTGCGCCCCGGCCACGTCGAAGGACAAGTCGACATCCGGCCCGATGCCGGTGCTCAGGATCGTGCGGACCTTATTTGCCTTGCGCAAATCCACGATGAAACGCGCCAGCGCGCGATCCCCGGTCTTGCCGGAGGCCATGGCGTAGGTTTCGTAGAAGCGCCAGTTTTCGGTCGCGGGCGACTTGTTGTCGAACTGGAAGCGGATCGGGCGCGATATCGGCCGATCGTTGGGCACGGCCAGCTTGTCGTTGGCGGACATGATCATGGCGTGGACTTCCCGCTTGCCGGGCTTGTCGCATTTGATGACGATCTGAGAACCGTTGTCGGCCTTGAGAATCGCGCCCGATCTGCCGCCATCTTCCTCGAAAGTCTGCCAACCCGATGCGGAAGCCGGTTGATCCTGGGCGACGGCCGTGGCCGAAATCGCCACGGCAAGGGCCGCGACAAGAGAATATCTCATAATGTCTCTCCCATTGGGCACCACAGTCTCGCGCGGGTGCTGTCCGGGAGAGCCTACCGCCTCCTTTTGCACAGGGCAATGCGGGGATCGTGCACGGCTTCTTGCTTTTGCTTCGGTTCCCCCCTATTTGCGCCCCATCCCGACATTGTCGTGACAATGCCAGGTGCTGGCGCCTCGGGGCCGGCACGAAGCGGTTTTGCCATGGCGCTTATGGAATGTAGATGGCCGATATCACGCGCCTGACAGAAGTGATCGAGCCCGAGGCGAAGGCCCTCGGCTTCGAGCTTGTGCGCGTGAAGCTGGCCGGTTCCGGGGAGGAGCGCACGCTGCAGGTCATGGCCGAGGATCCCGCGACCGGGCAACTGGTGGTGGATCAGTGCATGGCCCTGTCGCGCCGCATTTCCGACCGGATCGATGCGATCGAGGAAGCGGGCGAGGAGCTGGTGCGCGGGGCCTATAACCTCGAGGTCAGCTCTCCCGGCATCGATCGGCCGCTGACCCGGGCGAAGGACTATGCCCAGTGGGCCGGGCACGAAGCGAACCTTTCGCTGGCCGAGCCGGTGGGCGAGCATCGCAGGTTGCGCGGCGAACTGATCGGGATCGAAGGCGGCATCGTCACCATCGAGGACCGCAAGGCGGGCCGCATGGAAGTGCCGCTGACGACAATCAGCTCGGCGAAGCTGGTCCTGACGGACAAGCTGATCGCCGCCAGTCGGCCGCTCGACATGACGGGCGCCGAAGAGATCGAAGACGTTTCCGAGGAAGAGAAGGCAACCGACTGATGGCCAGTCCGATTTCCGCCAACAAGGCCGAATTGCTCGCGATCGCGAATTCCGTCGCCAGCGAGAAGATGATCGACAAGGCGATCGTCATCGAAGCGATGGAAGAGGCGATCCAGAAGGCCGCTCGCGCGCGCTATGGCGCCGAGAACGACATCCGCGCCAAGCTCGATCCGCTGACCGGCGACTTGCGCCTGTGGCGCGTTGTCGAGGTGGTCGAGGAGGTCGAGGACTACTTCAAGCAGGTCGATCTTAAGCAGGCCGAAAAGCTGCAACCCGGCGCCGCGCTGGGCGATTATATCGTCGATCCGCTGCCGCCGATCGATCTCGGCCGCATCGACGCGCAGAGCGCCAAGCAGGTGATCTTCCAGAAGGTCCGCGATGCCGAGCGCGAGCGCCAGTACGAGGAATTCAAGGATCGCGCCGGCGAGATCATCACCGGGGTCATCAAGTCGGTCGAATTCGGCCATGTGATCGTCAACCTCGGCCGCGCCGAGGGGGTCATCCGCCGCGACCAGCAGATCCCCCGCGAGGCCGCACGCGTTGGCGAGCGTGTCCGCGCGCTGATCCTCAAGGTGGAGCGTAACAATCGCGGGCCGCAGATCTTCCTGTCCCGCGCGCATCCCGAGTTCATGAAGAAGCTGTTCGCGCAGGAAGTGCCCGAGATCTACGACGGCATCATCGAGATCAAGGCGGCCGCCCGCGATCCGGGCAGCCGCGCCAAGATCGGCGTGATCAGCCGCGATTCCAGCATCGACCCGGTCGGCGCCTGCGTCGGCATGAAGGGCAGCCGCGTGCAGGCGGTGGTACAGGAACTGCAGGGCGAGAAGATCGACATCATCCCGTGGAGCGAGGATACGGCCACCTTCGTCGTCAACGCGCTGCAACCGGCGACGGTGAGCCGCGTGGTACTCGACGAGGATGAGAACCGCATCGAGGTCGTCGTGCCGGATGACCAGCTTTCGCTGGCAATCGGCCGCCGGGGGCAGAACGTGCGGCTGGCCAGCCAGCTGACCGAAAGCCAGATCGACATCATGACCGAGGACGAAGCCTCGGAGAAGCGGCAGCGGGAATTCGCCGAGCGCTCGAAGACCTTCGAGGAAGAGCTCGACGTGGACGAGACGTTGAGCCAGCTCCTCGTCGCCGAGGGCTTCGCCGAGCTCAACGAAGTGGCTTATGTCGAGCTGGAGGAACTGGCCTCTATCGAAGGTTTCGACGAGGAACTGGCCGAGGAATTGCAGCACCGCGCCCGCGAAGCGCTCGATCGCCA
The DNA here is from genome assembly GCA_017308255.1 of Altererythrobacter sp. Classification (GTDB taxonomy): domain Bacteria; phylum Pseudomonadota; class Alphaproteobacteria; order Sphingomonadales; family Sphingomonadaceae; genus Croceibacterium_A. Next base: position 16,783 of record JAFKFN010000013.1, on the reverse strand, counting down.
GGAGCAGGCCTACCGCAAGGAACGCCGCGACCTGGGCGTCGAGGATGCCCTGGCGGAACTGCCGCATCTCACGGAGCAGATGCTGGTGGTGCTCGGCAAGGCCGGCGTCAAGACGCTCGACGATCTCGCCGACCTGGCGACGGACGAGCTGATCGCCCGCAAGCGAGAGGCGCCCCGCCGCCGTGGCCCCGAGGCCGGCCCGCCGCTGCGCCGGGCGCGCACGGAGGACAAGGGCGGCGTGCTCGGCGAATTCGCGCTGAGCGAGGAGCAGGGCAACGAGATCATCATGGCTGCCCGCGCCCACTGGTTCGATGACGAGGAAGCTCCGGCTTCCGAGCCCGTTTCCGACGGGCCTGCAACCGAGGAGGCCGCCGATGCGGAATCCTCGCAATGAACCGCTAGTCGAAAGCGACAGGCCCCTCTCGCGGGAACGCGAGGGGAGCGAACGGCGATGCGTCCTGACGGGCCGCGTCGCCGGGCGCGATGAACTCGTGCGGCTGGCGGTTTCGCCAGACGGCGACGTGCTGCCCGATGCTCTGGCAAAGGCGCCCGGCCGGGGCGCGTGGATCGGCGTGCCTCGCGGCGAGTTGGATGATGCCTTCGCCTCCGGAAAGCTCAAGGTCGCCCTGTCGCGCGCCTTCAAGACCGGGGCGCTGGTCATTCCGGCCGATTTGCCCGAACGCGTCGAAAGCGCGTTGCTGCGCGCGCTTCTCGATCGCCTGGGGCTCGAAATGCGGGCGGGGAAGCTTATCTTGGGATCGGATCGGATCGCGAACGAGCTGCGCCTGGGCAGGGCGGCCGCGCTCTATCACGCCGCCGACGCGGGGGAAGATGGGAGCCGCAAGCTCGACCAGGCCTTTCGTGTCGGCGCCGATGCCGAAGGCACCGATCTTGCAGGCCTGCGCCTGCCACTGGACCGGGCGGCTTTGTCTGTGGCATTGGGCCGCGACAACGTCGTCCACCTGGCGCTGGCCGATCGGGCATCGGCCGGGCGGGTCGCGATCCCGCTGCGGCGCTTGCTGAATTTCCTGGGGACGGAGCGTCCACCGGATGCCGGAGCGAACCGGGCGGCCTGACCGCCCGATAAGCAGGCGACGATCGAGTTTTGAAGGACTATTGAGAACACATGAGCGACAACGACACCACACCGACGCGCACCCGCAAGCCGCTGGGGCTCAAGCGTTCGGTCGATGCCGGCGAGGTCAAGCAGACCTTCAGCCACGGCCGCACCAACAAGGTGGTGGTCGAGGTCAAGCGGCGCCGCGTGATCGGCAAGCCGGGCGAGGCGCCCGCCGCCGCGCCGGAGCCGGTCGCCGCCCCCGCTCCGCCGCCGCCCCCTCCGCCCCCCCCGCCGAAGCGCAAGGCCGCGCCTGCGGGCGAAACGCCGCAGGAACGCGTCGCCCGCTTGCAGCGCGAGGCTGAGGAAGACCGCCTGCGCCTGACCGAGGAAGCGCGGCGCCGCGAGGAGGAAGAGCGCGCCCAGGCGATCGAGGAAGAGAAGCGCCGTATCGAAGAAAACCGCCGCGCCGAAGAGGAAGCGGCCAAGGCGCGCGCTGCCGAAGGGCAGGCCGCCGAGGCTGAGGCCGAGGCCGTGGTCGAGCCCGCTCCGGCCCCCGCCGAAGAAGCCGGGCAGGAGCAAGCCGCCGGCTCGCCCACGCCCGCGCCGCGCAAGTTCACGCCCGTCGCTCGCCCGGAGCCCAAGCGGCCCGAGAAGAAGCGCGAGGAACGGGGCAAGAGCGCCCCCGCCGGACGCGGGGATCGCGGCGCCGACAACCGCCGCCAGTCGGGCAAGCTGACCGTCACCCGCGCGCTGAACGAGGACGAAGGCGCGCGTGCGCGTTCGCTCGCCGCGCTCAAGCGCGCTCGCGAGAAGGAGCGCCGGGCGCACTACTCCGGCCAGTCGCAGGTGCGTGAGAAGCAGGTACGCGACGTGATCGTGCCCGAAGCGATCACCGTGCAGGAACTCGCCAACCGCATGGCCGAGAAGGGCGCCGATCTGGTGAAGGCGCTGTTCAACATGGGCATGATGGTCACCGTCAACCAGACGATCGACCAGGACACCGCCGAACTGCTGGTCGAGGAATTCGGCCATCGCATCGAACGCGTGAGCGAAAGCGATGTCGATATCGACACCAGCGAGGATTTCGATCCCGAAGAGACGCTGAAGCCGCGTCCGCCGGTGGTGACGATCATGGGCCATGTCGATCACGGCAAGACCAGCCTGCTCGACGCCCTGCGCGGCACGGACGTGGTGAAGGGCGAGGCCGGCGGCATCACCCAGCACATCGGCGCCTATCAGATCACCACCAAGAACAAGCAGAAGATCACCGTGCTCGACACGCCGGGCCACGAGGCGTTCACGCAGATGCGCGCCCGCGGCGCGAACGTGACCGATATCGTGGTGCTGGTGGTGGCCGCCGATGACGGGATCATGCCGCAGACGGTGGAGGCCATCAATCACACCCGGGCCGCGGGCGTGCCGATGATCGTGGCGATCACCAAGGCCGACAAGCCCGAAGCCAACCCCCAGCGCATCCGCGAACGCCTGCTCGAACACGAAGTGGTGGTCGAGGAGATGAGCGGTGATGTGCAGGACGTGGAAGTCTCCGCCAAGACGGGGCAGGGGCTGGACGAGCTGATCGAGAAGATCCTGCTCCAGGCCGAACTGCTCGAGCTCAAGGCGCGGCCCGACCGCGATGCCGAAGGCACCGTGATCGAGGCGCGGCTCGACAAGGGCCGCGGCCCCGTCGCCACGGTGCTGGTCAGCCGGGGCACGCTCAAGCGCGGCGACGTCTTCGTGGTCGGCACGGAGAGCGGGCGCGTGCGCGCGCTGGTCGATGACAAGGGGCAGCAGGTCAAGGAAGCGGGCCCGGCCATGCCGGTCGAAGTGCTGGGCCTGGGCGGCGTGCCGCAGGCAGGCGACCGGCTGACGGTGGTCGACAGCGAGGCGCGGGCGCGCGAGGTGGCCGAATACCGCCAGACGCAGGCGACCGCCAAGCGCACCGCCACCGCGCCGACCAGCCTGGATGCGATGTTCGCGGGGCTGAACAGCGACGTGATCGAATTCCCGCTGGTGGTGAAGGCCGACGTGCAAGGATCGACCGAAGCCATCGTCAATGCGCTGCACAACCTCTCGAATGACGAGATCAAGGTGCGTGTGCTGCATTCCGGCGTGGGGGCGATCACGGAAAGCGACGTGACCCTTGCGGCTGCTTCCAAGGCGCCGATCATCGGGTTCAACGTGCGGCCCAACGCCAAGGCGCGCGAGCTGATCGAGCGCACCAAGGTGGAGATGAAGTATTACGACGTCATCTATCACCTGACCGAGGAGATCGCGAAGGAAATGGCCGGCGAACTCGGCCCGCTGCGGGTCGAGAACGTGGTCGGCCGCGCCGAGGTCAAGCAGGTGTTCCCGGCTGGCAAGCGCGACAAGGCGGCGGGCCTGCTGGTGCTCGAAGGCGCGATCCGCAAGGGCCTCCACGCGCGCCTCACGCGCCAGGACGTCATCGTTTCCGCCACCACGATCGCCTCGCTGCGCCGTTTCAAGGACGACGTGGACGAAGTCCGCGCGGGCCTGGAATGCGGCGTGGTGCTGGCCGACACCAACGACATCAAGGCGGGCGACATGCTCGAGGTGTTCGAGGTGGAGGAACGCGAACGGACGCTGTGACCGACCGCTAAGTATCCAGGATACTTACGCGTTCCAGTCTAGGCGGGAGGCATCGAGTCCATTACGCCACGTGCGCCGCAACCAGCGGCGGAACGGGGGTGATATGGATGGAAGTTGATACCGTTGTGGTTCTGGTTTTGGGCGTGGCGACTCTCGTGGTCGGTCTCGTCGGACTTGTGATCAAGCTCGTTGAATTGGGTCGCAAGTAGCCAGTGCGGGGGTCGGTGCTGGAACGCCGGCCCCCAATATGGAAGAGCCCGGGCGCTGGAACACCCGGGCTCTCGAAGGTGAAGTTTGGAAGCTTCAACCGTAGTGGTTCTCAGTCTATAGCCTGGAGGGCCGATTTTTTCAATATGCTCCGGTACGGCGCTCAGCTCGACTCTACCCGCGTTCATGTTAGCTGGTGCTACTGCAGCTTCACCTGAGGACCATGCCCCGACACGCCCATACTTCCGAGGATGCATCCGTCCGCCTGCTCAAAGTGGGCGAACGGGTGCGCCACGTTCTTTCCGAGCTGCTCATGCGCGAGCAGGTGCATGACGATACGCTTTCGGCTCACACGGTGTCGATCACCGAAGTGCGCATGTCGCCCGACCTGCGCCAGGCGCGGGTCTATGCCAAGCCGCTGCTGGGCGGTGACGAGCAAGCGGTGCTGACGGCGCTGAGGCAGAACACCGCCTTTCTCCAGCGCGAGGTCGCGCAGCGCCTGGGGTTGAAGTTCGCGCCCAGGCTGAAGTTCCTCGCGGACGCGAGCTTTGACGAGGCTGACCGGATCGAGCGCCTGCTGAACGATCCGCGCGTGGCGCGCGATCTCGAAAGCGACTGACCGGCTTCCTATCTGGCATCGCGATGAACGAAACTCTCCTGACGGCGCTCGCGCTGATCCCCGCGCTGGTGGTCGCCATCGTGTTCCATGAAGTGGCTCACGGCTGGACGGCGCTGCTGCTCGGCGATCCCACCGCCAAGGAACGGCGGCGGCTCAGTCTCAATCCGCTGCGCCATGTCGATCCGCTGGGCACGGTGATCCTGCCGGGGATGCTGGCGCTGGCCGGGGCGCCGGTGTTCGGCTGGGCCAAGCCGGTGCCGGTGAACAAGTGGCGGCTGGACAATCCGCGCTTCGGGATGATGGCCGTCGCCGCCGCGGGGCCGGGAACCAATCTCGTCCTGGCGGCGATCGGCGCGGTCGTGCTCGGCCTTTTCCTGCGCATGGCGATGCCGGATGTGACGGACCCTGCGGCGATCATGAACCTGATGATGCTGAGCGCCGCCGCGCCGGCCTCGGGCGCGGGCTTCGTGCTGTTCGCGCTGACATCCTTCATCGTGATCAATCTGTTCCTGGCGCTGTTCAACCTGCTTCCGCTTCCGCCGTTCGACGGCTCCCACATCGTCGAGGGGCTGCTGCCGCCGAAGGCCGCCCAGGTTTACGAGAAGCTGCGCCCGTTCGGGTTTCCGCTGCTGTTCCTTCTCCTGCTGGTGATCCCTTATTTCTTCCCGCACCTGGGCATCGTCCAGCGCGTGGTCTGGCCCCCGGTGCTCTGGGCGCTGGAGCAATATCTGCATTTGGCGGCATTTTTCGCTGGATAATTATTACCCGGGTAAATATATGACCTCCGAATGGAGGTTCCCATGACTTTGACGGTTTTCCTGAAGAACGAAGTCCTCGCACGCGGCACGCCCGAGGACGTGGTGCCGACGATGCGCGCCCTGCCGCCGCTCGAACGCAGTTCGGACCTGCTGGCTTTCGATGACGAGACCGGCCGGCAAATCGATCTCGACTTGCGGCCCGAGGCGCAGGCGCCCCGCCAGCGCGGGCGCCCCTCGCTGGGTGTCGCGGCGAAGGAAGTGACTCTGCTCCCGCGCCACTGGGAATGGCTGGCGAGCCAGCGCACCAGCGCTTCGGCAACCTTGCGCAAGCTGGTGGACGAGGCGATGCGCCAGGGCCGGGGAGAGCGGGACCGCCATGATGCGGCCTATCGCTTTCTCAACGTGATGGCCGGCGATCTGCCGCATTTCGTGGACGCGGTGCGCGAGATCTATGCCGGCAACAGGGTCGGCTACGATCACTTCAGCTACGACTGGCCGCCCGCGGTGCGCGATCATGGCCGAAAGCTGGCGTTCCCGGAATGACGGCGATCACGCCGCCTCATCCGCACGGCTGGCTGATCCTCGACAAGCCGCGCGGCCTGGGTTCCACCCAGGCCGTGGCGGCGGTCAAGCGTGTCCTGCGCCGCGCCGGCTATGGCAAGGTGAAAGTCGGCCATGGCGGCACGCTGGATCCGCTGGCGGAAGGCGTCCTGCCGATTGCGCTGGGCGAGGCGACCAAGCTGGCCGGGCGCATGCTGGACAGCGACAAGGCCTATGCCTTCACGATCGCCTTCGGCACAGAAACCGATACGCTCGATACCGAGGGAGAGGTGATCGCTGCAAGCAGCGACCGGCCTTCGCGGGCCGCCGTCACGGCGATCTGCGCGCAGTTCACCGGTGAGATCGAGCAGGTTCCGCCGGCCTATTCGGCGATAAAGGTCGATGGCCGGCGCGCCTATGATCGGGCGCGGTCCGGCGATGCCGTCGAACTGGCCAGCCGCAAGGTCGCGATCCATTCGCTCCAGATCGTCGGCGGAGTTGCCGATGGGGCCGATGCGGTCACGCTGCTGGCCACCGTCTCGAAGGGCACGTATATTCGTTCCCTGGCGCGCGATATCGCCAAGGCCCTTGGAACGGTGGGGCACGTCTCTTATCTGAGGCGGGTCAAGGCCGGCCCTTTCACCGAAAGCCGGGCGATTTCACTGGACAATCTGGAGGAAATCGGTAACGGCGCGCCCCTTGAAGACCACCTCCTGCCGCTGGAGGCGGGGCTGGACGGTATCCCGGCCCTCACCCTCGATCCGGAAAGCGCGCAGGCGGTCCGCCAGGGCCGGGTCCTTTCCGGAATGCCCCAGTCCGATGGGCTCATCCTTGCTATGGCCGGCAGCGTTCCGGTGGCTTTGATGGAGGTTTCGGGCGGGACGGCGAAAGTCGTCCGGGGGTTCAACCTAGTCGATACCGCGGAGTAAATGGTATGTCGGTCACGGCCGAAAAGAAGCAGGAAATCATCAAGGACAACGCCCGCGCGAAGGGCGATACCGGGTCTCCCGAAGTGCAGGTCGCGATCCTCACCGAGCGTATCCGCAACCTTACCGAGCACTTCAAGGATCACCACAAGGACAACCATTCGCGCCGCGGCCTGCTGATGATGGTCAACAAGCGCCGCAGCCTGCTGGCCTACGTCAAGAAGAAGGACGTAGAGCGCTATAACGCCCTGATCCAGAAACTGGGTCTGCGGAAATAAGAGTTTCGCGGGCGGCCCCGGAGCTTCCGGGGCCGTTCGTTTATATAGGCTCGCCATTCCCGCCGATGCGGCCACATGGCGAGCAGGAAGCGCACCTCTCCATTCGGGGTGGCGAAGAAGAAAGAGGTCGTCCTTCGCAATCCGGCGAAGGGGCCTTGGGGCATCGAAAGGCCCCTGACCGGACCGGGACGGCATACCCGGCATGCAGGCCCCGCCACGCAATAGGGCGTCGCGGGTTCACGAAGGAAAACACATGTTCGACACGAAAACCGTATCGCTGGAGTGGGGCGGAAAAACCCTCACTCTGGAAACCGGGCGTATTGCCCGCCAGGCCGATGGCGCCGTGCTGGCGACCTATGGCGAAACCGTGGTGCTGTGCGCCGTCACCGCCGCCAAGTCGGTCAAGGAAGGGCAGGACTTCTTCCCGCTGACCGTCCACTATCAGGAAAAGTTCTCCGCCGCCGGGCGCATCCCGGGCGGCTTCTTCAAGCGCGAGCGTGGGGCGACCGAGAAGGAAACGCTGACCAGCCGCCTGATCGACCGGCCGATCCGCCCGCTGTTCCCGGAAGGGTTCTATAACGAAATCAACGTTATCGCCCAGGTTCTTTCCTATGATGGTGAGACCGAGGCCGATATCGTGGCGATGATCGCCGCCTCGGCCGCGCTGACGATCTCGGGCGTGCCTTTCATGGGCCCGATCGGCGGCTGCCGCGTCGGCTTCATCGACGGCGAATACGTCCTCAATCCGAAGCAGGACGCCGCGCTCGCCGAAGGCCGCCTCGATCTCGTCGTCGCGGCCACGCACGACGCCGTGATGATGGTCGAATCCGAAGCGAAGGAACTGACCGAGGACGAGATGCTCGGCGCGGTCATGTTCGCGCACGAGGAATCGAAGAAGGTCATCAACGCGATCGTTGAACTGGCCGAGCAGGCTGCCAAGGATCCGTGGGAAATCGTCGTCAGCGACAACGCGGCGATGAAGGCCGAGATCAAGAAGCTGGTCGGTGCCGACATCGCGGCCGCCTACAAGCTGACCGACAAGTCGGCCCGCTCGAACGCGCTCAACGAGGCGCGGGCCAAGGTCAAGGCGCATTATGCCGAGGCCGACGGCCAGACGAGCATGACCGCCAACAAGCTGACCAAGAAGATCGAGGCGGATATCGTCCGCACCGCGATCCTCAAGGACGGCGCGCGAATCGACGGGCGCAAGCTCGATCAGGTCCGCCCGATCGAGGCGATCGTCGGCTTCCTGCCGCGCACGCATGGCTCGGCGCTGTTTACCCGCGGCGAAACGCAGGCGATCTGCACGACCACGCTCGGCACCAAGGATTCCGAGCAGATGATCGACGGGCTGGAAGGCCTGTCTTATTCGCGCTTCATGCTACACTACAACTTCCCGCCCTATTCGGTCGGTGAAGTGGGCCGCTTCGGCGCCCCGGGCCGGCGTGAGATCGGGCATGGCAAGCTCGCCTGGCGGGCGCTGCACCCGGTGCTGCCCAGCCATGACGATTTCCCGTACACGATCCGCATCCTGTCCGACATCACCGAGTCCAACGGCTCTTCGTCGATGGCCACGGTGTGCGGCGGCTGTCTGAGCATGATGGACGCCGGCGTTCCGATCGAACGCCCGGTTTCCGGCATCGCCATGGGCCTGATCCTGGAAGGGGACGAGTTCGCCGTTCTCAGCGATATCCTGGGTGACGAGGATCACCTGGGCGATATGGACTTCAAGGTCGCCGGCAGCGAAGCCGGTATCACGTCCTTGCAGATGGATATCAAGATCGCCGGCATCACTCGTGAGATCATGGCCAAGGCGCTGGAGCAGGCAAAGGCCGGCCGCGCGCATATCCTGGGCGAGATGACCAAGGCGCTGGGCTCCGCCCGCACCGAGCTGTCTGCCCACGCCCCGCGCATCGAGACGATCCAGATCGACAAGTCGAAGATCCGTGACGTCATCGGCACCGGCGGCAAGGTGATCCGCGAGATCGTGGCCGAAACCGGCGCGAAGGTGGACATCGACGACGAAGGCGTTATCAAGATCAGCTCTTCCGACATCAGCCAGATCGAAGCCGCCAAGAAGTGGATCCAGGGCATCGTCGAAGAGCCCGAGATCGGCAAGATCTACACCGGCAAGGTGGTCAACATCGTCGATTTCGGCGCGTTCGTGAACTTCATGGGCGGCAAGGACGGCCTCGTCCACGTATCCGAGATGAAGAACGAGCGGGTGGAAAAGCCCACCGACGTCGTTACCGAAGGCCAGGAAGTGAAGGTCAAGGTCCTCGAGATCGACCAGCGCGGCAAGGTCCGCCTGTCGATGCGCGTGGTCGACCAGGAAACCGGTGGGGAACTGGAAGACACCCGTCCGCCGCGCGAGCCGCGTGGCGACCGCGAAGGCGGGCGTGGCGGCCGTGACGGCGATCGCCGTGGGCCGCGTGGCGATCGGGGCGGTGACCGTGGTGGTGACCGGGGCGGCCGCGATCGCGACCGTGGCCCGCGCCGCGAGCGCAGCGAAAACCGCCGCGACCGCGACGACGACCGCGGCCCGGCGCCGGACCACATTCCGGCCTTCCTCAAGGACGATTGAAGCCTGGCTAAAACCAGCAAAAACAAGGCCGTGAGGAGCAATCCTCACGGCCTTTTTCTTAAGGCATCGCGCGGCGGTGGGTGACGACAGCTCCGTTCAGGGCACCGGCGTGATCAGCACCGCCACTTCCCGTTCGGTGCTTCCCGACAGTTCCAGCCCGTGTTCGCCCGCCGCGAGGTTGAAGGTGACGGCCTTGCGGATGCCCGAGCAGGCGGCGCCGGTGCCGAACCGGATGGATTGGGCCGGTTTCCCATCTTCCACCACGTCGATCCAGATCGGCTCGCTCAGGCCCACGCTATAGGTGCCGGGACGTTCGACGGTGAAGCTGGCCATGCCGCCGAAGGACTTCGCCTCTCCCTCGCCTTGCGGCAAGGTGCGGTAGGCCACTTCGCCATCCGGATGCAGCGTGAAGCGCATGGCTTCGCCGATCGCGAAATGGACTTTGGCGGCGCCGGCGGCGTCGCGCGCGGAATCGGCGGTGCGCGGGGCTTTCCATGGCTCCGCCACCGTGGTGCAGGCCTGCTGCGCAGGCGGCGCTGTGGCACTTGCGCAACCAGTGAGGAGAAGGACGGGAAGCCAGGGGACGAATCGCATGAAACCTCTTTCTCGGGTTGTATTCCGCTGTATATGGCACGCCGTATTCTAAGGGATATAGACCCTGCAACCTGCAGTTGGCGAAATCGATTTTCGGGAGGAAATATCTTGCGTTTTCAGCTTCTCGCCGCCTGCGCGCTCGTCTCGCTTTCGGCGCCAGCCCTGGCTCAATCGGGCAGCGCGGAAGGCGCGGCGGATGCCAGCTTCGGCCTGGGGCAGATCGTCGTGAAAGGCGAAGTGCAGCAGGATGCCATCGTAGGCTCCTCGTCGATCGACAGCGATGCGATCCGGACCTTCAACCGCTACACGCTGGACGATGCCGCTTCGTTGATTCCCGGCGTCACCGCGTCCAATTCCGGCGGCTCGCGCAACGAGCGGCTGCTGTTCGTGCGCGGGTTCGAACGCTTTCAGGTGCCGCTCTCGATCGACGGCATCCGCGTCTATCTGCCAGCCGACAACCGGCTGGATTACGGCCGCTTCCTGACGGGTGACCTGGCTGAGATCCAGGTGGCCAAGGGCTATGCCTCGGTGTTCGACGGGCCGGGCGCGATGGGCGGCGCGGTCAACCTCGTCACCCGCAAGCCCACCAGCGCATTCGAAGCCGAAGCCCGCGGCACGTTGGAGCTGGATCGCGATGTCGATTACGCGGGCTACAACGCCTTCGCGCTGGTCGGAACGCGGCAGGACAAGTGGTATGCGCAGGCCAGCTTCACCCGCAATGTGCAGGATCACTGGGATCTGCCCGGCAGCTTCGTGCCGACCGCCAGCGAGGACGGGGGCGAGCGGGACTTTTCGAAGAGCGAAGACTGGCGGGTCAATGCCAAGCTGGGCTTCACGCCCAATGCCACCGATGAATATTCGATCAGCTACACCCGGCAGGAAGGATCGAAGAACGCGCCGCTCAGCACGGTCGATCCCATCAATATCCAGCGCAACTGGAGCTGGCCGTGGTGGAACATCGACAGTGTCTATTTCCTGTCCACCACCGCGCTGTCGGACAATGTGACGCTGAAGACCCGCGCCTATCGCAATACCTTCAACAACCTGCTGAGCGCCTTCGACGATGCCACGCAGAGCAGCCAGACCAAGGGCCGCGCGTTCAATTCCTATTACGAGGACGAGGCGTGGGGCGGATCGGCCGAACTGGCGCTCAAGGTGCGCGGCACCGACCGGCTGTCGGTGGCGCTGCACTATCGCAGCGACAAGCATGTCGAATTCCAGCAAGGCTTCCCCGCCGGCACGACAGAGCCGCCGCAGACCAACCTGGAAGATACGTGGAGCGCGGCTGTCGAATATGAAGGCGCGCTCTCGCCCACGCTGACCGCGACGATCGGCACCAGCTATGACTGGCGCGATCTGAAGAACGCGGAGGAATACGGCGAAGTCCCCGGCAGCACGGGATCGGTACTGTTCAGCTATCCGATCCGCGATGCCGATGCCTGGAACGCGCAAGGCCGCATCGAATGGCGGCCGACGGACGGCGGCGGCAATGTCTACGCCAGCGTTTCCTCACGCGCGCGGTTCCCCACGGTGTTCGAGCGCTTCAGCTCGCGCTTCGGCGGCGCCACGTCGAATCCCGATCTCGGGGCCGAACGGGCAACCAACCTCGAATTGGGCGGCGGGCGCGATTTCGGTGCGGTCCATGCGAAGGGCGCCGTATTCTATTCGCGCGTTTCGGATGCCATCGTGGCTTTCCCGACGATCATCACCGTCTGCCCGACGCCTGCCACCTGCACGGACAACGCCGTTACCCAGAGCCGCAATGTCGGCAGCGGCGATTATTACGGGGCGGAGCTGTCGCTGGATGCGCGACTGGGCCCTACGCTCACGGCGGGCGCGAACTACAGCTATATCCACCGCGACTTGCGCGATCCGTCCAACCCGGACTTCGAGCCGACCGGCGTCCCCACGCACAAGGCCTTCGTCTATGCCGAGTGGACGCCGCTGAACGCGCTGCATGTAATCCCGAGCGTGGAGATTGCGTCCAACCGCTGGACGGTGAACACGGCGGGCACGGACTATTTCCGCATCGGATCCTACGTGCAGGCGAACCTGCGGGTGGATTACGACCTGACCGACCGCATCACGATCGGCGCGGGCGTGCGCAATGCGTTCGACGATCTCTATTCGCTGACCGACGGCTTCCCCGAGCGGGGCCGCAGCTTCTTCCTCTCGGCCCGGCTGCGTTCCTAGCCGGTGCTGCTGGACGCCCGCGCGTGGCTCTGCCAAACCGGCGGAAACCACGCGCGGGAGTCTCGATGCCGATCACTTCGTTCGAAGGGAAGATTGCGTTCGTCACCGGCGGGGCCAGCGGTATCGGGCTGGGCATAGCCAAGGTGCTGGCGGCACGCGGGGCGCAAGTCGTCCTGGCCGATCTGCGGCAGGATCATATCGACCGGGCCCTGGCGGAATTCGCCGGCGCGGAACGCTCGAACGCGGTCTCCGCCCTGCAACTGGATGTGACCAACCGCGAAGCCTACCGCGATGCGGCGCGGCGGATGCAGGATGAGTTCGGCGGGATCGACATCCTGGTGAACAATGCCGGGGTCGGCCTCGAAGGCCCGGTGCTGGAAGCGACTTATGCCGATTACGACTTCGGCTTCGGGGTCAATGTCGGCGGGGTGATCAACGGTTTTGTCGAGTTCCTGCCGCAGATGATCGCGCACGGGCGCGGCGGCCATGTGGTTTCCACCGCCAGCCTGGCGGCCGAAGTCGTCATGCCGGAACATCTCGCGATCTACGCGGCGAGCAAGGCAGCCGTATGCCACTATTGCGAAGCGGTGAAGCCGGCCCTGATGGAGAAGGGCGTCGGCGTTTCGATCCTGCTGCCGGGCCCGGTGAAGTCCAACATCCACGAAACGCAGCAGAACCGGCCGAAAGACCTGCTGGAAGCGAGCGGCTTCAAGGCCAGCGAGGCCCGGCTTCAGCGCCGCATCGTGGGCGATAACTGGATGGAGCCGGAAGCCGCGGGCGAGCTGGTGGCCGAAGGCATCCTGGCGAACAGCACTTACATCGTCACTCACGGCTTCTACAAGGACGCCATGCGCGCCCGGGCCGAGGCGGTGCTTGCCGCCACGCCCGACATCAAAGAGGAAGCGCCCGATTTCGGGCAGTTCCGCGACGAATAGGAACGGACCGGATGGAACACCTGACCGGCAAGGTCGCCTTCATCACCGGCGGCGCCAGCGGGATCGGGCTCGGCATGGCGCGGGCGTTTCTCGACGAAGGGATGAAGGTCGCGCTGGCGGACTGGAGCGACGAGCACATCGCCCAGGCGCGCGAGCGGCTGGCGGGCAGCAACGCGGTCCATTTCGTGAAGACCGATGTGGCCGAACGGGAATCCCTGCGCTCCGCCGCGGAAGAGACGCTGGAGGTGTTCGGCCGGATCCACGTGCTGTGCAACAATGCCGGGGTGAACGGCGGCGGCACGGCGGCGGGGGAGAGCTTCGACGAGTGGGATCGGGTGATCGCCATCAATCTGGGCGGGGTGATCAACGGCACCAAGATCATCGCCCCGATCATCCGCCGCCAGGGGGAGGGCGGACATATCGTCAACACCAGCTCGATGGCCGGCGTGGTCCCGTTGCCCGGCCTTGCCGCCTATTCCACCGCCAAATACGCCGTGCGCGGGTTCTCCGAATCGCTGAGGATGCAGCTCGCCAAGGAGGGGATCGGCGTTTCCTGCCTGTTTCCCGGCGCCACCCGCACCGCGATCGTGCCTCTGCCGGAAGACCGGCCCGGCACCATGGACGAGGCGAACGCGCCGCAGTTCCTGAAAGACCTGTGGGATGCGATGCGCGGGGCGATCGATCCCTATGACACCGGGCGCGCGGTGGTCGCGGCGATCCGGGAGAACCGCTTCTACATCTTCACCAACCGCGAGTTCCTCGATGAAGTGAAGCAGCGGCACCGCGAGATCGAGGATGCCTTTCCGGACGATGAGCCGACGCCGGGGCGGGTTAAGTTCGAAACGATGCGGGCGGACATGGTCCGCGATCTGATGGCGCCGGGCAATCGGCCCGTGGTGCCCCGCAGCAGTGCGGAGCTTGATCGCGGATCGGCCTCTCCCGCCGGAGGGCAATGACCGCCAGCGGCGGTTCACATCCCCGCAAAAAAAGGCCGCGCGGCAGGGGCTTGCCGCGCGGCTCGGATTTGCGACCCTAAAAGGGTTCAGCCATCCGAAGGATTGGCTGCCTGGCCGCCAGAGTGGCGCGCCATCGCGACTTGCACGCGGCTGCGCAGTTCGGGATCGATGGCGATTGCCTGACCGATCTTGTTGTAGGTCGCCGGATCGAGGCCGGCCTCGGTCACCGCAGCCGCCATATGGGTCTGCTTGTCACCCGCGGAGATGCTGGTGTCCGCATCGATCGCCTGGACCTTCACCGTGGCTTCGGCGAACTGATCGATCTGCTGGTCGGTGAACTCGCTGTCGGCAACCGAGGCATCCGGCGCCGGCGCGGCTTCGGGCGGCAGCGGCTCGTCGGCCGGCGGAACCGCATCGTCCGGCGTGGCCGGGGGAACGGCGTCGGCCGGCGCAGCGGCGTCCGATTCCGGACCGCCCGGCACAGCGCCCGCATCCGGTGCTTCCTGCGCGTAGGCGGTGCTGGCGGCAAGCGCCAGGCCGATCAGGGGATAAGTGAGCTTGCGCATATCAAGTTACTCCTGGAATCTAAATTCGTCTCGTTTCAAGAACGGTTCACCGAATCATTGGAACCAATCCTAACATCAGCAGCAACAACCAATTATAGATTGGTATAGTAATACCGCTTCGATATTGAAGGTGATATCCTCGGCATGGATATTCAACTAAGCCACGATAACGTGTTCTTATATTAAGATAGAAATCGCAGCCTTTTGCTGCGCGCACGGATGGCCGTGACAGTGGCTCGGCTGATCGCATAACACCGTCCCCCGGCATCGATCGCGGGCTTCCTCTCAGCGGGCCGACGTGGCATCTCCTGCGGAACAAGGCGTAATGGCCGTCGCCAGAACGGTCGGGCCGCAGGGAGGAAATGCCGCATGGCGACACCAGCAGTAACGACGACCTTCAGCGATGCCATGGCCGGCCGGCCGTTGCGCGCCTTCCAGCTGACGACTTTCGTGGTCTGCATGCTGGTGCTGATCGCAGATGGCATGGATGCCCAGCTGCTGGGCATCGTCGCGCCGAAAGTGATCGAGACCTTCGGCGTCGATCGCGGCACCTTCGGCATTGCCATGAGCGCGGCCCTGGTCGGCTTCGGCATTGGCTCGTGGGGCGGGGGATGGCTCGGCGACACCATCGGGCGCCGTTATTCGCTGGCGCTGGCGGCGCTGGTGTTTTCACTCGCCACGATCGGCGCCAGTCTGTCGGACGGCGTATGGCACATGGCGGCCTGGCGCTTGCTGGGCGGGATCGGCTTCGGTTCCGCCTATGCCAACGCGATCACGCTGGCCAGCGAGTGGCTGCCGGAACGGTGGCGTTCGGTGGGGGTCACCACGCTTTCGGTGGGCACGCCGGCGGGTGGCTTCGTGGTCGCCGCGATCGCGCCGACGCTGATCGATGCTTACGGCTGGCGCGGGTCGTTCGTCATATTCGGGGCGGGTACGCTGCTGGTGGTCATCCTGATCCTGGCCCTGCTGCGGGACAGCCCTTCGTTCCTGCTAGCCCGCGGCAAGACGGAGGCCGCGCGGCGGGCGGCCGTGAGAGTGCTCGATGCAGAACATGACCTCGTGCCCGAGTTGCACGCTTCCGCCCAGGCGGGCGATGCCGCCGTCGGCGTGCTCGACCGCAGCAATCTCCGGCTGAATATCGGCGTCGGCGTGTCTTTCACCGCCGCGGCGCTGGTGGCTTACGGCATACTCAGTTGGACCACGACCATGCTGACGGCCCAGGGCTTCGCCTTCGACGAGGCGTCCTATGCGATTTCCGTGGGCGGGATCACGTCGGTGATCGCGTCCGTCGCGGCCGGGCTGTTGATTCGCTGGCTCGGCTCGCGCGTGCTGATAAGCGCCATCAGCGTGGTCCTGCTGGCGACGCTCGTCGGGCTCTGCCTGGTGATCGAGACCATGCCCGGTGTCCCGACCGAGAGCGACCGTTTGCTGGTGGTGGCGCTGGTGGGCCTGGCGGCCGCCGTGTTCAGCGCCGGGATCGCCAGCATGTACGCGATCATGACTTATGCCTATCCGCCCTCTTGCCGTTCCGCCGGGATTGGTTTCGGCATCTTCATGGGCCGGGTCGGCGCCGTGACGGCGACGGCGCTGGGCGGCAAGCTGCTCGATCTGGGGCACGGCAGCGTGGTGCCGTTCTTCGCGGTGATGGCGGTGGGGGCGGTGCTGGTCTCCGCCTCCGCGATCATCGTCGATCGGCAGATCCCGCCGGCGCGCAAGGCCGGCGGTCCCGTGCCGGACAGCGTTTAGCGGACCCGCGGCCCGCCGAACGGCAGCGGCGGCGGGGGGCGGCGCGCGCCGCGCGGCAGCTGCGCCTGATAGGCCCGGCCGCAATGCTCCACGCAATAGGGTAAGCCGGGTGGCGGGCATAGAGCCCGTTGTGCAGGACGGCCACGCGCCGGGCCACGGGCGCATTGTCGTCGGGCAGGGTGCTCGCCGCGCGAACCGCCACGTCAAAGCG
>JAFKFN010000012.1 GCA_017308255.1 Altererythrobacter sp. | reverse complement strand
GGAACGCAGCAGAGCAGCCTGGCGGCGCTGCGCGAGGCGTCCGACACGTCCTACTTCAAGGATGACAAGGGCCTGTGGGTCAAGCTCGTGGCCTCGAACACCGGCGCCGCGGCCGGCCCGGCCCGCGGACCAGCTGCGCCAACCGGCCTGCAGGTCAGCAAGCACATCCAGGTCAGCTCCGCACGCTGATCGGACAGCAACCCCCGGCGCAGACCATGCGCCGGGGGTTTCCCCGCGATCGTTTCAATTTCCATGGCTTATTGCCGGGCTTCGCCATAATGCCATCTCCTATTCTTTCCGACGGGCGAGAAGGACCATTCATGTCGATCACCGTGCGCAAGGCGATGGTCATTGCGGCAGGCGCCGCCGTGCTCGCCTCGGCTCCAGCGCCGGCGGCGGCACAAATGGATCCGAGAGTCGTGCTTGATACCCTGGTCGAGTGCTCGAAGATCGAAGAGGTGATGGCGCGTGTCGCCTGCTACGACACCAATATCCGCCCCGCTGTCAGAACCACGGCGGCCACGGCCCCCCGCCAGAACGCGGCTCCGCAACCTCGCCCCGCACCCGCTCCGGCCGCGCCCGTCGCGACCGCATCCGCCCCGACCGCGCCTGCCGCGACCGCATCCGTCCCGCCTGCGGCAACGCGCGAAGCTGTCGCCGCCGAAAGCGCCCGTTCGCCTCAGCGCCCCGCCGCTCGCTCCGATGAACGTGCGCGCACGTCCCACACCGTCACTGCCGTCGCGGAGAGAGGGCCGGGGGCCTATATGCTGACGCTGGAGGACGGCACCCAGTGGGAGTTTGCCGAAGACAAGGGGCTCAGTTACCTCGCCCCGCGCCGAGGCTCGACCGTGGAAATCGAGCGCGGTTCCCTCGGCAGCTATCGGATGCGGTTTGACGCCCAGCAACCCGTGCGCGTTCGCCGCGTCCGCTGAGGGCGGATACAAGCGACGGTAAGGGAGCCAACGCGCGATCCTCGGCCACGGGCGCGCCGTTGCGCGTCAACCGTTCTATGCGCGACTAACTTCTTTGGCCGATCGGCCCATCCGTGCCTGCACTGCGGCGGAAGGCATGAAACCGCGCGCGGTCTTGTCGGTTGAAGGCATGGAGGCGCGCCCGGCGTTCAGGCCGGCGCCTCCCGGCCCCAATCCGACAAAGGAGCACCACCATGAGAATCAACCAATGCATGACGCGCGACGTGCGCATCGTTTCGCCGAACGACACCATCGAGCAGGCGGGCCAGCTCATGGCCCAGATCGATGCCGGCGTGCTGCCGGTGGCGGAAGGTGACCGGCTGGTGGGCATGATCACCGATCGCGACATCGCCGTGCGGGGCGTGGCCGAGGGATGCGGCCCCGATGCCCGCGTGGGCGACGTCATGAGCCAGGAAGTCCTCTATTGCTACGACGACGAGGATGCCGACGACGTGCTGGACAACATGGCCGAGATCCAGGTGCGGCGGATGCCGGTGATGGATCACGACAAGCGACTGGTGGGCATCGTCTCGCTCGGCGATCTGTCGAAGCGCGAAGCGCCCGAGGCCGGGCGGGCGCTCGGCAGCATCGCGCGGCCTGGCGGGCTTCACTCGCAATAAGGCGGGGCGCCTCGCGGGATCGGCTCAGCGCGCCGGCTTCGCGCGCGGGCCGGCGAAGCGGGCTTCGTGCTCGAAGAACAGATCGTAGCCCGGCCACGGCACGTGGCCTTCGGTGTGCTGATACCAGCCGAGCGGGTAGGGCGCGTCGGCGGAGGTGCCGGGCTCGGGCATCGGGCCGCTGGCTGTGGGGTCGTCGAACAGGCCCCAGGCCGCCTGCGCCGCGCGCACCGCCAGCCACATGCCGCGCGGGTCCACCCAGGAATCGCCCTTGCTGGCCATGCCGCTGGTGACGAACAGCGGGCGCGGCGCGCGCAGCGCGATCAGCGTGTGGGCATCGACCGGCAAGTCGGCCACTGTCTTGCCGGGCGTCGAATAAGCCATCGCATTGGGCGTGAACCAGTGGAACTCGCCCGGGGCGGTTAGGTTCTCCCACCGCTCGCCGAAATCGCGCCGCATCAGCTTGGCCCCTCCCGCGCCGGAGCTGGAAACGTCGGCATCGGCGAAAGCGGGATCGAACGCGGCGGCGACCAGTACCCCCTTGCCGAAGCGCGAGTGGCCGGCCAGCGAGATGCGCTCGCCGTTGACGCGCGGATCGCGCGCCAGTTCCTGGCGCAGCTGGCTGGCGCCCCAGCCCCAGGCGCGCAGCGCGCCCCAGTCCGTCTTCTCGCGCGGCCAGCGGGCCAGGCCGATCACGCCCTGCTGCATCTCCGCGCCGTTATCGGCCTGGAGCAGCTGGGGGCGATAGGCCACATGCGCGAAGCCATGGCTCAGCGCCGTCTGCACGCTGTCGGGCGGGCGCGGCCCGTCGCCGCCGCCGAAGTTCGGCGCGCGGCCGCCGGGCCAGACATAAGTATATTCGATGAAGGCAGGGGCGTTTTCGGCGCGGGCGGGGAAGGTCACCGTGGCATCGATCGCCGGCCCGGTGCGGCCATCGGGCGCGACGATGCGGCCGGTCCAATGCTCTGCCTTCGCCCCGGCGGGCGCATCCTCTGCCGCTTCCTTGCTCCATTCGATGCGGAAGCGGGAGACGGCTTCGGGAATGCGGCCCGCCCCGTTGTCTTCCACCAGCCGCTCCAGCGCCGCGCGGCGTACGGCCCATTGCTCCGGCGTCGGCGGGGCGGGACCGTCGAACAGCGGCGGCAGGCTGATGGCGCCGACCTTGCTCTCGTCGGTATTGGCTGCATTGGGATCGTCCGCGTTGCCGCTGGCGCCGCCGCGCAGCTCGCCGAAACCGAAGCGGGCGCGTTCGGCGGCATGGATGTCATTGGCGGTCTGCGCCAGCGCGCCCGCCCCGGCGATAACCGCCAGCGCAGCCGCCGCCCCTGCAAGCCATCGCCCCATCGGCCTACCTCCTCCCCATTCAGGCCAGCCATCCTGTCACCGCTGGTGGAAAGCGTCCACCATCAAGGTGTCCGTTCGCCCGGCTCCTGTCGCGTTTCCGGGTTCGGCACCCATTTCATCACCCCGCCGGCAAAGGGCGTCCACCAGCCGGTGCGCACTCCCGCGCGGGCCAGCAGGTCGCTGGTCCACTGATTGCAGGTGTTGGTCGCGGTATAATGGCCGGGCGCGTCGTAGAACACGTCCTGCGGGCCATAGCCCGGATGGCGGATGCGCGGGCGCGGCGGCAGGGTGGCCTCGATCGCGGCGACGAGGCGGCGGTATTCTGCGCGGCTCAATAGGAGGGGCCGCTCCGTGGCGGAAGGGGCAGGGCGGGCATAGTGGGCGACGTGCAGCAGGCCGGCGCCGCCCCCGGCGATGATCCGCAGCACCGTGCCGGCCCGCAGGTCCCACCAGGTCGGCGTGTTGAGGAATACCTCCCGCTCGCCCCAGCTTATCGAGACGTGGGTATAGGGCAGGCCGGGACGCGCGATGTCGCTGGCGGGAAATTCGGTGCGCCAGTCCTTCTCGGGCGTGACCAGCGGCAGCACCAGCGCAGTATGCACGCCGTTGGTTTCCACCAGGATTTGGATCCCGCTCCGGGCCTCGTGCCAGCCGGCGTTGCGCGGGATCGAAGAGCCGATCCAACCGGCAAGCGCGAACGCCAGCACGATGATCCCTAGCGCCGCCAGCACCGCCGCCAGCGCGCGGATCAGGCGGCGGGTCAGAGCGGGCGTCGCCTCAGCCACAGGATCGACCACTCGCCGTTGACCAGCCGCGCGGCAAGCCGGAAGCCGGCGATGCGATAGGCGGCGCGCACGGCCGCCTCCTGCGTCTCCAGCAGGCCGGCAAGGACCACGTGGCCGCCGGGCGTCACCACGTCCGCGAAATCGCCCGCCAGCTCGATCAGCGGGCCGGCCAGGATATTGGCGATCAGCAATTCGTAAGGCGCGCGGTTCACCAGCAGCGGATCGTCGAGGTTTTCCGCGATCACCATCGCCAGGCGGCCCGGCAGGATGCCCAGCGGAACGGCGTTGAGCTGCGCGTTTTCGATCACCACCGGCTCGCACACCGGATCGATATCGCTCGCCGTTACCCGTGCCGCCGGCCAGAGCCGCAGCGCGGCGAGCGCCAGGACACCCGTGCCGGTGCCGATATCGGCCACCTCGCGCACGCTGACGCCGCGCCGCTTCATCGTATCGAGCATCGTGAGGCAGCCCGCCGTGGTGGCGTGCTGGCCGGTGCCGAAGGCCTGCGCGGCGGGGACGATCAGCTCTTCCGTGCCGGGCGCGGTGTCCGCCGGGAAATCGGGCGTCCGCACATGGAACCGCCCGGCGCGGATCGGGGCCACGCGCTTCTGCGTTTCGGTCACCCAATCGGTGTCCGGCAGCTTTTCGGCCGCCAGTTCCGGCGCGTCTTCCGCGAACAGCGCGGCAACGGCGGCGTGCTCGGCTTCGCCGGGGCGATGGGGCACATAGGCTTCCAGAACCCACTCCTGCGGCCGATCCTCGGCCACTTCGCTGCCGGTGAGGACGATCGCTGGGTCCCAATCGTCGATGCCTTCATGCACGGCGAGCGCCGCCTGCACCTGAGCCTTGGGGGCATGGGCAACGAGCTTCCAGCTCATGATTCTTTCGCTTCCTGTGAAATCCGCTCGTCGAGGCGGGCATCGAGGCCGCGCGCATAGTCGGCGCAGCCCGACGCCCCTCTCAGATCGCCCTTGAGCAGGCGTTCGCGCATGGCGCTGGCGGAGGGATGGGGGGTGAGCAGGATGTCGCACGGCATCGTCGCGACACGCCCGATGCTGGCGCGGTAAGCCGCCAGATAGGCCGGATGATCGCTGAACTTGTAATGGCCGCCACTGACCGGGCTCAGGCTGTCGGGATAGGCGATCTCAAGGCAGGCCTGGCCTTCGCACGACCGCCAGTGCCAGCTCAACGCGCCCGGCGTGTGCCCGGGTGTGGCCATGGGGGTCAGCGAGAGCGATCCCAGTGTCTGCGGCTCGAAGTCGTTCACCACGCCGGAAACGCGCGCGGCGGGGAACTTCTCGTGCAATTCGGCCTGCGGATCGTCGCCGGAGGCCATGCCGCTGGCGAGGACCGGGGCGGCCGGCGGGGATGCCAGCAGCCTGGCGCCGGTAACACGCTGCAATTCCGCCAGCGCGCCGGCATGGTCGTGATGTTCGTGGCTGTGCAGCAGCAGCTTCACGTCGGACAGCTTGAAGCCGAGCGCTTCGATATTGGCGGCCACCAGTGCGCCGGCATCGGCCGGGCCGCCGTCGATCAGCACATGGCCCTGATCGCCGGCGATCAGTACGGCGGAAATGCCGCAGGTGCCGACATAGTAAGTGTTGCCCCAGACCTGGAACGGCGGCCCGGCCTTGTCCCAATCGTCCCAGTCCTTGCAGGTTGCCGCCCATTGCCGGCCGGCCTCCACCGCGCCTTCCCGTGGCGGCTGCGATTGCGACTGCGCGGTGCAGCCCAGCAGCAGGCCGGCGAGGAGAAGGGAATATCTAGCGGACATAGCTCGCCCCATTCGCGTCGATCACCGCGCCGGTCATGCTGGGCGGGGCGTCGAGCGTGCAGAACGCCGCGATGCGGGCGACTTCCTCCGGCGTGGCGACGCGGCCCAGCGGAATGTCGGCCAGCAGCGAATCTCCGCCCCGGCTGGCGAGGTAATCGCCTGCGCCAGAGTCTTTCGGCGCCGTGTCGGTGAAGCCGGGCGCGATGGCGAAGCTGAGAACGCCTTTCGCGGCATAGGCGCGGGCAATCGTCTTGTGCAGGGCCAGCATCCCACCTTTCGAAGCGGCATAATGCCAGTGCTCGGGCGAATCCCCGCGATGGCCCGCGCGGCTGGCGATATGGACCAGGCGGCCCCTGATGGCGTTATCCGGCGTTCCGGCCTCCAGCCAGTGCCGCACGGCGAAGCGGCTCAGCTGTGCGGTGGCCGTCAGGTTGATCCGTAGCGTATCCTCCCAGGCATCCAGCCAGGCGATGTCGGAGGAATCGAGCGCATTGGCGGCGAACACCCCGGCATTGTTGACCAGCGCGTCGATCCGCCCGCTGCCGCGCTCCATCGCTTGCTGCCACAGCAGTTGCGGGCCGATGGGATCGGAAAGGTCGGCCGCGATCGTATCCGCGTCGGCGGCGCGGGTGGCATGGCCGATCACCGCCACGCCCCGCGCGCGCAGCGCTTCGGCGATGGCCCGGCCGATTCCGCGGCTCGACCCGGTGACGAGAACGGTGGGCATGGCGCCCTCCTAGCCGTGCGGGGGCGGGCGGGGAAGGCCACTGGCTTGCCTCGCGCGGCACAATCGCTAAGGGAGGCGCACAGTGTCGCTATCCGGAATCGCCATGGCCGAACGCCCTCTCTCGCCGCACTTGTCGATCTGGAAATGGGGGCCGGCGATGCTGGTCTCGATCCTGCACCGGGTCACCGGGGATGGGATGGCCTTGGTGGCGCTGCCCGTGCTGCTGTGGTGGCTGGGCGCGCTGGCGAGCGGAAGTGCGGCTTATGAAACGTTCACCGGCATTGCCACGTCGTGGTACGGCTATGTCGTGCTGGTGGGCATAAGCTGGGCGTTCTTCAATCACTTGTGCTCGGGCATCCGCCATTTCGTGCTCGATATCGGTGCCGGCTATGCGGTGACGGTCAACAACCGCTGGTCGGTGGTGACGACCATGGGCGGCGTGGTGTTGACGGCGGCGTTCTGGGCCGTGCTGGTGCTGGCGTGAGGGGGCTCTGATGGAAACGCAAACCCCGTTCGATCGCAAGGGCACCCCGATCGGCCGGGTGCGCGGGCTGGGCTCGGCGCATCGTGGCCCGCATCACTGGCTGCTCCAGCGCTTCACCGGCGCGGGCAACCTGTTGCTGGCCCTCTATCTCGTGTTTTCGGTGCTGCTGCTGCCCGACTTGTCTTATGACAGCGCGTTCAGGTGGCTCAGCCAGCCGGCGGGCGCGCTGCCGATGGCGCTGCTGATCGTGTCGGTGTTCTGGCACGCGCGGCTGGGGCTGCAGGTGATGATCGAGGATTACGTGCACGGCCCGGGCAGGAAGTTCGCCGTCATCCTGGTTCTCAATCTCGCTACTTTCGCCGGGGCGGCTTTCGCCCTTCTGTGCGTGGCGCGGATCGTCGCCACCGCCGTCGGGCTCGATATGACACAGGGGATCATGCAGGCGATGCAAGCCGGACGGCCGGGAGGCGCATTGTGAGCGGCCAATCTTCGTCCGCCGCCGGGCCGGCCTACAAGATCGTCGATCATACCTATGACGTGGTGGTCGTGGGCGCCGGGGGCTCGGGCTTGCGGGCGACGATGGGCAGCGCGGAAAGCGGGCTGAAAACGGCCTGCATCACCAAGGTCTTCCCCACGCGCAGCCACACCGTCGCCGCGCAGGGCGGCATCGCGGCCAGCCTGGGCAACAATTCGCCCGACCACTGGACCTGGCACATGTACGACACCGTCAAGGGATCGGACTGGCTGGGCGACCAGGACGCCATCGAATACATGGTGCGCGAGGCGCCGCACGCGGTCTATGAGCTGGAGCACGCCGGCGTGCCTTTCAGCCGCAATGCCAATGGCACGATCTACCAGCGCCCCTTCGGCGGCCATATGCAGAACATGGGCGAAGGCCCGCCGGTGCAACGCACCGCCGCCGCGGCCGATCGCACCGGCCACGCCATGCTCCACGCGCTCTATCAGCAGAGCCTGAAGTACGACGCGGATTTCTTCATCGAATACTTCGCGATCGACCTGATCATGCAGGGCGGCAAGTGTGTCGGCGTGATCGCGCTGTGCCTCGATGACGGGTCGATCCACCGCTTCCGCGCCCAGGCCGTGGTGCTGGCGACTGGCGGCTATGGCCGCTGCTACTACACCGCGACCAGCGCCCACACCTGCACCGGTGATGGCGGCGGCATGGCCCTGCGTGCCGGGATCGGGTTGCAGGACATGGAATTCGTCCAGTTCCACCCCACCGGCATCTACGGCGCCGGCGTGCTGATCACCGAAGGCGCGCGCGGCGAGGGCGGCTATCTGACGAACTCGGAAGGGGAGCGCTTCATGGAGCGCTATGCCCCGAGCGCCAAGGATCTCGCCAGCCGTGACGTGGTCAGCCGGTCGATGGCGCTGGAAATCCGCGAGGGGCGCGGCGTCGGCCCGCACAAGGACCATATCTGGCTGCACCTCGATCATATCGATCCCAAGGTGCTGGCGGAGCGGCTGCCGGGGATCACCGAAAGCGGCAAGATCTTCGCCGGTGTCGATCTCACGCGCCAGCCGTTGCCGGTGGTGCCCACCGTGCATTACAACATGGGCGGCATCCCGACGAATTATCACGGCGAAGTCGTCACCATCGGGCCTGACGGCAACCCGGAAACGATCGTGCCCGGCCTTTTCGCCGTGGGCGAGGCGGCGTGCGTCTCGGTCCACGGGGCGAACCGTCTCGGCTCGAACTCGTTGATCGACCTGGTGGTGTTCGGCCGCGCGGCCGGGCACCGCTTGAAGGAACTGGTCAGGCCCGGCGGCGCGCAGGAAGAATTGCCCAAGGACAGCGCCGATTTCGCGCTGACCCGGCTCGATCACTTCCGCCATGCCGCCGGCGGCCGGCCCACCGCTGCCATCCGGGCGGACATGCAGCGCTGCATGTCGGCTCACGCGGCTGTGTTCCGCACCGACGAGCTGATGTCCGAAGGCAAGGTCCAACTGGCCGAGATCTACGCCTCGATGCAGGACATCTCGGTCACCGACCGCTCGCTGATCTGGAACAGCGACCTGGTCGAGACGCTGGAACTCGACAACCTGATCGCCCAGGCCACCGTCACGCTCCACGGCGCCCAGGCCCGCAAGGAAAGCCGCGGCGCCCACGCGCACGAGGATTATCCCGAGCGTGACGACAAGCACTGGATGAAACACACCATGAGCTGGTTCGACGGCTGGGGCGGCCAAACTTCCGGAAAATACGGGGGCGGCAACGTCCGCCTCGATTACCGCCCGGTCCACGAATACACGCTCACGGACGACATCGCCTATATCGAGCCGAAGAAGCGGGTGTATTGATCCTTCGCAGTGTCACCGGCGCGCCGCTGCTGGCATTGGCGCTAATCGCAGGCTGCGCCTTTGGCCCGGAACAACGGGCCATAACCGCCAACATGATCCCTGCCTCGGATTCGGCGACTGCGGCGCCGGTGCAGACGCTGGCCGAGCGGCAGGCGTTCTATGGCGTCCCCAGCGTTTCGATAACTGTCGTGCGGAATGGCGCGATCGCGTGGAGCCGGGGGTTCGGCGCCGATCGCAATCCGCGCATGCTGTTCCAAGCTGCCTCGCTCTCGAGATCGGTCGCGGCGGCTGGGTTACTCGACTTTGCGGCACGGCGCGGGATCGATCCTGAGGCGGAGATCGGGCCCTCATTGCATTCGTTCGAACTCGCCAAGATCAGGCCGGCCGGCGTGGTAGTTTCGCTCGATGGCCTGCTAGCGCACAAGTTGGGCGCGGCGCCTGCGGGCTATCCCGGCTACGACATGGGCAACCTCGTGCCGACGCTTGCAGAGCTGCTTGCCGGGGCGCCTCGCGCCAACTCGCCGCCTCTGACCTTCGATCCGGCGAAAGTCGGCAGCTTCAATTATGGCGGGGCGGGATATGAGCTAGCCGAATTGTGGAGCGAGGACGTCTCGGGTGAGCCATTCGGTGTCTGGATGGAGCGCGAATTGCTCCGTCCCCTGCACATGAACGACAGCACCTTTGGGGAGCCTCGTGTGCCCATTGCGCACGGTTACTGGAGCGCTGACGAGGAAGTCGAAGGCGGCTGGCGCACTTATCCTGAAAAGGCCGCCACTGGCCTTTGGACCACTTCGCCTGACTTCGCGCGTTTCCTGATCGCGCTGATGGATGCCGAATCCGGCAGGCCCAGCCCATTGTCATCAAGAGCGGCGCGCATGATGACGGCACGGACGAGCCCGAATTACGGCCTTGGCGTTTCGCTTCAGACGGCCGATCCCGAACGGATATGGTTCTCCAACGGCGGGAATGCCGGCTACAAGACCTTCTACGCCGCCTTTCCGGACCGGCGCGACGCCATCGTGATCCTGACGAACGGTGAAGGGGGCTATCCGCTTACGCAGGAGATTCTGGCCAGCGCCTCGAAGCATTACGGCTGGCCGTCTCTAACGAACGCGCGGTGAACGCCGCGGCTCGGAAACCCGAGGCGCATATGCGCACGGCGACTATCCGGAGCGTCCGGCAAGAACTGGATGAGACATACCATGAGCGGGTTTGATGGCCGGGGCGGCCAAACCTCCGAGGAAACGGGTGTATTGAGCCATTAGGCCAGGTTGGTTTCCGCATCCTGCCGCTCGTGCAGGATGCGGACCACATGGATTCCGGCTTTTGTGGCGATATAGTAAATCAGATGCGAGCCGGAGCGGATGCGGCGATAGCCCTTGCGAACGTCCGAGCAGTCCGATCCGATATCGGGGAACTCACGGACGAGTTGCATCGCCTGATCGAGATCGCGGAGATAAGCGTCTGCTGCGTCCGGCCCGTGCTTGCTCTCCGTATATCGCCAGATAGCCCGCGCATCGGCTTGCGCGCGTGGACTGATGGCGATCGGGTGCATCAGTCGTCGTGCCGTATCTCTTTAAGAAACTCATCCACATCCCAAGATACGGGCGGTCCGCTCATCTCGCCCTCGATCAGTGCCCGGCGCAGCGCTTCCAGCTTCGTGTCCTGCGCGATATAGCGGCGCATGGCTTCACGCACGACTTCGCTGGTAGAGCCGAACTCGCCGGACTCTACCTTGCGGCGGGCGAACTCCACATAGGGCGCGCCCAAAGCGACGGACGTGTTCTTTACGGTCATGTCGCTTGATTACCAAATTTTGGTAATCAACGCAATCCGAGCTTATGA
This sequence comes from Altererythrobacter sp., assembly GCA_017308255.1. Classification (GTDB taxonomy): domain Bacteria; phylum Pseudomonadota; class Alphaproteobacteria; order Sphingomonadales; family Sphingomonadaceae; genus Croceibacterium_A. The sequence continues at coordinate 92,664 of JAFKFN010000012.1, read as the reverse complement.
TGCGGGGTCCGCCCGCCCGGCGCTGACGATCTTCACCGGGTTCGCCAGCATCTGGCCTTTCATCCACCCTTCGCCCTTGTCCGGGTCCACCGGGGCATCGAAGATCGCGCGGACTACGTCCATCCCTTCCACCACATGGCCGAAGGCGGCGTAGCCGGCGCGCAACTCGGGGTCGTCGCTGGTGGGATCGGCGTCGAGGCCGGGCTGGGGGGCGAGCATGATGGAGAAATCGCCGGTCGCGGTGCCGGGCTCCAGCCGGGCCATCGAGATCGCGCCCACGCCGTGCTTCACGCCGGTCTGGTCGGTCGGCTCGTGCGCGATCGGTGGCAGCAGGCGGCTTGGCTCGTTCTGCGCGCCGCCCTGGATCAGGCCGTTCGGCTGCTCGCCCCAGTCCAGCCGCATGGCGCGATAGAACACCGTGCCGTCCAGCCGCTTTTCATCCACATAGCGCAGGAAATTGGCCGCGGTGATCGGTGCGCGTTCCGTCTCCAGCGCGATCACGATGTCGCCCAGCTCGGTATGCAGCACGACATTGGTTAGCGTCTGGGCATGGGCTGCGGCGGGCAGGAGGATCAGGGCGAGGAGGGCGAGGGCGAATCTCTTGAACATCCGCCGATCATGCCAGCGCGGGCGAAGGCCCGCCAGCGCGCTCAGGCGGCGCGCTCCAGCCGTTCGATGAAGGCGGCCCAGTCCGGCACGAGGTCGCTCACGCGATAGCCGTCGAGGTGGGCCAGGAAGGCTTCGAGCGCGCCATTCAGCGCCGGCTTCAAGGCGCACAGCCCGCTGACGACGCAACCGCCGCCCGCCGGGAAGCAGCCGATGAAGCTGTCCAGGTTCTCGAACCGGCGAACCACGTCGCCCACCACGATGTCTTCCGCCGGCCGCGCCAGGCGCATGCCCCCGCCGCGCCCGCGGAATGTTTCGATCAGCCCTTCGGCTTGCAGGCGCTGGGCCACTTTCGCCAGGTGATTGCGCGAGATGCCATAGCGGCGGGCGATCTCGTCAACCGAAAGCTGCCGGTCGCTCGCGGCGAGCACCATGAGCACGCGCAGGGCATAATCGCTGTAAAGGCTGAGCTGCATGAAATGTGCATATCAGATATTGCTTTAAGCGGCAATGCGGCTTAATGGGTATCCAATATACCTGTTAAGTGAGTCGTCCATGTCCAGTGCCGCCGCGCGCGCTCGCGCCGATGACGTCGAGACCCGTGAATATGCCGCGCGAAAGCGCGCGGAAAAGCGCGCCGCCGCCGAAGCGATCGGCGTGGACGCGGATTACATCGATCATTTCGTGGAGACGTTCTACGGCAAGGTGCGCGATGACGATCTGCTGGGGCCGATCTTCGCCGAACGGATCGCCGATTGGCCCGCGCATCTTGGGCGGATGAAAGCCTTCTGGCGCTCCGTGCTTCACAATAGCGGGGAATTCTCGGGCAATCCGATGCTCAAGCATCTCATGATCCCCGGGATCGATCTGACCCATTTCTCCCGCTGGCTCGATCTTTTCTACGCCACTTTGCGGGACGCCGAAGGCCATCCCGAGGCGACTGCGCTCGTCGGCGGCAGGGCGCGGATGGTCGCCGACAGTCTGTTGACCGCCATTGTCATGCGCCGCGACGGATTGGCCGGCGGGCGCGCAGGAAAGGATCTGCCCCATGTCTGAAGCCGCTCGCAAGCACGATCCCGCGCCCGCGCCCCAGCCCGCGCCCGCGCCCCAGCCCGCGCTCGCGCCCCAGTCTGCGCTCGCTTATGCCGATCCGCTTCCGGACCTTATGCCGCCGGTCGCGCTGGCGGAGGTCAACGACAACGAACATGCGGCGTCCCCACGCGAAGGGGAACGGATCGCGTTCGAGATTCCCGCGATGATCTGGGTCATCATGGTCGCCTGCTATGGCGTGTTCCTCACGGCCCTGCTTTTCGCCACGTCGGGCGCCCATGCGCTGTTCGCCATCGTCGTTTCCGCCGGCTACGTGGCGATGTTCTTCGGGCTCACCCGGATCGTGCTGAAGCATGGCCCGGCGCAGCCGCGCAGCGTGCTCGATCGCGGGGGTGATCTGTCCACGATCTACGGCCCGCTCAGCCGGGGTGAGGTCATGGCCCAGATGCTCGTGGTGCCGCTGGCGATCGCGTTCTTCGGCACGACGGTGCTGATCATCAATATCCTGGTGAGGTAAACGGGGGAAGGCTGGCGTCGCCGTTCAGCGGCGGCGCAGCCGTTCGCGCGTGAGCTGGTCCACCCGCGTCACGCCCATCAGCTTCATGTCGCGCACGATCTCCGCTTCCAGGATGCCCAGCGCGCGCTCCACGCCCTGCTGCCCCGCGGCGGCCAGCGCATAGAGATAGAGCCGGCCGCCCGAAACCGCGGTGGCGCCCATGGCCAGCGCCTTAAGCACATGCGTGCCGCGCCGGACGCCGCCGTCCAGGATCACCTCGATCCGGTCGCCCACGGCATCGACGATTTCCGCCAGCTGGTCGAACGGCGCGCGGGCGCCGTCGAGCTGGCGGCCGCCGTGGTTGGAAATAAAGATCGCGTCCGCCCCCATGTCTGCCGCGCGGCGGGCATCACCCACCGACATCACGCCTTTCAGCGCGAACTTGCCGCCCCAGTCCCGCCGCAGCTTCTCGGCCGCTGCCCAGTCCATCGTCTGGTCCAGCATCTCGCTGAAATAGGCCTGGATGGACATGGCCACGTCGCTGCCCGCCGCGACGTGCTTCTCCAGGTTGGGCAGGGAGAACTTCTCGCGGAACAGATAGTCCAGCGCCCAGCGCGGCTTGGCGGCATAGCTCAGCGCGCTGGCGGGGGTGAAGCGGGGCGGGCTGGTGAAGCCGGTGCGCTTGCAGCGCTCGCGGTTGCCGCTGGTTATCGTGTCCACCGTGAGCGCCACGGCATCGAACTTCGCCTCGCGCGCCATGTCCAGCAGCGCGGCGTTCAGCCCGCGATCCTTGTGATAGTAGTATTGCAGCAGCTTCGGCCCGGCGAACTTCGCGCCGATCTCCTCGATGCCCACACTCCCCAGGCTGGACACACCGAACCACAGGCCGAACTTGTCGGCCGCCGCCCCCACCGCGCGTTCGCCCTGCCAGTGGAACAGGCGCTGCAGCGCCGTGGGGCTGAGCATCAGCGGCAGGCGCGTGGTCTTGCCCAGGACGGTGACGGAAGGATCGACCGTTTCCACGTTCACCAGCACATCGGGCACCAGGTCCACGTCGGCGAAAGCGGCGGTGTTGCGATCCTTGGTCAGCTCGTCATCCCCGCCGCCGTCGATGTAATGGAACACGGGGAAGGGCAGGCGCCGCTTCGCGAGGGCGCGAAAATCGGCGACGTTGTGGCAATCCGAAAGGCGGGCGACGCGGTGCTTCAGGCGGTCCATCGGCCGGACCCTAGCGCCCGCCCGCGCGCTGACAAGCCGTTCATCCACACTTAATGTTTACAGATGTAGTCGAAGGCTCGTTCAGGCATGATCGTCGGGGAGAGCGAGATGGCCGAGGTCAATGACCTGCCGGGTGAACAGGGCAGCGAACGGATCAGCGAAGCCGAACATGCGGTGATGGAAGCGCTGTGGGAGAAGAACCCGCTGACCGCCGCCGAAGTCTGCGAACAGGTCTGCGACCGGCGCGGCTGGTCGATGCCCACGGTCAAGACGCTGCTGTCGCGCCTGGTGGCGAAAGGCGCGATCGCGACGGAGCCCGATGGGCGCCGGTTCCTCTATCGCCCGCTGCTCGCCCGCACGGCTTATCTCGGCGGCGAATCGCGGCGGCTGGTCGATCGCCTGTTCGGCGGCCGCGCCGCGCCGTTGTTCGCCCATCTTGCCGAAACCGAAGCGCTCACCGACGATGACATCGCCGAGATCGAACGCCTGCTGCGGGAGCTGCGGAAATGACCGGCTGGCTGATCGACACCCTGCTTTACACCGGCCTGCTGCTGGGCGTGGTGCTGCTCGTGCGCCGGCCCGCCGCGCGCTGGCTCGGTCCGCAATTCGCCTATACGCTGTGGGTGCTGCCGTTCCTGCGCCTGCTCATGCCGCCGATCGTGCTGCCGGCCAGCCTGGCGCCCGAGGCGGAGTCCGCGCAGGCCATCGCCGCCACTCCGGCCGCCGAATGGGTGGAAGCGGCCGTGTCCACGCCCGCGCATGAAGCGCTCGCGGGTGGCGGAAGCGCCCTCGCGGCGGCGCCGGCTGCCGCCTCGTGGAGCTGGGCGGATCTTGCCGGAGTGGCCCTGTCGGTCTGGCTCGGTGTCGCGCTGGCGTTCCTCGCCTGGCGGATCGTCACGTACCGGCGGATGCGGCGCGAGCTGCTGGCTCCGGCGCGCCCGGTGGGGGAGGTCGGCCGGATCCGCCTGGTGGAAACCCCGGCGGTCGGCGCGCCGGTGGCGTTCGGCGTGCTCGACAAGGTGATCGCCCTGCCGCCGCTGTTCATGGCCCGGCGCGATCGCCTCGCGCGCGATCTCGCGATCGAGCATGAGCTGGCGCATCATCGCGGGCATGACCTGCTGGCCAATTTCGCCGCGCAGGCGCTGCTCGCCATGCATTGGTTCAATCCGCTGGCCTGGCTCGGCTGGCGCGCCATGCGCCGCGATCAGGAAGCAGCTTGCGACGCCCGCGTGCTCGCCGGCCGCGACCGGGCGGAGCGTGCGTGCTACGCGGCCCTGATCGCCGGCGCGGCCACTGGACCCCGGGCGCTGACGGTCACCGGCGCGCTGGCTTTCAGCGGCACTCTGGCGGCGCCGATGGCCGGCCCCGTCTTCGGCGAAAAATCCATCATCCATCGGCTGAGGACGCTGCCGATGTCCGACATGACGCGCCGCCGCCGCTGGCTGGGCCACGGCCTGATCGCCGCCGGTGCGATCGCTCTGCCGCTGACCGCCTCGTTCTCCTATGCGGCCGGCGCGCAAGTGTCTGAGCCGCCGGCGCCCCCGGCACCGCCTGTGCCTTCCGAATCGTTCGTCGTGCCCGCACCGCCGGCTCCGCCAGCGGCCCCCGCCGCGTCGCAAGCGGCCGAGCCCCAGGCGCACACCTACGCCGCGCGGCATCAGAGCGCTGCCGAGAGCACATCCCCGCCCGCCGTGCCCCAGCTCGCGCTGTGGGGCGACAGCGAGGCGCCGCCGCCGCCCCCAGCACCTCCAGCCCCTCCCGCGCCGCCGGCTCCGCCGCGGCTGGACTTCAACGGTTCGGCCGATCCCACGGACCCGGCGTTCGAGGCCCGGATGGAGGAATTCGGCCGCCGCATGGAGGAATGGGGCAAGCGCTACGGCGAACACTACGCCGCGCAGGCCGAGGCCGCCGCCGCGCTGGCCGCGCGCAACACGCCCGAAGTGGTCGAGAGCTGCGACGCAAGCGAGCAGCGCCGCACGGTGACGGCGGACGGCCGCCCGCGCGTGGTGATCTGCCAGCGTCAGGTGGAACTTGCCGCGCGGACGGGCCTGCGCTCCGCCCGCAACACGATCGCCCGCAATCGATCGATCAGCGAATCGGTGCGGTCCGAAATCCTGCGCGACCTCGATCAGGAGATCGCGCGCATCGAACGCGGGCAGGATTGACTGAGCCGGGTTGATCCCTTCCCCGGCAAAGGGATGGGCACGCCGGCGGACAGCCCCCATCGGCGTGCCCATTTCATGTGAGGTGGGTTCAGTTCTGCTGGATCATCCGATCGCACTGGGTATCGTCGCCGGTCTGCATCCCCAGCCGCAGGGCCTGCATGCGCTGTTCGCTGGTGCCGTGGGTGAAGCTTTCCGGATTCACCGCCCGTCCCGCGCGGCGCATCAGCGTGTCGTCGCCGATGGAGCTGGCCGCCTGCATCCCTTCCTCGAAATCGCCCGGCTCGATGGCGTTGCGGTTCTTGCCCGCCCAGACCCCGGCATAGCAATCGGCCTGCAATTCCATCAGCACCTGCAACTGGTTGGCCGCGCCGGGATTCTGTTGCTGCGCGCGGCGGATCTGGTCGGCAATGCCGGTCAGCTGCTGCACGTGATGGCCGTATTCGTGCGCGATCACGTAATAGCGGGCAAAATCGCCCGGTCCGGCGCCCAGCTCGCGGTTCATCTGGTCGTAGAATGAGGTGTCGATGTAGATGCCTTCGTCGGCCGGGCAGTAGAACGGCCCCATGGAGGACGACGCCGCCCCGCAGCCGGACCGCGTGCCGCCCTGGTAGAACACCAGTTCCGGCTGCTCGAACGCAATGCCCGCCTGGGCGAAGATCGGCTGCCAGGTCTGGTTGAGCGAGGCGAGGGCGTTGCAAGCCTCAGTGGCATATTGATTGTCGCTGCAGATCTCCGCCGCGGTTTCATTCCCGGGCGCCTGCCGGCTGGCCGGGGCGGTCTCCTGCTGCATCCCCTCCATGGAGCCGAGCATCTGCGAGGGATCGACGCCGAACACCAGCACGCCGATCAGCGCGATGACGATTGCTCCGCAGCCAAGCTGGCCGCCGCCGCCACCGGGAAAGCCGCCACCGCCGCCTTCGCCGCGCCGGACCCGGATGCTGCCGGGATTGAAAGGACTGAGCCGCATCGAACCTCCCTTATGTGCGCTTGCGTGATAATGCTGGACCCGAGGCGTCCGACGCGCTTGGATTTGTGGCAAGCCAATAGCACGGAGTCGAGAATGTTCCTGTCAGGTAAGCGCGCCCTCGTCACCGGGTCCACCTCGGGCATCGGCCTCGCCATCGCCCGCGCGCTGGCGGGGGAGGGCGCCGGTGTGGTGCTGAACGGCTTCGGCCCGCCGGACGAGATCGAGCGCCTCTGCGCGGAACTCGGCGCGGTCCACGTGGCGGCGGACCTGACGACGGCCGAAGGCGTGGAAGCGCTGATGGCGGAGGCCGGGCCGATCGACGTGCTGGTCAACAACGCGGGAATACAGCACGTCGCCCCGGTGGAGGATTTCCCGCCGGACAAGTGGGAAGCGATCATCGCGCTCAACCTTTCGGCCGCGTTCCACACCGCGCGCCTCGCCGTTCCGCACATGAAGGCGCAGGGCTGGGGCCGGATCATCGCCACCGCCAGCGCCCATTCGCTGGCCGCCAGCCCGTTCAAGAGCGCTTATGTCGCCGCCAAGCACGGTATTGCCGGCCTGACCAAGGTCCTCGCGCTGGAACTGGCGGAGCACGGCGTCACCGCCAACTGCATCAGTCCCGGCTATGTCTGGACCCCGCTGGTCGAAAGCCAGATCCCCGACACCATGGCCGCGCGCGGCATGACGCGGGAACAGGTGATCAACGATGTGCTGCTGGCCAAGCAGCCGACGAAGGCTTTCGTGCAGCCCGAGGAAGTGGCGGCCCTGGCCGTGTTCCTCTGCCGCGACGAGGCGCGGAACATCAACGGCGCCAACTATACGATCGACGGCGGCTGGACCGCGGAGTAGGCGCGCCGCGCGTTCTGTGCCTTGGCAGCTGTGTTATCTGTGTGATACCGGTAATGCGGGAGACGGATGATGGCCGACTGCTCTAAATGCCGTGGAACGATGACCCAGGGTTTCGCTTATCTTCCGGATGTTGGAAGCCGGGTCAAATGGATGGATGGCGAACCGGGCTTCTGGAAAGCCTTGACCAGCGGGTTCCGGATGAAGGCCAGCGAGCTGGCCGCGCGGCGATGCACCCAGTGCGGGTTCGTGGAGTTTTTCGCGGACGTGCAAGCCAAGCCGGTTAAAACCCTCAAATCGATCGATGAGGAAAACGAGCGTCTGCGCAACCTCGTCACCCGATTGCAGGATCGGGTAGCGACTCTGGAGACGATCGCGACCGATCCGGCAGAGCGCACGGCCCGGGAAATCGAGGGCTTGCGTGCCCTACCGGACGCGAGGGACGGCGCCGACAGCTAGTTTCGAAGAAACGCCAGGGATAGGGGGCCTCGGATAACCTAGCCCCCTAGCGATTGTCGCAAGTCGCGTTTACATGGGCCGCCACGAATCGCTCCGCGCGCAGAAATAGAAAAGTGGCACCGCACTCATGAAAATCGAAACCGGCCTTACATTCGACGACGTTCTCCTGAGGCCGGGCGAAAGTGAAATCGTACCGTCTCAGGCGAGTACGAAAACACGCCTGACGCGCGAGATCGGGCTCAATATCCCGATCATCTCGTCGGCGATGGATACCGTCACAGAGGCGGAGATGGCCATCGTCATGGCGCAGCTCGGTGGTATCGGGGTGCTCCACCGCAACCTGACGATCAACGAACAGCGCGCCGCGGTGCGCCGGGTCAAGCGCTTCGAAAGCGGGATGATCGTCAACCCGATCACCATCTCGCCCGACGCCACGCTGGGCGAGGCGACCAAGCTGATGCAGCAGCATCGGATCAGCGGCATCCCGGTGACCGATGCCTCGGGCAAGCTCTGCGGCATCCTCACCAATCGTGACGTGCGCTTCGCCGACAATCCCGCCCAGCCGGTGCGCGAGCTGATGACGAAGGACAATCTCGCCACGGTGAGCGCGGGGGTGAGCCAGGACGAGGCGCGCCGCCTGCTGCATCAGCGGCGGATCGAGAAGCTGCTGGTGGTGGATGATGCCTACAAGTGCGTCGGCCTGATCACGGTGAAGGATATCGAGAAGGCGGTGCTCCATCCCGATGCCACCAAGGATGCCAGCGGCCGCCTGCGCGTGGCGGCCGCGACCACGGTGGGCGACAAGGGCTTCGAACGCACCGAGGCGCTGGTCGATGCCGAATGCGACGTGATCGTCATCGACACCGCGCATGGCCACAACACCGAAGTGGCGAAGGCGGTGGAGCGGGTGAAGCGGCTGTCCAATTCGGTGCAGGTCATCGCCGGCAACGTCGCCACGGCCGAAGGAACCCGCGCGCTGGCGGATGCCGGGGCCGACGGGATCAAGGTCGGCATCGGCCCGGGCTCGATCTGCACCACTCGCATCGTCGCCGGCGTGGGCGTGCCGCAGCTCACCGCGATTATGGAAGCCGCCAGCGCGGCCGGCGATGTGCCGGTGATCGGTGATGGCGGCCTCAGGACATCGGGCGATGCCGCCAAGGCGCTGGCCGCCGGGGCTTCGACGGTGATGATCGGCGGCCTGCTGGCCGGCACCGATGAAGCGCCGGGCGAAACGTTCCTCTACCAGGGCCGCGCCTACAAGGCCTATCGCGGCATGGGCAGCGTGGGCGCGATGGCACGCGGCAGCGCCGACCGCTATTTCCAGCAGGATATCAAGGACCAGATGAAGCTGGTGCCCGAAGGGATCGAAGGCCAGGTGCCTTACAAGGGCTCGACGCGCGACGTGATCCATCAGCTCGTCGGCGGGGTGAAGGCGGCGATGGGCTATACCGGCGCGGCGACGCTGGAAGACTTGCGCAAGCGCGCCCGCTTTATCCGCATCACCAATGCCGGGCTGTCCGAAAGCCACGTCCATGACGTGTCGATCACCCGCGAAGCGCCGAATTACCCGACGCGATAATCCACGGCCGCTTGCGGGACAGGCCGGGGGAGGGCATGGGCCGCCCTCCATGGCGCGCTTCGATAACCTCTCCCCCGGTCTCTTTAGCAAGCGGAAGGGCAAGCGGTGACCCCCGCCGCGCGCGTTGAAACCGCCATCGGCCTGCTCGACGGCGTGATTGCCTCGGCGCTGGCCAAGGGGCCGCCTGCCGACCGCATCCTGGCCGACTGGTTCAAGGCCAATCGCTTCGCCGGCTCGAAAGACCGCCGCGCGATCCGGGAACTGGTGTACCGCGCCATTCGCGCCTGCGGCCCCATTCCGCAAACCGGCCGCGCCGCCCTGCTGCGGCTGGCGGAGGAAGATCCCTCGCTGCTCCTACTGTTCGACGGTTCGGCTTACGGCCCGCCGCCGCTCGCGGAAGGTGAACTGGTCGCGGAAGGCGGCCTCGCCCCCGCGTGGCTGACCGAACGGCTCGAGCGGGCCGGCATCGAGGGGGAAGAGGCCGCGGCCCTGCTCGGCCGGGCGCCGCTCGATATCCGGGTCAACACGCTCAAGGCCGATCACGCGTCGCTCGCGCTGCCGGAGAGCGGCGAACCCCTGGCCGCCGCGCAGGGCCTGCGCCTGCCGCCCGGCACGGCGGTCGAGCAGTGGGATGCCTATGCGCAAGGCCTGATCGAAGTGCAGGATGGCGGCAGCCAGCTCGCTTGCGAAGCCGTGGCGGCGAGCCCCGGAGAGACGGTGATCGACTTGTGCGCCGGCGCCGGCGGCAAGACGCTGGCGCTGGCGGCGGCCATGGCCAACCAGGGAACGCTCGTCGCCGCCGATACCGATCGCACGCGCCTGGGCCGGCTGGCGCCCCGCGCCGCGCGCGCCGGGGCGCTGGTCGCGGAGACGGTGCTGCTCGATCCGGACCGTGAGCTTGAACGCCTGGCCGCCTGGCGCGGCAAGGCCGATGCCGTGCTGGTCGATGCGCCGTGCTCCGGCACCGGCACCTGGCGCCGCAATCCGGAGGCGCGCTGGCGGCTGGATGCCGCGTCGCTGGGCCGCGTGATGGCGCTCCAGCGGCACCTGCTGGCCGTGGCGGCCGATCTGGTCCGCCCCGGCGGCCGGCTGATCTACGTCACTTGCTCGCTGCTCGATGAAGAAGGGGCGGAACAGGCCGCTGCGTTCCTTGCCGATCATCCGGGCTGGCGGGCGGAAGCGCCCTCGCTGCCGCTCGGCCGCCCGCGCGGGCCGGGCCTTCGCCTCACGCCGCTGCACGATGGCACCGACGGATTTTTCATCGCTCGTCTAGCAAAGCCGTGATAGCAGGTGGGGTCATGGCCGAACAACGCCAGACCGCCCGTTTTGCGCTCAAGGAGTTCGCGATGCGCTATACCCCCGCCGCTCTTGCCCTGTCGTTGCTCGTCGCTGTCACCGCCAGCGTGGGCTACGGCGCAGAGCAGCAGCCCGATCCGCGCGCGGCGGCGCTGATCTCGGAAGGGCGGGGCGAGCTGGCGCAGGGACAGGTCCAGGCCGCCATCGGCAGCTTTGAAGCGGCGCTGGCGGTCGATCCCGGCTATGCGCCGATCTTCCTCGACCTGGCCGAAGCCGCCCGCCGGGAAGGCCTGCAGGGCAAGGCGATCCGTTACTACCGCGAAGTGCTGGGCCGCGATCCCAAGAACCTGGCGGCGATTTCGGGCGAAGGGGCGGCGCTGCTGGAAAAAGGCGCGGTGGAAAAGGCCCGCCGCAACCTCGCGCAGTTGCAATCGATGTGCGGCACCGCCTGCCCGGAGGCGGAGCAGCTCGCCGCCGTGATCGAACGCGGCCCGCAGCAGCCCGTGCAGACCGCCGAAGCCGCCACGCCCTCGACGGTGGTGACGCAGAACTGACGAGTGCTTGGCCCGTCAAGATGAACGTGTCGGGGGATCGCCCTCCAGGCATCCCCACCGAATGTTCGTCATTGCGAGCGTAGCGAAGCAATCCAGGGCCGCGCGGCACCGCCCTGGATTGCTTCGCTACGCTCGCAATGACGAGTGTGGGGAGATTGGGGAGAGCGAGTCCCTGAACCCGTCCACGATGGTCCGGTAAACCTCCCGCTTGAACGGCACGATCAGCTCCGGCAGCAGGTCGGGATCGACCCACTTCCATTCGCAGAATTCCGGGTGGTCCCACGCGTCGAGGCGGATGTCCGCTTCCGTCCCGGTGAAGCGCAAGAGGAACCAGGTCTGCCGCTGGCCCCTGTAGCGGCCGCCCCACAGCTTGCCCTGAAGCTCGGCCGGCAGGTCGTAGAACAGCTCGTGCTCCAGCCGCGTCACCACATCCACGTGCCGGGCCGTCACCCCGGTTTCCTCCGTCACCTCGCGCAGCAGGGCCGCTTGCAGGTCCTCGCCCGGATCGACTCCGCCTTGCGGCATCTGCCAGAAATCGCCTTCCTTGTTGTCGATGCGCTTGCCGACGAAGGCGCGGCCTTGGTGGTTGACCATCATCGCCCCCACGCAGGGGCGGTATTGCAGGGGATCACGTTCGCTCATCCACGTTGCGATAGGGGCTGGCCGGGGGTAATTCCACCGGGCGCGTTGCGCGAACGACAGAAAAACTTGATTGCGGCACCGCGGGCGCGAACCTAGCTGCCCTTCATCCGCAAAGATAACAGGCGTCTGGAGCGCCGCAGGACTGGATCATGGCAACCCTCGCGGCCGAACAGTCGGCTGAATCACAGGTACAGGAAGCAGCCCCAGAGGCTGTGGTCGTCCGCTTCGCGGGTGACAGCGGCGATGGCATGCAGCTCACCGGCGGGCAGTTCACCCTGTCCACCGCGCTGGCCGGCAACGATCTCGCCACCTTCCCCGATTTCCCGGCGGAGATCCGCGCGCCGCAGGGCACGCTGTTCGGCGTTTCGGCTTTCCAGATCAACTTCGGCTCGACCGAGATCGATACCGCGGGCGACACCCCCGACGTGCTGGTGGCGATGAACCCGGCCGCGCTCAAGGTGAACCTCGCCGCGCTCAAGCGCGGCGGCCTGATCATCGCCGACACCGGCGAATTCACCCAGCGCAACCTCGACAAGGCGAAATACACCTCCAACCCGATCGAGGACGGCAGCCTGGCCAAGTGGGACGTGCTGGCCTTCGACATCAGCGCGCTGACGGTGGAGGCGGTGAAGCCGTTCGGCCTCGGCAACAAGGACGCGCTGCGCTGCAAGAATATGTGGACGCTCGGCCTGGCGCTGTGGATGTTCGATCGTGACCGGCAGCCGATCGTCGATTGGCTGAAGGCCAAGTTCAAGGGCAAGCCGGAGATCGCGGAAGCGAACATCGCCGCGCTCAACGCGGGCCATGCCTATGGCGAAACGGCGGAGCTGTCCGGCCCGCTACGCAAGCTGACCATCGCCCCGGTGGAAAGCGAACCGGGCCTCTACCGCACGATCACCGGCGCGGAATCGGTCAGTCTCGGCCTCGTCGCTGGGGCGCAGCTGGCCGATCTGCCGATGTTCTTCGGCGGCTATCCGATCACGCCGGCCTCGGCGATCCTGCACCATCTGGCGCGGCTAAAGGAATTCGGCGTCACCACCTTCCAGGCGGAGGACGAGATCGCCGCGATCTGCTCCGCCATCGGCGCCTCTTACGCGGGGCAGCTCGGCGTCACCAGTTCCTCCGGCCCCGGCATCGCGCTCAAGACGGAAGCCATGGGCCTGGCGATCATGACGGAACTGCCGCTGGTGATCGTCAACAGCCAGCGCGGCGGCCCGTCCACCGGCCTGCCGACCAAGACGGAGCAGAGCGATCTTTACCAGGCGGTCTATGGCCGTAACGGCGATGCGCCGATGCCGGTGATCGCCGCCCGCAGCCCCGCCGATGCGTTCGAGGTGGCGATAGAGGCCTGCCGCATCGCGGTGCAGTACATGACCCCGGTGATGCTTTTGACCGATGGCTATATCGCCAATGCGGCCGAGCCGTGGAAGGTGCCCGATCCGGCCAGCTACGCGCCGTTCCCCGCCACTTTCCTCACCGAGAAGAACGCCGGCGAGCGGCTGCTGCCCTACAAGCGCGATGCCAAGGGCGCGCGGGCGTGGATCAAGCCGGGCACGCCGGGCCTGATGCACCGCATCGGCGGCATCGAAAAGCATGCCGAAACCGGCAACATCGATTATTCGCCCAGCAACCACCAGGCGATGACCGATGCCCGCAAGGCCAAGATCGACAACATCGTGGTGCCCGATCAGGAGGTGTGCCTGGGCGAGGATACCGGCCGCCTGGCCGTGGTCGGCTGGGGCAGCACCTTCGGCCCGATCCACCAGGCCGTGCGCCGCGCGCGCAGGAAAGGCCTGCCGGTCAGCCACGTGCACGTCCGCCATGTCTGGCCGCTGCCGAAGAACCTCGGCGCGCTGCTCGCCGGGTTCGACCGCGTGCTGGTGCCCGAAATGAACACCGGCCAGTTCAAGACCGTGCTGCGCGATCAGTTCCTCATCGATGCGGAAAGCCTGACCAAGACCAGCGGCCAGCCTTTCTCCATCGCCGAGCTGGAAGCGGCGATCGGCACCTATTTCGACGGCATCCCGGACAACGAAGGCGGCGAAGTGCCGGCCAACCCGGCCCAGTTGCCCGTCGCCGAATCCGGCTATGACGATGGCTCGCTGAAGGCGGTGAACCCATGAACGACATGACCCCCATCACCACCACCCTCAAGGACTGGGAAACGGACCAGGAAGTTCGCTGGTGCCCGGGCTGCGGGGATTATGCGATCCTCAAGGCGGTGCAGCGCACCCTGCCGCAGATCGGCGCAGATCCGGCCAAGACGGTGTTCGTCAGCGGCATCGGCTGCTCCAGCCGGTTCCCCTATTACGTCGAAAGCTACGGCTTCCACACGATCCACGGCCGCGCGCCGGCTTTCGCCACCGGCATCAAGCTGGCCAATCCGGAACTCGACGTATGGCTGGTCACGGGTGACGGCGACGGCCTGTCCATCGGCGGCAATCACCTGATGCACGTGCTGCGGCGCAACGTGAACGTGCAGATCATGCTGTTCAACAACGAGATCTACGGCCTTACCAAGGGCCAGGCCTCGCCCACCAGCCGCCTGGGCACGACCACCCCTTCCACGCCGCAGGGTTCGGTCGATCGGCCGGCGCAGCCCTGCGCCTTCGCGCTGGGCAGCGGCGCGCGCTTCGTGGCGCGCGGGTTCGACGTGTCGAAGCATCTGCCCGATGTGCTCAAGGCGGCCCACGCCCATCAGGGCGCGGCCTTCATCGAGATCTTCCAGAACTGCATCGTCTACAACAAGGACGTGTTCAACGATTTCGCCGCTCCCAAGGGCGCGGAGGATCGCCAGCTCTGGCTCACGGATGGGGAGCCGATGCTGTTCGCCGGTGGGACCAAGGGCATCGCGCTCGATCATGAGACGCTTTCGCTGCAAGTGGTCGATGTGGCGGACGGCGATTGGCAAGCCGCCGGCGTGATCGTCCACAACGTCAGGAACCGCGCCATCGCCCATATGCTGGTGGAAATGCCCTTCGGCGCGTTCCCGATGGCCCTCGGCGTCCTCTACGACGACCCGCGTCCGACGTTCGAAGGCGCCGTGATCGAACAGAACAGTCGGGCCAGCGAAGGCCGCGACGCCAGCCTGGCCAAGCTGCTGGCGAAGGGCCAGACCTGGACCGTCACGGGCACGGTGGCCGATCCGATCTAGGCAGGGTCTCACGCGAAGGCGCAAGGCGCCAAAAGGTCGACCCAATCCTTGCACGGATCGCCGCTCGCCGGTCATACCGGCTTCGTAACTGCCCCCTACCTCGTCATTGCGAGGAGCGAAGCGACGAAGCAATCCAGGGCGGCAAGCGCAATACGCCCTGGATTGCTTCGCTCCGCTCGCAATGACGAGTGTTTCGGAGATCGGCGTCGCGCACACTGCCAACGATTAATACGGGCGTCTCGTTGACACTGCCCCCCTCATGTCTTCGCATGAGGCATTTCAAACGCACCAGTCCCACGAGACCCTTTCCTATAGCCCGCAAGCTGTGCCACCCTGGCCGGATGGACGGAAAACGCAGCAGCGGGGCGGGGTACATGATGGCGCATCGGTCGCACGGCCAAGGTGACACTCGGCCTTCCAAAGTGACACTTACCCGGCCCAAAGTGACACTTCCAAGCTCCAAGATGACACTTTCGGCCCTTTTGCCCCAGGACACTGTCAGATGTGTCAACACCCCCCGCTCGCCGATGGCGCGAATCGGCTGAGCACGGGGCGATGGACAATCTCACTCACAGCCTCGCCGGCTGGGCGCTCGGTCAGGCCGGGCTCAAGCGCAAGACGCGCAAGGGGCTCGCCGCGCTGATCCTCGGCGCGAACATGCCGGATATCGATGTGTTCTTCGGCTGGGTGCCCTGGGTGCCGCTGGCCACGCATCGGGGCTTCACCCACGGTGTCGTCGGCGGGGTGCTGTTGATGCCGCCGATCCTCGCCGCGCTGCTATGGCTGCTCGACCGCTGGCAGGTGAAGCGGGGGGCCGTGTTCAAGAGCGGGCTGGCGATGCACGTCGGCTGGCTCGTGGCGCTGTGCTATATCGGCGCGGCCACGCATCCGCTGCTCGATTGGCAGACAAGCTATGCGATCCAGCTGTTCTCGCCGTTCAGCCCCCGCTGGTATCACAACGATTCGCTGTTCATCATCGACGTGTGGATCTGGCTCATGCTCGGCTCCGCCGTCTGGCTCTCCCGCCGCCGCGAGAAGCGGGGAGGGGGCGACTGGCGCCAGCCGGCGATCGTCGGGATCGGCGCGGTCTTCGCCTATATCTGCGCCAATGGCGTGGTCAGCGATCTGGCCAGCAAGGCTCCGCGCCGCGCAGCGCCTCATGCTACGCCGGATTCGGTGGTCGTCAGCCCGCCGCCGGTCGTGTTCTGGAAACGCAACGTCATCTGGCGGCAGGATCACGCCATTTCGCGCGGCGATTACGATCCGTTCCATTCGCTCACCGCGCTCGAAAGCTATTCCGCGCCCGTTCCGGACGGAATGAGCGATCCCCTGGCTCGCCGCGCCTTGCTGGAAACGCCCGGCCTCGCCAGCTTCCGCCGCTGGTCGATCCTGCCCATGGCCCAGGTCACGCGTGAACGGTGCCGCATCGTCGTGCGGTTCCAGGATGCCCGGTTCGGCGATCGGCCCGGATCGGGTGCGCTCGGCCGGTCCGCGGTGCTGCCCACGGGCGCGCCCGGCTGCGCCGCGCCGGCACCGGGTTGAAGCGCGGGCGGCTTCCCGCCATAAATGCCGCATGACGGGGGAGAGCGCACAGCGGGGTAACGTGCTGCTCGAAGCAGGGCAGCGCTTCGGCTTTTCGCCGGGCGCGCTGGCGCGCCTCTTCGCGCCAGGCTTCCACAAGCTGCTCGATCGCATCGACGCCGGCCTGGAAAGCGGCGCGATCCTCGCCCACCTGCCCGATGGCAACACGCGCCGGCTCGGCGGCCGGGCGCCGGGGTTTGAGGCTGAAGTGCAGATCCGCGATTGGCGCGCCCTGTTGCGGCTGGCCACGGGCGGCTCGGTCGGCTGGTATCAGGCGTGGGAAGCGGGCGAATGGACCAGCGCCGACCCGGTGCCGCTGTTCGCCGTATTCTCCGCCAATGGCGTCAGCCTGGGTGAAACCGGGCGATCCCGCGGGCCCTGGCGGCTGGCCAGCCGGGCGATGCATTGGCTGAACCGCAATACGCGCGTCCAGGCGGAACGGAACATTCACGCGCATTACGATCTCGGCAACGATTTCTACGGCGCCTGGCTTGATCCGACGATGAGCTATTCCAGCGCCTACCGCTGGGGCGCGGACGGGCTGGAATCGGCGCAGCGCCGCAAGTGGCACCGGCTGGCGGAGCGGGTGGGGCAGCCGCAATCGCTGCTGGAAATCGGCTGTGGCTGGGGTGCCCTGGCCGGCTATTTCGCGGGGAAGGGCAGTAGCGTCACCGCCATCAGCCTGTCCGATGAACAGCTGGACTGGGCGCGCCGGCATCACCCCCAGATCCAGTTCCTCAAGCAGGATTATCGCGATACCGCCGGCCAGTTCGATGCCATCGTCAGCGTCGAGATGGTGGAGGCGCTGGGGCGCGAATACTGGCCGGCGTTCATGCAATGCATCGCCCGCAACCTGAAGCCCGGCGGGCGGGCGGCGATCCAGTTCATCGCGATGCAGAGCGAGCTGTTCGAAGGCTATGCGCGCAACGCGGATTTCATCCAGGCCTATGTCTTCCCCGGCGGCCTGCTGATCGAGGCAGGCGAGTTCCGCGCCCTGGCCGAAGCCCAGGGGCTGGAATGGCGGGATCAGGAGGATTGCGGGCTCGACTATGCCGAAACCTTGAAAGCCTGGCGCGCCCATTTCGACGCGGCCGTGGCGCAAGGCCGCTTGCCCGCCGGGTTCGACCGGCGGTTCTGCGATCTCTGGCGATTCTACCTGATGTACTGCGAAGGCGGCTTCCGCGGCGGCGGCATCACCGTCAGCCAGGTGACGCTGGTGAAGCGATAAGCCGCGCCCGGCTCAGCCGCCCTCGCGATAGCGGGCGAGAATGCTGTCGTGCACGATCGGGCTGAGCAGGTTGGAAAAGGCGCAGCCGCACAGGTTGTTTTCCCACCACACGACTTCCGCCTGCAGCGCCTCCAGGCCCGGCAACGTCAACCAGCAAACCGTCCCCGGATGCATCCGCGTGATCGCGGTGGCCGAAAAGCCCGACAGCGAAAGATCGTTCACCACCGTCTGAAACGCCCGCGCCCCCGAAGCGCGCAGTTGAGCGGGGATGGCCAGCTTTGTCCGCGGCGCGGAGCGATCCTCCTGAGCGGCAATATCGTAACGACCGAGCGTGTGGTGGAGGGTCATCGGTACAATTCCTTGTGCACAGCCGGGGGACCATGCATGACGGAGTGTGCATAGGGGCGGTTAAATAGTCATTCGAAAAAACAGTTAACCCACCCGAGCCATCGCTGGCTGACTTTCTAAGAGAGATCGTCTGCGCGGACTGATTTCGGCGAAAGTGCCTACGCTCCCACCCGCTCCCGGCGAAGGTTCGTGAAGTCCTCCGTCAGCATTTCCACAATACGCTGCGCCACCATCTCCGGCGACTTGATCGATGCTGGATCCTCCCCCGGATACGCACGCGCTCTCATCTGCGTGCGCGTAGCGCCAGGATCGAGGATGGCGACGCGGGTGTTGGAGATCCGTTCGACTTCCTGCCCGTAGCAAGAAAGTAGCGAATCGAACGCAGCCTTGCTCGCGCCGTAAGCTCCCCAGTAGGCACGCGGCTCTGCGCCGACGCTGCTGGTCAGGCCGATGATGCGCCCGGCATCGCTGCGTTTCAGCAGTGGGTCGAATGCGGCGATCAGGGCTTGAGTGGCCAACACGTTAAGCGTCAGCGCCTGGTTGAAGCTCTTCGGCTCGATCTGCGCCACGGGGGTGAGCGGCGGCAGCATCGCGGCGTTGATGATCAGGATGTCGAGCCGTTGCCAGCGTTCCGCAACGGCGGTGGCGAGGCGCGCTATCGAATCGCTTTCGGTAAGATCCATCGGCGCGATCGTGGCGGTGCCGCCGGCTTCGTGGATCGCGTCCTCGACCGCCTCAAGGTCGCGCACAGTGCGCGCGGTGAGCACGACATGGGCGCCAGCCGCGGCCAGCGCCTGCGCCGTCGCGGCGCCGATTCCGCGGCTTGCGCCAGTGACGAGCGCGATGCGCCCCGCAAGCGGTGCGGCGTTCGTCATCAGGCGACCTTGTTGACTGGGAAGGAAAGCTGCGCGTCCGCCTGCCGGCGCTCGGCGAGATCGGTCAGGCTGGTGGGGTAATCGCCGGTGAAGCAGGCGTCGCAATATTGCGGGCAGGCGCTGTCGCGCTTGGCCAGGCCCACGGCGCGATAGAGCCCGTCTATCGAAACAAAGGCCAGGCTGTCGGCGTGGATGAAGTCGCACATCGCGGCCACGTCCATCCGGCCGGCCAGCAGCTTTGACCGCTCCGGCGTATCGACCCCGTAATAGCAGCCGTGCCCGGTCGGCGGGCTGGCGACGCGGAAATGGATCTCCGTGGCGCCGGCATCGCGCATCATCTGCACGATCTTCATCGAGGTGGTGCCGCGCACGATCGAATCGTCGATCAGGATGATGCGCTTGCCTTCCACCAGCTTGCGGTTGGCGTTGTGCTTGCGTTTCACGCCGGCGTGGCGGGCGCCGTCGGATGGCTGGATGAAGGTCCGCCCGACATAGTGCGACCGGATGATGCCGAGCTCGAACGGGATACCGGATTGCTGGGAATAACCGATGGCAGCGGGCACCCCGCTGTCGGGCACCGGCACCACAAGGTCCGCCTCCACCGGCGCTTCGCGCGCCAGTTCCACGCCGATCTGCTTGCGGGATTCATAGACCGAACGGTCGTTGAAGACTGAATCCGGCCGGCTGAAATAGACATGCTCGAAGATGCAGGGCCGTGGCGCGACGTTGCCGAAAGGTCGGTGCGAGCGGATCGTACCGTCGAAACCGACTTCGATGAATTCGCCCGGTTCGACTTGCCGTTCGAACTCCGCGCCCACCATGTCGAACGCCACGGTCTCGCTGGCGAAGACCTTGGCATCGCCCAGCCGGCCCATCACCAGCGGGCGGATGCCCAGCGGATCGCGGCAGGCGATCATGCCGTGGGGGGTCGTCACGATCAGCGCATAGGCACCCTCGACCAGCCTCAGGGCGTCGACCAGCTTGTCGAGTATGGCCTTGAATCGGCTGGTGGCGACAAGATGGATGATGACCTCGGTATCCGAGGTCGACTGGAAGATGGCCCCACGCTGCACCAGGTCGCGCCTGAGGTGGACCGCATTCGAGATATTGCCGTTGTGCGCCACCGCGAAACCGCCGCTGGCCAGGTCGGCATAAAGCGGCTGGACGTTGCGCAGGCCGGCGCCCCCGGTGGTCGAATAACGCACATGGCCCACGGCCATCGTGCCGGGCAGTTCGGCGATCGATTCGCCGCTGGCGAAATTATCCGCCACATGCCCCAGGCCGCGGCGCGTGAAGAACTCCGCCCCGTCGAAGCTGGTGATGCCGACCGCTTCCTGTCCGCGATGTTGCAGGGCATGAAGGCCCAGCGCGCAGGCGGCGGCGGCTTCCGGTGCGCCGATTACGCCGAAAATGCCGCACTCTTCATGCAGCTTGTCGCCGTCCGCGTCGAGCAGGGGGTGGGTGAGGTTCATCATCTTCAAATCGCTTGCAGGGCGCTGCAATGGGGGGGATCACCAAAGATTACAAGTCTGAGCCCAGATGCTGAGCGCTATCGCGGTGGCTATACATTTCGGACGTTCTCCATCGTCGCTCATTCGCACCCCTCCATCCCATCGTGCTTGCATGATTGCTCTTTTAATTCTGATATGTTGTTTGATCCCGATATCTTGGTTTGCGCACGCCGCGAATGGAGTGCCGCCAGAGAGAAGCGAACGTTGGCGTTGGCGGAATGCGCAAGCGTCTGATGAGCCAAAGGAGGCGTGGGCCAGATGAAGGAGGTGGTGAGCCAAGATGAACTCTATAGGAATTTTATCATAAGTTTATGTAAATATCTCCTGAGTTTACGTAGGTCCAAGAAAAAATTTGTCGTATTATTTTCTGACTCTTTGTTGTGTTTCATATCCGTTTTTATAGCCTTCTCCTTAAGGGTGGGAGCGCTTGATTTTTCAATTGAACCGCCATTAATATTCTCTCTGGTTGCTATCCCTTTATACATTTTTACATTTTTCATTAACGGAATATACTCTACAATTTTTCGCTTCGCTGGGTCTAGAACGATCTTCCAGTTGGCGAAGGCTGTTGTGCTTTGTGCGGTGCCGCTTGTTGCGGTGTTCATGTTGTGGGGAGTGGACGGCGTTCCACGCACCATAGCGATGATCCAGCCGATGGTGTTTTTTGGATTGGCCGCATCGAGTCGAGTGGTGGGGCGATACATATTGATGGAGTTTACAGCAGCATCGAAGGGAGGCGCTAAGATTGATCGAGTGCTGATATACGGTGCGGGCAAGTCGGGCAGGCAACTAGCGCTTTCATTAAGGCACGACGCTCGTTTCACCACCATTGCCTTTGTGGATGACGATGAGCGTCTGGATCGTCAGCAATTGGATGGCGTCACCATTTATCACAGTTCGCGTCTCGCCGAAGTCATTGCGACGCAGGAAATTAGTGCAGTGTTGTTGGCGCTTCCACGAATTCCGCGCAAGCGCCGGCGCGAAATTATGGATGAGTTGCTGAAGCTCCAAGTGCACGTTCAAACTTTGCCCAGTCTGGATGAACTGGTTGACGGAAAAATTTCTATCAATGACTTACGAGAGATCCAGATAGAAGATCTCCTTGGGCGTGATATTGTAACGCCAAATTCTCTTCTTATGGGGCGAACTATTGTTGGAAAGACGGTTCTTGTAAGTGGCGCAGGTGGGTCGATCGGAAGCGAACTGTGTCGGCAGATCGTCGGTAATGGAGTGCGTCAGCTTATTCTGTTCGATATCTCAGAATACGCTCTTTATCAGATTGAGCGGGAACTCTCAATTATTCGCTGCAAGCAGGGACTTGATCAAATTGAAGTCATACCCGTCCTGGGATCCGTGACCGACCGAGCGCGGCTGGAGTTTGTTTTTGGTAGATGGCGGCCTGAGACAGTTTATCACGCTGCGGCGTATAAGCATGTGCCCCTGGTCGAGGCTAATCCGGTTGAAGGGATTAGGAACAACATTTTTGGTACAGAAGAGATCGTACGGGCGGCCGACCAGGCTTCTGTCAGCGACTTTATTCTCGTTAGCACTGACAAGGCTGTCAGACCCACTAATATCATGGGGGCGACAAAGCGCGCGGCGGAGCAGGTGGTACAGGCGTATGCTAATCGGAATAATGGTGCTCGGTTTTCGATCGTGAGGTTTGGCAATGTGCTTGGGTCTAGTGGCTCTGTAGTCCCTCTTTTTCGCCGACAGATCCAGGCCGGCGGCCCGATCACTCTGACGCACCGTGATGTGACTCGTTATTTCATGACGATCCCCGAAGCAGCGCAGCTTGTGATCCAGGCTGGCGGGTTAGCCCGAGGGGGGGAGGTGTTCGTTCTCGACATGGGCAAGAGCGTGCGAATTGCGGATTTGGCGCGTGCCATGGTGGATCTGTCGGGCCTCACAGTGCGGGATGATGACGATCCAGATGGAGATATTGAGATAGTTGAGATCGGACTACGATCTGGCGAGAAGCTTTATGAGGAGCTGCTTATCGGCAATGCGCCAGAGCCAACAAGACACAAGAGAATAATGATGGCGCACGAGAATTTTCTACCATGGGATAAGATGCAAGCATTGCTCCAGCAATTGCATAAGTCTAGAAGGCGAGATGAGGCGCTTGCGCTATTAAAGCAGATCGTGCCCGAATTTGAACACCAGCGAGACGACTTGAAAGAGGCTCAGGCGTCATAATGGGGAGTTCAGTGATCCATCGATCTGAATGATTGTTGTGTTAAAGAGAGTCGTGATTCTTTTCTTAATATTTCTGGTTCCGATGATCTTTGCGGCGGATTGAGTTGACCGACTGTGTGCGTCAAGGCATTGGCGACTTCTCGGTAGGAGCGCTGCCGGGTGCGTTTGAGACTGGTATGAGTGATGATTGGGATCGCAACGGTCACTTCGGCGCAGAAATTGCCGATTTTCGCAAAATCAAGGAGTGTAGCCGTGGCATCGGCAGTTGGAGGCAGGTGACCTAGCGTGCGGAAGAATCAGCACTTAACGGGGCGGCTTGTCGGAATTCTTCGGAATACCAAAGCAGAGCGTGCGCGCTTTTCCGCTTTTGCGGCGTTCATCGCTATAGTCTTTCTACTTGGGGGTGGATCGCGGTCCGATATACTTTCCTTGGTGCTTTTACGGCCAGTGGCTCTGGTCTTCGCTCTCTATGCCCTCCTTGTGGCTGACAAGGAGCAATTCGCCATTGTGCGTACTCCGCTTTTGCTCTTGGGGGCGCTGGCGCTACTGATTTTGATTCAGATTATCCCGCTACCGCCTTCTATCTGGACTCAACTTCCGGAGCGCAAGGTTATTGCGGGTATCTATGATGTTGCAGGAATGCCGCGGCCTTGGTCACCGATCGCATTATCGCCATCGAGGGCATGGAATGCCTTCTTCTCTCTCAGCATTCCCTGCGCTGCATTGCTTATGTTTGCGATTCAGGGGCGGGGATTTCGTCGGCAAGTCCTTCTGGTTATTTGGCTGGCCGCCATTTCGAGCGCGTTGCTGGGCATTCTGCAATTGGCTGGTTCACCAAGAGGGCCCTTTTATCTTTATCGAATTACTAATAACGGGCTGCCGGTTGGCTTGTTTGCTAATCGTAATCATCAAGCGCTATTGATTAGCATCGGAATTCTGCTTTCAGGATATTTGATTTACCGGGCGCAAAGTTGGCGCACGGCCCGTGTATTGTTATCGGCGCTCGCTGCAGGAATGCTTTTGCTCTTTCTGCTCTTTCTGCTCATCGCTGGATCGAGGGCGGGGCTGGTTATTGGTTCGGGGATGCTGCTTCCCGCCAGCTACCTCGCATATTATGGGTTCACTAATTCTCAAAATGGTCCAAAAAAATTTGAGATCCGTAATAAATATACAAGGATGTTTTTAACTTTAGGGTTCGTGGCAGCCTTCCTAATATTTTTAGCATCTATTTATTTTTCTCGCTCCTTGGCATTCGATCGCCTGATGAACACGGGAGGTGATTTCGAGCTCAGGAGTGAGATTTTTCCCGATATCATTCGTTTAGTTAGGGACTATTTTCCTATTGGTTCAGGTTTTGGCTCATTTGAGTTCGTTTACAAGCGTATAGAGGGGCTTGATTTGTTGCGGCCATCATACCTGAATCAGGCGCACAATGACTGGCTTCAGATTGTTGTCGAGGGTGGCTTGGGCGGGGTGCTTATACTTCTAGCCTTTTTGGCTTGGTTCGTTAGGCGCGCCTGTGCGATTTTTCCGCGGCGCGGCAGAGCGTTGAATCTCGAAGCGCTGGCTTGCGTCTTCGTCATAGTCGCATTCGGTGCCGCGAGTGTCGTCGATTACCCGCTGCGCGTGCCTTCCTTGATGGCGGTTTTCGCGATTGCCTGTGGTTTTCTAGCGCCTCGCCGTGACCAGCGGATTGTATGAGTTCGGTGGCTGCGTTACGCCATGATTGTCGATTCAATTTAGTGTGCCAGGCGCTTGCTGGTGTGCGGAGGACCCCCATGAAGGCGCTGGTGCCTGGATTTTTGATACTCTTGCTGCTTGGGTGCGCTAAGGCGCCGCTTATTTCTACCCCTGAGTTACAAGTGCTTGAAACCGGGGAGCTTCCCGTCCCCACGCGAACCGATTTGCTGGCGGCTAATCGACCCTATTTAATCGGGCCGTTCGATAAACTGAAGATTGACGTGTTCGGTGTTGAGGAGCTTCAGCGTGAAGTGCAGACCGACGCGAGTGGGCGCTTATCTTTCCCTCTTATAGGCGTGGTTGAGGCCGCTGGCAGTACGCCTGGCGAGCTGGCGGCGGAGATTGAGCGGCGGCTGGCGGGGCGCTTTGTGCGCAATCCGCAAGTCACGGTGAACCTCACTGAAACCGTGAGCCAGGTAATAACCGTGGATGGACAAGTGGACAAGCCGGGTCTTTATCCGGTTATTGGCAATATGACCCTCGTGCGCGCCGTTGCGACGGCTGGTGGTGTTTCCGAGTTCGCGTCTTTGGATGATATCGTGGTATTCCGGACGGTGAATGGGCAGAGATTTGCTGCTTTGTATAATCTGAAGGCCATTCGTCGCGGTGCCTATCCCGACCCAGAGGTATTCGCCAATGATGTGGTTGTCGTTGGCGATTCCCAGGCTCGGCGTATCTTCCGTGATATCTTACAGGCAGCTCCATTGCTGACGACGCCAATCGTCGTGTTGAGCAGGAATTGATTTCACCCATGACCGGTATTTCAGACAATTTTTTCGTGCCGGCAGTTGGCCAGCAATTCAGCGCCGAGATGAGAAAGGATGAAGGTAACGGATTCGCCGTTGCCGTCGAAAAATATTGGAGTGGGGTTCGGCGACATCTTTATGTGATCTTGGCGATTATTGCGGGGTGCGTCATCGTTGCGCTGATTGTTACTTTGCTAACTACTCCGCGATACAGTGCAAGTTCTCGTATAGAAATTAGCCGTGAAGGAGCAAACATAACTAACGTGGAGGGATTGGAATCTAATGAACTAAATCAGGATCTAGAATTCTATCAAACGCAGTATTCTCTTCTTAGTGCTCGTTCGGTTGCTGAGCGCGTTGCACAAGAATTGAGGGTTGTTTCAAATGACAACTTTTTTAAGGAATTTGATATCGATGTAGCGGCAGTGCTGGCGGCACGTGCTGGATCGGCTCGCGTGGCTTCAGCCGCGCAGCAACGGCTAGAGTTGGCGACGGACATTTTGCTGGACAACGTTTCAATCAACCCCGTCCGTGGCTCCCGCCTCGTTGATGTAAAATTTACGAGTCCCTCGCCTAAGCTCTCTGCCCAGGTCGCTGACCTGTGGGTTAGTCAATTCCAGCAGGCTGCACTTGATCGTCGTTTCTTATCGACGGCCGATGCGCGTGAGTTTCTGGAGGGGCGCCTTGCTGAATTGCGCGGGAGGCTTGAGGATGCCCAGCGCCAACTTGTTGCGTATGCGGCTGACAAACAAATCATCACGCTTGCGAATGGGCAGGATGAGAGCGGTCGGACCGACACGGCTGAAACTCTCGTTTCGAATGATTTGAAGGTGTTAAATGGGGCGCTTGCGGATGCGACCCGTGCTCGTATCACTGCGGAGAGCACTGTTCGCCAAACCTCGTCTGCAAGCGAGGGTTCGCTTAATAATCAGGCGCTTAATCTTATGCGGGACCGGCGCGCGCAGTATGCAAGTGAGTTGGCAAGTTCGCTTGCGGTATTCGAACCCGAGTATCCGCAGGTCCAAGCGCTGCAATCGCAACTGTCGGAGTTGGACCGGAATATTGCGCGCGAGGAGGCTCGGGTTCGGCAGGCAGCGCAAACCACTTATCAAGAAGCTCTTGCTCGCGAGAATAGCCTGAATCGTGAAGTCGCCGCGCTCAAGCGGCGGATGCTCGATGAGCGGCGCGATAGCATCCAGTACGCGATCTATCAGCGAGAAGTCGACACGACGCGGGAGCTCTATCAGGGGCTTTTGCAGCGGTACAAAGAGATTGGCGTGGCGGGCGTGGGCGCGAACAATGTCACGGTTGTCGATCGTGCCGTAGTGCCACTGGAGCCGTCCAGTCCTAACCTGCCACTCAATTTGGCGCTTGGTATCATTGCGGCGTTGGGACTGGGTGCCGCTTATGTGTTTACTCGCGAACAACTCGATCAGAGCTTGAGCGACCCAAGTCATGTAAGCGAGCGTCTAGGGCTACCTCTGCTTGGGACCATTCCTCACGAGCATGATCGCGACATCCAAGAAGATTTCAAAGATCCCAAGTCGACTATCTCGGAAGCTTATTTGGCTGCGACAAGCAACCTTACGTTCCTGACCAGTTCGGGAGCTCCGCGATCGTTGATCATCACCAGCACGCGCGCAAGTGAAGGCAAGAGTACGACGGCATATGGCTTGGCCTTGTCTTTTGCTCGCATTGGAAAGCGAACGCTTCTAATTGACAGCGATCTACGCAACCCAAGTCAGCATGCCTTCTTTGGTCTTCCGAAGGAGGATGGACTTACAAATTTACTTACAGCTGAGGCGCCCGGTAACCTCGATCGCTATGTTCGTTCGACCGATCGTGAGCGTCTCTTTTTCATGTCCGCGGGCCCTCTTCCGCCCGATCCGGGCGGGCTACTCAACAGCGAGCGGATGCGACAACTCATTCAGGAGTTAGCTGGCAAGTTCGATCAAGTAATCGTGGACGGGCCGCCTGTTTTGGGCCTTGCCGACGCTCCATTACTGTCGAAGGCTGGCGACGGTGTCGTGTACGTTGTCGAGAGCGGGGGAGTGAAGGTGCGTGGTGTTCTGGCGGGTGTGCGCCGGATGGAGTTCGCCGACGCCCGTATGTGCGGCGTGATCCTAACTAAGCTTGAGGCGAGCCACCTCGCTTACGGTTATGGTGAGGTTTACGGTTACGAATACGGAACGAAGGATAAAAAGTGATGTCTGCTCGCGTAGACGGAGAGGCGCGGCCGAGTGTCGATTATCCCGACCGCACCGCTCCATTACTGAGTATCGGTGGCGCAGTAGTCTTTTCGGTCATAATTGTGATTCTTGCAGCCATATCGGCAATGGCCGCGTATGCGAATTCTTTTGGACGACTGACGCCAGAAGTTGCCCGCAACCTATGGCCTGCCAACGGTTTCGTGTTGGCAGAACTGGCGGATATGGAGATGGGCCGACTGATCAACCCAGACACAAAGGCAATTCCTAGCGAACTCCCTGCCGACATTCGCGACCTCAGCGAGCGGGCGATCCGCCTTGAACCTATGGCTGTCGCGGCTATTCGGGATTTAGCGTATTTCTACCAAGGTCATGGAGAGTCAGGACTGACTCGCGCCCGCCTTCTCATGAGACAGGCAGCTGCGCTTACGCGACGCGATTCCGTGGTCAATCTCTGGCTCGCCGATGATTACTTTCGTCAAAATCAATCCCGACCTGCCCTTATGCTTTATGATGCGACGCTTCGAACGAGTACGTTTGCGGCGTCGCTTCTATTGCCGCGAATGGCGGCGGCGCTGCGCGATCCAAGGGCGCCTACAGATTTTGAGATGCTGTTGCGGGAGAATCCGCCTTGGCACGATTCCTTTTGGGCGGCAGTGATTCAAGACGGCACCGCGCTTCGGAATGCCTATGTGCTACGCGAACGGCTTCACAAGCTCGGAACACCGATGCCTTCTTTGCACGATGCATTGCTGATTCAGCAATTGGCGGCGGCACATATGTTTTCCGAGGCTTTCGATCTCTTTGCCGTTGCATCCGGTCGCAGCGAGAAGACTGATGGTGAAATGCTGCAGAACGCCGATTTTCGGCGTGTCTCCCAATTCGAACCGATCGATTGGCGGCTTATCTCCGAAGGCCGTTATGGCGCTGAACTGGATCAAGAACGGCATGTGCTTGCCGTCAGCGCATTGCCCAGGGCCGTCGGGACGGTCGCACAACAACTCGCATATCTTCCTCAAGGGGAATATACTGTCGATGTACGCTATTCAAACCAAGGGAAGGCTGGTCCGAAGCCGCTTGCGCTTCAGGCGAGTTGTGCAGAATTGAATGGCGCTCGGACATTCGAGCGAACTATTTTACTGCCGCAATCAGGCGAATGGCGCCTCCGACAGGACACGTTCTGTCGTTATGTTTGGATTTCACTTCGACTATCGCCAGAGGAAGCGGGGCAAGGATTCGACGTCGAGATCGAGCGGCTTTCCATTAAGAGTCCCGCGCGCTGAACATCGCGTACCTTCATGAGAAGGCAAAATGAGGGAGCACTCAGGCGTGGCGATCGAAGACTTCCTGATTACTTCCGGCTCAGCCGTAAGAGAAGCCCTGCAGATGATCAATGGGGCCCCGATAAAGATATGTTTATTGGTAGACACTCAGGGGCGACTTCTGCGCGCGGTAACCGATGGCGATATTCGCCGCGGACTTTTAGCTGGACTAGATCTCGAAAGTTCCGCCGATGAATTACCTGGTCGCGAACCGGTGACATGTTTCGCGGATGCGGAAAAGGATGCGATCTACAGATTATTGGACGAGAACCAAGTACACTCGGTGATTCTTATCGATAAGGAAAGTCGGCCGGTTGGCCTCGCTGATCGGGCCAGCCTCGGCGCCGGAATCCTAATGTCGCCGCCGCACATGGGCGAGATTGAGTTGCATTTCGTGAGAGCGGCCTTCGAGGATAATTGGATCGCTCCAGCAGGACCCAATCTCGTTCAATTTGAAAAGGAATTGGCAAAAGCTTCCGGTCGTTCACATGCTCTGGCGGTCTCTTCGGGCACAGCGGCGCTTCATCTTGCGTTGCGAGTAATCGGTGTGCGAGCCGGCGATCGCGTCTATGTATCGGACTTGACTTTTGCGGCTTCTTTACAGCCGATCATGTTCGAAGGGGCGATTCCGGTATTAATAGATAGCGAGCCCGATAGCTGGAATATGTCGTCGGAGGCGCTTGGAAGAAGGCTTGCCGAAGATGCTAAAGATCGTACTCTTCCTCGCGCTATTATTCTGGTTCATCTGTATGGACAACCCGCTGATATATCGTCAATTAAGGCGATAGCGGATCATTACTGTGTTCCTATTGTGGAGGATGCGGCCGAGAGCCTCGGTGCAAGCTATGCCGATAGGCCCAGTGGCTCTCACGGGCAGCTCGCGGCGTTCTCGTTCAATGGAAACAAGATAATCACTACCTCTGGGGGCGGTGCGCTCGTTGGAGACGATGCAGAGCTACTTGAGAAAGCTCGTAACCTATCGACGCAAGGTCGCGATTTTGCTGAGCATTATCAGCATTCGGAGGTGGCGTATAACTACCGGATGTCGAATGTGCTCGCGGGCATCGGTTTGGGGCAACTCGCACTGCTCCAGGAGCGCGTAGCGGCGAGGCGGGCTATCTTTCGGCGCTATCGAGAGGGACTGACAGATATTCCTGGGATAGGTTTCCAGCAGGAGGCGCCGTGTTCTCGGGGCAGCAGGTGGCTTACTGTCATTTCGCTAAATCCAAACCGGATCGGCCGCCATAGCTATCAACTTATGCGTGAACTGCGCCGAGCCGGAATCGAGACGCGGCCAGGGTGGAAGCCCATGCACATGCAGCCGCTTTGCGCCGGGCTTAAGTTTGAGCCGCATTCCGAGAGTGAACCAGTATCCTCTCGTCTCTTTCTCCAATCGCTTTGCCTGCCATCGGGCAGTTCGATGACTCAACTCGATCAAGATCATATTATTGCGCAGATCCGGCGTATGGTGGCGGAGACTTAGGATATGTGCGGCATTTTCGGAGCGTTCAATTTTCAACGAGTTCCGGTCGATATCGAAGTTGCGCGCGCAATGTCGGGTTCAATTCGCCATAGAGGACCAGATGCTCATGGTTTTTTTCGTGATGAGCTGGCATTGCTTGGAAATCGGCGCTTGGCGATTCTTGACCTCAGTGAGGCTGGAAACCAGCCGATCGTTTCTGATGATGGGCGCATTATCGTTGTTCAAAACGGCGAGATCTACAATTTTCTCGAACTTCGTGATGAGCTTAAACGAGAGGGGGCTCGTTTTAGTAGTAATAGCGACACCGAAGTAATATTGAGAGCCTTTGAGTATTGGGGGCCGGAATTCGTTCTTCGTTTAAACGGAATGTTCGCGATTGCGATTTATGATACTCAACGTGAACGGCTATTCCTTTATCGGGATCGTTTGGGAGTGAAGCCCCTCTATGTATCGGGAATGCCTAGCGAGGGACGGGTCTGGTTTGGATCGGAAATTAAAGCGATCCTTGCGAATGGTCAGAGTTATGCACCGGACTTTGATGCATTAGCACAATACTTCGCGCTTAATTATATTCCGCAACCTTCAACGGCGTTCGAAGGTATTTGCCATGTTCCTCCGGGACACATGGTGGAGTTATCGATCTCTGGTGGATTTCAACTTCAACGATACTGGGATCTTCGCGCGATTAACGCTGTTTCAGATATGACAGAAGGGGAGGCGCGAGCGGAGCTGTTACGTTTGCTTGACGATTCAACACGCATCCGCATGCGCTCAGATGCGCCATTCGGGGCCTTCCTTTCTGGGGGGCTCGATAGCTCTTCGGTGGTGGGTTTCATGAGCCTCTACCAGCAGGATCCCATACAGACATTTTCGATTGGGTTTGCGGATCCGCGCTTTGACGAGACTGCCTATGCACTGCTTGCGGCGCAGCGGTTTGGCACAATTCATCAAAGACGTATTATGGAGCCCGAAGCCACCGCGCTGTGGCCTAAGATGATCTGGCACTGCGATCAGCCACATGGCGATGTTTCCTTCATGCCGATGCTGCAGGTTTCGGAACTAGCCGCATCGGAAGTAAAAATGGTGCTTACCGGCGACGGCGGTGATGAACTGTTCGCGGGCTATGAGAAATATCTCAGGTTCTTCCCGGGAGGGCAGGCTGAAGATCTACGGTTTGGCTGGGAGGACCATTTTGCCCGGGAAAGCGGGCTACTGGTAGGTGACCAGGCGGGAAATCTATTGGCAGGTTCTCTTCGAGAGGCTTTCTTCGGAAGCGATCCCTACCGAGCGTTGACGGATGAGATTCGAGGCGGAACCGATCAAGACCCGGTTAATCGCGTGTTACGTGCCGAGACACTCACGCTCTTGCCCGGCAACAACCTCGTAAAGCCGGATCGTATGGCGATGGCGAACTCTCTCGAGGTGCGGTCACCATTCCTTGATTATCGAATGGCAGAGTTTGCTTTCCAAGTCCCAGGTGCCCTGAAGCTTCGCGATGGGAAAACAAAGTGGATATACAAGCGTGCAGTGGAACCGCTGCTTGGTGAGAAACTCACCTATCGTCGCAAGCAGATGTTCACGGTACCGGTAGGGGAGTGGTTCCGGCAGGCACTGACTAGCTACTGCCGTGAGATCATGCTCGATGGTAGGCTGGAAGAGCGTGGCATCGTGGAAATCGGCGCGGTGGAGCGGATGCTCGCAGAGCATGTTGCAGGAACGGGTAACCACACGCGACAACTGCGAGCCCTGATCTCGCTCGAGTTGTGGTATCGGCTTTTTATTGATAGAGATGAGGCAGCACTTCTCGATGGGCGTGGCAACGGCAACGATCCTATCGCACTCGGCTCGCGCTCCGGCTTTCATCCGGCGAACTGTTAGAGTGATGAGCGAAGTGGCGGCCACTCCGAACCCACGGCTAAAGCCGATCAAGCGCAATTCTGGGAAGAAGCGTTTGCGGTTACTGATGATAGTAGATGATCCGGCTATCGCTACCTTCGTGAGCAAGAATGGTGTTGACCGTCTGTTCGTCGACTTGGAACGGACGGGTAAGCAGGAACGGCAGGCGCATCTTGCTAGCTGGAAAAGCGAGCAGACGATGGACGATGTCGCCAAGATCAGGGAGGCTGCGCCTGAGGCGCACTTGTTGGTTCGGATTGACCCTTTCTCGCAGAACACTCGAAAGCAAATCAATGAAGTGATCGCGCGGGGTGCCGATAGCGTAATGCTACCTATGTTTCGCCTGAAGGAGGAGCTGGCTGGCTTTTTTGACCTACTTCGCGGAAGATGCCAGGGAGTTCCACTTTTTGAGACGTCCGCCGCGCTGGACATGCTTCCCAATTGTATTGAGGCATTACCTCTCACAGAGGTTCATATAGGTCTCAACGATCTGCATATAGATCGGGGCGATCGCTTCATGTTCGAGCCGTTAGCCGATGGAGCGTTAGAGGAGCCGTGCGCTGCCCTCCGCGAAAGTGGGATCTCCTTTGGTATTGGGGGAGTTGCGCGAGCGACGGAAGGAGGTGTCAGTCCGGAATTTCTTCTTGGCGAGCATGTCCGCCTTGGTTCCAGCGCGGCGATCCTATCTCGCACGTTCCACAGAGGCGCCCAGACTCTGGAGCAGTTATCAAGGCAGGTCGATTTCGAAGCGGAAATACAAGCGCTGCAATCGATCTATGATGCGTTTCTACACGCGCTTCCGGAAGATATCGAGCAGAACCGCCGGTTAACCCACGAACGTATTCGCCAAGTCGCATCCTCCTTGTTCAACAATGACGAACAAAGGGGGGTGTTATGACTGAAATAGTGCCAAGCATAAAGGTAGGAACTAGACGGATATCCGCAGCTGATCCATGTTATGTGATCGCAGAAATCGGCGTTAACCATAATGGTGACGTGCATTTAGCGCATCGCTTAATTGACCTTGCGGTAAAAGCGGGGGCTGATGCTGTTAAATTCCAGACATTTCATACGGATGGCCTGGTTACAACATATGCACCGAAGGCCCGATACCAAGCGGTTCAAACAGGAAACGGCAATCAAAGAGATATGCTGTCGCGCTTGGAACTGAGCGCTGAGGACTTTCGTGATTTGTACGATCATGCCGAAAAGTTGGGAGTTGACTTCATCTCAACGGCATTTGATCCAAAAAGTCTTGAGGAAGTAGTTTCGCTTAACCCTAAATGCCTAAAATGGCCATCTGGAGAGTTGAACAACTTTCCTTTGCTTAGGCAAGCTGCGCTGACCGGATTGCCTATCATTATTTCAACAGGTATGGCAGATATTGGTGAGGTGGCTGCGACCCTCGATTACTTGAATTATACAGGTATTTCAGAGGTGGCGATTCTGCAGTGCGTTAGTAGCTATCCTGCGTCTATCGAGGAGCAAAATCTGCGCTGTATTGCTACTATGTCGGAAATGTTTCGATGCCCAACGGGGTTCTCCGACCATACTCTTGGTCCATGGGCGGCATTGGCCGCACGCTCGCTCGGCATGGCAATTCTTGAAAAACATGTAACGCTTGATCGATCAATGGAGGGTCCGGATCACGCCGCATCGATGGAGCCTCATGAGTTCTCGCAGATGGTTGCGATTTTGCGTCAAGTCGAAGACGGCCTAGGCGACGGGGTAAAGCGGCCTGCCGAGTCGGAGCTGGCCACGCGAATAGCGGCCCGCAAGAGCTTGGTTTATGCCACTTCTCTGCCTGCCGGGCATATCCTTGAAGAAACGGACATCGCTGCGAAGCGTCCGAGTGGGGGCCTAGACCCAGATCAGATGGGTGCTGTTATTGGGCGACGGTTAGCTCATGCAGTTAAGGCGAACCAGCAGGTGATCATGTGTGACGTCGAATAACGTTCCTCTATGTTGCTTTGGGGCCGGCGGGCACGGAAGGGTGGTCGCCAGTCAATGGAGGCGCGTTAATAAAGGTGAGATTGTCTTCGCCGACGAGCGCTTGGCTATCGGTAGCAAGACCGATGGCTTTCCTGTACGATTCTCTGCGCTTGCTGACGTTCAGGGGCATTCCCTGATCATCACAGTGGGCAACAACGGACTACGACGTGAGCTGCAGCAGCGCGCTTGCGAGCTCAATCTGCGAATGACTTCCATTGTGATCGAGCCGGAGCGTTATTTCGGTGAGGCGCCTGGCCTTGGCAGTGTCGTGCTTGCGGGCGCATTAGTGAATTGCGGTGCTCGAATCGGGGCAGGTGTAATCGTAAACAGCGGCGCTGTGGTTGAGCACGATTGTGAGGTTGGAGACTTCGTGCATTTGTCACCCAATGCCACGCTTACTGGTGGGTGCAGCATAGGTGAAGAAAGCTGGATTGGAGCGGGCGCGGTAGTTCTGCCAGGAATATCCGTTGCAGCTCGTTGCATCGTCGGAAGCGGGGCGGTGGTAACTCGTAATTTGGTTCGGCCCGGCATCTATACTGGCGTACCTGCACGGTGGGGGGGGCGTAAAGATGGAACAGATATTTGGCGCAATGGCGACGCGAGAGCTGATCCTCGGCAAGGGCAATTAACGTGAATAGCGAGTGCCGGCCGCTTCTTCTGTCCTATGGCGGAGGACATGCCAAGATCATGATCGCACTGGCTAGATCCTTGGCCGAAAGAGGCGTCGACTATACTTTGATTGGCCTGACTACGGCTTATGCGGAGTTCCGCCGCGCGGGGCTTCAAGTTTCTGATGTGACAGAACTTGTTAACGAAGATGAGGATGAGGAGTTTATTCGAGCGGTCCGGCCGTTTGTAGCTGGGATTATTCATCCGGATGTCGAAGAGCGGCAGACGGTCGCTTATTTTGCGCTTGGATATCGTGCGCTTTTTGAACAATTTGGCGAAGATGAAGCGCTCACTCGGCTCCGAACCTGTGGGCGGAAGTCATTTGAACCAGTCTCTGTAATGCTACGATATCTTAGGAAGCGATTGCCTAGTGTTGTAGTCACGACAACTAGTCCGCGTTTTGAATTGGCGATGGTGAAAGCTGCGCGAGAGTTGGGAATTCCCACTGTCGCCATTGGAGATCATTTCTTGGTTGGTGAAATGCGGTACATTGCCAAAAAGAATTACGCTGAACATCTTGTTGTCCTGAGTGAAGAGATTGCTGATACAGTTCGTCGTGCTAACCGAGGCATTTCCGTGCATGCCTTCGGCAATCCAGCGTTTGACGAACTCGCGCCTAAGTCGGGGGATGCGGATCGAAGGGCTGATCTCCGCAAGTGCCTTGGGGGCGAGGGTCGGAAAATATTGCTTTGGCCACTTGGTGGTGCCGCCGCTTCCGGTTCGGGGAAGAAACTGCTTACTGCCGAGGAGATAATTCCTCTTCTTGAAGAGATTTGCGCCCGATCTGGCGAATGGCGCTATGTGTTGCGGCCGCACCCAAATTGGCCGATTGAGCCGATCAAACTGCCTGAACTCATAAATGGAATTGTTTGTCCTTCGCATTTTACGCCTGAGGATAGTATCCTCGCCTCAGATCTTGTTTGTGCGGAATCATCTACGATGGGGTTGCAAGCGTTGTTAAAGGGCGTGCCCGTGATTAACTACGGTCATGCGGAATTCACGACTTATCCGAAGTTTGGTTGGGCCTCCGTTGCTAATAACCCGGCAGAACTATTAAGCCTGGTTATTGAGGGCAACTACCTTACTCCACCTTCAGATTTGATAGGCTTGGTGGGAGGGGCCAGTACCCGCGTGGCGAGATTGGTTGAAGGTCTGCATTATTGCGAGCTAACGGCGTGCGAGCGGAGGTCAACGTGAAGGTCTTGATGGTTCGCTCATTACTGTCAGATAATGGCCCTGGTACTCAATCGCTTACTTTAGCAAAGGATCTACGCAAACGCGATGTAAATGTGATGTTTGCGGCTGGTGGAGGCGCGTATGTCGAAAATATCCGCCAGCATGATTTTTTAGTTGAGGAGATTCCGGAGCTTTCGCCTCACGGACGCAGTCCCTTTCGGACTATGCGGTGTATTCAGCGTTTGCGGCAAGTGATTGTCGCTTATAGGCCCCAGATCATTCATGGTCATAATGCCGCCTCAACGATTTGCGGATGGCTAGCGTCCGTGTCCGCTGGCACACGGCTACCATGCGTTACTAGTGTGCGAGGTGTCGAGGAGCGCCCGACCCACCAATGGCGAAACCTTGTGTGGCGTAGGACACCAGGCATTCTTCTTGGTGTTTGCGAGAAAACGAAGGAACGGCTTCTTAGCTACGGCGTACCGGAGAATAAGATCAGGGTTACATACAATGGAGTGGATATTGAGCGATTCACTCCTTTGCTGAAGGATGGCGCTGAAGTTCGTCGGGAGTTTGGTCTTAGGGGCAAGATCGTAGTGGGTTGCGTAGGAGCGATGGTGGCTGGCCCCGGGATAGAAGGGCCTACTAAAGGCCAAGACAACCTCATACGAGCAATTGCAAACCTTAAAGATGATCATCCTAATATTATGGCTTTACTCGTTGGGGACGGCCCCCGGAGAGGGATGCTGGAGCAATTGGCATGTCATCTTGGTGTTACTGATAAGGTTATCTTTGCCGGGCGGCGGTTTGACGTCGAGCGGATGCTTTCGGCAATGGATATTTATTGCCTTGCCTCGACGTTTGGTGAGTTTTTTCCAAACTCGATCATTGAGGCTATGGCGATGGAGCTGCCCTGGGTCGGTTCTGATATTGCAGGTTTGGGCGAACTTACTGCTCAAGGAGAGGCAGGTTGGCTCTCACCCCCGGGGGACGTAGAGGCTCTCACCCTGAACTTGCGCAAACTCGTCCAGGAGAAGGAATTGAGAACCCGCCGAGGCAGGCGCGGACGGCTTGAGGTGGAAGAGCGCTTTACCACCGGCCATGTAGTGAAGCGCCTTCTCGCAGCTTATGATGCGGCAGGTGCTGCGATGGGAAGCTGGTTGTGATAATGTCGTTTCGACGGTTAGAGGCTGAAATAGCGTTGACGAGATCGTTCGGTGAACATGATTCTAAAGAAGATGGAAGAATTTAGATGGAGAGGGAGGCGCGACGTTATTTATATGGAAGCACTTCTCTGTCCTTCCTCATTAGATTTTCTGGCATGGTTGTGTTGTTTCTCGCTCATGTCTTCGTCGCTCGTTCTCTCTCAATTTCTTCGTATGGGCAATACGCGTATATTGTAGAACTTACGGCAGTCCTCTCGGTAGTAATATCATTAGGATTCGCCCAAATTGCGGTCAGGGTCGTTCCTGATCTAATGGACACCGATGATCGGGCGGGCTTGCGCCGCTTCAATCTTATCGGAACTGGAATCATCTTTCTAATCACTCTCCTTGCGGGCCCACTGATATTCGTTGCATGGCATCTCGGCGCCCTGCCGGATGGAATGGAGTCCAAACTCGTTGCAGTTGCCCTTTTTCTTCTTCTTTCGACGAGTCTGCTTCGGTTCTCGCAAGAGATAATGCGGGGAGCACGAAAGATAGTGCTGTCCCAATTGTTTGAGCAACTTGTTTGGCCGTTGGGCATGTTGGTGGCCGGGATATACCTGTTTGCATTTGGAGCCGCAGCGAATGCCTTGGATATGGCCATGTTACATGCCTCCATGTTTTTGCTTTGCTGGCTGGCTCTCTTGGGCCTCACCTTTCGGCTGGTTGGGAGCCGCCAAGGGGTGCGCGAGCGCTCGAGTGACGCGAGCGCGCAGGAGTGGTTAGGCTTGGGTTTCCCGCTCGCTATATCAGGACTTTTGGCTGTATTTCTCAAACGCGGCGATATCCTGGCGTTAGGCGCTATGTCCTCACCTGATCAAGTTGCGCCATATGCCGCTGCCGTTCGGGTTTCCGGTCTGACTATCTTTGGGCTCGCTGCAGCCAGCGCGGCATCCGCTCCCATGATGCGATCCTATTGGAAGCAACAAGATATCAATGGTCTACAGGGTTGCATCGACCGCTCAGCTTCTATCGCTACCCTCTTTTCGTTACCGCTCGTTCTGATTTTTCTAATTGCACCCGAGTTTCTTTTGAGTGTCTTCGGCCCGGCGTATCGTGATGGAGCGACGGCACTACGCATCCTTGGCGTAGGGCAGCTCGTCAATGCGATCACGGGGCCCGCCGCGCCGCTTATGGTTGCGACGGGGATGCAGAGACTTTATCTCGCGACTTCACTCTTTTCCGCCATCTTTATGGTCGTTGCTCTTGCTCTTTTGCTGCCTCGATTCGGTGCTGCCGGTGCAGCCGCTGCTGCGGCGATGGCGGTGATGAGTTTTAACGGCGCCTTGGTTCTCATAATCAGCCAGCGGCTAAAGGTGCGTAGCTATGCTACTCTTTCGACATTAAACGCCACTCTGCGCGAGGGTGCAGGCGCATTCAAGGGTATAGCCCGCCGCACTCGCGCGCGCATGTCGGGCGGACGTCGATGAACTTTGATCTGGCCTTAATACCCGCTCGCGGTGGCTCTGTGGGATTGCCAGGTAAGAATATTCTACCTCTGGGGGGGATACCTCTCATAGGTTGGACGATCCGCGCGGCTTTACGGTCGGGCATTTTCGCGCAAGTGGTAGTAAGCACTGATAGCGATGAAATCGCTCGAATTGCGCAAGAATACGGCGCAGCGGTTCCATTCTTGCGCCCCTCGGAACTGGCGACCTCAAAAACCAGTTCCAATGAGGTAATCGATCATGCGTTGAAGGTGTTGCAAGTCGAAGACAATTTCGCGTTGCTTCAACCGACATCCCCATTCCGGTCCGCTGCCCATCTGCGCGAAGCGGCTAAGCTTTATGCATCATCTGGAGCCGATGGCGTGATGGCGATTGTGGCCGCTAAGCCGCTCGGATGGCACATTAAGATAAA
This sequence comes from Altererythrobacter sp., assembly GCA_017308255.1. GTDB lineage: Bacteria > Pseudomonadota > Alphaproteobacteria > Sphingomonadales > Sphingomonadaceae > Croceibacterium_A. The sequence continues at coordinate 53,594 of JAFKFN010000012.1, read as the reverse complement.
CGATCATCAACGTCTGATAGAGGCATTTTCTGAAGAGCCCCCTACGCTGCGTCGCCAGGATTCGACTCAGTACTTTGTTCCTAACGGCTCGATATATATGACTGATGCACGTAGCTTTCAGCGCCTAGGATCGTTACCGAAAGAAAATTTGGTCGGCTATAGAATGGGAACTATTGATAGCTTAGATATTGACGATGCCGACGATTTTAAGTTGGCAGCGGCCTTGGTGAGCGCTGATATTCGGAAGATCGATCCATGAAGGTCCATTATCTCACTGGAAGCAGGGCAGATTTTGGACTAATGCGCGAGTGCCTTAAGGTACTCGATGCGGACGAGCGGATCAATCTCTCTGTGATTGCTACCGGCCAAGCGCTTATCAAGCGTTATGGCAATGTTGAAGAAGAGATTGCTACCGCGGGGCTACATCTCGCGCATCGAATTCCCGTGTTCCTCAGTGGGGCTGACAAGGCGGAGATGGCATTCGCTTTCGCCGACGAAGTGCGTGGCCTTGCTGAATTCTGGTCGACCGAACTACCCGATTTGGTCCTCTTGCTGGGGGACCGAGGGGAAATGCTTGCCGCGGCGATCGTTTCCTTTCACCTTGGAGTGCCCATCGCCCACATACACGGTGGCGAAAGATCCGGGACATTGGACGATGGTTTTCGTCATGCGATCAGTAAGCTTGCCAACTATCATTTCGTTGCCACGGAAGATGCGCGGCATCGATTGGAGAAGATGGGAGAGATGCCCGAAGCGATTTGGGTTGTCGGTGCGCCGGGGCTTATCGATACCAGAACTATTTTGCCGCAGAGTGACTCATGGCTCCGCTCAGAATTTGGGCTGCCCTCCGGCGGTCCCGCTGCATTGATGCTCTTTCATCCCGTGGTAGACGAAGCCTTGGCCGCATTCGATCAAACAAGTAATATTCTATCTGCGCTGGAGGAAGTTGGAGCCGCAGTTGTGGTTTTACGACCCAACTCCGATGCAGGTGGAGCCGCTATTGATAAATGCATCTCTGAAACTGAGAACGCCGAACGCATAATCGTCTGTGATCACCTTCCACGTGATACCTATCTCAAGGTGCTCGGTGCAGTCGACTTCATAATTGGAAACTCTTCTTCCGGCATCATCGAATCGGCAAGTGTCGGGACGGCTTGCGTAAATGTGGGCAGTCGTCAGGAAGGTCGATTACAGAATCAAAATACCGTGAATTGTTCCGCGACGTCCATCTCCGAAATTGTTGACGTGATCGGTCGAGCGTGCGCCTTGCGCGGACCTTTCGAGAACTGTTACGGGGACGGTGACACGCATATGCGGATAAGCGAATTAATCGCAAGATTGCCAGTGAAAAATGCAAAAAAGAAAATTAATAGATATTAAATTATGCTGGAAGATCTCCCGATAATTATCCCAATCGTAGCCATTGTATTGGCTATAATGGATATTCCTGGAATAAAACTTCTAAGAGAATCGGCGGTTATCTTTTCCCTCGGGTCTGGAATAATATATCTTTCTATTCCCGCTCTTGTGTTGTATTTGCTCGTCGAAAATCGTTTCCATCCGATATACAGGGGGCGCACCGCTGGGCTCGTGTCGGGTGTGCTGATCGTTGCTGGAATTCTCGGACTCACGGCGCTGTCTCCGATAACTGATCGGACATATAGCGAATTGGCCCAGTTGTTCCTGTATATTTTGTTATATTTTCTCTTCACGTCGGCCCTTCGAGATGGGCAGGATATCATGCGGTTTCTGCGGGCATCTGTGTGTGGCTCAATGGCGGTCTGCGTTTTGGCGTATACCGCCGTATTGCTGGGCTGGCAGGGGGCGCCAGACGTCTATGTGGGTCGAGGCGCAAATGAGGGGTCTATCTTTGTAACTCTACTCGGAACCATTCCTGCTTGCGTAATGTTGGCTCGTACTAGAAATCCGTTTTATGCAATCGCGATAATATTATTTTTCTACATACCTTATCTGGCCACGAGCCGCGGCGGCCTTGTAGTATCAGCAGTCTCGGTCTTAACTACCGCATTCTTCTTCACAAGATCGTTTATCCTTCGTTCAGCAATGGTTGTTTCAGGGGTCGTTCTTGCCATTCGAAATACGCCCATTTTTTTGAATGTGTTCGAGGGGCAGATTAATTTTTCCGCTCGTGAACGTATTGCACTGATAGAATATGGATTGGACTTGATGCGAGATCGGTTTTGGACCGGATGGGGTTGGGGTTCCACCAATCGTCTTGCGGAGGCAGCGCCAAACACGAGGTTAAACTACCCTCATTTTCATAATACTTACATCCAACTTATGGTAGAGTTGGGGGTATTTGGATGCATTTTAATTTTCTTCATTGTGGTATTTCTTGGATATTATATATATAAAGCCTTATATATATAAGGGAAACCCTGCGGCTTCGGTGCTCATTATAGCTACGAGTCTTGGAATAATCTTATCGGGCGTGTCGGATGCAATGATCTTTGGTGCAGACCGTTTTATCCAATTGGTGTTTTTGTTCGGCCTGATCGTTCGTACAACCGCTGTTTGGCAAGAGCAGAATGGAATGATGCCGCTTGTAGCCAGATCCGAGGGGCAATTTGATGGAAGATCTCACCCAGGCGCTTTGGGTTCTTAGTTAAACGCTCCGCTGGGGATATCCGATGTGCGACAGTAATAAGAACCAGGGAGGTGAACGCGATCGGTCGCGCCGCCACGTCCTGATTGGACTAGCGGCTACGGGCGCTTTGGCGCAGGCTACGCGGTCCAGTGCTGCTCGTGGTCCTGGCGTAACGTCTACTGGAGCGCAGGCGTCACGAACGGATGCTACACCTTTCGCGCTACGGGGCAGTGAGGGATTGTCTGGCAGTTCGTACCAGACTGAGGCGGGGCGCATTTCGATTCTCGATTTTGATGTCGATCCCAAGGGACGGAATGACAGTTCTTCGGGCTTTAGGGCAGCGTTGCGAGAATTGTCTGGAGGTACGCTACTTCTTCCCACGGGCGTGTTCTTGGTCGAAGCGATCGGAACGTTCGCTTATGCGGGGCAGCAGGTTATCGGAAACTCTCGCTGGACTACTATTCTGCGTTCCGAAAGCGGAGCAGCGCCAGTCTTCTTCAATGACGCGGCGGCGCGGGGTACATCGACATTTCACCGGTTGAGTGATTTTCAGATCGATCTCAATGGCAACGATACCATAGCAGTCGATCTGGCGAGCATTAACGCGAGCGTGTTGGAGAGAATTCATATACGGGGCGGCGGGAGTGCCGCCCAGCGTATCGGCACGGGCGTACGCTTCGCTGCGCCGTTGCGACGTGGCGCTTACGACAACTCTCTTCATCAATGTAGTTTCGAGAACCTGCATTGTGCTGTCGAGTGGGACACAGGGGCAAACAATAATTCAGTGTTCGATTGTCGCGTACTCAATTGTGGAGTCGCTTATTGTGCAGCGCCTGAAGGAGGTGTGGATACACCTCGTATCTTTGGTGGCCGGGTTGAAAATTGTGACATTGGGCTGCGCGAAGGCGCGGCATATGGTACCTATTACGGTGTGCGGTTTGAAGATAGCAAGATAGCCGATATAGTGTTTATTGAGGGTTCCGAAGGGGCTCAAGTGCTAGGCGGATATACGGCGGGATCGAAGCGCGTGTTGTTAAACATGGATAGCGCTAATAGCCCCACTATATATAGCAAAGACCTGGGGTATTACGCGATTGAGGAGAGCCATGCGCGTCCAAAAGTTTCAACTGGACGCCAGATTTTCGGTGGTAGCGGAAAGGCACCGAACGTCTACTCTGATCGTGACTATGCCGCCTATTTTACAGCTCCGATATTGGTCAACAGTGACGCAACGCTTGATTTCGTGAGCACCGATTCGGACAAGAGAATCATCGGAATGGCGCTAGGTACAGACGGAGCGCTGACAATTTCCGGCTTCGATAGGCGGACCCGTGATTACCTCACAATTAACCTAGGAGGCGGGCGTTCGGTTCGTCCGCTGCGTACGGGCACCACTAATCTTGGTTCTGAAGAGAGGCAGTATCGGGAACTGCATTTGTCGAGCGGCGTCTTGATCAACGGAAAAAAAATAATAGGGGATAGGCAGAAAGCGATCCCGAGAGATCGCAGCGGTGCTCCGAATGCCGATATAGTTAACCAAATATTAGCGGTGCTCCGAGCACACGGCCTTATCGATAGTTGATCGAGTTATCACGGATGCTGGCCTCGCGAGTAATGCGTGTGTGCGATGTAGTAATCGCATTAACTCTGATCTTGATTCTTATGCCGCTTCTTCTGGCAATTGCGATAGCAATAAAAGTAGAAGACGGAGGCCCCGTGTTTTTTCTACAAACGCGGATAGGCAAGGATTTGAAGTCCTTCACGGTGTTGAAGTTTCGGAGCATGACGGCGCCCCCTCTCGATCAAGGTGCGCGCCAGCCCGATGCTCCGCCCTCTCCTCGAGAGGCTATGTCGACAAAGGTGGGGGACCGGAGGGTTACTCGCGTGGGGCGAGTTCTTCGTCCGGCGCATTTTGATGAACTTCCACAGCTATTCAATATAGTGGCTGGGCAGATGGCTTTAGTCGGGGTTCGGCCTGATACACCGTTGCAAGAAACCGACTATGTTCCTGAATATTGGAAGATTCGACATCGTTATCGCCCTGGACTGACGGGGCCTGCACAAGTCGGACCGCCAGGGCAAGATTTGCCCCAACGTACCGCTTTGGAGCGCATATGGCTCGAAAATTTCTCTTTTATCCTTTATCTAAAAATCATATTACTTACTATCCTTAAGGTGTTCGCCCGGAATAGTCATTGATCGTTGAGGTGGCCAAATCGTCGCCTCAGGGATAGCTAAATTTCAGCCAATTCTTGTTCTATCTTCCTTGTGTCGAGGAAGTTGAGCCAAAGCTCTCCGACCGAGGCTTCGAAGTGATGCTTGACGAACTCGGTTTATTCTACGCGTCTAAAAACGGGCTTGACGCTGATTGTCGCTTCACGGCGACGATCGGATGCGAGTGGCATGGGGTTATGCGGCATCACCAGCAAGGCACTGTGTCAGGGTTTAACCGAAACTATAGGGAACGAGAACGGCAAAAAGGCCCGTGTCTGAACTAAATTGGTCGGGGAGAGAGGATTCGAACCTCCGGCCCCTGCCTCCCGAAGACAGTGCTCTACCAGGCTGAGCTACTCCCCGACCGGCGCCACCGGGACATGCCGGAGCGAGGCAGAGGCGGCCCTATAGGGGGGGGGCGGCAGAGAGGCAAGTGGGCTTTTCAAGACTCGCCGGCCGGTCGCCGCTACCCGATCTCAAGGGTCCCGCTGCCGCCGTCCGATCAGCTTTCGAGCGCGGAGCGGAAGTAGGCGATGGTGCGGTCGAGACCTTCGTCGAGTTCCACCTTCGGCTCCCAGCCGAGCGTGCTGCGTGCGACAGAGATGTCTGGTCGTCGCTGCGTCGGATCGTCCTGTGGCAGGGGTTGATATACAAGCTTCGACTTGCCACTGATCTTGGAGAGCGTCTTTTCGGCCAGTTCGCGGATGGTGAATTCGTTGGGATTGCCCAGGTTGATCGGGCCGTGAACGTCGGAGCCGGCTTCCATGAATGAGAGAAAGCCCGCCACGAGATCGTCCACGTAGCAGAACGAACGAGTCTGGGAGCCGTCGCCATAGATGGTGATATCCTCGCCGAGCAGCGCCTGGACGATGAAATTGGACACCACCCGCCCGTCGCCGGCATGCATCCGCGGGCCATAGGTATTGAAGATGCGAGCGACCTTCACATCCAGCCCGTGCTGGCGGTGGTAATCGAAGAACAGCGTTTCGGCGCAGCGCTTGCCCTCGTCATAGCAGCTGCGGATGCCGATCGGATTGACATTCCCCCAATAGGCTTCCGTCTGCGGATGCACGGAAGGATCCCCATAGACCTCGCTGGTCGAAGCCTGGAAAATCGGCGCCTTCAGCCGCTTGGCCAGGCCCAGCATGTTGATCGCGCCGTGCACGGACGTCTTGGTCGTCTGCACGGGGTCGTGCTGATAGTGGACCGGGGAGGCAGGGCAGGCGAGATTGAATATCTCGTCCACTTCCACGAACAGCGGCAGGCACACATCGTGCCGCATGAATTCGAACCGGGGGTTGCCGGCGAGGTGGTCGATGTTGCGCTTGTCGCCGGTGAACAGGTTATCGACGCACAGCACTTCGTCCCCGCGATCAAGCAGGCGGTCGATGAGATGCGAGCCCAGGAAGCCCGCTCCACCCGTCACGAGCACTCTGCGGCGCCCGAAGTCTCTTTTGGCCAAGGATTTTCCCCCTCAGGTGTGGTTCGGGCGACGATATAGAGGGTGCTTTCGGCGCGCGCCACGCCTCATGGCGGTCACTGGCCAGCTTCGGGACAAATGCGGCTCGGGGGCCGCGGCATTTATCGACAGTGCGTGCGGGGCAATCGGGGCAGGCGTTCGCACCGAATCGGGCGGATGTGTAAGGTGCCCGGATGGATGATCGCGCCGCTGTTTTTCGCCAGACCGAACTTGCTCGCCAGCCTCACTGGGAATGGCAGTATCTCGATCTGATGCGCCGAATCTGGGACGAGGGGGACGAGCGGATCGACCGCACCGGCGTGGGCACGCGCTCCACATTCGGGCCGCAGCTTCGGTTCGATCTGTCAAATGGCCGCGTTCCGCTGCTCACTACCAAGCGTGTGTTCTGGAAGGCTGCCGCGCGCGAGATGCTATGGTTTCTCACCGGCGAGACCAACATCCGCCCGCTGCTGCAACAGGGCGTCACGATCTGGAGCGACTGGCCACTGGCCAAATATCGCAAGGCGAGTGGTGAGCCCATTTCGCAGGCGGAATTCGAGGCACGTGTGGTCGAGAATGCCGCCTTTGCGGAGCGCTGGGGCGATCTCGGGCCGGTGTATGGCAAGCAATGGGTGAACTGGCCGACGTACAAGCCCCTGGGCGAGGGGGTGTTCCGAGCCGGGCCCGGCATCAATCAAGTGGCGCAAGTCGTGGAGAGCTTGCGCCGCAACCCCGGCAGCCGCCGCCACATCATCGAAGGCTGGAACGTGGCGGAGCTGGACGACATGGCGCTGCCGCCGTGCCACAAGACCTATCAGTTTCACGTCGCGGGCGATCGGCTGAGTTGCCAGCTCTACCAGCGCAGTTGCGACGTGGCGTTGGGCCTGCCGTTCAACTTGTTCGGCGCCGCCTTGCTGACACGCATGGTGGCCGCGCAGGCTGGATACGAGCCGGGCGAGCTGATCTGGACTGGCGGCGACACGCACCTCTATCTCAATCACGCAGAGCTTGTCGCCGAACAGCTTTCGCGCGAGCCGGCAGGCGAACCCAGGCTGGACCTGATCCGCCAGCCAGATTCGATCTTCGGCTATCGCTTCGAGGATTTTGCGGTGCGGGACTATGCCCCGCAAGCCGCCATCCGCGCGCCCGTGGCGGTTTAGGCTCCGTACTCAATCAGCTTGCGCGAGAGGGTGAGTGCTGATTCAAAGCATTTGCTTAGAGCGGAGGCTTTAGATGGCACGGCAGTTGACGTGGTTGAGCGATGCGGAGTGGTCGAAGATCGAGCCGCTTCTGCCGCAGGGACGCAGCGGAGCGCACCGTGTTGATGATCGCCGAGTGATTTCGGGGATCGTGCATATGCTCAAGAGCGGAGCGCGCTGGCGCGACTGCCCGCCTGAGTACGGGCCGTACACGACGATCTATAACCGCTTTCATCGCTGGAGCCGGCAGGGTGTGTGGTTCGCGGTGTTTGAGGCGCTGACCGGGCATAGTGGCGCCTGGGGATCGGTCGCGATCGACTCGACCAGCATCAAGGTCCACCGTTCAGCAGCGGGCGCAAAAGGGGGGCCTTCGTCCAAGGCATCGGCACATCCCGCGGCGGGCGCACCAGCAAGATCCACGGGCTGACCGACACTGCCGGACGACCACGCATCCTGCTGATCTCACCTGGAAATACATCCGACATGACGATGGCCCCGGCGCTGATCGAGGCAGCGCGAGGTCGCTTCGACGCGCTTATCGCCGACCGCGGTTACGACAGCAACGCCATCCGCGCCGCCGTCCAGACCCAAGGCGCCAAGGTCGTCATCCCCTCCACCCGCAGCCGCAAGACGGCGATCCCCTACGACCGCAACGTCTATCGCACCCGCAACCTCGTCGAACGCCTCTGGTGCCGCCTCAAGGACTGGCGGCGCGTTGCTACCCGCTACGACAAGCTCGCCGCCAACTACATGGCTGGCGTCCTCCTCGCCCCCGCCATCACATTCTGGTGCTGATTGAGTCCGGAGCCTAGCGTCCGTCAGACCTGGTAGAAGTCGCGATACCACGCGATAAAGGCGGCCACGCCCTCGTTTACCGTGGTCTGCGGGGTATAGCCCGTCAGTGCGCGTAGCAGGCTGGCGTCACCGAAGGTCCGCCGCATCTCGCCCGGCTGAATCGGCATAAGGTTGAGCGAGGCCTTCCGCTCGAGCCCCTGCTCGATCACCGAGATGAAGTCGGCCAGTTGCACGGACGCGCCATTGGCGATGTTGACGGTGCGCGCCGGAGCGGTGTCGGACAGCGTGTCAGTGATTCGATCTCCGGTCACCCGATTGGCTTCGTCGGGCGCGAGAGGGATCAGCCGCACGAGGGCTTCGACGAGATCGTCCACATAGGTGAAATCGCGAGCCATTTCGCCCTGGCCGTAAACATCGATCGGCTTGCCCGAGAGGATCGCCGAGACGAATTTGAACAGAGCCATGTCGGGCCGGCCCCAGGGGCCATATACGGTAAAGAAGCGCAAGGTCGTGGTCGGTACGCCGAAGAGGTGGGCGTAAGACCAGCCCATCGCCTCCATGCCTTTCTTGGTCGCGGCATAGAGGTTGAGCGGTTCGTCGGCCTTGTGGGTTTCGCGGGAGGGTACCGCGCGGTTCGCCCCGTAGATGCTCGACGTCGATCCGAGAAGCAGATGCCGGGGCTTAAGCTCCCGCGCCAGTTCGAGCACGTTCCACGAGCCGACGAGATTGCTTTCCACATAAGTCTGCGGCGCTTCGATCGAATAGCGCACACCCGCTTGCGCCGCGAGATGGACGATGATCTCGGGATCGGCCTGGGCCGCCACATCGAGCGCGCCGCGATCCTCGAGCATGCCGGTGACCTGTCGATAGCCGTGGTACGCGGCGAGGATGGCGAGGCGTTCCTCTTTAAGGCGAACGTCGTAATAGTCGGTCATGCCATCGAAGCCGGTGACCTCATGACCATCTTCGAGCAGGCGCCGGGCAAGGTGGAAGCCGATGAAGCCGGCACTGCCGGTAATCAAGAATCGCATAGTTTCGTCTTTTCTCCCGATGGTGCGCGGCACCATAGCGCGGATGGACCGTTGCTCAATCGAAGCCTTGGCGGAACCCGGTCACACATTGACCCCCTGCGGGCTTCATAATAAAATGTCGTATAAATAAAATTTCATTCCAAGGCGGGAGGGCTCATGCCCAAGCAGGAAGGACAGGCCGATGCCAATCGCCCGCGTTTGTCGCTGCACGTGCCGGAGCCCCGATTCCGCCCTGGCGACACGGTCGATTTCTCGTACCTGACAATCCCCGAAACGGGCGCGCAGCCGCGCCCTGACTATACCAGCGCAGCTTCCGAAACCTGGCCGCTCTGCACCGATATGATCCGTGTGCTGGGCGATGACGATCTGGCGCATGGCCCCTGGGATCCGCGCCTGTCGCCGGACAAGCTGCGCGAATTGCTGCGGCAGATGGCGCTGGTGCGGGCGTTCGATGCGCGGATGTATCGTGCGCAGCGGCAGGGCAAGACCAGCTTCTACCTCAAATGCACCGGAGAGGAGGCCACTTCCGTCTGCGCCACGCAGGCGCTCGATTTCGAAGATATGATCTTTCCCTCCTATCGACAGCAGGGCTGCTTGATCGCGCGGGACTATCCGGTGCTGGAGATGGTCAACCAGATCTATTCGAACCGGGCGGACAAGCTGAAAGGCCGCCAGTTGCCGATCCTCTATTCGGCGAAATCGGTGAACTTCTTCACGATCTCCGGCAATCTCGCCACCCAACTGCCTCAGGCTTCGGGATTCGCCATGGCCAGCGCGATCCGGGGCGACAGCAAGATCGCCGCCGCCTGGGTGGGGGAGGGGAGCAGCGCGGAGGGTGATTTCCACTCGGCGCTGATATTCGCGGCGGTGTACAACGCGCCCGCGATCTTCAACGTGGTCAACAACCAGTGGGCGATCTCCAGCTTTTCAGGCTTCGCCGGCGCGGAACGGACCAGTTTCGCCGCGCGCGCCATCGGCTATGGCATCGCCGGCCTGCGGGTGGACGGCAACGATGCCTTGGCGGTCTATGCCGCGGAACGCTGGGCCGCCGATCGCGCCCGGTCCAACCACGGGCCAACGCTGATCGAGTTCTTCACGTATCGCGGGGAAGGCCATTCGACGTCGGACGATCCCGCCGTCTATCGCAGCGCGCAGGAACGCGAGGAATGGCCGCTGGGCGATCCGATCACCCGGCTCAAGGCGCACCTCATCGCCATCGGCGAATGGTCCGAAGAGCAGCACGAGGCGATGGATCGCGCCCTGGACGAGGAGGTGAAAGAGGCGCAGCGCGAGGCGGAGAAGAACGGCATCCTCGGCCACGGGCTGCACCATCCGTTCCACACGATGTTCGAGGACGTGTTCGAGGAACTGCCTTGGAATCTCGAAGAGCAGGGCCGGCAGGCGATCCGCGAACGGCAGATCAAGTGGCCGGAATGAGCACGGGTATGAGCCCTGACGACGCCCCCGTGACGCTGGCCGAAGCGCCCGCGCGCGCGATGACGATGATCGAGGCGATCAGCGATGCGCTCGACACCATGCTGGAACGCGATTCCGATGTCGTCCTGCTGGGCCAGGATATCGGATACTTCGGGGGCGTGTTCCGCTGCACGGCCGGGCTCCAGGCGAAGCACGGCAAGACGCGGGTGTTCGATACGCCGATCAGCGAATGCGGGATCATCGGCGCCGCGGTGGGCATGTGCGCCTATGGCTTGCGGCCCGTGCCGGAAATCCAGTTCGCCGATTATATCTATCCCGGTCTGGACCAGTTGATCAGCGAGGCCGCGCGGTTGCGTTATCGATCGGCGGCGGAGTTCATTGCCCCGATGACGGTCCGCACCCCGTTCGGGGGCGGCATCTTCGGCGGCCAGACGCATAGCCAGAGCCCGGAAGCCCTGTTCACCCATGTCGCCGGGCTCAAGACGGTGGTGCCGAGCACGCCGCACGATGCCAAGGGCCTGCTGATCGCCGCGATCGAGGACAACGATCCGGTGATCTTCTTCGAGCCCAAGCGCATCTACAACGGCCCGTTCGACGGGTACTACGATCGCCCCACGCGGCCGTGGAAGGACCACCCCGATGCGCTGGTTCCCGAAGGCTACTATTCGATCCCGCTGGGCAAGGCCCGCGTGGTGCGCGAAGGCGGCGCGCTGACGATTCTGGCTTACGGCACGATGGTCCACGTCGCGGAAGCTGTCTGCCGCGAGAAGGGCGTCGATGCCGAGATCATCGACCTGAGGACGCTCGTCCCGCTCGATATCGACGCTGTGGAAAACTCTGTGCGGAAAACGGGCAAATGCATGGTCGTGCACGAGGCCACGCGCACATCCGGCTTTGGCGCCGAACTGGCGGCGCTGGTGCAGGAACGCTGCTTCTACCACCTCGAAGCCCCGATCGAACGCGTCACCGGTTTCGACACTCCCTATCCGCACAGCCTCGAATGGGCTTACTTCCCCGGGCCCATTCGCGTGGGCGAGGGGATCGACAAGCTGCTGGAGGCGTAAGGGTGGGGCGCTTCGTGTTCCGATTGCCCGATATCGGCGAAGGCATTGCCGAGGCGGAGATCGTCGCCTGGCACGTCAACGTGGGTGACCGTATCGAAGAGGACGGCCGGCTGGCGGATCTGATGACCGACAAGGCCACGGTGGAGATGGAAAGCCCCGTCGCCGGCAAGGTTCTCGAACTGGCGGGCGAAGTCGGCGGTGTGGTCGCCATCGGCACGCCGCTTGTGGTGCTGGAAACCGAGGGTGACGTGGGGGAGGAACCCGCACCCACCGCGCCCATGGTGGAGGAGCAGACCGAAGTCGTGCCCAAGGTGAGCGCACGTCCTTGGTCAGACACAGGACGAGCCGATCCTGGAGCGGAAACGCCAAGTATTGCGCCTTCCTCGTCGCCACCTCCCGAACCCGTTTGTTCTGAGCCTGTCGAAGACCGCCCCGCAACGCCTATCCTATCTGCCAAGGTCCTCGCCAGCCCGGCGGTGCGCCAGCGGGCGAAGGAACTCGGCATCGATCTCGCCCGGGTCCGCCCGGCGGAAGGCGGCCGCATCCGCCATGCCGATCTCGATGCCTTCGTCTCCTACAGTGGGGAGAAAGGCTATGCGCCGGCAGGCCCCGATGGGCGTGACGAGACGATCAAGATCGTCGGCCTGCGCCGCCGCATTGCGGAGAACATGGCGGCTTCCAAGCGCAACATTCCGCACTTCTCCTATGTGGAGGAATGCGATGCCACCGATCTGGAGAAGCTGCGGGCGGACCTCAACGCCAGCCGACCGGACGGGCCCAAGCTCACCCTGCTGCCGCTGCTGATCGCCGCCGTGTGCCGCTCGCTGCCCGGGTTTCCCATGCTCAACGCGCGCTATGATGACGAGGCGAATGTCGTCACCCGCCACGGCGCGGTGCACATGGGCGTGGCGACGATGACCGAGGCGGGTCTGATGGTTCCGGTTATTCGCGATGCCCAGGCGAAGAACCTGTGGCAGCTCGCGGCCGAGATCCTGCGTCTCTCGGAAGCCGCCCGCACCGCCAGCGCCAGGGCGGAAGAACTGTCTGGCTCGACCTTCACCATTACCTCGCTCGGGCCGCTCGGCGGAATCGCCTCGACCCCGGTGATCAACCGCCCAGAGGTGGCGATCCTCGCGCCCAATCGCATCGTCGAGCGGCCGATGTTCGTGCCCGATGGCATGGGCGGCGAGCGGATCGGGAAGCGCAAGCTGATGAACCTCTCGATCAGCTGCGATCACCGGGTGGTCGATGGCTATGACGCGGCCGCCTTCGTGCAGGAAGTGAAGCGCCTGATCGAAACGCCGGTCCTGCTGCTGACCGATTGATCGACGCGCCGGGGTTGCCCGCGGGTGCGTGAATTCTTCCGCGAAATCGGGCGGGATAGGCGGGGATTCCGCCGTGATGCACGGCATATTCGGCGGGGTTGGGGAGGGCGGTTGACACTGCATGGGCGCTGGCTTAGGGGCGCGGCTCCCAAGCGGTGCGACACCCAGATGCGCGGGTGTAGCTCAGTTGGTTAGAGCGCCGGCCTGTCACGCCGGAGGTCGCGGGTTCGAGTCCCGTCACTCGCGCCACTTGGGATATTTTCCGGCCATCTCCACCATTTGCTTGAGAGCAATTTAACATTGGCGCGTTATGGACGCGGCCATGCAGCGCCCGTGCCGTATCCTCACCCTGTTTGGCACCCGGCCCGAAGCCATAAAGCTGTTTCCGCTGGTCCATGCGCTGGAGGCGGACCCCCGGTTCGTCAGCCGCGTCTGTGTCAGCGGCCAGCATCGCGACCTGCTGGATCAGGTGCTGGCGATCGCGGGCCTGGCGCCGGACCATGATCTGGACCTGATGAAGCCGGGCCAGTCGCTCGATGCGCTCACCGCCGCGCTGCTGATGGGGCTGGGACAGGTGATGGACGCCGAAAAGCCTGACTGGATCGTCGTGCAGGGCGATACCGCCACGGCGATGGCCGGCGCGATTGCGGCCTATTACCGCAAGATACCCGTCTGCCATGTCGAGGCCGGCCTCAGAAGCGGCAACATCCACCACCCCTGGCCCGAGGAGGTCAACCGCAAGATCATCGGCACGCTCGCGGCCCTCCACTGCGCGCCGACCGATACGGCGGCCCGGGCACTACGAAACGAATGCGTCGATCCCGGCGCGATCCATGTCACCGGCAATACCGTGATCGACGCGCTGCACTGGATCACCGCGCGCATCGCCGAAAAGCCCGAGCTTGCCGCCGGGCTGGCCGATCTGGAGCGGCGCTTTTCAGGCAGGCGGATCATCGGCGTCACCAGCCATCGGCGGGAGAATCTCGGGGAAGGCATGGAGCGCATCGCTGCGGCCATCCGCATGCTTGCCGTGCAGGAAGATCTCGCGATCATTTTCCCGCTTCACCTCAACCCCGATGTGCGGAGCGTGATGACCGATCGGCTGGCCGGGCTCGACAACGTCGCGCTGATAGAGCCGCTGGATTACCCCCATTTCGCGCGATTGCTCGATATATGCCATCTGATGCTGACCGACAGCGGCGGCGTGCAGGAAGAGGCGCCCGCTTTGGGCAAGCCGGTGCTGGTGATGCGGGAAACGACCGAGAGGCCGGAAAGCGTGGCCGCCGGCACCGCCCGGCTGGTGGGGACCGATCCGGATCGCATCGTCACCGAGGCCAGCCGTCTGCTCTATGATGGCGCCGCCTATGCCCGCATGGCGCTGGCACACAATCCGTTCGGCGACGGCAAGAGCGCCCCGCGCATCGTGGAACTGCTGGCGTCTGTCTGAGCCTTCCTTGCCTATCCCGGGATCGTCATTGCGAGCGCAGCGAAGCAATCCAGGGCGTATTGCGCCGCCGCCCTGGATTGCTTCGTCGCTGTGCTCCTCGCAATGACGAGGATAAGGTGATCGGGAAGCATCGGGCGGCTGTGCGGAGGCGCCAGGTCAGCCCCAGCGGCCGGTTTCCATCCAGATCAGGAAGCGCCTCAGCGGCAGCAGCCAAATGACGCCGAGCACGCAATAGACCACGGCCTGCGCCAGTATCGGCAGCCGCTCGATCCATTGCGAGGCCCACATCACGCCCAGCGCATAAAGCGCAAGGCCCAGCAGCAGCGCCAGGATACCGAGCGGAATGCGCAGAGTGGGCTTCTGCCGCATCAGAACGGGCCGAGCACCCGCGTGGGCGTGACGATGGCGGAAAGGCGCATGTCGTGCGGTTCGAGCGGCAGCTCGGGCACTTCCTGGATGTCCCACGCCATGCCGATCGCCACGACTTGCGGATGCGCGGCCAGATAGCGATCGTAATAGCCGCCGCCCTGGCCCAGCCGATCGCCTTTGGCAGTGAAGCCGACCAGCGGCATGAACAGCACGTCCGGTACCACGACAGGCGCGCCAAGGCCGGGCTGGCGCAGGCCCCAGACGCCGCTTTCCAGGTCGCTTTCTTCCCACGGATCGGTGTGCAGGCGAAATTCCATCGGCTTGTCGAGCGTGGTGACGCGGGGGAGGGCGATCCGGTTGCCGCGTTCGAAGAAGAACTTGATGTAGGCGCGCGAAGGCGCCTCCCCTTCGTCAGAGCGATAGAGCCCGACCGTCGCCTCTTCGGGCACCAGGGCAAGCAACTGCGCCGGCGGGCGGTTGAATACCAGCGCGCTGACTTCCGTGGGCAGGGCGGCGGCATGGGCCTTGCGCTTGCGGCGCAATTCGTCGCGAAGCTGTTTCTTCTGGGCGATGGGCGAGTCCGTGGTCATCTCTTCCCCTTGCCGCTCGCGTGGGGCGAAGTCGAGACATCTGGCGATTATCCACCTTGAGGACCACTCTCGTCTTTCGTCATTGCGAGGAGCGAAGCGACGAAGCAATCCAGGGCGGCGCGATGCGGCCCTGGATTGCTTCGCTCCGCTCGCAATGACGAACCTTGGCTAAGAGTCCCCCAAGGGTGCGGCGCGGGGGAAGTGGCGGAACCACCATGGGTCGTTACCGGGAAATCCTCTGACGCCTAAACGTCAGGTGGGCGCCATATGCACCGACTTCCAGGACGAACCCGCAAGCCGGGCAGGGACAGCTCCCATGGATTGCTTATAGCCTCAGGGATATTCACGAACGGTTCGTGCCGGGCAGTCCCGCCGCGCCCTATCTAGGCGCTGCCGCGTCAGGTCTCAAGACGTTCCGCAAGCGCTTCCAGCCGTTCGGCAAGCGCATCGAGGGCATCGGCCGTGTCCGCACCGGCGCCTTGCGCGGCGGCGCGCGAGCCCGCGCGCAGCTCGTGCACCTCGTCCGCCAGCAAGAGGGCGGCGAACAGCAGCGTGCGGGTTTCCGACTGGCCGGCCAGATTGGGCAGCGCGGAAAGCTTGGCGTCGATCGTCCGCCCCAGCTCTTCGATATGGGCTTCCTCGCCCGGATCGCAGGAGACGATATGCTCGCGCCCGCCAATCGTCAGCGTGACGTTGCTCATCGTTCGAGCGAGCCGATCAGCTGATCGAGTTCGGCCAGCGCCGCGCCTGTTTCGGTGCGCAATGCCTGATACTTGACGGCCAGATAGCTGCCATCCGGCCGCGATCTCGCGGGCGCCTGCGCCGCGGCTTCGATCCGGCTTACCGCCGCCCTTATCCGGGCGAGCGCCCGCGAGATGCGTTCCCCGTCCATCCCTGTCATTTAACGGAAACAGCGTTGCGCGGCAAAAGCTTGGTGGCGCTATCTGTGAATAAGCCTGCGCCTCAAAACGGCTCGTCGCGCGCAGTGGGCAATCCGTGGCGCGCTTGACGCGGAAGGCCCATGTTCCCAAGGAACGCCCAGCCGAATCGCCGCCTTCTGTCCATTTGTCCCGGAGCCTTTTGCATGAGCCTCGATCCCGCCCGTCTCGCGCCTATGGCCAATGCCATTCGCGCCCTGTCGATGGACGCGGTGCAGAAGGCCAACATCGGCCATCCCGGCATGCCGATGGGCATGGCCGATGTCGCCACGGTGCTGTGGTCCGAATTCCTCAAGTTCGATCCGGCCGATCCGCAGTGGCCCGATCGTGACCGCTTCGTGCTGTCCGCCGGCCACGGCTCGATGCTGATCTACGCGCTGCTGCACCTCTCCGGCTACGCCGCGCCGACCATGGATGACATCCGCAATTTCCGGCAGCTCGGCAGCCCGTGCGCCGGCCATCCGGAAAACTTCCTGCTTCCCGGGGTGGAGGCGACCACCGGCCCGCTGGGGCAGGGGCTTGCCATGGCGGTGGGCATGGCCATCGCCGAGCGGCATCTGAACGCGAGGTTCGGTGACGACCTGGTCGATCACCACACCTGGGTGATCGCCGGCGACGGCTGCCTGATGGAAGGCATCAACCACGAGGCGGTCGGCCTTGCCGGCCATCTCCAGCTCGGCCGGCTGATCGTGCTGTGGGACGACAATCATGTGACGATCGACGGATCGACCGATCTTTCGACCAGCGAGGACATCCCCGCTCGCTATCGTGCAGCGCGCTGGCACACCGTTTCGTGCGACGGGCACGATCCGGCCGATATCCGCCGTGCCTTGGCCGAGGCGAAGGCCGATCCGCGCCCGTCGCTGGTCGCCTGCCGCACGGTGATCGGCAAGGGCGCGCCCAACAAGCAGGGCACGTCCGCCGTTCACGGCAACCCGCTGGGCGCCGATGAGATCGCCGCCGCGCGCGAATATCTCGGCTGGACGGCGGAGCCTTTCGTGGTCCCGGAAGATATCCTTGCCGATTGGCGCTCTCTGGCGGAGCCGGGGCAGCAGGCCAATGCGGAATGGAGCCGGCGCCTGGCCGCCAGCGATCGGAAGGCGGAGTTCCAGGCGCAGTTCGCCGAAATCGGCCCGCTGGCCGCCCCTACGCTCGCCGATCACATGGCAGCGCTGGCGAAGGACCCGCCCAAGGTAGCTTCGCGCAAGGCGTCGGAGATGGCGCTGGGCCCGCTGACGGAAGCCTTGCCGCAGCTGATCGGCGGTTCGGCCGATCTCACCGGTTCCAACAACACCAAAACTGCCGCCACCAAGCCATTGACGCAGGCCGACTATTCCGGCCGCTATCTCTATTACGGCATTCGCGAGTTCGGCATGGCCGCCGCGATGAACGGCATGGCGCTGCATGGCGGCGTGGTGCCTTATGGCGGCACTTTCCTGATCTTCAGCGATTACGCTCGCAATGCGATCCGCCTCTCCGCGCTGCAGAAGGTCCGCGTGGTCTATGTGCTGACGCATGATTCGATCGGCCTGGGCGAAGACGGGCCGACGCATCAGCCGATCGAGCAGGTGATGAGCCTGCGCCTCGTCCCCAATCTCAACGTCTATCGCCCGGCCGATGCGATCGAGACGGCGGAGTGCTGGGAACTGGCCCTCGCCACGCCAGAGACGCCTTCCGTCCTGGCGCTGTCGCGGCAGAACCTGCCGCCGGTGCGCACCGATGCGGGCGAAAACCGCAGCGCGCGCGGCGCCTATCGCCTGCGCGCCGCCACCGCGGCCCGCAAGGTGGTGCTGGTGGCGACCGGCTCGGAAGTCGCCGTGGCGCTCGATTGCGCGGAGCAGCTGGAAGGCCAGGGGATCGGCGCGGATGTCGTCTCGATGCCTTGCGCCGAACTGTTCCAGAAGCAGGATGGGGCTTACCGCGATGACCTGCTTCCCACCGACGCCCTCAAGGTTTCGATAGAAGCCGGCGTGACCATGGGCTGGGAACGGTTCGTCGGCAGCGACGGCCTGCTCATCGGCCTCGACCGGTTCGGCTCTTCGGCCCCGGCGGAGGTCCTGTTCAAGCACTTCGGTTTTTCGGCCGAAGCGATCGTTCCGCAAATTCTCGATAAACTAGGCAAGTAGCAGGAGTTCTTTCCATGGCGACGAAGGTTGCGATCAACGGTTTCGGACGTATCGGCCGGCTCGTCGCCCGTGCGATTCTTGAGCGGACGGACCATGATCTGGAGCTCGTGGCGATCAACGATCTGGCTGATGCCAAGTCGAACGCGCTGCTGTTCGCATATGATTCCACGCATGGCCGCTTCCCCGGCACGGTGACGTCGGATGGCGACAGCTTCCAGGTCAACGGCCGCGACATCGCCGTCACGAAGGAGAAGGACCCCGGCAAGCTGCCGCACAAGGCCATGGGGATCGACCTGGTGCTGGAATGCACCGGCTTCTTCCAATCCGAAGAAGCCAGCCGGCCGCACCTGACGGCTGGCGCCAAGCGGGTCCTGATCTCGGCGCCGGCCAGCGGCGTGTCGAAGACGATCGTGTTCGGCGTCAACGAAGATACCCTCACCGCCGAGGACGTGATCGTTTCCAATGCCAGCTGCACCACCAATTGCCTGGCCCCGGTGGCCAAGGTGCTGCACGATACGGTGGGGATCGAGCGTGGTTTCATGACCACGGTCCACAGCTATACCAACGACCAGCGCATCCTCGACCAGATCCATAAGGATCCGCGGCGTGCGCGGGCCGGCGCGCTGAACATGATCCCGACGACCACCGGCGCGGCCCGTGCGGTGGGCCTGGTTCTGCCTGAACTGAAGGGCAAGCTCGACGGCTCTTCGGTGCGCGTGCCGACGCCGAATGTCAGCCTGATCGACCTGGTGTTCACCCCGTCGCGCGATACCAGCATCGAAGAACTCAATGCCGCGCTGAAGGCGGCGGCCGAAGGCAAGATGAAGGGCGTGCTCGTCTATACCGACCTGCCGCTGGTCAGCACCGACTTCAATCACCAGCCCGCCAGCTCGACGGTCGACAGCCTCGAAACCGCGGTGCTCGAAGGCAAGCTGGCCCGCGTGGTCTCGTGGTACGATAACGAGTGGGGCTTCTCCAACCGCATGATCGATACCGCGAGCGTCATGGCCCGTTTCCTCTAAGCCTCAGGTCTTCTAACTTCCCATTCGTCTTTCCCGCTTTCGCGGGATGACGGATGGGGAGGGCGTATTTCGACTTCGCTCGAACCGAACGCACAGGGTGAAACAGATGGCTGGGTTCAGGACTCTCGATTCCCTCGGCGATGTGGCCGGCAAGGTCGCGCTGGTGCGGGTGGACTTCAACGTGCCGATGGCTGACGGCGCCGTCACCGACACCACCCGTATCAAGGCCTCGGCGCCGACGATCCTCGAACTGGCCGATGCCGGGGCCAAGGTGCTGCTGCTGACGCATTTCGGCCGCCCGAAAGGCCAGCGGAACTCGACCATGTCGACCAGCATCATCCTCGACGGGGTGCAGGACGTGCTCGGGCGCGAGGTGATGTTCATTCCCGAGGTCGAAGGGCCGGTGGTTGCCCAGGCGATCGGCATCCTGCGGCCGGGCGACATTGGCCTGCTGGAGAATACGCGCTTCTGGCCGGGCGAGGAAAAGAACGATCCCGCCTTCGCGCAGGGAATCGCCGCCAATGGCGATTTCTACGTCAACGATGCCTTCTCCGCCTCCCACCGCGCGCATGCGACCACCGAAGGGCTGGCGCACTTGCTGCCGGCCTTCACCGGGCGGGCGATGCAGGCGGAACTGGAAGCACTCGACAAGGCGCTCGGCAACCCGCAGCAGCCGGTGGCGGCGGTGGTCGGCGGGGCGAAGGTCTCCACCAAGCTTGCTGTGCTCGAACATCTCGTCTCGAAAGTGCAGCACCTGATCATCGGCGGCGGCATGGCCAACACGTTCCTTGCCGCGCGCGGGGTCGATGTCGGCAAGTCGCTGTGCGAACACGATCTCACCGCAAAGGCCGAGGCGATCATGGACGCGGCAGAGGCGGCCCATTGCACGGTGCATCTGCCTTATGACGTCGTGGTGGCGAAGGAATTCGCCGCCAATCCGCCGTCCTTGCGCACCTGCAACGTGCACGAGGTGGCGGCCGACGAGATTATCCTCGATCTCGGCCCGCAGGCGGTCGAGGCGCTGGCCGATGTGCTCAAGACCTGCCGCACGCTGGTCTGGAACGGCCCGCTGGGCGCATTCGAGACTCCGCCGTTCGACCAGGCCACCGTGGCGCTGGCGAAGACGGCCGCGGCGCTGACAGGCGAAGGCTCGCTGGTCTCCGTGGCGGGCGGGGGCGATACCGTCGCCGCGCTCAACCACGCGGGCGTCAAGGACGAGCTGACTTACGTCTCCACTGCCGGCGGGGCCTTCCTCGAATGGATGGAAGGCCGCGAGCTGCCCGGCGTGGCGGCGCTCATCCAGCAAGGCTGACCCGCCGGAAGCTCCCTTCTCCGCGCCCGCCTTTGGCGGAGGCGCGGATTTGCCTGTGCCGGCGGGATGGTACACACTCCCGGGCCAGCAGGTTTAGCCAGGCCGGGGAGCCCTTTTCGATGAACCAGCAGGACATGACCGCCCGCATCGCCGCCGGGAAGGGCTTCATCGCCGCGCTCGACCAGAGCGGCGGTTCCACGCCCAAGGCGCTCAGGGCCTATGGCGTCGCGGACGATGAATGGAACGGCGAGGACGAGATGTTCGCGCGCATCCATGAAATGCGCTGCCGCATCATCCGGTCGCCCGAGTTCTCGGGCGACCGGATCGTCGGGGCGATCCTGTTCGAGAAGACGATGGACGGCGCCGTGGACGGCACCCCCGTTCCGCATGCCTTGACGGCAAAGGGCGTGGTCCCGTTCCTCAAGATCGACAAGGGATTGGAAGAGGAAGACCGGGGCGTCCAGCTGATGAAGCCGATGCCGGGGCTCGAAGCGCTGCTTGGCCGGGCCAGGGCGCTGGGCGTTTACGGAACCAAGGAGCGTTCGGTGATCAACGCCGCCGACCGCGAAGGCATCGCGGCGGTCGTGGCGCAGCAGTTCGAAGTCGGCAAGCGGGTGCTGTCCCACGGGCTGATGCCGATCCTGGAGCCCGAGTATTCGATCAAGGCGCCTGATCGCATCGAGGGCGAGCGGATGCTCCTGTCCGAAATACTCGCGCACCTGGATGCCTTGCCAGAGGGCCAGCAAGTCATGCTCAAGCTGTCCCTGCCCGTGGCGCCCAATGCCTACAAGGCCCTCGTGGACCATCCCGCGGTGCTCAAGGTGGTCGCGCTTTCGGGCGGCTATGCTCGCGACGAGGCTTGCGCCGAACTGGCGCGCAACGAAGGCATGATTGCCAGTTTCAGCCGCGCCCTGCTCGACGGGCTCCACGCAGCGATGAGCGAGGCGGAATTCGACGCCGCCCTGGGGGAGGCGATCGACGCGATCCACTGCGCCAGCACGGAGAAGACCGTGAGCTAAAGGCCGCCTGCGAAGGCAAAGCCGAAGCGATAGGCGGCAAGGTCCACCGTCTGCCCCGCCATAGCGTCAGGCTGGACGTCGACCAGCGAGAGCTGTCCATCGGCCACCTGGATCGGCTGGTCCGACCCGATCTCGCGCGTCTCGCTGCGCGAGCCGAGGTCGATGCGCACCGACAGCCGTGTTCGTCCGGCCCAGACGCAGCGCACGTTCACCGCGCAGCGGCTGTCCTCCAGCACGGTGAGCGGTGTGACATAAGGGCCGTCAACATAGACCCGCTGCCCCAGTGCTGCGTGGACGATCCCGTCGGCCGTCACAGCCGTTTCCGTGGGAGCGGATTGCGGGATCAGGGTGCAAGCGGCGAGCCCGAATGGCGCGAGCAGGACGACGGCGTACTTCATCGTATGAATATCGCACTCATCGCGGTTTCGTTTCGCTGAACGCTTGCTTGGCGAGACGCGCCGGCCCGGATAGAGCGCGAGGACGATGTCCAAATGCCAACTCTACCTGATCTCACCGCTCGACGTTTCCGGGGCCTTCCCGCAGCGCCTTGAGCGCGCGCTGGCGGAGGGGCCGGTGGCGGCGTTCCAGTTCCGGGTGAAGGAGATGGACCAGCACGAGGCCGCGCGCCTGGCCGAGCCCTTGCTGGCGATCTGCCGGGACCGGGACGTGGCCTTCATCGTCAATGACAGCATCGCGCTGACCAAACGGCTGGGAGCCGACGGCGTGCATCTGGGGCAGCAGGATGGCACAGTGCGCGAAGCGCGTGAGGCGCTTGGTCGCGATGCGCAGATCGGCGTGACCTGCCATGCCAGCCGCCACCTGGCGATGGAGGCCGGCGAAGCGGGCGCCGATTACGTGGCGTTCGGGTCCTTCTTCCCCAGCTCGACCAAGGCCAGCGAGCATCGGCCGGAGCCGGAATTGCTCGCCTGGTGGCACGCGCTCATGGAAATCCCCAGCGTGGCTATCGGCGGTATCACACCGGACAATTGCCTGCCGCTGGTGGAAGCGGGGGCGGATTTCCTGGCCGTCAGCGCCGCCGTGTGGGGAACCGATGAAGCCGAGGCGATCAAGGCCTTCCATCAGAGAATAACCGGCGGCTGATCGCGCCGTTATATCCAATTTCGTCTGAAAAACGGGTTGTTCGGGCGCCCCGCGCGTGTCACCAATCGATGCGGTGATTCAAAAATGGGGGGTGCTTCACATGAAACTCGGAAATGTCCTTTCCGCTGGTGCGGCTATTTCACTGGCCATTGCGCCTCTCGCAGCGCAGGCGGCCGGCGTGGAGGCCGCCCGTTCGGGCGCGCAGGCAGAAGGTGAGGCAATCGGCGGAAGCTTGCTTCTTCCCTTGCTTGCCGTTGCCGCGCTGATCGCGGTGGTGGTCGTCATTGCCAGCGATGACGACGAAAGCCCGGCGAGCCCGTAGCTCCCCTTCATCCCGTGCCGGTGTAAAGGCGAGCTTAGGTTCGCCCTATTTTGGAGCCGCTTGCGACCAGCGAGCGGGCCTGATCGGGTGGGCTATCAGTTCTTGCGGATGCAGCGCAGTGCGCCGGGGCGGCCGTTTTCCATTTTTCGCAGGAACACGGACGAGATCACGGCATAGGCTTCGCCGCTGCGCGGGCCGCTGGTGAAGGTCACCACGTCGCCGCGGCGCAGATAGGTGCCGTGCCCCTGTGCGCTGGTGTATCGCGAAGCGCCGATGATAGTGAAGCTGGCATCGGGCTGTGGAATCCCGGCCTCTCCCCCGGCGTCGCCCGGAAGCTCGCAGGCATAGGTGCCGCGTTCCAGCGTGCCGATGGGCCCTTGCGCGAGCAAGGGGGAAGCGGCGAGTGCCGCAAGCAGAGCAAGCGTGGAAAGCCCCTTCATTTCTATGTCGCCTAGCGCCTCGTCGCTTGCATTGCCATGAACGCGGCAAGAGGGTAGGTGCGCGCGCACATTCATTCAATATTTGTATCGAAGGCAGCTTCGCATGAAGATCAGCGGCGTGGACATTCGTCCGGGCAATATCCTCGAGTACGAAGGCGGCATCTGGAAAGTCGCCAAGATCCAGCACACCCAGCCCGGCAAGGGCGGGGCGTACATGCAGGTGGAGATGAAGAACCTGCAGGACGGACGCAAGACGAACGTGCGTTTCCGCAGCGCCGACACGGTGGAGCGTGTGCGCCTGGATACCAAGGACTTCCAGTACCTCTATGCCGAGGGGGACATGCTGGTGTTCATGGACAAGGACACTTACGAGCAGATCCAGCTTCCCGCCGACCTGCTGGGCGATGCGGCGGCCTTCCTGCAGGATGGCATGGAAGTGATGCTGGAACTGTGGGACGAAAAGCCGATCAGCGTGCAGCTGCCGGAGCAGGTCGAAGCGACGATCGTGGAGGCTGATGCCGTGGTGAAGGGCCAGACCGCCTCTTCCAGCTACAAGCCGGCCGTGCTTGACAACGGCGTGCGGGTCATGGTGCCTCCGCATATCGAAAGCGGCACGCGCATCGTGGTCGACGTCTATGAACGCGCCTACGTGGGCAAGGCCGCCTGAAGACGCGCATGGGGGGCATGTGGACGAGATCGACGATCCGCGTTTCGAAGGTCTCGATTTCCGGCGGAGCTTTCTGCTGGGCGTAATTTACGACGACGAATCGCTGACCCTGGAAATGGACTTCAACCTGACCGAGCAGCATCCGCGCTATAGCGAGCCCGAAGGGGACGAAAGCGGATGCTATCGGGCCGGTTATGTGCGGTTCGGCGACATACAGGATCTGCAGATCGACAAGGCGCTGACGCCCGAAGGGGGCCAGCCCGACGATTACAGCGTGATCCATTCGGTTTCGGGCGGCGGGGAACGGTTCTCGATCCTGACCGGTTGGGGCAACGTCAAGGTTACCGCCCGGTCGATCCGCATTGCCCTCGACTGATTTACCCTCGGCTGACTAGGAAATTGAATTGGCGGCATTGTCCGGATTGATCCGTGTGATGGAGCGCGCGGCCCGCAAGGCCGGCGGGCGGCTGCGGCGCGACTTTGGCGAGGTCGAGCACCTCCAGGTCAGCCGCAAGGGGCCATCGGACTTCGTGTCGAAGGCCGATCGGGCCGCCGAGCGCACCCTGTGGGACGAATTGCGCCAGGCGCGGCCCGACTGGGGCTTCGTGCTGGAGGAAGGCGGCACGATCGAAGGCGATCCGTCCAAGCCGCGCTGGATCATCGATCCGCTCGACGGCACCAGCAACTTCCTCCACGGCATCCCCCACTTCGCCATCTCCATCGCCGCGCAGGAACCGAAGCCGGATGGCAGCGGCTGGGGCGAAGTGGTGGCCGGACTGGTGTACCAGCCCATCACCGATGAGAGCTTCTGGGCGGAGAAGAGCCGCGGGGCTTGGTTGCAGGATGGCCGCCTGCGCGTCTCGGGGCGGCGGCACTTGTCGGAAGCGCTGATCGCGACCGGGATTCCCTATCAGGGTCACGGCGATTTCGGCGAATGGGGCCGGATCCTGAGCGCCGTGGGCCCGCAGGTCGCGGGGATCCGCCGGTTCGGATCGGCGGCGCTCGATCTCGCCTGGGTCGCGGCCGGCCGGTATGACGGGTTCTGGGAAAGCGACCTCAATGCGTGGGATACGGCCGCCGGCTGCCTGCTGGTGCGCGAGGCAGGGGGCTTCGTGAGCGATTACCGGGGCCGTTCGCTGCCCATCTGCGCGGAACAGGTCATCGCCGGAAACGATTCCCTGCATTCCCATTTGCACAAGCTGGTGGCCGGCGCGCTGCGCGTTTGACAGCGGCTTGAACCCATGCGCGCGCGCCGCTAAGCGCGCGTTGCCGCCGGGGGTGTTGCCCGGCTGGCGCAAGCGGCAGGCCGGGATCGGCCGACAAGTGCGGGCGTGGCGGAATGGTAGACGCAGCGGATTCAAAATCCGCCGTTCTTTTGGACATGTCGGTTCGAGTCCGACCGCCCGCACCAGTTTTCCAGATTATAACAGGCTTTACAGCGAGTTACGGGACGCCGCCGGGTCACCTGAAAGCGGTAAGCCCTTCGAGCGATCCGCGTCGCTTAACTCCTCGACCATTGTATGGCTTCCAGCCGGGCAAATAAAAGCAAGTTGCGCCGGCGGGCGGGCGGGGTGTTAGGCCCATGGAACCGAACCTGGCTCGGCGCGGATGATCTTCGCCCACCGTATGGCGCGGCGTGCTTCCTCGCTCGCCAGGCCCGGCGTCACGATGGATGACCTGGATCGCCAGTGATGGCGGAACAGTGTGTCGAAAAGGACATTCAACTCGCCTGAAGGAGGTATCCCATGAGTCTTCGAATTAACGACACGGCCCCCGATTTCACCGCGGAGACGACCGAGGGAACCTTGCATTTCCACGACTGGATCGGTGATGGCTGGGCGGTGCTGTTTTCCCACCCGAAGGACTTCACCCCGATCTGCACCACCGAACTCGGCACCATGGCCGGGCTGAAGGGCGAATTCGACAAGCGCGACGCCAAGATCCTGGGCGTTTCGGTCGATCCGGTGGAAAGCCACAGGAAATGGGCCAACGATATCCAGACGGCCACGGGCCACGCGGTCAACTATCCGCTGATCGGCGATTCCGAACTGCAGGTGGCCAAGCTCTACGACATGCTGCCGGCCGATAGCGGCAGTTCCTCCGAAGGGCGCACGCCGGCCGATAACCAGACGGTGCGTTCGGTCTTCGTCATCGGCCCGGACAAGAAGATCAAGCTGGTGCTCACGTATCCCATGTCGACGGGGCGCAATTTCCAGGAAATCCTGCGCGCGATCGATTCGATCCAGCTTACCGCGAAGTACCCGGTCGCGACGCCGGCCGACTGGAAGCCGGGCGAGGATATCGTCATTGCCGGTTCGGTTTCGGATGACGATGCGCGGGCACGGTTCGGCGAGTTCGAAGCGGTCCTGCCTTATATCCGCAAGGCCAAGCAGCCCGCCGCCTGAGCAAGCGGCTTTCGCTGGGCCACCGCAGGCCGGAACTCCTTTCGCCCATGGACCGTTTCGAGGGCCATGACAGAGGAGTTCCGGCATGGCGGAAGAGCGCATTACCGAAACGGAAGGGCCTTCGGGCCAGACTCACACTCACACCACCGTGGTGACCGACGGCGGCGGCCGCGGCGGCGCCACATGGCTGATCGTCCTGCTGGTGATCGTGCTGGCCGGGATCGCCGTGTGGTTCTTCTCCGGCATGCGGGGTTCGGAAACGGCGAAGGACAATGCGATCGCCGAAGCCGCGCATGACGTGGGCAACGCGGCGGACAAGGTGGGCGACGCGGCGCAGAGGGCTGCCGACAAGGTCGGACGCTGAGCGGTCCTTGTGCGGCTGTAAAGTTTACCGACATTTCATCTCTCATCGCTAATCGGTTCGTGCCCAGCCCCTGAGGCGCGGCACGACCGGTTGGAGCGATGGTCCGTCTCTTCAGAGATACGTCCCGCAAGGTTCTGCGGCCCGGGCCGTTCCTGCTGCTTGCGGGGGAGCGGTGATGGCGGCCCTGTGGACACTTTTCGCGGGCCTCGTTTACCTTTTGTGCGCCGGGGTCTCGTTGGCGGTCGGCGGATGGATCCTGTCGAAGGGGAGCAAGCGCGGGGCGGCTGCCGTGGCCGAAGCGGGCGCGCTGGCGCTGACCGCTTGCTGGGCCCTGGCGATGCTCGCCGCCGGCGGCGCCGCACCGGGCACCATGCTGCTTTTCAGCCTGACGCAACTCGGCTGGTTGTGGGTGCTCTATCGCCTGTTCGGGCATGACGAGCGCGACCGGGGGGTGGGCCTGATCCGCCCGGTGGTGCTGGCCCTGGGCTTCGTGGAACTGCTGCAAATCGCGCTTCTCCTGGCGCGGCTGGCCAATGATCGTGAGCCGGCGGTTCAGACGATCGCTGATTATTCGGTGACGCTGCACCTGCTGTTCTGCACCGGGGCCCTGGTCCTGGTGCATAACCTCTATGTCGGCGCATCCAAGCCGGCGCGGCAGGCGCTGGGCTGGCCGGCGGCGGCCCTGGCGCTGGCTTGGCTTTACGATCTCAATCTCTGGACCGTCGCCTATCTGGACGGCGACCTGCCGCAGACCCTGCTGCAATTGCGCGCGCTGGTCATGCTGGCGGTCGCGGGGATGCTGGCGATCGGGGCGCTGCGGCATGACGGGAACCTGCGCTTCGGCCCTTCGCGGTCCTTCACCTTCCAGTCGTTCTCGCTGCTGGTGATCGGCGCTTATCTGGTGGGCACGGTGCTGATCTCGCGCGGCCTGGCTTATGCCGGCGGCGAGTTCGCGCAGCTGGCGCAAGTCGGCTTCGTCGCGATCGCGGGGGCGATCGCCCTGGCGGTGCTGCCGTCACGGCGGATGCGCGGCTGGCTTCGGGTGACGGTGACCAAGCATCTGTTCCAGCACCGTTATGACTATCGGGTGGAATGGCTGCGCTTCACCGATACCATGGGCCGCGCGGGGCCGGACGCGCCGCCGCTGGGCCAGCGGATCGTGCAGGCGGTTGCCGATGTTGCCGAGAGCCCGGGTGGAATCCTGCTGACCCCGGGGGACGAGGGCGAGCTTGTCCTTGAGGCGCGGTGGCAATGGCCGGAGATCGACGTGCCGGCCGAGGCCCTGAGCCCCGCCGCCGCCCGCTTCTGTGAGCACAGCCAGTTCGTGGTCGATCTCGACGATCTGCGCCGCGGCCCGGTGGACGGCGTTCCCGCGAGCGTGGCCCCCGCGTGGCTGATGCAGGAGCCGGCGGCCTGGGCCATGGTTCCCCTGCTGCATTACGAACGCCTGGTCGGACTGGTCGTGCTGGCGCGCCCGGAGCTGACCCGGCGGCTCGATTGGGAGGATTTCGACCTGCTGCGAGTGGTCGGCCGGCAAGTGGCCAGCTACCTGGCCGAGCAGGCCAGCCAGGACGCGCTGAGCGAATCCGGCCGTTTCGACGAATTCAATCGCCGGATGGCCTTCGTGATGCACGACATCAAGAATCTCGCCAGCCAGCTTTCGCTGCTGGCCCGCAATGCCGAGAAACATGCCGAGAACCCGGCCTTCCGCGCGGACATGCTGGTGACCTTGCGCAACAGTTCCGACAAGCTGCAGACGCTGCTGGCGCGGCTCGGACGCTATCGCCCGCAAGGCGCGGAGGCGCTGGCGCCGCTGCCGCTCGACGACCTGCTGGCGCGTATCGCGGAACGTTACCGCGCCCAACACGAGGTGATCGTGATCGGCCGCCCCGGATGTGTCGCGATGGCCGATCGCGAAGCCTTGGAACACGCCCTGGTCCACCTGGTGCAGAATGCGATTGAGGCCAGTGCGCCAACCGGCCCGGTGTTCCTGGAAGTGCGGGCGACCCATTCGCAGGCCGTGATCGCCATTGTCGATTCCGGCTGCGGGATGAGCCCTGAATTCGTCCGCAACCGGCTGTTCAAGCCGTTCCATTCGTCGAAGGCCGGCGGCTTCGGGATCGGCGCGTTCGAGGCACGCGAATTGGTACGGGGCATGGGCGGCCGGCTGGAAGTGGAATCGCGCGAAGGACTGGGCACGCGCTTCCTGCTGCGCCTGCCGCTGGCCGGGGAGACGATGGGATCGATGCCAATCAAGGGAGCTGAAGCGGCATGACGGCCGAGGCCAAACCCAAGCTGCTCGTGGTCGAGGATGACGAGGGGCTGCAGGCCCAGCTCAAATGGGCGTATGACGATTTCGACGTGGTCGTGGCCAGGGACCGCGCCACGGCGATCGCGGCGGTGCGGGCGGAAGAGCCGCCGGTGGTGACGCTCGACCTGGGCCTGCCGCCCGATCCTGACGGCACCAGCGAAGGCTTCGCCGTGCTCGACGAGATCATGGCGCTCAAGCCCGATACCAAGGTGATCGTGGCCACCGGCCACGGCGCCCGCGACAGCGCGCTGACCGCGATCGAGCGCGGGGCTTACGATTTCTATCCGAAGCCGGTCGATATCGACCAACTCGGCCTGATCGTGCGGCGGGCGCTCAACTTGCAGCGGATCGAGGCCGAGAACCGCGCGCTGGCCCAGCGCGCGGGCCAAGGCAACCGGGTGCTGGGCGGGCTGATCACCGCCGCGCCGGAAATGGTCCGCGTGGCCCGGACCATCGAGCGGGTGGCCGATACCGGCGTTTCGGTCATGCTGCTGGGGGCCAGCGGCAGCGGCAAGGAATTGTTGGCGCGCGGGCTGCACGAGGCGAGCAATCGGCGGAACGGCAGCTTCGTGGCGATCAACTGCGCGGCGATCCCGGAAAACCTGCTGGAAAGCGAGCTGTTCGGGCATGAAAAGGGCGCCTTCACCGGGGCGATCAAGACCACCGAAGGCAAGATCGAGCAAGCCGACGGCGGAACGCTGTTCCTCGACGAGGTGGGGGACATCCCGCTGCCCCTGCAGGTCAAGCTGCTGCGGTTCCTGCAGGAACGGCAGATAGAGCGGATCGGCGGCCGGCGAACGATCGACGTGGACACCCGGATCGTCTGCGCCACGCACCAGGATCTCGAAGCGATGATCCGCGACGGGCGTTTCCGGGAAGACCTGTTCTATCGGCTGGCCGAAATCGTGGTGAAGATCCCTTCGCTGGCGGAGCGGCCTGGCGATGCCCCGCTGCTGGCGAAGGCGTTCCTCAAGCGCTTCTCCAACGAGATCAACCCCGCCGTCACCGGCTTCGCGCCCGACGCGCTGGCCGCGATCGACGGCTGGAGCTGGCCGGGCAATGTCCGCGAGCTGGAAAACCGCGTGAAGCGGGCGGTGATCATGGCCGATGGCAAGCTGGTGACCGCTGCCGACCTGGACTTGCAGGGCGGGGCGGGGGACGATGCGGATGTGCTCAATCTGAAGAGCGCGCGCGAGCGGGCGGACCGCAAGGCCATCCGCCATGCACTGGCGCGCAGCGAGGGCAATATCTCCAATACCGCGCGCCTGCTGGGGATCAGCCGGCCGACTTTGTACGACCTGCTCAAGCAGTACGATCTGCAGGCTTGACCTGCGGCCCCGGGCGGGCGGCCGCGCGTTGCGTGATCTCGCGTCACGTTCTGGACAGTGGCGGAGGCGACGGGCAGGGCGCGGCGATGGTTGTGCTTCGCATCATCGGTGGGTTCGACCCCCTTGTCCGCCTGCTGGTCCTGGCCATCCTGCTGGCGTCGCTGCTGCCGGTGACGGGTGAGTATCGGCCCCTGGCGCAAGGGGTTTCCAATGCCGCCATCGTCGTGCTGTTCCTGCTCAACGGCCTGCGGCTTCCCCGCGCCGAAGTCATCCACGGGCTTCGCCACGGGCGCTTCGTCCTGACGCTGGCCTTGTGGAGCTTCGGCGGAATGGCGCTGGCCGGGCTGACGCTGTCGAAACTGGGCGCAAGCTTGATGCTGCCGTCCACCGTGGCGCTCGGCTTCCTGTTCCTGGGCGTGCTTCCATCGACGGTGCAATCGGCGACGGCTTATTCTTCGCTGGCCGGCGGGAACGTCGCGGCCTCGGTGGTGGCGGCGGCCATTCTCAATCTGCTCGGCGTGGTCCTCAGCGCGCCGCTGTTCTCGCTGCTCGCCGGGACGGAGGCGGCGGCGTTCGATATCGGCGGGCTTGAGAAGGTGGTGCTGATCCTGCTGGTGCCGTTCGTTATCGGGCAGCTTGCGCAAGGCAAGGTCGGCCATCTCATACGCGAACATCGCCGGCTGGCGACATGGATGGACCGGACCTCTATCGCGATCGCCGTCTATGTCGCCTTCTCGGGCGCGGTCGAGCAGGGCTTGTGGGGGCGCATCGATCTCTTCGACTGGCTGGCCCTGCTGGTGCTGGTCGGCGTGTTCCTGGCGATCGGCTTCGGCGGCGCCTGGCTGATCGGCGGTTCGCTGCGCCTGCCCCGGCCTGACCGGATCGCCTTCCTGTTCGCCGGGGCGCAGAAGAGCATCGCCCTGGGCGCGCCGCTGGCGGCCGTCCTTTTCGCCCCCGCCGTGGCCGGCCTGCTGCTGCTGCCGGTGCTGGTGTATCACTTGCTGCAACTGGTGCTTTCGGCGCCGCTTGCGGTGCGGCTCAGTCGCCAGGGCGTGCTTCCTCGCTAGCGCCGGGCTTGCGGGCGTGGCGGACCGACCACCACAGCGAGATCCCGATCAGCGTGGCGCCGATCAGCCCGGTGACCGTTTCCGGAATGGGGATGCGCGCCGACAGCAGCATGATGGCGCCGAGAGCGATGATCGCCCAGAACGCGCCGTGTTCGAGATAGCGATATTCGGCCAGAGTGCCCTTGCGCACCAGCATGATGGTCATCGACCGGACGAACATCGCCCCGATCGAGAGGCCCAGCGCGATCACAATCATGTTGTTGGACAGGGCGAAAGCGCCGATCACCCCATCGAAGCTGAACGAAGCGTCCAGCACGTTGAGGTACAGGAACCCGCCCAGGCCCGAACGCATGGCCGCGCCCGCCACGTTGCGGGCCTGCTCCCGGTGCTCCAGCACCGTGCCGACCGCCTCCACCGCGATGAAGGCGACGATCCCCAGCAGGCCGGCGATCAGGAACGTGAGCGCTTCTTCGTCCGGCAGGCCCAGGGAGATGAGATAGAGCGCGAGCAACAGGAAGGCGATCCCGATGGCATCGACGCGCGAGAACTTGGCGAGCTGGGTTTCGATCAGGGTGATCCAGTGCACCTCCTTGTCCGCGTTGAAGAAGAATTTCAGGCCGACCATCGTGAGGAACGCGCCGCCGAAACCCGCGATGCCGGTATGCGCGCTGGAAACGATCGCTTCGTATTGCCGTGGGTTGTTGAGCGAGAGGTGCACCGCCTCGATCGGGCTCAGGCCGGCGGCGATGGCGACGATGGCGAGCGGGAAGACGATCCGCATGCCGAACACCGCGATGACCATGCCCCAGGTGAGGAAGCGCCATTGCCAGACCTCGTCCATGTCCTTGAGGACGGAGGCGTTGACCACGGCATTGTCGAACGACAGCGAGATTTCGAGCACCGATAGAACGACGACGATCCACAGCACTTGCGCGACGCCGGTCATCGTGCCGCTCTGCATGAAGCCGTACCACCCGCCCAGCGCCAGGCAGACGAGCGTGAAAATCATCGAGCCCTTGTAAAACCGCAGCACGTCAGTTCCTCGTCCGGAATGGAATGGCCGGTGCCACGGACCGTTGGGCGCGGGAAGAGCTTTTCGGCGGCCTGGCGACGCTAATAAGCTATGGCTGGTAGATCTGGTCGGGGCCAGGGAATGTCCGTGCCCGCACTTCGCCCGCGTAAGCCTCCGCCGCGGCGGAGATGCGGCCGGCGAGATCGTCATAGCGTTTGACGAAACGCGGGACGCGCTCGAACATGCCGAGCATGTCATCGGTCACCAGGACCTGCCCGTCGCATTGCGCCGAGCCGCCGATGCCGATGGTCGGGCAGGATATGGCCGTGGTGACCGCGGCGGCGATGGGTTCCATCACCCCTTCGATCACGATGGCGAAGGCGCCGGCGGCACACAGCGCCCGCGCGTCGCCGACGATCTTCGCCGCCTCCGCCTCCGTCCGCCCGCGCGCGCCATAGCCGCCGAGCACGTTGACCGCCTGCGGAGTGAGCCCGACGTGGCCCATTACCGGAATGCCCCGCTGGACCAGGAATTCCACGGTGCGCGCCATGGCTTCGCCGCCTTCCAGCTTCACCGCCGCCGCGCCGCTGGCCTTGAGAAGCTGCGCCGCGCTGTCGAAGGCCCGTTCCGGCGAAGCTTCGTAGGAACCGAACGGCATGTCCACCACCACCACGGCGTGCCAGCTCCCCCGCACCACGGCGGCGGCATGGTTCGCCATCATCTCCAGCGTCACATGCACGGTGGAAGGCAGGCCATAGATCACCTGGCCGAGCGAATCCCCCACCAGCAGCACGTCGCAATGCGGATCGAGCAGTTGCGCCTGGCGGGCGGTATAGGCGGTGAGCATCACGATCGGCTCGGCCGTATGGCCGTCCGCCTTGCGTTTGCGGATGGCCGGCACTGTCAGCCGCCGCATCGGCTGCGGCGTGGGGTTGGCCCGGCTGGTCGAGGTTTCGAGCTGGAAGGTCGTGGACATGGCGGGTGTTCTAGGACCGTGCGAGCGCTGTGCAAAGCGTTGCGAACCTGCTTGCCTTGAGTTGGAATGCGGTTAGCGTCGCAACCACTTCAAATAGCGGCAGCGCGTAAGGCGCGCCGAATGAGGGGAACCACATGTTCGGCCGTGTCAAACCGCTCGATGCCATCCTGGCAACCGCTGAGAAGAAATCGCTTCATCGCTCGCTCGGCTGGCTCCAGCTGACCCTGTTCGGCATCGGCTGCGTGATCGGCACGGGCATCTTCGTGCTCACGGCCGTGGGCGCGCAGAAGGCGGGGCCGGGGCTGATGCTGGCCTTCGCCATCGCCGGCGCGGTCTGCGTGGTGGCGGCGTTGTGCTATGCGGAAGTCGCGGCGATGATCCCCGTGGCGGGCAGCGCCTATACCTACAGCTATGCTACCATGGGGGAATTCTTCGCCTGGACCGTGGGCTGGGCGCTGATCATGGAATACGCGATCGCCGCCTCGGCGGTGTCGGTGGGCTGGTCCGGATACTTTACGGGAACGATCCTGGGAGGCTTGGGGATAGACTTGCCCACCTGGCTCAGAGGAGGACCACTGGCGCTCGGCGGGATAGAGGGCGGGTTCATCAACCTGCCCGCGCTGCTGATCGCGCTGCTGGTCACCTGGCTGCTGATCATCGGCACCAGCGAAAGCGCCAAGGTCAACGCCGTGCTGGTGGCGATCAAGGTGGCCGCGCTCACCGTGTTCGTCGCGGTGACGCTGACCAGCCCGGAATTCGATAGCGCCAAGTTCAATCCCTTCCTGCCGGCGGGCGTGTTCGGCGGCTTCGGCACCGGGGTGGGGGCCGTGGGCGCGGCCGCGACGATGTTCTTCGCCTATGTCGGCTTCGATGCCGTCTCCACCGCGGCGGAGGAGACCAAGAACCCCCAGCGCAACGTGCCGATCGGCCTGGTCGGCTCGCTGCTGTTCTGCACGGTGTTCTATATCCTGGTCGCCGCCGGGGCGATCGGCACGCTGGGCGGGCAGCCGATCATGGGCGCCACGGGGGTCCCGCTGGAAGCCGGATCGGTGGAGCTTGCCCGGCAATGCGCCATGCCCGAACATGCCTCGGCGCTGGTCTGCTCGAACGAGCCGCTGGCCCACGTCTTGCGCGTGCTGGGCTTTTCCTGGTTCGGCAATGCGATCGGCATCGCCGCGATCCTGGCGCTGCCTTCGGTGATCCTGGTGCTGATGTACGGCCAGACGCGCATCTTCTTCGTGATGAGCCGGGACGGGCTGCTGCCCGAAGTGCTCAGCCGGGTGCATCCGAAGTTCCGCACGCCGCATGTGGTGACCGCCATCACCGGCGTGGCCGTGGCGGTGGCGGCGGCCTTCTTCCCGGTGGGTCAGCTGGCCGATATTTCGAATGCGGGGACGCTCTATGCCTTCCTGATGGTCGCCGTGGCGGTGCTGGTGCTGCGCCGGACCGATCCCAGGCGCGTGCGCAATTTCCGCGTGCCGGCGGTGTGGTTCGTCGCGCCGCTGACGGTGATCGGCTGCGTGTTCCTGTTCCTCAACCTGCCGACCGCGGCGATGCTGTTCCTGCCGGGGTGGAGTGTGCTGGGGGTATTCGTCTATTTCCTCTACAGCCGCAGCCGCAGCCAGCTCGGGCGCGGGATCGTGGAGGTTCACGAGGCGGAATATGCGGAAATAGAGCCGGATATTCCCGGTGTGGAAGATCGCGGCCGTCCCTGAAGCCTGGCGAAGCCGAAAGCGGGGCTGCCTCTCGATGGAGAGGCAGCCCCTTTTCGTTGCTTATGGGCCTGCATTGGAACATAAAGTGAACAATCGAGTCGATTCGCCATGGATATGTCCACCCTGCCCAGAGCCGTCGAGCTGGCCTCGTTCGGGATGCGCGCGCCACGCTGGAGCCCCGGGGGGCCATGCGCCTTGCACAGCGAGATTTTCGCCGGGGGGCGGGATGGCAGCGGGGCGGGAATGGCCCTGGCGCTGGCGCTCGACGGCTTGCCGCCCGGCGACGAGCGCGAGGTGCTGTGGGTGCAGGATGCGGTTTCCATCCGGCTCACCGGCCGGCCCTATCGCCCCGGCTTGCCGGCAGCGTTGCGCCGGCGGCTGATCCATGTCGCTACGGCAAGCTGCGAGGATGCCCTGTTCGCGCTGGAAGAGGCGCTGCGTTGCCACGAGCTTGCCTGCGTGATCGGAGAGATCGCGGGCAATCCCCGCGCGCTGGATTTCACGGCCTCGCGCCGGCTGACTCTCATGGCGGAAAAGCACGGGGTGCCGTTGTTTCTCGTCCGGCTCGATGCCCAGCGAGATCTGAGCTCGGCCCGGATGCGCTGGCAAGTGGAAGCGGCGCCTTCGCCCGCGCCGCGCTGGAACGCCCAGGCGCCTGGGCCGCCCGCCTGGCGCGCCGAACTGTTCCGTTCCCGTGTCCATGCCCCTGGAGAATGGATTTTGTGCGATGACGGACAAGGTCTTGCCGCCGAACGCCCCGCCGACACGCCGGATCATGGCGATCTGGCTGCCGCGGCTGGCGATCGAGCGCTGGCAGCACGCTGAACGAAGCGCCGCAGGAGAGGGCCTGAATGCCCCGAACCGTTCGGCAATCGTCGCCCTGATCGAAGAAGCGGCGCATGGCCCGCGCATAGCCGCCGTTGACGGCGCGGCCCTGGCCGCCGGGGTGAGCCCGGAAATGCGGCTCACTGACGCGCGGGTCCTATGCCCCACGCTCAGGGCCGTTCCCGGCGATCCGGGGGGCGATCTCGCCTTCCTCCGCCGGCTGGCGGCATGGGCGCAGCGCTGGGGACCGTGGACGGCGCTCGACGGGCATGACGGATTGCTGGTGGATGTGGGCGGGGCCACTCACCTGTTCGGCGGCGAAAGCCGGCTGCTGGCGGACGCGCGGCATTGCCTTGCCCGGCAGGGGCTCACCGCCCGCCTCGCCCTCGCGCCTACTGCCGGGGCCGCCTGGGCGCTGGCGCATTATGGGCCGGAAGGGGCGATCCTGCCGGATGCCTCCCTGCGCGGCCCTGGCGAAGATGGAGGCATGGCCGATGCCCTGGCTTGTCTGTCGGTGGCGGCGCTGCGGCTGGATGACGAGGTCCTGCTGGTCCTGCGACGGCTCGGGCTCAAGCGGATCGGCGATCTCGCGAGGATCGGCCGGGATGCGCTGCGCCGCCGTTTCCGCCAGCCTTCGCCCGAGCTGAATCCCTTGATGCGGCTCGACAGGTTGCTGGGCCGTGTGGCCGAGCCGTTATTGCCGATCGAACTGGTGCAACCGGCCTGGGTGCAACGGCGGCTGCTGGAGCCGATCCGCCATCGCGAAGCCTTGGAACATGTCCTTGCCGATCTGGCCGGAGACATGGCCTGCGAGCTGGAGAGACGCGGGGAGGGCGCGCGGCGGCTTGAACTGGGCCTGTGGCGTGTCGATGGAGACGTGGCGATGCGCAGCGTCGAACTGGCGGCCGCGACGCGCGATCCGGCACATATCGCGCGCCTGTTCGGCGCCCGGCTTGATGCTATCGACGCCGGTTTCGGCATCGAGCTGGTGCGGATGCGCGCCGTCTGGGCCGAACCGCTCGGCCCGGGACAGGCCGATCTCGATACGCGGACCGCGCGCCGGGGGACCACGCTGGCCGAATGTCTTGACCGGCTGTCCGTGCGGCTCGGTGCCGGGGCGGTTCGCCGCCCGGCGGTCCATGCCAGCCACATTCCGGAACGGGCGCAGGCCTGGCGCGCGCCGCCGATGCCCGATCCGGATTCACAGGGACTCTCGGATCCTCCGGGCAGGCCGCTGAAACTGCTGGATAACCCTGAGAAGATTGCCGTGCTCTACGCCACGCCCGATGGCCATCCCCACCGGTTCCGCTGGCGCGGGCACGTACATGAGATCGCACGGGTCGAAGGCCCGGAACGGATCGCCCCCGAATGGTGGCGAGAGAAAGGCTCCACGCGGCTGCGCGATTATTACCGGATCGAAGACAGCGAAGGCCGCCGTTACTGGATATACCGGGCCGGGTTGGCCGGCGATGGGCGCGGGGGGCTGCCCGACTGGTTCCTGCAAGCGCTGTACGGGTAAGGTTCCGCCATCCCCGCGTCCGGCGAGGATGGCGAAAGAACGATCAGCGGCTTCCGCCCGCTTCACCCGCCGCCGCGCGGTCTTCCGCGGAAGCTTCGGGCAGGCGGCCGGCGCGCGAGGCGGTGATGTAGTTGCGCACCTGCACGTCACCTTCGTGGCAGGCATATTCGAAGAAATCGTAGCTTTCGTCGCGCGTCCAGTCATAGCGGAGCGTCCACGGCGCGGTAAACACTTCCGGATCGGAATAAGTCATCTCGTAAGTGATCGTGTCGGGGCCGACCTGCGTCAGCCGTTCGGTCACCTTGGCCTTGTCGCTGGTCGGGATCGTGTTCCACGACGGCACCCCGCGCGTGGCCATGTTCAGCGGCGATCCGTTGCGGGCGTACATGTCCTTCGTGGCGCTGTCGCCCGTCTTGATATTGGTCGTTTCGATGACCAGCGTGTTGCCTTCCCAATGGCCGATGCTGTTGCCCAGCCAGGCTTCGACCGGCTTGGGCCAATGGCTCACGTCGTTGC
The DNA here is from genome assembly GCA_017308255.1 of Altererythrobacter sp. Taxonomy (GTDB): domain Bacteria; phylum Pseudomonadota; class Alphaproteobacteria; order Sphingomonadales; family Sphingomonadaceae; genus Croceibacterium_A. The sequence continues at coordinate 15,071 of JAFKFN010000012.1, read as the reverse complement.
CGCGCGCGATTGGAATGATCCGTTCGCCCAGCATCTCCAGATGGATCACCACATAGCCCGGCGCCTGGAAGATGCGGATGCCGTTGTTGTAGCGGAACGGCAGCATGGAGGCGGGGAAGCCGCGGCTGACGCAGCGATCCCACGAATCGAAGTCCGTCACCCAATCGTACTTGGTGTTGGGCGTCCAGCTGGACCGGCCGGCGCGATAGATCGCATCGGCCTGCGGCGTCATCGCGGGCAGCTTGCCGCTGGGCGGATCGATCACCATCGAGGTGCGGCGCGAGCCGCCGAGGTACTCGATCCAGTGTCCGTTGCCGATCTTCTCTTCCTGCTCTTCCTTCTTGTAGCCGGTTTCGAGCTGTTCGTTGCGGCGCTGCTCGGCAGCCAGCTCTTCGTCGGTCTTGAAGAAGCGGTTGCCATACTGGTCCGGGCGGCTGACGGGCAGTTCGGCCACATCGTTGACCGGCCAGGTGCCGCGCAGGTCGGGATCGCCCCACGCCGTCTTTTTCGGCTGATAATCGGTCTTCACCGGGGGCATGACAGTGAGATCGGCGGGCGCCGCCGACTGGGCGACAGCGGCCGAAGATCCGATGAACAGCGCGGTGGCCGCTGCGATCGTGGCGGCCGAGGTAAACATCCCGCGCGCGCGAGTGCTGCAACCCATATTCAAACTCCCTGATCCGAACCCTGTTTATGGCACAGGGCTATGTCAAAGCGGCCATGGCCCTTCAAGGTTGAGTTTGTCGCAGTGTGTATGGACAGGCCGGGTGGGGCGGGGTATGGAACATATGGAGAACAAGAAGGAGATCGGCCCGGCTCGGCATCCATCGCGGCTGTGGGGCGTTGACGTGTCGGATCGAAAGCGGAACGCGCGATGGCAAATACCGAGCTGGAACCGGAAGAACGGCCGAAAACGCTGAGCGCCGTCGATGCGGCGATCCATGCCTGCCGCCGGTGCCCGATCGGGTTCCTCGCCAATACCGCGGTGATGGGTGAAGGGCCGAAGCGGGCCGCGCTGATGATCGTGGGGGAGCAGCCCGGCGATCAGGAAGATCGGGCCGGGCGTCCGTTCGTGGGGCCGTCCGGCCGCGTGCTGGATGCCGCGCTGGAACGCGCCGGGATCGACCGGCGGCAGGTCTACGTCACCAATGCGGTCAAGCATTTCAAGTATGTCCAGCGCGGCAAGCGCCGGCTGCATCAATCGCCCACCACGAAGGAAATCGACATCTGCCGCTGGTGGAACGAGGCGGAACGCGCGATCGTGAAGCCGCAAGTGATCCTTGCCTGTGGCGGCAGTGCCGTGCGCGGGGTGCTCGGCAAATCGATGGCCATTTCCAGGGCGCGGGGCCGGCCGCATCCGCTCGATGACGGCAGCGAATTGTGGGTCACCGTGCATCCGTCCTACCTCCTGCGGCTCAGGGACGAGATGAAGGAGGAGCAGGAGGCGCTGTTCCAGGCCGATCTTGCCGCCGTGACCGAACGGCTGGCGGAACTGGCGGGATGATATGCCCGATGGTCCGCTCACTCCCGGCCGGCAGGAACTGGATGTCGATCCCGACACGATAACCGCGCCTGCGCGCGCGCCTTTCGTGGAACTGGGCCTGCTCAGTTGCTTCTCGTTCCTGCGCGGGGCTTCGTTGCCGCTGGAACTGGTGAAAACGGCCTGGGCCCTGGGATATGATGCCGTGGGCATCGCCGATGCCAATTCCATGGCCGGCGTTGTGCGTATTCATACCACGGCCAAGAAACTGAAATTGACGCCGGTGATCGGGTGCAGGATCGAGACTGTCGAAGGTCTCGCTTTCCTGGCCTATCCGGTCGATCGTGCCGCTTACGGGCGGCTATGCCGGCTGATCTCCGCCGGGCGGATGAAAACGCTGGCCGGCGAATGGCAAGAGAAAGGGGCCTGCGACATCTCCCTGCCGATGCTGGCCGCCCATTCTGAAGGCGTGCAGCTGATCCTCTTGCCGCCGGAGGATCTGGACGCGGCATTCACGGTGGAAGAGGAAAGCAATGTCCTGCCTTTTCCCGGCTCAGGCGAAGCGCCCGGAAAAGGGAGCGTCACCGCCGCGTTTCCCGCCCTTCTTCCCCGCCTGGTGCAGCAGTTGCCGACGCTGCGCCATCTTGCCGCCAGCTATCTCTACAGGGGTGACGACGTGGCGCGGATCGAGCGGCTCGATGCGCTGGCCCGGGCGAACGCCCTGTCGCTGCTGGCCACGAATCACGTGCATTACCACGTGCCCGAGCGGCGGCCGCTGCAAGACGTGATGACGGCAATCCGGCACAAGACCACGGTCGCCAAGGCGGCATACCTGCTTCATCCCAATGCCGAACGTCATCTCAAAAGCCCCGAGGAGATGCAGGCCCTGTTCCAGCGGTGGCCGCACGCCATCGTGGCGTCACGCGAAGTGGCCGATGCCTGCCGCTTCAGCCTTGCCGAGTTGAAGTACGAATATCCCCAGAAGGCCTATCCTGACGGCATGACGCCACAAGCCTATCTGGTCCGGCAAACCTGGGAAGGAGCAAAATGGAGATATCCCAAAGGCTTGCGATCCGATGTGAGGGAAACACTTGAGCGAGAGCTGGCGCTGATCGGCAAGCTGGACATCGCGCCCTATTTCCTCACGATCAAGGAAATCGTCGATTACGCACGCAGCCGGAAGCCGCCAATCCTGTGCCAGGGGCGGGGGTCGGCGGCCAATTCGGCGGTGTGCTTCTGCCTTGGGATCACCGAAGTCGATCCGGCGGAGAACGAGTTGCTGTTCGATCGTTTTCTCTCGGAAGAGCGGATCGAGCCGCCGGATATCGACGTCGATTTCGAGCATGAGCGGCGCGAGGAGGTGATCCAGCATATCTACGATTCATACGGCCGCGATCATGCCGGCCTTTGCGCCACGGTGATCCATTATCGCCCGCGCATGGCGATCCGCGAGGTCGGCAAGGCGATGGGGCTCAGCGAGGATGTCACCTCGGCCCTGGCGCGTACCGTGTGGGGCGCGCACGGGCAGGCGATCGACGAGGAGCATGTCCGGCGGGAAACGGGGCTGGACCTTTCCGATCCCTATCTCAAACGCGTTCTGAAGCTGACAGAGCAGATGATCGATATGCCCCGACATCTCAGCCAGCATGTAGGCGGCTTCATCCTTACCGATCAACTGCTCACCGAAACCGTGCCGATCGGCAACGGGGCCATGGCGGATCGCAGCTTCATCGAATGGGACAAGGATGACATCGACGATCTCGGGATCTTCAAGGTCGACGTGCTCGCCCTGGGGATGCTGACCTGTATCAGGAAAGCGCTCGATCTCGTTGAAAAACATCATGATAAGGCATTCGTTCTGGCGACAGTGCCGCAAAAGGACCCCATGGTTTACGACATGCTCTGCGAAGGGGATTCGCTGGGCGTCTTCCAGGTGGAAAGCCGCGCGCAGATGAACATGCTGCCCCGCCTGCGGCCACGGGAACTCTATGATCTGGTGGTGCAGGTGGCGATCGTCCGCCCAGGGCCGATCCAGGGCGACATGGTCCATCCCTATCTCAAGGCGCGCAAGGCGCATCGGGAAGGAGAGACCGATTTCCACCTGCCTGGCCCGGCGCTCGGCCGAGGCCCGCCGGACGAGCTTTCCTCTATTCTCCGGCGCACTTTCGGAGTGCCGATCTTCCAGGAACAGGCGATGAAGATCGCAATCGACGTCGCCAAGTTCACCCCGGGCGAAGCGAACCAGTTGCGCAAGGCCATGGCGACTTTCCGTTCGCGCGGCATGATGGACGCGCATGAGGCGAAGATGGTCGGCCGCATGGTCGAACGCGGCTACGATCCGGAGTTCGCCCAGCGCTGCTTCAACCAGATCAAGGGGTTCGGCGAATACGGCTTCCCGGAAAGCCATGCCGCCAGCTTCGCACATCTGGTCTATGTTTCGAGCTGGCTGAAATGCCATTACCCAGCGGCTTTCGCGGCGGCGCTGCTCAATTCGCAACCGATGGGCTTCTACGCTCCGGCGCAGATCGTGCGGGACGCTGCCGAACATGGGGTCGAGGTGCTGCCGATCGACGTCAATCTGTCGGATTGGGACTGCACATTGGAGGAGACGGGCCCGCGCGAAGGCGCAGGAGTGCGGAGACCGGGCTCACGCGGCCATGACGATAAGGGCTGGCGGCTGGATGGGACTATCGCCTTGCGCCTGGGTCTGCGGCAGGTCGATGGCTTTCCCGAGCATCTGGCCGCGAAGCTGGTGGCGGCGCGGCAGGCCGGGCCGTTCCGCGACGTGGCCGAATTGCGCAGCAGGGCGGCGCTGCCTTCCTCGCATGTCGAGCGGCTTGCCGCTGCCGATTGCTTCGGTTCGCTCTCCTTGCCGCGGCGGCAGGCGCTGTGGGATGCGCGCACGCTGGTTTCGGGTGCGGACCTGCCGCTGTTCAAGTTCGCCGATACCCGCGACGAGGGCGCCGAACGAAATCGCACGACACTGCCCGAAATGGCGCTGTGCGAGGAAGTGATCGCCGATTACCAGACTCAGCGGCTGAGCCTGAAGGCGCACCCGATGAGCTTCCTGCGCGCTTCGCTCAGTGAGCGCGGCTTCGTGCCCATGGCTGATCTCAAGGCCCGCAAGCAGCGTTCGATGGTCAAGGTGGCCGGTGTGGTGCTGATCCGCCAGCGGCCCGGATCGGCGAAAGGCGTGGTCTTCATCACCCTGGAGGACGAGACCGGCATCGCCAACCTGGTGGTCTGGCCCGATACCATGGAGACTTATCGCAAGGTGGTGATGGGCGCGCGGCTGATGGAAGTGCGCGGCCGCGTCGAAAGCGAGGAGGGTGTGATCCACGTGATTGCCGCGCACCTGGTGGATGCGACGGGCCAGTTGCATCGCCTGTCCGACGATTTGCCGAAACCCGCCATGCCCCCCGGCGATCACGCCGGCCCGCTGCCGCCCGCGATCCCTGAGCATTTCCGCCAGGGCCATCCGCGCAATGTGCGGGTGATCCCCCGGTCGCGCGATTTCCATTGAGGATGAAGCTCTCTCGCCGCATCGGCCGTTTCAGGCTCGACCTGGCGATCTTCTGGCTCCTGGTGACCTTCGCCCTGTTCGTGGCGGCCCGTTCCTGGCTGGCCGAACACCCCGAGCACAATCCCTGGGCTCCCCTGAACCTGGCCGATCCGCCAGGCTGGGCAACGCACCACAAGCTCGCCGCGCTGCGGAAGGACCCGGCGGAATGCCGCGCCGTGCTGGAACGCAGCAACGTGGCGTTCGAAGCCCTGCCGGCGACAGGCGAGGACCCCTGCCGGCGCGAGGATCGCCTGGTCCTCCCGCACGCGCCGCTGGCGCCCGCCGCCCCACAGACGACTTGCGCGCTCGCCGCAGGATTTGACCTGTGGATGCGGCAAGGAGTCCAGCCCGCGGCCGAGGCGCTGTTCGGCAAGCGCGTGACGCGGATAAAGCACCTTGGGGCCTACAACTGCCGCCGAACCTACGGCCGCGAGACCGGGCAGTGGAGCGAACATTCGACCGGAAACGCACTCGACGTCGCCGCCTTCGTGCTCGCGGACGGCAAGCGGATCAGCGTGGGGGCAGACTGGCGCGGCGAGGGCAGGGAAGCAGCGTTCTTGCACAAGGTGCGCGATGCGGCCTGCCAAGTATTCGGCACCGTGCTCTCACCGGACTACAACGCGGCCCATGCGGATCACCTGCACCTTGATCAAGCAGCACGTGGGTTCGGCGGGTTTTGCCGTCAGAGAGAGACGTGCGTGCGGCTAGTCTGCCGGGAGTGCCGGCGGCTCTCCCTTGTCAACGAGGAGGACGATGTAAGTCGTCAGCGGTTCTGTTGCGCTGAGGTTGCGTACCTCGTGAACGAAGCTGCCGCCTTTGACATCAGGCTCTGAGATTACCGTCATCCCCGGCTTGAGCTGAACCGGGGCGCGGCCATCCTGGAGTAAGACACCATTGCCGTTGATTACGTGCAGAACCTCCGTCCCAGGGTGACGGTGGCGACCGGGCGTTGCGCCGGGAGCGAAGTTACCGTTGAAGGCAACTACGTCAGTGCCGGGAAATTCGACGAGTTCGGCCCGAACGATGTTCTCTTGGGTGAGACCGGGAGTTGCCACCGATCGCTGATCGCCTTGGGCAAGAACCGTCGTGCCCAAGCCTGCCGTCACGATTGCGGAAAGAACGTAGATTATAGCGCGCTCGGATCGCGGGGTGATGAGGGACATACGATCTCGCCATTCGGCGCGACCCATGATCATCCTATGTTACCGAACCAAGGACGCAATGACCGGTAGGAAATCAGACGGTCAAAGCTACACCGGCTCCAGCGCATAGCCCGCCGAACGCACCGTCCGGATCGGATCGCGGGCATTGTCGATGGTGATGGCCTTGCGCAGGCGGCGGATGTGGACGTCAACGGTGCGTTCCTCGATCTCGCTGCCGGTGCCCCATACCGCGTCGAGCAGCTGGTTGCGGCTGAATACGCGGCGCGGGTGTTCCATGAAGAAACGGAGCAGGCGGTATTCGGTCGGGCCGACTTGCAGCGGGCGGCCGCGCCGTTCCACGCGGTGGGCCACGGGGTCGAGCTTCATGTCGCCCGCCTCGATCGTCTCGCCGGCCAGGGCCGGGCGGACGCGGCGCAGCACGGCGGCGACGCGGGCGAGAAGCTCGCGCGGGGAGAACGGCTTGGTGAGGTAATCGTCGGCGCCCGTTTCCAGCCCGCGCACGCGATCGTCCTCCGCCTCGCGGGCGGTGAGCATGATGATGGGGACGTGCGCGGTGGTCTTGTCGCGGCGCAAGCGGCGGCAGACCTCGATCCCGCTGGGGCCTTCGATCAGCCAGTCGAGGATGACGAGATCGGGCGCGTCTTCCGCGGCATAGATCAGCGCCTCGTCACCATCGGCGGTGACCCGTACGTCGTAGCCTTCTTTCTCGAACCGGAATTCGAGCAGTTCGGCCAGGGCGGTATCGTCTTCAACGAGCAGCAACTTGGGAGATGACACGGATTTGTCTCCTTCGTCTCCGCCTAAGCACTGTCATATTTCATTTTCGCGACAAGGATGTGTCAACGCTCGATGTCTTCCGGATAGGTGCCCACGGCGGCGAAGTGGACCATTTCGGCCACGTTGGTGGCATGGTCGCCGATCCGTTCCAGGTTGCGGGCGACGAACAGAAGCTGGGCGGCGCTGCTGATCGTCGCGGGATTTTCCACCATGTAGCTGACGAGGTTGCGGAAGATGCTTTCATAGAAGGCATCCACCTTCTCGTCGCGCTCGATCACTTCGCGGGCCAGCACGGGATCGCGCGCGGCGAAGGCGGTGAGCACGTCATGCACCATCTCGGCGGCGATCTCGCCCATGGCGGGGATCAGGGTCAGCGGCTCGAACCGGCTGCGGCCTTCGATGCGCGGGGCGCGCTTGGCGATGTTCTTGGCGTAATCGCCGATCCGTTCGAGCACACCGCCGATCTTCAGGGCGGCGATGATCTCCCGCAAGTCGTCGGCCATGGGTGCGCGCAAGGCGATGGTGCGGATGGCCATGGCATCCACTTCGCCTTCCAGCGCGTCGAGCTTCTTGTCGCGCGCGACCACGGCCTTTGCCAGTTCCTCGTCGCCGGTGACGAGCGCCTGCATCCCTTCGGCGATGGCGACTTCGGCGAGCCCGCCCATCTCGGCGACAAGCCCGCGCAGGCGGGTGATGTCTTCGTCGAACGCCTTGACCGTGTGTTCAGCCATCAGCCGTACCGCCCTGTGATGTAATCCTTCGTCCGCTCCTCGCGGGGATTGGTGAAGATGTCGGAGGTGTGGCCATATTCGACCATCTTTCCAAGGTGGAAGAACGCGGTCCGCTGGGAAACGCGCGCCGCCTGCTGCATCGAATGGGTGACGATCACGATCGCGTATCGGCCCTTGAGATCGTCGATCAGTTCCTCGATCCGGGCCGTGGCGATGGGATCGAGCGCGGAGCACGGCTCGTCCATCAGGATCACTTCCGGTTCCACCGCGATCGCGCGGGCGATGCACAGGCGCTGCTGCTGGCCGCCCGACAGCGCGGTGCCGGAATCGCCCAGCCGATCCTTCACCTCGTCCCACAGGCCGGCGCGGCGCAGCGACTTTTCGACGATGGCCTCGAGATCCGCCCGGCCTGAGGCGAGGCCGTGGATGCGCGGGCCATAGGCGATGTTCTCGAAGATCGACTTGGGGAAGGGGTTGGGCTTCTGGAACACCATGCCCACCCGGGCGCGAAGCTGCACCACGTCCATCTTCGAGCGATAGATATCCTCCCCGTCGAGCTCGATCGTGCCTTCCACCCGTGCGCTGGCGATGGTGTCGTTCATCCGATTGAGCGCGCGCAGGAACGTGGACTTGCCGCAGCCGGACGGGCCGATGAAGGCGGTCACGTATTCGGTGGGGATGTCGATGGACACGGAATCCACCGCCTGCGTGCTGCCGTAGAACACGGAAACGTCGCGGGCGCGCATCTTGGGCGCGGGATCGTTGCTGAAGTCGGTCACCATTTCTTCTCGAACCGGTTGCGCAGGTAGATGGCCAGGCCGTTCATCACCAGCAGGAACGCCAGCAGCACGATGATCGCGGCGCTGGTCCGCTCGACGAATCCGCGGTCGATCTCGTCGGACCACAGGAATATCTGCACGGGCAGGACGGTGGCGGGATCGGTGAAGCCGCCGGGCGGGGTGGCGACGAAGGCGCGCATGCCGATCATCAGCAGCGGCGCGGTCTCTCCCAGGGCGCGGGCCATGCCGATGATCGTGCCGGTGAGGATACCGGGCAGCGCCAGCGGCAGCACGTGATGGAACACCACCTGGATCGGCGAGGCGCCCAGCGCCATCGCGCCGTCGCGGATCGAAGGCGGCACCGCCTTGATCGCGTTGCGGCCGGAAATGACGATCACCGGCATGGTCATCAGCGCCAGCGTCATGCCCCCGATCAACGCCGCCGAGCGCATGTGCGGGAACAGGGCCAGGAACACGGCCAGGCCGAGCAGGCCGAAGATGATCGAGGGCACGGCGGCGAGATTGTTGATCGACACCTCGATCAGGTCGGTCCAGCGGTTCCGCGGCGCATATTCCTCCAGGTAAAGCGCCGCGAAGACGCCGATGGGGAAAGCCAACGCCAGCGTGACCAGCATGGTCAGGATAGAGCCCTTGAGCGCGCCCCAGATGCCGACTTCCTGCGGATCGGTGGCGTCGGACCGGGTGAGGAAGCCCGGATCGAAGCTGTCCTTGAGCTTGCCTTCCGCGGCGAGGCGGTGGGCGAGGGGCTGCAACCGCACCTGCCCGTCGCCGCTGAAGGCGCTGGCGAGGTTGCCGCTCGCCGGAAGGGCGAATTCCGCCTTGCCGGCCAGCAGCTTCGGATCGTCCGCCACGGCTTCGGCCACCGCGCGCCAGGCGGAAGAGCCAAGCTCGCCGGCCGCTTCCTCGCCCAGTGCCTGCTCGGCGCTGAAGCGCACGAGGTCGGGCAGGCCCTGGCGTTCGAGCGCCCGCATGCGGGCCGGCTTGTCGCCCAGGTCTTGCGGCATGGTGATGCCGACCGAGGTGAAATCCACAGGGACTTGGAGCGTCGCCCGCTGGAAACCGCCGATCCCGTTCATCGTCATGGTGACCAGCAGGAACAGCAGCACCGCGACCGAGAACAGGATCGCGCCCAGGCCGGCCAGCCTGAAGCGACGCTCTGCCGCGTAGCGCTTCTTCAGGCGCGCCTCGAAGGCCGCGGTGCGGGTGGGGGCGGACTTATTCATAGGCTTCGCGGAACCGCTTGACCACGCGCAGGGCGATGAAATTGAGCGCCAGCGTCACCAGGAACAGCACGAAGCCGAGGGCGAAGGCGCTCAGCGTGGCGGGATGATCGAAACTGCCTTCGCCCGTCAGCATGGCAACGATCTGGAAGGTCACGGTGGTCATCGCCTCGAACGGATTGGCGCTGAGATTGGCGGCCGCGCCGGCGGCCATGACCACGATCATCGTTTCGCCGATGGCGCGGCTGATCGCCAGCATGACCCCGGCGACGATGCCGGGCAGGGCGGCGGGAAGCAGGACCCGGCGGATCGTCTCATTGGTGGTGGCGCCCATGGCCAGGCTACCGTCACGCATCGCCTGCGGCACGGCGGCAAGGGAATCGTCCGCCATCGAGGAGACGAACGGGATGATCATCACCCCCATGACCAGGCCCGCGGCCAGCGCGCTTTCGCTCGAGGCATTGGCGATGCCGATGGCCTGGCCGAACTGGCGCACCAGCGGGGCGATCGTTAGCGCCGCGAAATAGCCATAGACCACCGTGGGCACGCCGGCGAGGATCTCCAGCGCCGGCTTGAGCCATTTGCGCCAGCGGCGATCGGCATATTGGGTGAGATAGACCGCGCTCATCAGCCCCAGCGGAATGGCCACGATCATGGCGATGATCGCGCCGATGTAGATGGTGCCCCAGAACAGCGGCAAGGCGCCGTAACGCGTGGGATCGGGATGGGCGGCGGCGCTCATCGGGTCCGGTCCCCAATGAGTGCCGAACAGGAAATCCACCGGATTGACCATGCCGAAGAAGCGCATGGTCTCGAACACCAGGCTGACGAAGATGCCCAGCGTGGTGAGGATCGCCACGAGCGAGGCGATCAGCAGCACACTCATCACTGCCCGCTCGACCCGCGTCTGCGCCGAGAAATCGGGCTTGAGCCGCAGGAAGGCCCAGGTTCCGGCCAGGAACCCGATCAGCAGCGCCACGCCAGTGCCGATCACGTTATAGCGCAGGATCGCTTCGCGGAACGGTTCCACCAGTGCGCGCGCGCCGGCGTTGAACACCGCCGGCGCCGTGCCCGTGGCGACGTTCCGCGCCTCCGCCAGAATCGTTTCGCGCTGCATGCCGAACGGCGGCAGACCGGCGGCGGCCGGATCGGAAAGCACGGATTGCAGCACCAGTTGCGGCGCCAGCGCGTTCCAGGCCACAGCGAACAGCGCCAGCGGCACGCCGACCCACAGCGCCACATACCAGGCGTGATAGACCGGCAGCGATGCCAGGCGGTGATGCGGCGCGGCGCGGCGGAAGCTCCACGCGCGCGCGCGCGCCACCAGCCATCCGGCCAGCCCAAAGCCCAGGGCGAGCAGCAGCAGGAGAGCGGGCGACATAGGGCCGTTGGGGCCTTTTACTTCAACTCGGCGCCGTCGAGCGGGGTGAAGGTCTCGGCCGCCGCGGCGCTGCGCGCGGCGACATCCTCGGGGCTAGCGACAAGCCCGATGCGGGCCAGCGGGCCATCCCGGCCCCATGACTTCGCCCATTCGGCCACGAATTCGCGCAAGCCCCGGATCGCGTCGAGATGCGCGTTCTTGACGTAGATGAACAGCGGCCGGGCACCGGGATAATCGAAATCGGCGATGTTCTCGTAAGTGGGCTCAACCCCGTTCATGGTCAGGCCCTGGACCTTGTCCAGGTTCTCCTCAAGGTAGGAGTAGCCGAAAATGCCCACTGCGTTGGGGTTGCCTTCGATCTTCTGGACGATGAGATTGTCCTGCTCGCCCTGGTCCACATAGGCGCCGTCGCGGCGCAGTTCGGTGCAGAGCTGTTCGTGCTGCTGGGCATTGTTGCCCTTGAGCGCCTTCATCTCCGCATTGCTGTCGCAGCCGGGGATCAGGATCAGTTCCTTGAGCGCGTCACGCGTGCCCGAGGTGGAAGGCGGGCCATAGACCAGGATCGGCTGGTTGGGCAGGCTGGGGTCCACATCGCGCCAGGTTTTGGCCGCCTGCTCCTTGCCGAAAGGCTTCGCCGCCAGCGCGCGATAGACGATCTCCGGCGTCAGGTTCATCGTGATGCCGCCTTTGGCCGAGGCGAAGGCGATGCCGTCGAGGCCCACCTGGATCTCGGTGATCTCGGTGACGCCGTTCCTCTGGCAGGCCTGGAACTCGCTTTCCTTCATCCGCCGCGAGGCGTTGGCGATGTCAGGCGTATCCGCGCCCACACCGGCGCAGAACAGCTGGATGCCCGCGCCGCTGCCGGTCGATTCGATGATCGGGGACGTGAAATCGGGATTGGAGCGGGCGAAATTCTCCGCGACGAGCTTGGCGAAGGGATAGACGGTCGACGAACCGACCGCGCGAACCGAAGCGCGGGTGTCCGAACCGCTGCCGCAAGCGGCCAGCGACGCCGCGCAAAGGGCGACAAGCGAGGTGCGCAGGATCGATTTCATGAGGCTTCCCCTGAATGACGCCTAGCCTGCTAGGCATGGAGTATTACGGAACGACGACAAATTTCCGACATGAAACGGACACATCCCCCAGCCCTTTCAAAAGTCGAATTGCGCGCGCAGGCCGACGACATCGGCCTGGTAATCGGCATCGGCGCCCGCCGGGACAGCGGCATCCGAGATCCACAAGTGGCCATAATTGGCCTGGAGGCGCACTGTGGCCGTCAGGGCCCACACCGCCGACAGCGCCAGGGCCTGCTGGCGCCCGCCCTTGATCGGCCCGCTGTCGAGGTCGAGCCTGTCATAACGGGCGTTCACCTGCACGGCGCCGGGGCCGCCTTCGGTTACCGGGCGTGTCGGCCGGATGCGGTCGTAAACGCCGTTCTTGTAGCCCGTGGTGTCGCCCGGCGTCAGCAGCAGGCCGATTTCGGCATAGCCGCCGGCGAAGCTGGGATCGGGCAGGCCGGGGCGCAGCACGGTGATCCGATGGCCTTCGAGCGTGGCGTGAAGCGGCCCGGCGATATAGGCCAGCTCGGCACCGAAGCTGCGCTCGCCGCTGGCGCCGATGGCTCCCGTGTCGACCAGGCGCGCGTCGGTCGCGTGGGTGAAAGGCCGCGCGCGATAGCGGACGGAACCCGCGGCATCGTCGAGATCGCGCCAATGGGCGGATGCGCCCAGGTGCAGCGTGCCAGGGCCCACTTGCGGGCTGAATACCACGCGGCCGTCCACGCCGAAGCTGTCGCTTTCGGCGTCGAGATCAGCCGCGTTCACGGTGAAAGCACCGAGTTGGATCAGCAGGTCCCCTTCCGAATAAGCGCCGCTGACGCCCAGACGCCGCCCGAACCCGAAGGCGGACGTGAAAGCCGCCCGCTCGAGCATGGAGGTGAACAAGTCGCTGGTCTGTTCCTCAAGGCCGGAAAACGGCTTGTGCTGCCCCAGAGTCAGCGTGACGCCGCGCGTTGGCTGGTAAGCGAGATAAGCATCCGTGAGCAGGATCGACGAGCCCGAGACATCGGCTTCCAGCCGATAGCTGACATTGCCCGGCGCGGTTCCGTCCACGCCCAGGTAAGCCCGCCGCACTTCGGCCGCCGTCCCGAAGCCGTCGCCGGCCAGGGCGGGCGGCACGCCGATATCCGAGGCGTCCAGTTGCACGCGCCCGCGCGGCTTGATCGACCATTCGCCCGTGGAAGCGGCCTCCTGGCCATGCGCTGAAAGCGGAAGCCCGGCGAGCGCGCTGCAGAGAAGGACCATCGGGAAGCGGAGCATGCGTTACACTTCTGTTTCGAGAACGTGTCCGCGCTATGTGCCTATTATTACGATGCTGTGACAGGCTGGCGGCTTGTCCACAGGTGGGCGGGCGAGCGGGATCGGATCGTCAGGCCGCCAGGGGCAGGGCGATGGTGACGCATGTGCCGGAGCCGGGCTGGCTGGCGATGTCCAGGCGGCCGCGATGGCGTTCCACGATATGCTTGACGATCGCCAGGCCCAGCCCGGTGCCGCCGGCGGCGCGGCTGCGGCCGGGGTCCGTGCGGTAGAACCGGCGGGTCAGGTGCGGGATATGCTCGGGCGCGATGCCTTCGCCGCGATCGCGCACCGAAAGGATCGCCATGTCGCGCTCCCCGCGCTCAACGCCCACCGTCACCGGCGCATCGGCCGATCCGTACTTGAAGGCATTTTCCACCAGGTTGCGGACGAGCTGTTCCAGCTGGTTGCGATCGCCGCGCACCATCAGCGTCTTTTCGCCGAGAGCGAATTCCAGCCGATCCTGCCGGTCATGCGTCGCGCCGTCGCGCGCGGCCTGCTGGACCAGGGGGATCAGGTCCACCGGCTCGCGCGGCTGGTCGTGCTTTTCCGCCTCCACGCGCGAAAGCGACATGAGATCGCTGACCAGCGCCTGCAACCGCCGCGCCTCGCGCAGCACCGTGGTGTGGAAGCGCGCGGTGCGTTCGGGATCGATATCCGCCTGGGCGTCGGCCAGGGTCTCCATATAGCCGATGATCGAGGCGAGGGGGGTACGCAGCTCGTGGCTGGCATTGGCCACGAAATCGGTGTGCGCGCGGCTGACGTCCGCTTCCGCCGTGCGGTTGACCAGTTCGATCAGGCTGTAACGCTGGTCGATCGGGTGGCGGCTGACCTGCCAGTTGCTGCGCGTGCCGGTGAGACCGTGGATCGTCGCGCTGCCCCCTTCGGGCCGGGTGAGCAGGTCCACCGCTTCCGGGTGGCGGAAGACGACGCGCGCATCCTGCCCCAGCATGTGCTCGCCCATCACCTCGCGCGCGGCGGCATTGGCGATGATGATGCGGTTGCTGTCGAGCAGGACCATCGGCAGGCCCGAATGCTCCACCAGATCGCGCATGCCGCTGGTGGTGAGCTGCACCCCTTCGCGCGGATCGGCCGTGGAGGCGGGCGGTGGGGGCACGGCCAGCCAGAACGAACCGATCCAGATCAGCACCGCCGCGCCGACCAGCCAGCCGCTCACACCGGCGAAGATCATGATGAGCCCCGTCACCAGGGCGATCACCATGCCGGCTATGGGAAAATAGCGCCCCTGCTCCATGGATCGCAGGCTTTAGAGGGGGATTGTGACAGCTTCCAGCGCGAACATGCCGGCCGGATGATGATGGCCGGAAGACGATGGTCGGTTCCTGGCTTCGCGGTGCCGGTTCATCCGGCCGCCACCCCCGGCGCGTGGCCTGCGCCGGGGGTTGCTGTCCGATCAGCGGGCGGAGCTGACCTGGATGTGCCTGCTGACCTGAAGGCCGGTTGGCGCAGCTGGTCCGCGGGCCGGGCCGGCCGCGGCGCCGGTGTTCGAGGCCACGAGCTTGACCCACAGGCCCTTGTCATCCTTGAAGTAGGACGTGTCGGACGCCTCGCGCAGCGCCGCCAGGCTGCTCTGCTGCGTTCC
>JAFKFN010000036.1 GCA_017308255.1 Altererythrobacter sp. | reverse complement strand
TCAAACTGCGCGAAAGGATCAAGCAACAGACCATCGAACATCGGCGCTTGCAGCACCGCAAGTTCGCCGCCTAACATCAACCCCCTGACGAGGTCCGCACTCCGCTAATCTACGCCGCGAGTTGTGCCGAATGTTCTGACGACGGACAGGCGACGACAGGTAGACAATGAGCAGCGCTAGCGCGCGGTCTGCTTTTCGAAGCCTAAGTTCACGACCTGCCGGGGGCCCGGGGCGTCATACGCCAAAGCCGACTGGGTTTCCGCATTGGTGGGAATGACGAGTGTGGGGCGGCGTGCCGCCCAGCGAGCTATAGCGTCGCTTCGATCGCGCGCGCGGCGGCCACGGGGTCGTCGGCGCGGCTGATCGGACGGCCGACGACCAGCACGCTGGCGCCATTGTCACGGGCTTCGCGCGGGGTGACGACACGCTTCTGGTCGCCCGCCGCGCCGCCGTTCAGGCGCAGGCCGGGCACGACGAAGAAGCCGTCCTTCCACTCCCCATGCACGGCGCCGACTTCGTGGCCCGAGCAGACGATGCCGTCGAGCCCGGCCGAATGGGCGAGTTCCGCCAGGCGCATGACCTGGTCGCGCGCATTGCCGCTGACGCCGGTGCGGGTGAGATCGCGTTCGTCGAGGCTGGTGAGCATGGTCACCGCCACGACCTTGGTATCCTGCCCGGCCGCCGCCTTGGCGTCTTCCATCATCGCCCGTCCGCCGCTGGCGTGCACAGTGACGATCGCCGGTTCCAGCACGTGGATCGCCTGCATCGCGCCGGCGACGGTGTTGGGAATGTCATGCAGCTTGAGATCGAGGAAGATCGGCAGCCCGAAATGGGCGATCTCGCGCACGCCGTGATGGCCGTGGGCACAGAAGAATTCCAGCCCCAGCTTGAAGCCGCCGACGTGCCCCTTGACCTTTTCGGCAAGGGCTTTCGCCCCGTCGAGCGTGGGCATGTCCAGGGCGAGGTAGATCGGGTTGCTCACGGCAGCGGGGCTTCCTCCACGGCGGCGGGATCGGGGGTAACGGGCGGCGGGGGCGGGGCCATCGCAGCCGTGCGGGCGGCATTCTCCAGCGCGTTGACGCGGCGCTGCAAGGTCCATTTGTTCGCCCGGTATACCAGCCACATCGGCACGAGGCCGACCAGGAACGAGAGAATCATCACCGCCGGCAGCTTGGTTTCGACAACCAGGTTCTGCCAGATCCGGACCGTGATGCCCGGTTCCCAGTTGGCCATCGAGAAGATCACGAAGGCCACCAGCAACAGAACCCAGACGATCGTGCGGATGATATGCATCGGGTTTCTCCCCAAAGCCGCCGTTGGCCGTGTCGCGCGATGCTAGGGCCAAGCGCGCGGGAAGTGAAGCACCCCGATCAGCCGAAGACCCGGGCGAAGATCCTGTCTACCTGACTGAAATGATAGGCGAGGTCGAACTTTTCCTCGAGCTGGGCCGGGCTCAGCACCGCGGTGACTTCGGGATCGGCCTTGAGCAGATCGAGCAGCGACAGCGCGCCATCGCTTTCCCACACCTTCATCGCATTGCGCTGGACGATGGCATAGGCATCCTCGCGGCTGACGCCCGCCTGGGTCAGCGCCAGCAGCACGCGCTGCGAATGGACCAGGCCGCCCATGCGATCGAGATTCTTCTGCATCCGCTCGGGATAGATCAGCAGCTTGTCGATCACGCCGGTGAGCCGCGCCAGGGCGAAATCCAGCGTGATGCAGGCGTCGGGGCCGATGAACCGTTCGACCGAGGAATGGCTGATGTCGCGTTCGTGCCACAGCGCCACGTTCTCCAGCGCCGGAGTCACCGCACCGCGCACCACGCGGGCCAGGCCGGTGAGGTTTTCGGTGAGCACCGGATTGCGTTTGTGCGGCATGGCGCTGGAGCCCTTCTGCCCCGGCGAGAAGTATTCCTCCGCCTCCAGCACTTCGGTGCGTTGCAGGTGGCGCACCTCGATCGCCAGGCGTTCGATCGAGCTGGCGATGACGCCCAGCGTGGCGAAGAACATCGCATGGCGATCGCGCGGGATGACCTGGGTGGAAATCGGTTCGGGCACGAGGCCGAGCTGTTCGGCGACGTATTCCTCCACCTCCGGCTGGATATTGGCGAACGTGCCGACCGCGCCGCTGATCGCGCAAGTGGCGATCTCCGCCCGGGCGGCTTCCAGCCGGGTACGGCAGCGGGCGAATTCCGCGTAGGCCTGCGCCAGCTTGAGGCCGAAGGTCACCGGTTCGGCATGGATGCCGTGGCTGCGGCCGATGGTGGGGGTGTACTTGTGTTCCAGCGCCCGGCGCTTCAGCGCGGCGAGCAGGCCGTCGATATCCGCCAGCAGGATGTCGGTGGAGCGGACAAGCTGAACCGCCAGGGTGGTGTCGAGCACGTCGGAACTGGTCATGCCCTGGTGCATGAAGCGGGCCTGATCGCCCACGTTGTCCGCCACCCAGGTGAGGAAGGCGATCACGTCATGCTTGGTGACGGCTTCGATCGCGTCGATCTTTTCGACGTCGATCTTCGGATCGGTCTTCCACCAGTCCCACAGCGCCTTTGCCGCGCTTTCGGGCACGACGCCCAGTTCGCCCAGCTTCTCGGTCGCATGGGCCTCGATCTCGAACCAGATGCGATATTTCGCTTCCGGCTCCCAGATCGCGACCATCGCGGGGCGGGAATAGCGGGGGACCATGTCAGACTCCGGATGTGATAGATCGTGGCGCGGCTAGGGCGCGCGAGGCGCGATGGCAAGCCGGCGCCGTGCTATGCCGGGCAAACGCCCGGTCCGCCACCGGGAAAGGAGTGCCGATGACCACAGATGAAACACCCGATGAAACACCGGCCGCACTGATCGACCGGCGGATCGCCGGATTGAATGGCTGGCGCGGGGAAACATTGGCCCGCCTGCGCGCCTGGATCCGGGAAGCGGACCCGGAGATCGAGGAAGCGGTGAAATGGCGCAAGCCTTCCAATCCCGCCGGCGTGCCGGTGTGGGAGCGTGGCGGGATCATCTGCACGGGCGAAGTCTATAAGGACAAGGTCAAGCTGACTTTCGCGAAAGGAGCCCTGCTGGCCGACCCCGCCGGCCTGTTCAACGCCAGCCTCGACGGCAACACGCGCCGGGCGATCGATGTGCGCGAAGGGGAGACGATCGATCGCGACGCGTTTCAGGCACTGGTGCGCGAGGCGGCCGCGGCGAACCTTGCGCGTTGAACGTGCGGGGTTTCCGCCTTATCCATCTCCAGAATACAGGGGCAAAAGAATACAGGGCAAGGGCAGGGGGATCATGAGGCATCTCGGGGCTATCGCATCGGCAATCGCGATCATCTGGACCGCGCCCGCCTGGGCGGGGGAAGAGCCGATTTATCAGCCGGCGCCGGACTGGGTTCAGCCCGCCGAACTGCCGGCCTCCCGATCCGGCCCGCCGGTCGTGCTGCTGGACGAACAGCGGCGGATCGAGGGCAATCGTGTCTGGTCCTATAGCGACCGGGCCTTTCGTATCGACAATCCGCAAGTGCTCCAGGGCGCGGGCACGATCCAGGCGCAATGGATGCCCGACAAAGGTGATCTGATCGTTCACCAGGTCACGATCGTGCGCGATGGCGAGGAAATCGACGTGCTGAAGGACGGCGCGCGGTTCGATGTGCTGCGGCGGGAACAGCAGCTTGAACAGCGCGCCATCGACGGCGCGCTTACCGCGACGCTGGCGGTGCCCGGCCTGCGCGTGGGCGATGTGCTGCGGATGGTCTATTCGGTGACGCTGGCGGACCAGGCACTGAAGGACAACGTGCAAAGCGTGGTGCCGCTGGTGGCCAAGCCGCTGGACGTCGGCTTCGCGCGGGCGATCGTGTCATGGCCGGAAAGCCAGCGGGTGGCCTGGAAAGGCGTGAACCTGAGCGGCGGCGCCTTGCCCGAACCCACCGTGCGCGACGGGTTCGAGACGCTGACGATCCCGCTTCCGCTGGCCAAGCCCGCCGAGATGCCGGGCGATGCGCCGGCGCGCTATCGCCTGCCGCCGCTATTGCAGGTCGGCACCTTTGCCGACTGGCGGGATGTCTCGCGCGCCATGGCGCCGCTCTTCACCACCGAAGGCACGATCGCGCCGGACGGCCCGATCGCCGCGCTGGTGAAAACGATCGAGGCGGGGGCGCCGGGCCAGCTCGACCGCGCGCTGGCGGCGCTGCAGCTGGTGCAGGATCAGGTTTCCTACCTGGCGAACGGGATGGATGGCGGGAACTATATTCCGCAAACGCCGGCCGAGACCTGGCAGAAGCGCTATGGCGACTGCAAGGCCAAGACCCTGCTGCTGCTGGCCATGCTGCGCGAAATGGGCATCGAGGCCGAAGCGTTCACCGTCCTCGCCACCGGCGGCGGCGATGCGATGCCGGGGATGCTGCCGCTGCCGGCCGATTTCAACCACATCATCGTGCGCGCGGTGATCGACGGCACGGAATACTGGCTGGACGGGACGGACACCGGCGCCAGCATGGCGGTGATCGGCGCCGTTCCCCCCTTCGCCTATGGCTTGCCGTTGCGGCCTGAGGGGGCGGACCTGATGCCGCTGAAACCGCGTCCGCTCGATGGGTTCGACGCGGTGCTGGCGCTGCAACTGGACGAAACCGCCGGGGCCGATCTGCCGGCCCTGTTCACCGCCGAATGGACCTTGCGCGGCACGGCCGGCGGAATGGTCCGCGCGGTGAGCAGCCAGGCGGGCGAGGAAGCGCGGGATAACTTCGTGAGCTCGCTCGTCAGCCAGGCGCTGGGCAACCATTGGCTGCTCGACAGCTCGCTTGCCTATGACGAGCAGACGAATGTCGCCACGATCAAGGCCACCGGCATGACCGGCGGCCAATGGTCGTGGGACCATGGCCGGGCCACCACGGCGCTTTCGCTGCCGACGATGGATTTCGCGTTCCGGCCAGACCGTTCACGCGCCGAATGGCGGGATATTCCGGTGGCGCTTCCCGGCCCGCAGGCGCTCCAGACACAGCTCACCGTAGTGCTGCCGAAGGCGGACGGGGCTTACCGGCTGGATGGCCATGCCGATGTCGACGAAACGATCGCCGGGGTGCGCCTGCGGCGCGCGGCGAAAGTCGACGGCGGCCGGCTCCTGGCGACGGACAGCATCGTGTGGCCGGGCGGCGAGGTTCCTCCCGCGCAAGTGGTCGAGGCCAAGGCGGGCGCCGCGCGCCTGGGCTCGCTCGATCTCGGCCTGCGCGGGCCCAACGGCCTCGCCCGCCGTTTCCGCTTCGCCGAAGGGGCCGATAGGTCGGCGCTCAAGCCGATCGAGCAGGCCTATGCCGATCTGATCGCCAAGGATCCCGACGATATAGAGCGGGTGTCCGACCGGGCGCGGTTCCGCACCTCCAGCTTCGATCGCAAGGGTGCCATCGACGATCTGGGCAAGGTGATTTCCCAGCGGCCCAGCGCCAATGTCTACGAGCGGCGCGCGCGCCTGCTGCTGGACATCGGCGATCTCGACGGGGCGTTGGCCGATGCCCGGGCGGCGAGCGAGCTGGAGCCGGGGGTGGACAGCGCTTCCCTGGAAGCCGAGATGCTGGCTTACGCGGGCAAGGGTGAGGAGGCTTTCGCGCTGCTTTCCAGCCAGGGAGGCAGTGCCGACCAGCAGCGCGACCTGGCCTTGCAGCTCAGCGATCTCGATGCCCTGGCCGGGCGGCCGCACGACGGCCTCGAACGGCTGAGCGATCTGCTCGACCAGCGGCCCGGCGATCCGGACCTGCTCAACGCCAACTGCTATTTCCGCGCGAGCTGGCAGGTGGAGCTGGAAGGGCTGGCCGACCTGTGCAGCGAGGCGGTGACGCAGTCCAACTGGGCGGCGCCGGCGCTGGATAGCCGGGCCTTTGGCTATTATCGCCTGGGCGAATTCGACAAGGCGGTGAAGGATCTCGACGCCGCGCTATCCGCCAATCCCGAGCAGACGCCGAGCCTCTATCTGCGCGGCGTCGTGCGCACGGCGATGGGCGATGCGGGCGGGCGGGAGGACATTCGCCAGGCCTTGCTGCGGCAGCCCTCGCTCGAACGGTTCTACGCGCAGTTCGGGATCACCGCGCGATAAAGCGCGGCCCCGCCGCACGTGCTCAATCGGGCGCGCTCAATCCGCTCGCTGGCAGCGATAGCGGCTCGATCGGGCGAAGCGGCAGCGATAGCTGCCGAGGGCGGCATGTTCGACCTCGAAGGTGTCGCCGACCTTGGGCGATGAATTGAAAGACTTGGCTTCGGTCTGTTCCCACACCGATCCTTCGGCGGTGGTCACGCGCAGGCGGCGGTAGCCGGTCGTGCCGACTGAGGCGATGGTGGTGACCAGTCTGTCGGTATCCACCGCCGAGGCTTCGGGCGTGGATGCCGAAGACGGGGCCGAGGCTGACGCGGGAGCCGGCGGAGGCGGCGGGGCCGGGCGTGAGGGCGCATCGCGGCCGAAATCGCGGCGGGCTTCCTCGGCCACGCGCGCATCGCTCAGCAGGCCGGTGCGCCGCAGCACGTCATCCATGCACTGATGGCGCTGCTCAGCGGAAGGGGCGGCGGCGCAATCGGTGATCGCAGACCAGTTGCGCCCGGCTTCGGCCGGGCCCGCCTGGGCATGGGCCGCCAGGGGCATGCAAGCGGCGACCAGCCCGGTGCCCAGCAAAATCCGCATAGTCATTGAGCAGTCTCCCTGTGCCGCAACTCCGGCCTCGTAGATCGCACGCGTGCACGCGCTTGCCGACTCGGTAACGCCTATTGCCGAATGGGAACAAGGCCTAACCGGCGGCGGCCCTGGACCAGCCCGCGCGAGGCGACGAGCCATGTCTTCACGGCTCGTCGCAGCGTTGTCTCGGCTCGTCGAAACCGACGTAAGCGCGGTCCCTTACGGACGATGCAGATCGGCAACAGGTCCTTCCAAAACAGAACAAATCCAGGGCTGAAAGCGAAAAATACCGTCCGTTACCGTGGACGTTTTGGCCGAGACCGGCCTAACGGCGGGCCCTGGGATTCTGGCTCGCCAGGTCCCGGAAGGGGAGTTTCGGCAACGCATGAGGTGCGCGTCCGCGCTCGCTTTCGTGCGCCTATGCTCTTGCTCGGAAAAGGCGCCGCTCTTCCCTTTCGATCCGTGGCCTCTGGCCAGGCGGGCAGGCCATCCTGCCGGCTTTCGCGTGAAGGGAGAGAAACGTGCAACATTTGAATGGATCGCAACTTTACAAGGCGCTCCTGCTGGCCACCTGTGCCGGCACCATCGCCACCGCCAGCCCCGCGCTGGCGCAGGACCAGGCCGCCAACCAGACGTCGGAAGAGGCGGGCAACGCCAGCACGATCGTCGTCACCGGTTCGCGCATCGCCCGGCAGGATTATCAATCGTCCAGCCCGATCGTGACGATCGACGAGGCATTGCTTGAACAGTCGTCCACGGCGGCGATCGAGTCCAACCTCAACAAGCTGCCGCAGTTCACGCCCGCCAAGACGCCGACCGGCGGCGGTGACATCCAGCCGACATCGACCAATACTCCCGGCGCGGCCACCGTCTCGCTGCGCGGGCTTGGCGCCAACCGCAACCTCGTGCTGCTCGATGGCCGTCGCGCCACGCCGAGCAACGCGGCCGGCATCGTGGATATCAACACGATTCCCGCAGCCGCGGTGGAGCGGGTGGAAGTCATTTCCGGCGGTGCTTCCGCGACTTACGGCGCCGATGCCGTCGCGGGTGTGACCAATTTCATTCTGAAGAAGAATTTCCAGGGCGTCGAACTCGATGGCCAGATGGGCCTGAGCGAGAAGGGCGACGGCTTCGAATACCAGCTTTCGGGCATCATGGGCTCCGACTTCGCGGATGGCCGCGGCAACGTGAGCATCGCGATGTCCTACAACGCGCGCGAGGCGAGCTATCAGCGCGACCGCGATTGGTATCAGGACCTGTGGCGCGATCCGAACAGCAGCACCAACCGCTTCTTCCCGCTGTCGCCGGGCATCAACCTGGGCTTCGGCAATGCGCCCAGCAGCGATGCGTTTTTCGCCCAGTTCCCGAACGCCAACGCGGTGCCTTCGCAGATCGTCCTGCGCAATCCCGATGCCGATCCGACGCTGGCGACCAGCTATACCTGCCAGTATCAGCAAGTCGCTAACCCGATCTACAGCGGACTGTGCAATATCGTGATGACACCCGATGGGCCGACCAACGTGCTTGGCGGGCTGCAGGGCTTCCCCGTTTACACCAATGCCGACGGCAGCCTGTTCACCGCTGCGTTCAACCAGCGCGGCGGCGTGTCGCAATATGACGGGAAGACGCTGCAGGGCGATATCGCGACCACCCGCGCCAATGGCGCGCTGAACTTCGTGGATACCAACCCGTTCCTGGTCCTGCCGCTCACGCGCTACAACATGTTCATGCGCGGCGATTATGAGCTGAACGACTGGATCAGCATCTTCGGCCAGGGCCTCTACAGCACGACCAAGACGCATACCACGCAGCAGGGTGGCGCGATCACCAGCGGCTGGGACGTGTTCATCCCCTATGGCACCGGCGTCTATACCGGAAGCGCCATTCCGGACACTGCCTATGGCAGCCAGGGCAACCCGAGCTCGGTGATCCTCAACGGGATGACCTACAACGGTGGGGCTTATGTCGATCCGACCCCGGGAGACTTGACCGACAACCCCACCAACCCGGTGTTCGCCCAGCAGTATGGCAGCCAGTTCGCCTGCGCCATGGCCGCGCTGGGTGGTTGCACCAATAACCAGGTGATCGGGCAGTACCTGCCGGACTCGCTCCAGTCCCTGCTGAATAGCCGGCCCGATCCGAATGGCCGGGTGGAGCTGCAGTATGGGTTCCCCGAAAACCGTAGTGTAACCAATAAGGTGAGCACGCTGAACCTGCTGGCCGGGTTCAACGGCAAGGTCCCGGGCACCGACTGGACCTGGGAAGCCTTCGCCAACTATGGCGAGACGAA
The DNA here is from genome assembly GCA_017308255.1 of Altererythrobacter sp. Taxonomy (GTDB): domain Bacteria; phylum Pseudomonadota; class Alphaproteobacteria; order Sphingomonadales; family Sphingomonadaceae; genus Croceibacterium_A. Next base: position 1,793 of record JAFKFN010000036.1, on the reverse strand, counting down.
CACCTTCACCCGCCAGAGCGGCGTCTTCTCGCTGACTCGCCTGCGCACGCTGCTGACCTCGCCGGCGTTCGGCCAGGGCTTCGAAACCAACAGCAACGAAGCAAGCGGGCGTCCGGCGTTCGGCGCCAACTTCGCCAGCTGCACCACCGGCATGAACATCTTCAGCACGCCGTGGTCGGAAGTCTCGCAGGACTGCAAGGATGCCATCCGTGCAGACCTGAAGAACAACCAGACGATCAGCCAGCTGATCGTGGAGGCCAACGCCCAGGGCACGCTGCTCAACCTGCCGGCCGGCGCGTTGAAGGCGGCCGTGGGCGCCAGCTATCGTGAGCTCAATTTCGAGTTCTTCAACGATACGATCACCGGCCAGGGCCAGTCGTACCTCGACCAGGCCGTGGGCATCTATCCCAGCAGCGATTCCTTCGGCAAGTATGACGTCAAGGAGCTGTATGGCGAGCTGCTGGTGCCGGTCCTGCACGACATCCCGTTCATCCAGTCGTTCAACCTCGAGCTTGGCGCCCGTTATTCCAACTACAGCACCACGGGCACGAGCTGGACGTACAAGATCCTGGGCGACTGGGAGATGACCGATTGGCTGCGGGTCCGCGGTGGCTTCAACCGCGCGGAGCGGGCACCGAACATCGCCGAGCTGTTCATGGCGCCTTCGCAGATCTTCGGCGGCAATGCCGTGGGCGATCTGTGCTCGCAGCGGTCCACCTATCGCATCTCCGCGGGCGCGGGGGGCCAGATGGGGGCCGATGTCCAGGCCGTGTGTAGCGCGGTGATGGATGCCACCGGCGGTGCAGGCACCGGCGCGGCCTATTACGGGCGCGAGCTGTTGCAGCAGCCGGCGCCGGGCTTCGGCTTTGCCTGGACCAACGCCACCGGCAACCCGAACCTGAAGCCGGAAAAGGCGGATACCTGGACGGCCGGCGTGGTCGTGCAGTCTCCGTGGCGGACTTCGGTGCTCGACCGGCTGCGGTTCACCGTCGACTGGTGGAGCATCCACCTGACCGACGCCATCGGCCTGGAGAGCGCCGGGGTTGCTCTGCAGCAGTGCCTCGATCCGTTCTACAACACGTCCGTGGCGGGCGCCGCCGGCAATGCGGCCCAGGCGCAGGCAGCCGCGGCGAGCCCGTTCTGCAACGGCATCCGCTATGACCCGGCGCCGATCCTCGGGGCGGCCAACTTCGACGTTTCGTATACCAACGAAGGCGAAGTGAACATTTCCGGGATCGATGCCCAGCTTGATTGGGCGATCGATGTCGGGCCGGGCACGCTCTCGATCAACGCGTTGATCAACTACTACCTGAAGTACGAATCGCGTGAGCTGCGGTCGAACCCGATGGTCGATTTCGTCGGCACGCTCGGGACCGGCCAGAACGGGCTCAACCCGGGCGCCTATCGCTACCGGACGCTGACCACGGTCGGCTATGGTATCGGCCCGGCGCGGGTCGCGGTGCAGTGGCAGCACCTGCCCGGAGTGGAACAGGAAGGCGCGGCCGTCGCGCCGTCGATCTTCACCGGCTATCCGGCGTATGACCTGTTCAACCTCAATGTCACCTACAACCTCACGCCCGATATCGGGCTGCGGTTCGGCGTGGACAACTTGCTGAACGAGGCGCCGCCGGTGGGCAACGTCAATACCGTTGCCAATCCGACTGCCTTCACCGTCGGCAGCCTGCCGGGTGGCGGCTTCAACAGCCAGTTCTACGACACCATCGGCCGCCGCTTCTACCTGGGTGCGAACATCTCGTTCTAATCCCTGCGGCGACTGCCACGTTTCGAGGCCC
>JAFKFN010000011.1 GCA_017308255.1 Altererythrobacter sp. | reverse complement strand
CCGAACGGCAGCGGCGGCGGGGGGCGGCGCGCGCCACGCGGCAGCTGCGCCTGATAGGCCCGGCCGCAATGCTCCACGCAATAGGGGAAGCCGGGATTCACCTTCTCTCCACAGAAGTGGAAATCCGGCTCTCCGGGATGGCCCATCGGCCAGCGGCAGACACGATCGTTGAGATCCAGCAGGCTGGTCTTGTCGGCGATCTCCGGGCTCGGCTTCGCGGGCACCAGGCGGCGGGGCGGGGCGGGGGGAATCGGCGCCTGCTGGTCACCCGGACCCTGGCGCAGGAAGCCGCCCGGGCCGACGGAGACGATCTTGGGCAACCCGTGAGTGGGGTTGGGCAAGGGCTGGCTGGGCGTGGCCGATGCGGCCGGCGGCTCCGGCTGGCTGGGCGGCGGGGCCGCAGGTGCCTTGGGCGCCGCGCGCGCCGGGGCAGGCGCCTTAGGCGCGGGCTGCTTGGCCTCAATCGGCTTCGGCTTGGCTTCGGGCTTGGGCTCGTTGGCCTTGACCGGCGAAGGACGCGCCTTGAGGCCAAGGCGGTGCGCCTTGCCGATCACGGCATTGCGCGAGACACCGCCGAGTTCGTCGGCGATCTGGCTCGCGGTTGCGCCCCCTTCCCACATCTTGGTGAGCACTGCGATACGTTCTTCGGTCCAGCTCATTCGGGTTCCATCATTCTTCAAACGGCGGGCGGCACCGCACAAACCGTTGCCAGCACAGGACGGAGCCGATAGGCGCTCCGCATGGCCGATCAAGCCCCAGCCGCCCTGCCGCATGTCGCCGGCCAGGCGCCCGAATTCGTCGACCCCAAAGCAAGTGCCGGGCGCCCGTTTCCGCCCAAGGGGCAGCCGCGCATCACGGGAATAAACCGGATCGGGCTGTGGAGCCTCTATATGAAGGAGGTGAGGCGGTTTCTCAAGGTCCAGACCCAGACGGTGTGGGCCCCGGCCGTCACGACGTTGCTGTTCCTGGTGATTTTCACCGTGGCCCTGGGCGGTTCGGGGCGTGGAGGGCGCGAGGTGCTGGGCGTTTCATTCGCCACCTTCGTCGCCCCGGGCCTCATCATGATGGCCATGATGCAGAACGCCTTCGCCAATTCCAGCTTCTCGCTGCTCACGGGCAAGCTGCAGGGCACGATCGTCGATCTGCTGATGCCGCCGCTCACCGAAGCGGAGCTGATGATCGGCATCGTCGGCGCGGCGATGACCCGGGCCATCATGGTCGGCTTCGCCGTGGCGCTGGCCATGGCGCTGTGGCCGGGCGTGGAGGTGAGGATCGCGCATCCCTGGGCCGTGGTCTGGTTCGGCCTGATGAGCTCGCTGATGCTTTCGCTGATGGGCCTGCTGACCAGCCTATGGGCGGAAAAGTTCGATCACGCGGCGGCGATCACCAATTTCGTCGTCTCGCCGCTCTCGCTGCTTTCCGGCACGTTCTACGTCATCCACAACCTCTCGCCCATGTTCCAGGCGATCAGCCGGGCGAACCCGTTCTTCTACATGATCTCCGGCTTCCGCTTCGGCTTCATCGGCCAGAGCGACATCGGCAATACCAATGATGCGGTGATCGCCTCCGCAGTGGGCGTGGCAGTGCTCAACCTCGCGCTCGGCTGGATCGCCTATCGCATTCTGAAGAGCGGCTGGAAGCTCAAGAACTGACCCGCGCGGCGGGCAGGGCGCCTTCCTAGTGAGTCAGGCTGCGGCGCAGGCGATAGCGCCCGCTGGCGAAAGTCTCGAACAGCTGCGGCACGCTGGGATGGTCCACCGGGCCACCCGTGCTGTCTTCCAGCAGGTTCTGCTGGCTGACATAGGCGACATAGGACGAATCCTCGCTCTCGGCGAGGAGGTGATAGAACGGCTGGTCGCGGCGCGGGCGGATGTCCTGCGGGATCGCTTCGTACCATTCCTCGCTATTGGCGAAGACCGGATCGATATCGAAGATCACGCCGCGGAAATCGAACAGCCTGTGCCGCACGACATCCCCGATGGCAAAGCGAGCCTGCGCGTGCAGCGGCGCCTCGATCCGGCGACCTGCCTGCGACAGATAGAAATGGGAACGATGGTCCATGCCCCTCAGATATGGATGAGCGCGTGGCGGGGCAAGGCTCATCATGGGCCAATCCCCGGTGGGACCACGCCGGCGGCCCCGTTTCCGCCGCCTTATGTTCACACAGGCTTGGCAAGCCCGAGTGCATCGGCTAACCGCCGCGCTCCCAGCCGACCGGCGGCCTCACACCGCCAAGCGCTTTCCGCGGAGAGGTGCCGGAGTGGTCGAACGGGGCGGTCTCGAAAACCGTTGTGCCCTTACGGGTACCGAGGGTTCGAATCCCTCCCTCTCCGCCACATAACTACTTGATTTCCTATATTTTTCTCGATCAGAGAAACCGTTCCTCTTTTTCAAACCGGACCGGATTCCCTGTTGCGGGGAAATTCGTGGGATTCGATGATTTCGAGCGGCTTATCTCTACGGGATATTGGTCGGACAAAGTCGCGACGGGCGTTTGGGGGAGGCCGTACCGAGAGTTCGAATTGGGGTTGTCAGGTTAACTGACTTCGATCGAGCGAGGGCTCAAATCCGGAATCTCACCTCGTAGCGGCGGACGCGGCGATCCGAGGCTCTAAGCCTGACGCGAGGACGGAAATTCAAACAGATACACTGCGCCCCTCAACGTGCATATTCGGCCTTCATATCCTGCCATGTATCGTAGAGTTGCTGAGAGGCAGCGCCCGATTTCAGTCCCGCCGCTGGGTCGTTCGGATCACGATAGGACGCCGCATGAACTCCCAACACTTTATGTCGCCCGAAACTGCCGTCAACGGCTATGATAGGCGAACCGGACGCACCGCTGAACGTGCGACACAAATGGCGAATCAGGCCATCGTCCCATTCGCCTAGGCACCCCCAGTCCATCGTAACCTGATCGCCGTCGTTTAGATCGCTCGAATAACCGGCGACGGCGATCCGAAACTTGGGATGGCGCGCCAACTCCGCCGGAGAAACCAGATCGAGCCCCCCTTCAAAAAAAGCCTTGTCAAGCACCAGCAGGGCCCAGTCTCTACTTCTGTCTTCTTGGATAGATATATTGAGATCGGGTGATGCCCATTTAACGACAGCCCGCTTGTTGGATCGACGGACCACGCCGCCTTCGCCCCCTTCATAAGAGTCCCGGACTACTGTATAGGCGCGGGGAGCGATGCCGGTACCGTCCTCCGGATCCTGGACACAGTGACGGTTGGTCAGGACTAGCCGCGGCGCAACAATCGAACCCGTGCAGGAAAATTCTCTACCGTCAGGCAGGTTGGCAATGACATGCACCAGATAGTCGAAGTGAAATTCATCGCCCATGCCGCCCGTGAACGTCGCGCCCCAGCGCTTTAATCCATTGGATTCCCACAGGCTCAGACGCGGCAAAACCACGCGGATGCCATCGTCGCGCCAGGCACCTGTATTCCCCCTGTCGGAGATGCCGCTGTTGACGGCATCGATCCTCACCTGGTTTTGCTGGATGGCCGCAAGTCTGACGCCCAGATTGGCGTTCGCCAGGGCAAATTGTCGTTGCATAGCTTGCTCGGCGATCTGGGTGGTCTGCTGCCTGCCAAGCCCCGCCGCGGCCCCCATGCCTACTGCGGCCAGGCCGGTTATAAGCCCGATAGTCGTTTCCCGCCGGGCGGCGCTTTCGGCTGCGCGGCGCTGTTCGTCCAAAGCCCGTTCGCGACGATCGATCAAGCGTTCAGCGTCCGATCGGAACTCCGCCTGCACGGCATCGAAATCCGCTATCGACTGACGGATGAGCGCCAGGGCTTTGGCCGGATCCTGATCGGCGATCTCATCTGAATCGAGATAGGTCAGCCCCTGCAATTGTCGCAAACGGGGAATCTGGAGAGCGAGATCGGACAGGGAAATCGCGCAGTCGAAGCAATCCTCATCCGCATTGGGGTCGATCAGCGCATAATGGGGAGTTCTCTGAATCTGCGTGATCGCGCGATCAATGCATCGGCGATAGGCTTCCAACGCTACCTCATAGGGCCGCGCGCCATATGCCGGCGTGATAAGGGGCGCGAAAGCGTCGTCAAACGCGATCAGTACGGATTCATCCGTATCCGGTGAAGGCGCGACCAATCTTGCCGGACATTTGACCGCCAGCAGATCCTCGACCTCATTCTCGATCGACCTGGCGCCAGTAACCGCACCACCTAGGGTGACAGCCGGTGTTTGCGCCATCGCGCCGACCGGCAGCGTCATCAGTTCGAGCGAGGCCAGCATCGCCGTGAGGACGCCCAGCGATCCGTGTGCCGACGCGCGCGTGTCGCGTGATCCAAACATCCTGTCCTCCTTCCCCTGTTAGCCGATACGGCTATATGCCGTCCTTTAATGCCCCCTTGACGATTTCCCCGAACGTCGCGGAGCCAAAGTCATTCCCATCCTCTTCAACGGCGTCATAACGGGTGTGAGCGCGGCGCACGTCTGCGAGAACGCGTTCAAGATAGGCTGAGGGAAGCGGCGCCGTCGTCATCACTTCTGTTGATAGGGTGGGGCGATCCGCTCATCCTTCCCGATGATCCACTCACCCTTCCCGATATTGTGGCCGGATTGCCAATCGACAAAAAATGGCTCCGTTGCATATGGCCGTTCGCCATGTCCTCTTGCTGCAGAGACATCGAATGACGGGCATGAAGGCGCAAAGCCGCCGTTCACTCGAGCAATGACCTCGACTTCACCTTGAGTGACTTTGCGAGCCTCCCGATAATCGTGATAGTGGGATTGCGGGCACCGCGCTCGAGATGGCTGATACTAGGTACGGCGATCCCGGCTCGGCCGGCGAATTCCGTCTGGCTTCAGCCGGTTTCGTGACAGAGACGTCGCAAGTTGGCGGCTAGGCGACACTGCGAGGTCGCCAAGGGCATCAGCCCGCCATCGCTGGCTCGGATTGGTTACCTGGTATCTGAACGAGCGACGAGTGCGCTCAAGGTTTCGAATTTACGGTGTTGGAAGACATCCGATTGCGGTGAGGCATACGCCACAGCAGCGGCGTGAAGATCGGCCGCAGCATCTTCCCACCGTTGGGCATGGACGGAGATTTCGGCCTGCGCCAGATCGATATTCGCCCCCCAGTGCGGATCGGATGCCAGCTCAGCAACCGCCTTGCGGTCGATATGCGCGATAAGCGGTGTGGCGGCGGCATCCTGGCCCGCTTCGATCAAGCATTGTGCCAAGGCCATGGCGACACCCTGGGTCAGCGCCGCCTCCGGTCCGAAGGTGTCGAGCGAGGCGCGATAGGCCTTGCGCGCATCGGCAACGCCATTGGCAAGGTCCCGGGCCCGGCATTCCGACGTCGCCAGGTCTGACAGGGCGACGATCGGGCGGAAGGCGCGCAACCCTTGCTGCTTGAGCGCGATCGCATAGAGTTCGCGGCCATCGGCGATCGATGCTTGATAATTACCGAGATCACCATAGGCTTCGACCCGCGCCGCGAGCGTCTGTTGGACGAGGCGGTGATCGGGGCCGAGTTGCTGTCGCATCAGCGGCAGCACAGCCGACAATTCCTTCACCGCATCGGCAAAACGCCGCTGATAGAGGTAAGCTTGGCCCAGATTCATTCTGAGCAGCAGCACGTCGGGATTGGTCGGACCAAGAAGTCGGGCCTGCGCGGCCAGCAGGGGCTTGATCGCCGCTTCCGCTCCCTTGCCGTCCCCAAGCCGGATCAGCGTGAAGGCGTAGCGCTGATGGAAGTCGTTGCGAGTACGCGCGTCGAACTGCCCAGGCATACTGTCAGCAATCTGCGCGGCGAGACCGAACTGGTCGCGCGAAACGTGGATGTCACCGCCGGCCAGTTCGACCATCCCGCGCGCCGAGGCGAGCCAAACGCGCACTTCCGGGTCGATCCGGTCTTCGTCCCCCGGCAAGCGTGCCCGCTCCTGCGCTATGATCGCCCGCGCGCGTTCAACCGACCCTTCCGTGTAGGACAACGCCTCAGTCGAAGCGTGTTGTAACCGCGCGATCGCCGCCGGCTTGCTGTCGGCGGCGCCGGCGCGGGCGTAGGCGGCATCGGCCCTGGTATAGGCGGCGCGCGCCGCTGCCCAATCGGACTGCTGGGCATAGACGCGGGCAAGCGTGTGATAGAGCCGCGCGGCGACCAATGGGGCCTTGCCGAAACGGCGGCCGATCTCAGGCTCGGCACGGCGGGTAGCGTCGATCAGCGTTTCGCCGGCGCTGCCGCTTTTCGACGGATCACCGCGCGCCAGCAAGTCGTCGGCGAGGAAGCTGTTGATCGCAGTGGTGATCGCCGTCTGGCGTCGTGCCTCGTCGCGTGCGCGCGCAGCTTCCCACGCCGCGGCAGACGCTCCGACGACGCCCAGCGTAAGCGCGACCCCGGCAGCGATCGCCCACGGTCTGCGCGCGCGCGTCCGCTCCACCTCCCGCCGGATTCGGTCTCCCTCGGCAGCCTCGGCAGCGACGCGCGCAGCTTCGGCGCGCCGGACATCCAGCGTGGCGAGATTGTCGGCCAATAGCTCGGCCGAGGGGAAGCGATGCGCCGGGTCGAGCGCCGAGGCCCGGGCGATATCATCGCGCAGCAGGGGGTCGTCGATCAAGTCCTCCCAGCCAGGGGCGAGCGGGCGGTTGAGGTCGCCGGCGAGGACCTGGAAGAGGATCAGCCCCAAGGCATAGATGTCGGACGCCGCCGACGGTGCGCCGCTCCCGATCAGTTCAGGCGCGGCGTAGAGAGGCGTTCCAGCCGGCGACGACGCGTTGCTGTCAGCAGGCTCGGTGATCGTCATCCCGGCCAGTGCGGCGGCGCGGAGGCGCGGATGATCGAGCAGGACCGAACTGCCGAAATCGATCACGCGAACACGCGGCCCATCGGCCTGGATCGATACCAGTAGGTTCGATGGCTTGAGATCGAGGTGCAGCACGCCAACACTGTGCGCGCCAGCGATCGCACGCGCCGCCTGCTCCACCAGAGCGATCCGCCCGGCGCGGTCGAGGCCAGCGCCGCATCGCATGAACCACTGCCCCAGATCCACCCCCGCATCCGGGAACGCGAGCCAGGCGGGCACACGATCGAATACATGGGCGACCGGCAGCACGAACCGCTTCGAGCTGTCGCCGAGCGCGGCGAGCACTTGCCCGGCCCGTGCCTCGCGCTTGAGCTGGCGCAGCCGAGCGGGTGTCTCGGCAAATTTGAACACGCGCGCTTCGCCGGTGTCCGACCGTGCGAGCCAGACATCGTCGGCATCGCCGCGAGCGATCGAGCGAGAGAGCCGCCAGCCGGCCGCGCCAGGCACGGGATCGCCGGCCATGAACCCGATCAGCGGGCGTTCGTTCGCTTGCATGCATTGCACGTTCGCGGTGCCGGCAATGCGATAGCCGAGCTTGGGCACGGTCTCGACGATAGCGGCTTCATCGCCCAGTGCGCGGCGCAGCTTGGCAATGGCAGTCGGCAGCGAGGCGGGCACCACGGTAACGCCGGGCCACACGAGATCGAGCAGTTCGTCCTTGGTGACGACTTCGCCGTTACGGTGCAGCAGTGCCAGCAGCAGCTCCATCGGCTTCTGCTCGATGTCCACGTCGCGCCCGGCGACGCGTAACCGCCAACTCGATTCATCGACCTGTGCCGCACCGACCGTCCAGATCAGCCGGTCCCGCCGGGAACTGCCTGATTTGCGCGACATATCGCCCCCGACCACACTTCATAACTTCTTGATAAGCGCCACGCCGGAGAACAGCATATCTAGCCGCCGCAGATCAACGATCCTTTTTGGAAAGGGAGGCGGCATGACGCAGATGACGACCATTACCCTCGGCTCGCGCCAGATCGCCATTCACAGCATGAGCGGCGAGGTGATGGATACGCAGAAATGGGTCACCACTGAAATCTCCGGCGGCGGCGGCCGCGGCGTGGTCAGCCATGGATCGGGATATATCGAGAAGGACCCGGTCAAGTCGAAACACACGACCCATGACCAGATCATTATCCGCACAGCCGATGGGGAGGAAGAATCCCTGAAAGTGGAGGATGTGCACCTGGCGGTGCGGCAGGGTCATTGGGTGTCGCTGATCTGGGCAATACCCAGAGGCCGGACGGATGGACCGTTCGTCGCAATCTTCAACCACAATACCGGCGCGCTGGATTTCATCGGCTCAGCGGTGAACAAGGCCTGCTTCCCGATGATCTCATCGGTGTTCGGCGCGATATCGCTCTTTCTCGCCCTGATCGGCGTATTCGTCTGTTTCCTGTCGAGCGTCGTCCTCGGCGTGCTGCTTATGGCCCCCTGCGCTGCCTATTTCTTCTGGCTGGGCAAACGCCGGAATGCCTTCACCGGCCAGGTCGCGGCCCTGCGCGCACAACTCAAGATCAGCCAGCCCGCACCCAAAGCAGTTCAGTGAAGCGGGGACGGGTAGCGTTAGCCCTCACACCGGCAATCGCGAGCATGGATAGGAGAAAACAGTGATGGGCGTGGCAAAATGGAACCTGAGGGGCCTTCATCGGATCGGCGGCGATGTCTTCAACCTCCTGACGCTCGCGCTCGGTGCCACCGTTGTCAGCGCGCCAGCCGCCCTAGCAGCGGAGCCGGCGAAACGCCTGCCGCCCGAAGTCCGCGCGTATTTCGACCAGGCGCGCCAGGAATGCCGCGAGGCGGGCGACAAGCTGCATGTCACCAGCGAGGACGGCTTCGCCGAAACGGCCGATTTCAACGGTGACGGCAAGCCCGACTACATCGTGCATATGTCCGAGCTCGTCTGTCCGTCGCTCGGTTATTCCGAATATTGCGGGTCCGCCGGTTGTCAGATCGGGATCCTGGTTTCCCAGGGTGACCGGCTGCGCGAGGCGGGCGGCGACAACTATCAGGGATTCGCAATCACCCAGCCCGTCGGTGGCAAGCAGAGCCTTGCGTTTGCCGCGCACGGCACTTTCTGCGGTCACAAGAGCGGAGCCGACACCTGCTACGGCACGATGAGCTGGACGCCGAAAGGCTTCAAGACGACTTACACCGCCGCCGAGCCCGCCGCGCTCAAGGCGGCCGAAGCAGCGCCCGTGGCCGACGACCGTCCGGACAAGAACCCGAAATACGACTGGAAATTCATCGGGCCGGCAGCCGGCAAGAAGGGAGCCTCGATCGCCATGTCCGACGGTACGCCGGACCGCATCAAGGTGGTGGTCGCCTGCGCGGACAATATTCCGTCGATCGTCGTCTCGTTCCCACCCGGCGCCAACACGCCGCCCTCGGGCATGCCGATCATGCTCGAAATCGGCGAGCCCGGACCCAACGGCGAACATGCCGACATGGTGCTGCAACAGGTGCGGGACACACCTGCCTATATCGGTCAGCTCTCGCGGGCCGCCCTAGCCATCATGCAAACAGCCGGCAGCCAGGATTATGCCGTGGTTCCCGCCGCGTGGACGGTCGCGAACCGGGATTACTGGATCGACCTGCCACCGTTCCCTCTGGCCCATTTCAACGAGACCAGCCAATCGGTTCTGAAAGCCTGTGTCGCCCACCTGCAGTAAGAAACGCCAATTGTGCCGAAACCACCGCGCTGGCGAAGCCGCCGGTGAGATCGACCACCTCGGTCGTCCCGGCGATGGTCGTGCGGGTGTCGCCGGCGCCGCCGGCATAGTCCACGCTTGGTCGCGATATCATCCATGCCCTGCAAGGGTGCCAGCGCGATATACCCTCGGCTCTAGGTCGATCGATCGATCGCTCCGGAATCCAGCAGCGGTGCGACATCGCTCCTAGCTATTCCCAGGATGTCGCTGAGACGATCAAGGCCCGCGAGGATCATCGCCTGCTCCCACACCGGAAGCGTCGCAAATTCTTGGCTGAAGGTAGCTTGTAGCAAGTCGGGCGCAAGTGCGATCGTCCGCTCGCCAGCCTCAGTGCAGGTGAGGTATACCCGGCGCTTGTCCTGCTCTCCACGCTGACGTCTCACCAGTCCCGCCGACTCCAGGCGATCAATGATGTTGGTGATGGTCGCCTGACCGAATTGCAGGGCGGTGGAGAGTTCGGTCGGAGTGACCTGCCCGCGCTCTTCGATTTCCTGAAGTACGAGCAGCTGTGACGGCGTCAGGCCAGTCGCCCCGGCCAGTTGGCGATTGCTCAGCTCCGACGCGCGCAGAATCCGCCGAAGGGCCTTGAGCGCGGGTATCGTAAGGTTCGCATCCACATAATCCTCGCTAATCGCTGCGCGGCAGGGAACAAGGCCAAATATCCTTCCTGAATCGAAGGATATTAATTCAGATGTAGAAGGATAATGCCCTGCCTGCCAGGGGAGGGGGTTGCCAAAATCAGATTATTCCCTAGATTCGCCGCCTCACCAAGGTGACGATCGCTCCACAGGGGATTTAGATATTTCGGAAAATGAAGCAAACTGCTCTCCGGCGTTAAGAGCGCCGGACCGGAGTACATTTCCTGATAACAGCTCCCGCCGTAACGACTGTCTCACATTAAGGATGCCGCGCGCCGAGGATGGTCCCCGTGTATCGAAGCTGATCGCCTTATCGCCTCCGCTCGACGTCAACTCGGGCTACTGCAATCTGCTGCAATGCACCGACTTTCAGGATACCTGCATCCTAGCCGAGCGAGGTAGCGCCCTGCTGGGCTGGATATCGGCATATCGTCCACCTTCATCTCCGGAACAGATCTTCGTCTGGCAGGTCGCGGTCGACCCTGTTGCGCGGGGCCAGAATCTGGCGCGGAATATGCTGGACGCGCTCCTGGCCCGGCCGGCTGTCGCGACGGCCACTGCGCTCACGACCACTATCACTGAGGACAACGAAGCGTCGTGGGCGCTCTTCCGGGCCTTTGCGCGCCGCCACGGCGCGACGCTTACCAGGTCCCCCCGCTTTGATCGCCACGCGCACTTTGCCGGCGCTCACGATACCGAATGGGAAGCCCGCATCTCGCCGCTTCCCGCCCTTTCGAAATAGCACGGAGCAATCTCATGACCTTAGTCCCTCGCCCCAGCCGGGACGCACCGGAAACTGACATTTTCGATCGTCGAGAGTCGCGCGTACGCAGTTACTCGCGTTCGATTCCCCGACAATTCACGCGGGCGGAGAGCGTCTGGCTGCATGACGGCAGCGGTGGGCAATATCTCGACTTTCTCTCTGGCTGCTCATCGCTGAATTACGGGCACAACCACCCGGTCCTGAAGCAAGCGCTGCTCGACTACATCGCAGCCGACGGCATCGCCCATGGCCTCGACCTTCATACCGATGCAAAGGCGGACTTCCTCGAAGCGTTCGAGCAGCTGATCCTGGCGCCGCGCCAGCTCGACTATCGTGCGATGTTCACCGGGCCAACCGGCACCAACGCGGTCGAGGCCGCGGTCAAGCTGGCGCGCAAGATCACCGGTCGAGAGCTCGTGATCGCCTTCACCAATGGCTTTCACGGCATGACGCTGGGGGCGCTCGCCTGCACCGGCAACGCCGGCAAGCGGAATGGTGCCGGCGTGCCGCTTTCGCATGTCTCGCACGAACCCTTCGACGGCTATTACGGGCCGGATGTCGACACCGCCGCACTGCTTGAGCAGCGGCTTTCGGATCCGTCGAGCGGGCTCGATGCCCCGGCGGCGGTCCTTGTGGAGACGGTGCAAGGCGAAGGCGGGCTGAACGCGGCGTCACCCGAATGGCTTCGCGCCATCGCCGGCATCGCCAGGAAGTACGGCGCGCTCCTGATCGTCGACGATATTCAGGCTGGCTGCGGCCGAACCGGCAGCTTCTTCAGCTTCGAAGGCATGGGCTTTACGCCCGACATCGTGACGCTCGCGAAGTCGCTTTCGGGAATGGGCCTACCTTTCGCGCTGACACTGTTCCGCCCCGAACTCGATGTGTGGGAGCCCGGCGAGCACAACGGCACGTTCCGCGGCAACAATCACGCGTTCGTGACCGCGGCGGCCGCGCTGCGACATTTCTGGGCCGATGGTTCGTTCCAGGCCGATATCGTTCGCCGCGGCGAACTGCTGCACTCTCGTCTCGAGCAAATCGCCAAGGAGCATAGCCTCTCAACCCGCGGACGCGGCATGATGCGTGGCATAGACGTCGGTTCCGGCGATGCCGCGTCGGCGATCACTCAGTCCTGCTTCGCGCAAGGACTCATCATCGAAACCAGCGGTGCTCACGACGAGATCGTCAAGGTACTCGCTCCGCTCACCATCGACGACGTCCTGCTGAATACGGGGCTCGACATCCTCGAGACCGCGATCGGCGCCGAACTCGCGCCCACGCTCGGCGTGGCGGCCTGACCTTTTAAGGAGACAACGACATGATCATCCGCAAGCTCAAGCAAATCCGCGCAAGCGACCGCAATGTGAAGTCCGATGGCTGGAACAGCGCCCGCCTGCTGCTCGAGGATGACGGCATGGGCTTCTCGTTCCACCTCACGACGATGCATGCCGGGACCGAGCTCAAAATGCACTACAAGCACCACCTCGAAGCGGTCTTGGTGCTTAAGGGCAAAGGCACGATCGAGGACCTCGGCACCGGCGAGACGCACGAACTCAAGCCGGGCGTGCTCTACGCGCTCAACGCAAACGATCGCCACATCGTCCGGCCGGAGACCGACCTTCTCACCGCGTGCGTGTTCAACCCGCCGGTTACCGGGCACGAAGTGCACGACGAAAGTGGCGCATATCCCGCCCCAGCGGCCATGCGCGAGGCCGCGCCCGCCAGCTGATCCTCCGGACTCGCGAGAAGAAGAACCATGCAAGATCTCTATCCATCTCGCTGCGCGGGCAAGCCCGAGTTGCTGCTGCGCGGCGACCCCGTTGCCTATGCCGAATGGACGCCAGAAGCTCCGCTCAGCCGCGAGCAAACCGAGCATTTCGACCGGCACGGCTACCTCGTGCTCGAAAATGTGTTTGATGCCGCCGAGCTCGACGCGTTGCAGGACGAGACCCGATGCCTATTGGCCGATCCATCCTCGCTCGACACCGAGACGATCATCACCGAGAGCGGCAACGACGAGATCCGCTCCATCTTCGCCATTCATGAGCAAAGCCGGCTGATGGCCGGGCTGGCGGCCGATCAGCGGCTTGCCGGCGTTGCCGCGTTTCTGCTCGACGATGAAGTCTACGTCCATCAGTCGCGGCTCAATTACAAGCCCGGCTTCAAGGGCAAGGAGTTCTATTGGCATTCGGATTTCGAGACCTGGCATGCCGAAGATGGCATGCCGCGTATGCGCGCGCTTTCGGCATCGGTGCTGCTGGCGGAGAACACGCCCAACAACGGGCCGCTAATGATCATCCCAGGCTCGCATAGAACCTACGTCACCTGCATCGGCGAGACACCCGACGATCATTATCGCACGTCGCTGAAGAAGCAGGAATACGGCGTGCCCGACGAATTGAGCCTGGCGGTGCTCGCCCATAAGCACGGCATCGTCGCGCCAACCGGCAAGCCGGGCACGGTAATCCTGTTTGATTGCAACACGATGCATGGTTCCAACGGCAACATCACGCCATTCCCCAGGTCGAACGCCTTCCTTGTTTACAACGCGATGTCGAACCGGCTGGTAAGGCCGTTCGCCGCCGACGCGCCCCGGCCCGAATTCGTCGCTGCACGCGATTTTCGGGCAGTCGCCCCTCGCAGTGGGCTGCTGCACAAGGCTGTCGCATAATGGCTCTGCACAGTGTGGAAAAAATCGGCGGCACATCCATGGCCGCCACTTCGACCTTGTTCGATAACGTGCTGATCGGGGGACGCGGCGGGGACGAACTTTATCAACGCATCTTCGTCGTGTCGGCTTACGCGGGCATGACCGATCTGCTGCTCGAGCACAAGAAAACAGGCGAGCCAGGAGTCTATGCACACTTCGTGGGGGGTGGTGCGGCTTGGACCGGCGCCCTCGAGCGTGTCCGCGAGGCGATGTGCGCCCGCAATGCTGCTATGTTCGCACGCAGCGAGAGCCGCAGCCACGCCGATCGGTTCGTGCACCAGCGCATCGAGGGTCTGTACGCATGCCTCAGCGACTTGGACCGGCTGCGCGGCCATGGGCGCTTCAGGCTCAAGGACCAGCTCGTCACCGTGCGTGAAATGCTCGCCGGCTTTGGCGAAGCGCACAGCGCGCATTCTACTGTGCTGCTGTTGCGCGATCGCGGGGTCAACGCCGTGTTCGTGGACCTCACTCTGTGGAGCGAAGAGGACGCCCTCAGTCTCGATCAACGCATTCGCGATGCGCTCGCCCCTCTCGATCTATCGCGCCAGATGCCGATCGTAACCGGCTATGCCGGATGCGAAGGGGGCATGGTCCGGCGCTATGCACGCGGCTATTCGGAAATGACTTTCTCGCGCATCGCCGTCCTGACCGGCGCACGCCAGGCAATCATCCACAAGGAGTTCCATCTTTCGAGCGCCGATCCAAAGCTCGTCGGCGAAAGCCGCGCGCGCAAGATCGGGCGGACCAACTACGACGTCGCCGATCAGCTCGCCAATCTGGGGATGGAAGCGATCCACCCGCGCGCCGGGCGTGGTCTGCGCCAGGCGAAGATTCCCCTGTGCGTGCGCAACACGTTCGATCGCGAGGACGAAGGTACCCTGATCTGCGGGGACTATGTGTCGGAGCGGCCGCGCGTGGAAATCGTCTCCGGCATACGCGAACTCGTTGCGCTGCAGTTCTTCGAGCAGGACATGGTCGGCGAGAAGGGCTATGACAGCGCGATCCTCGCCGCGCTGGAACGCCATGGCGCATGGATCGTCAGCAAGTCCTCCAATGCAAACACGATCACTCATTATCTGAGCGGAAGCTCCGCGGCGATCGCGCGCGTGGTGGCAGACCTGGAAGAGGCGTTTCCTGCCGCAACTGTTTCGGCGCAGCCCGCCGCGATGGTCGCGGCGATCGGAAGCGACATTTCGGAGCCTGGCTTGGTCCCCAGGGCATTGCGGGCGCTGGGTGATGCCGGAATCGGAATGCTTGCGGTGCAACACCAGATCCGCAATGTCGATGTCCAGTTCATCATCGAGCGCCGCGATTTCGAGGGCGCGGTGCAGACGCTGCACGCAGCGCTGGTCGAAGACGCCGTAGCGGCCGGAAACGGCCGAGCAGCAGCAGCCTGAGCCGGAACCATGTGCGTTTCCGCGCCTACCCATATGTGCTGAACGCGATTGCCCCAGTCCGCAGCCTGCTGCTCGCCATCTTCATGCTGATGGCGGGCGGCGGCTTCATGGCGACGCTGATTGCCGTCAGGCTCGAGCGTGCAGGCAGCAGCGCGCTGGTCGTGGGTGCGGTCGGAACCGCCTATTTCCTCGGCCTCGTCATCGGCTCGCTGAAGGCCGGGCGTCTTGTTGGCCGCGTCGGTCACATCCGCGCCTTCGCCGCCTTTGTCTCGTTGTTTTCAGCCAGCACGCTGAGCTACGCGGTCTACCGCGACCCCGTCCTGTGGGGCGCGCTCCGGCTCGTCGACGGAGTTTGCGTCGCCGGGGTTTACGTATGCCTCGAGAGTTGGCTCAACGAGCGAGCCGAGAGCGGCGGACGGGGCACCGTGCTCGCGGGCTATATGATTGCGTTGTATGTCGGTCAGGCGATCGGACAGTTCTTGCTCAATATCAGCGACGCCAAGCCTTCGCTGCCATTTGTCATCGCCTCGATCCTGATCTCCCTGTCGGCGATCCCTGTCGCGCTGACACGGATCGTTGCGCCACCGCCCGAAGGCAGCGCTACGTTGCCGATGAGGACGCTGTTCGCAGTCTCTCCGCTCGGCATGGTTGGCGCGACCGTTACTGGTCTGATGCTCGGCGCGTTCTATTCGCTCGGCGCTGTCTATGCCCGGCGCCTCGGAATGGAATTATCGGCGGTCGCGGTTTTCATGAGCACCGTAATCTTCGGCGGGGTGGCGCTGCAGTGGCCGCTCGGGCTTCTGTCCGACCGCTTCGATCGGCGACGGGTGATCGTCCTCGCATTCGCTGGAACGCTCGCGGCCGGCCTTGGCATCGTTGCCATCGGCAGGCCCGGCTGGCCGCTTCTTGCCTCCGGCGCGCTGTTCGGCGGCCTCAGTTTCGCGCTCTATCCGCTGTGCGTCGCCCACGCCAACGACCACCTCGCGCCCGAGCAGCGTGTCGCCGCGAGCTGCGGGCTCGTGCTTGCCTATTCCGCCGGAGCGGCCACCGGACCGCTCGCCGCCGCGAGTGTGATGACATTCGCCGGCGCCCCCGGACTGTTTCTGTTCATCGCCACCTGCGCGGGCGGTGCGTTGATATTCGGCCTATGGCGGCAAGCACGAACGCTGCCCGTCCCTGCCGAGCAGCAGGGGACATATCAGGTCCTGCCGCGAACCACCCCCATGTCGGCGGCGCTCGATCCGCTCGCCCCGGATGACCCACAGGAGGCTCCATGACCGCCAACCACAGCTCGCATGCCATCGGCTCCGAGGTCCCACTCGGCCACCCCGAAGCCACACCGGCACCCGTGCTCCGCCGCGCGATCGCGGCATCCGCGCTCGGCAACGCCACCGAGTGGTTCGATTATGGCATCTACGCCTATGGTGTAGTCTATCTCTCGGCTGCTCTGTTTCCGGGCGAAGCCAGCGAAGCGACACTGTTCGCGCTGGCGACGTTTGCAATCTCATTCCTGGTTCGTCCGCTCGGCGGGCTTTTCTGGGGTCCTCTCGGCGATCGCTATGGCCGCAAGACTATTCTCGCCCTGACCATTGTGCTGATGTCCGCCGCGACCGTCGGCGTCGGCCTGATCCCCTCGTATGACACGATCGGCTTATGGGCTCCGACGCTGCTCGTCGTCCTGCGGATGATCCAGGGATTTTCCACCGGCGGCGAATACGGCGGCGCAGCAACCTTCATGGCCGAATATTCGCCCGATGACAGGCGCGGGTTCTACGGCAGCTTCCTCGAGTTCGGCACGCTCGCCGGCTTTTCCTTCGGGGCTTCGCTGATGCTGGGCTTCTCGCTCGCACTCGGCGAAGAGGCGATGCGGGAGTGGGCCTGGCGCATCCCGTTTTTTGTCGCTGGCCCGATGGGCCTCATCGGCATGTATTTGCGTTCGCGGATGGAAGACACACCGATTTTTCGTGAAATCGAAGTGCATCACGACACGGAACCGGCCGCTTCAACGGAGCTCAGGCACCTGCTGACCCGCTATTGGCGCCCGCTTCTTACGATGGGAGGCCTCGTAGTCGCCCTCAACGTCGTCAATTACACCCTGCTCAGCTACATGCCGACCTACCTCCAACGCCGGCTGGGCCTTACACCTGACGATGCGCTGGTCGTGCCGATCATCGGCATGCTGTTCATGATGCTGTTCGTGCCTTTCGCCGGAGCGCTGTCAGATCGCATCGGTCGCAAGCCGCTATGGTGGTTCTCGCTCGGCGGTCTGGTCCTCGCAGTCCTGCCGCTATACTACTTGATGGCCACGGGCTTCCTTGGCGCTATCGTCGGCTTCGCACTGCTGGGGCTGCTCTATGTCCCGCAGCTCTCGACAATCTCGGCAACGTTCCCGGCGATGTTCCCCACCCACGTGCGGTTCGCCGGCTTCGCGATCTCCTACAACGTCGCCACCTCTCTATTCGGCGGGACGGCGCCGGCCTTCAACAGTTGGCTGATCAGCCGGACCGGAGACGAACTGATTCCCGCCTATGTCATGATGGCCGCCTGCGTGATCGGTGCGCTGGCGCTGCGGGTGACGCCGGAAACAGCAGGAAAGTCATTGCGGGGGACCCAGATGCCCAGCGGCCAGCCATCGCCATCAGCCCTGGACTCCGATCGACCCCTGCCGAGCGCCAGTAGCGGTGAGGCTGGATAGACAGAAGACTATCAGCGCAACCTTTTCAATGCGGGGTTGTCGCTCCCCGGGAATCCGATCGCGAGCCCAACCGTCACGATGGTATTGTCAGGTTGATTTCCACTGGCCGAGCAAAACCCAAGATCGGAAAATCACACCGTTGCCGCGGACGCAGCAACTCCTCCACCATTGCGGAATCTCTAAACTTGCGCATGGTGCCGCGGGGTTGGGCATGGCAGTGACTTGCGTGGGGATTGCAAGCGCCGATTTGGCTTATACCGAGGGGGACGGGATAAAAGGGCTATCGGTAGGTAGCTAGTGGAAGTCACGAAGTGTCTTCTTCAGCAATTTCGAGTGTCGGAACAGCGTCCTGACATTCGAAGGCTTCGCGCGATTGCACTTGGGGGAAAATTCTGCTATCTCCTTTTAAGTCATTGAAAATAAAGCAATAAAAATGAACTTCCATCCAGGTTCGAGGTATCAATTATGGCTGTACGCCGCCCTGGCGGCGTTGCTGGTCGTGCCGTTTGTGGCGGACCTTGTATTGCCGCTGGGGACGGCGATCTGGGTCATCTACCTGGTGCCGACGGTCCTTGCCTATTTGGCGACGCGCACGCTCGTGCCGGTAGCGATTGCGGCCACGGCCACCGTCCTGGTCATCGTCGGCTTCTTCCTGGCGCCCACGGGGGTCGATCCTAGTATCGCGCAGTTGAACCGGCTACTCAGCGTGATCACGAACTGGGTGCTGGCTGGGGTTGGTGTCCTGTTCATTCGCAACCGGCTTTCCATTCACAAGCAGCAGTGGCTGCGGACGGGCGAAGTCGGGCTGGCGGAAGCGGTTGGCGATGAACTGCCGCTTGAGGATCTGGGCGAGCACGCCTTGCGCTTCCTGGCCGACTACGTGGGCGCCACGGCCGGCGCGATCTTCATTCGCAACGGCGACGGCTTTCGCCGCTATGCGACTTACGGCGTACCCGAGAAGTCAGGCGTGCCCGAGCAATTTCGCCTTTCTGACGGCCTGCTGGGCCAAGCGGTCCGCGAGCAGCGGGGCTTCGTGCTGGACGAGGTTCCCGAAGGCTATCTCTACTTCGGTTCGGCGCTTGGCCAAGCGTGCCCGCGGCAATTGGCCATCGCGCCGATTTGCGCCGACGGCGAGGTCAATGCGGTGATCGAGCTGGGCTTGCCGCACGGGGGTGCCGCCGAAAGCGCCGAGCTGCTCGCGCGGGTTTCCGATCAGTTGGGCGTCACCGTCCGTTCGGGCAAATACCGCACCCGGCTGGAGGAGCTGCTCGAGGAAACGCAGCGGCAGGCGGAAGAGCTGCAAGCGCAGGGCGAGGAACTGCGGGCCAACAACGAGGAGCTCGAAGCGCAGAGCAAGGCGCTGCTGGAATCGCAAGCTCGGCTGGAGGCGCAGCAGTCGGAGCTCGAGGAAGCCAACGCTCAGTTGGAAGAGCAGGCGCACGAGCTGGAGGCCCAGCGTGACGATCTGGCGCGCGCGCAATCCTCGCTCAAGGGCCAGGCGGTCGAGCTGGAGCAAACGAGCCGCTATAAGTCCGAATTCCTGGCAAACATGTCGCACGAGCTGCGCACCCCGCTCAACTCGCTGCTGATCATGGCGCGGCTGCTGACCGAGAACCGGACCGGCAATCTCACGCCAGAGCAGGTCAAGCACGCTGAGATGATCGAAACCTCGGGCAACGACCTGTTGCTGCTGATCAACGACGTGCTCGACATCTCGAAGATCGAGGCAGGCCATCTGGACTTGCAGCCGCGACGGATTCCCGTGGCGCGGACGCTGGAAAAGCTCAAGGCGACCTTTGGCGCCGTGGCCGAGGAAAAAGGCCTGGCCCTGCATGTCGAACTGGCGCCCGGCACGCCGGCCGAGATTGAGACCGATCCGCAGCGCCTGGAACAGGTGCTGAAGAATTTCGTCTCGAACGCGCTCAAGTTCACCGATCGCGGGCAAGTGACGGTGAGCGCGATGCGCCATGGTGATGGCCGCCTTGCCTTCGCCGTCCGCGATACCGGCATCGGTATTGCGCCCGATCAGCAGCGGGCGATCTTCGAACCCTTCCGCCAGGCAGACGGGACAATCAGCCGAAAATACGGTGGCACCGGGCTGGGTCTTTCGATTTCGCGCGAATTGGCGCGGCTGCTCGGCGGCGAGGTCCAGGTCGAGAGCGTGGTCGGCAAGGGCAGCATTTTCACGCTGATCTTGCCGCAAACCTATGACGCGGCGCTGGTTCAGGCACCGGCCGCTTCCGAGCGGCCGGCGGCGCGGGCCGCACGCGGCCAGGGCGCTTCATCCGCCGTTGCCAGCGAACCGCGCGTCTACGAGGACGACCGCGAGCGGTTGTCGGGCGATAGCCGGGTGATCCTGGTGGTGGAGGACGACGCCGCGTTCGCGGGTATCCTGCGCGATCTGGCCCACGAGCTGGGTTTCCTCTGCCTGATGGCCGGCACCGCGGACGAGGGCGCGCTGATGGCCCGCCAGTATCTGCCGGACGCGGTGATACTGGACATGGGCCTGCCCGACCACACCGGGCTTTCCGTGCTCGACCGGATCAAGCGCGATGTGCGCACGCGCCACATCCCGGTGCACATCGTTTCGGTGGCCGACGATGCCCAGCCCGCGCTCGCGGGCGGGGCGGTCGGCTATCTGCTCAAGCCGGTGAAGCGCGAGCAGCTGGTCGAGATGCTCGAAGGGCTCGAGACGCGCATGGCGCAGAAGATGCGGCGCGTCCTTGTCGTGGAGGATGACGAGCGGCAGGCGGAAAGCGTGAAGA
This sequence comes from Altererythrobacter sp., assembly GCA_017308255.1. Classification (GTDB taxonomy): domain Bacteria; phylum Pseudomonadota; class Alphaproteobacteria; order Sphingomonadales; family Sphingomonadaceae; genus Croceibacterium_A. Next base: position 93,479 of record JAFKFN010000011.1, on the reverse strand, counting down.
TGCTGCTGGCTTCACGCGATGTCGAAACGGTCATGGTGCAGACGGCGGCGGAGTGCCTCGAGAAGCTGGGGCAGGAAACCTTCGACTGCATGGTGCTCGACCTCAATCTTCCCGATCAGCCGGGGCTTGATCTGCTCCAGCAGTTGAGCGCGGACGAAAGCGTCGGGTTCCCGCCGGTGATCGTCTATACCGGTCGCGATCTTTCGCCGGATGAAGAGCTGCGACTGCGGAGATATTCGAAGTCGATCATCGTCAAGGGCGCGAAATCGCCCGAGCGGCTGCTCGACGAAGTTACCCTGTTCCTTCACCAGGTCGTGTCGGAGTTGCCGGAACAGCAGCAGCAACTGCTCGCCAAGTCTCTCAATCGCGATGCCGCGCTCGACGGGAAGCAGATATTGGTCGTCGAGGACGATATCCGGAACGTCTATGCCCTTACCAGCGTTCTCGAGCCGCACGGCGCGCGCGTGCGGATCGCCCGCAATGGCCGCGAAGCCTTGGAATCGCTTGAAAAGAGCGAAACGGATGGGGGCAGCATCGACTTGGTGCTGATGGACGTGATGATGCCCGAGATGGACGGATTGACGGCGATTGGCGAGATACGCCGGCAAGCGCGGTGGAAGAACCTGCCCGTCATCGCCCTGACCGCCAAGGCCATGGCGCGCGACCAGCGGGAATGCCTGGCCGCGGGCGCGAACGATTATCTCGCCAAGCCGCTCGACGTGGACAAGCTGCTGTCACTGATACGGGTATGGATGCCACGGTGAACCGGCCGCCTGCCCCGGAGGAGATTGAGCTCGAACTTCTGCTGGAGGCAATCTGGCAGCACTATCACTATGATTTTCGCGGCTACGCACGGGGATCGCTTCATCGGCGTCTGGCCAGGGCACAATCTCGCTTCGGTTGCGCCAGCCTTTCGCAATTGCAGCACCTGGTGCTCCGCCAGCCTTCCGTCTTCGCCGACCTCATGGGGGCTCTGACCATCCAGGTAAGCGAGATGTTTCGCGATCCGGCGTATTTCCGTGCTCTGCGCGAGAATGTGGTGCCGCACCTGAGGACTTATCCTTCGCTCAAGGTCTGGGTTGCCGGATGCGCCAATGGCGAGGAATTCTATTCGCTTGCCATCCTCTTCCGCGAAGAGGGCCTGGAGGAACGAACCATCTTCTATTGCACGGATATCAGCCCGGCTGCCCTGGAAAAGGCGGAGGCCGGCATCTACGAGCTAGATCGCATTCAACACTTCACCGAAAATCACCGCAAGTCCGGCGGCCGTTCGTCGCTCTCGGATTACTATACCGCGGCTTACGGTGCGGCCGTGTTCGACAAATCTCTCCGCGCGCGCGCCGTTTTCGCCGAGCATAATCTGGTGAGCGATCATGTTTTCGCCGAGGCGCATCTGGTGTCTAGCCGCAATGTGCTGATCTATTTCGATCGTGAATTGCAGGATCGGGCACTGGGCCTTTTCGGCGCGTCGCTCGTCCGGCGCGGCTTCCTCGGGCTCGGTTCGAAGGAGACCCTGCGTTTTTCGACCCATTCCGACTGCTTTGAAGATTTCGATCCGGCAGAGAAAATCTATCGCAGGACAGCCGCCGCCGTTCAGGAGGTCGAATATGCGGCCTGATCCGGTGAAGCTGCTCATCGTCGATGACGTACCCGCCAATCTGGATGCGCTCGACGCGCTGCTGGGCGGGAACGGGATAGAGCTGTTGAGGGCCGAATCCGGTCCGGAAGCCCTCGAATTGCTGCTGGTTCATGAGGTCGCGCTGGCGCTGCTCGACGTGCAGATGCCGGGGATGGACGGGTTCGAATTGGCTGAGCTGATGCGCGGGGCTGAACGCACCCGGAGCATTCCCATCATTTTCCTGACGGCGGTCGCGACCGACGAGCGCCGCCGATTCCGGGGCTATGAAACGGGCGCGGTCGATTATCTCCTGAAACCTGTCGATGCGCAGGTCGTGCGCAGCAAGGTCGCGATATTCTGCGAGCTTGCGCGCCAGCGCCAGGAGCTTGCCCGCCAACGCGACGTGCTGGCGGCGGCGCTCAATCGGCTCCAGGCCCATACCGACAACTCGCCGCTGGCGGTGGTCGAGTTCGACCCTGACCTGCGCATCATTTCCTGGTCGGGGGGTGCCGAACGCCTTTTCGGATACAGCGCGCGGGAAGCAGTCGGCAGCAAGGCGGCGGAGCTGCGCTGGCTCGCATCCGAGGAAGAGGCCCTGTTTACCGCGCTCGTCGAGGAAATGCGCTGCGGCCGGCATTTGCGCGAAATGCAGACGCATCGGGTCGCCCATCGCGATGGAAGCGCGGTGGACTGCGAATGGTACTGCTCGGCCCTGTTCGACAGCGCCGGGCGGCTATCCTCGGTCAATGTCCAGATTCTCGATGTCACCGAGCGAAAGCGGGCCGAGGAAACACGGCGATTGCTGGTCGGCGAGCTCAATCATCGCGTAAAGAACACGCTCGCCACTGTGCAGGCGGTGGCCACGCAAACCTTGAAGCACGCGGCCGATCTGTCGGAATTCAAGCCCATGTTCATGGGGCGCATCCACGCTCTGGCCCGAGCGCATTCTCTGCTGAGTGCCACGACATGGCAGGGAGCAAAGCTGCGCGACCTGGTGGAGACGCAGCTCCAGATCGGTGCGATCGACGAAAGCCGGCTGATCGTGTCGGGCGCCAATATCGAACTGCCAGCGGAAACCGCGCTTCGTCTGGCACTGGTTCTGCACGAGCTCACGACGAACGCGAACAAGTATGGCGCGCTGTCGAATTCTTCCGGAAAAGTCGAACTCGACTGGTGCGTTAAGGGCGGTAATCTCGAGATCAGCTGGATTGAAAGCGGTGGCCCGCCCGTGGCGCCCCCGTCCGGCAGCGGTTTCGGCAGCGTTCTGATCGAGCGCGGGCTCAAGGCCGATGGGGGCGGGGCCGAAGTCAGTTACGCGCCGGAAGGCGTCCGGTGGAAGCTCATGATGCCTTTCGAAGGGGATGAGCCCGCCGAGCCGGCCCCGCTTCCAACGCTTCGTTCGCAACGGGGCGCGCGGCCCGGTCGCGATGCGTTGCCGAGTTCCCGGACGCTGAGCGGGAAGCGTCTCCTGGTGATCGAGGACGAGCCGCTGGTCGGAATGGAAGTGGCTCTCATCCTGGGTGATGCCGGCGCGGACGTGATCGGGCCCGCCACGACGATCGAAGAGGCGCTGGATCTCATCGCTTCGAAGCCCGTCGATGGAGCGCTGCTCGACGCCAATCTTCAAGGCAGGTCGGTGGAAGCCGTCGCCGAAGCGCTCGTGGCGGGCAAGATCCCTTTCGCGTTTGTCAGCGGTTACGGCACCAGCCACCTTCCAGCCGGATTCAACGCCCCCGCTCTCGAGAAGCCGTTCGATCCCAAACGCTTGCTGGAGGTCGCGATAGGCCTGACCACGGATCATCTCCAACCGACGACCACGGCGATCGCGAGTTGATCTTCCGCGAAAGCGCTGCTGTCAGGTTAGCGTTAGACTGGCACCTCCCAACGCGCTAGCAAGCTATTTATCAAAGATAAGTATCTGGGGAACTGCTCCGATGGCCGGGAGGCACAAGCGCGGCGGGCGGCGGTGGCTGGGCAAGGCGTTCCTTGCCGCCTCGCTGGGATGCCTGGCGGCGAGCGCGACTTACGCCGCACTCAAGCAATCGGATGCTCCGGGAACGGAAGGGGAGGTCGCGGGCCATGTGCCCGACCAGTTCCAGCAAGCCCGCAAGACGCCCGCCGATGACGCGAAATCGACCGGCGGCCCGGATCGCTGGTGGGCGCCGGGTGAAGGCCGGGTCTTTCCCGAATTCATCGAATATGCCGATCCCCAGGGCGCGGTCGGACAGAACGTCTTGAAGGCGGAGTTGAGATCATCCGCCTGTATTGCAGCGACCGCCAGCTTCGCTTCATGCAGAATGAGCTTCAGCCAAAGCTCCATCGTCTGGTGCATGATGATGAACAGCACTTCGTCCGGTTTGTCGGACACCGGGATCTGTGCGGAGAGCAGCTGTTCGGTCTGGATGTGCCGGGCGTAGGACAGGCCCTTGTCCCACTGGATCGTTTCGCCATCGATCTGGGCTTCGAAACTTTCGACGCCGTCTTCGACGAAACGCTTGATGGTCATGGCTCCTGCTCCTGCGAAAGCGATGGTAGTCGGAGAATCTTTCCTGCAATGGTGAAGTTGCTTCGGTTGATCGTGCAGATCAAGGGAAGAAAGCGACGGGGAAGCGCTGTTATTTTTGATTTTGGCGAATCAAATTTTGCAAAAGTGAATTTACTGTGTTTTTGGCCGTTCAGGCCATGCGGCGCAGGCCATTGGCAAGCCGCAGCAGTTGCCGCGGCTTGCCTTCACGCAGCGCTGGTTTCCATGATGTGAGGGAGGGAGGGCTCCCTGAAACGGCTCAGGAAAGCGCGGCGGTGACGATAATTTCCACCTTGTAATCGGGTGTGGCCAACTTGACCTCACCCGTCGCGCGCGCCGGGGCGTTCGCACCGCCGATCCATTCTTCCCACACTTCGTTCATCACGGCGAAGTCGGCCATGTCGGCCAACCAGATCGTCGCCTGAAGAATCCTCGATCGGTCGGTGCCGGCTTCGGCCAGAAGGCTATCGACAGAGGCCAGAACAGCCCGGGTCTGCGCTTCCGCGTCTTCGCCCGGCGCGCCGACCTGGCCGGCCAGATAGACGATGCCGCCATGGATGACGGCCTGGCTCATGCGCGGGCCGGAATGCAGGCGTTGGATGCTCATAGAACTTTCCTTTCAGGCGATGGTGACCGGGATCAGGAGGAATAACGGGTGATGTCCAGCCCCCTGGGATCGATTGGTGGCGGATCGCCGCTGATCATGCTGGCGATCAGATGTCCCGAGCCGCACGACATCGTCCAGCCTAGCGTGCCGTGGCCGGTGTTGAGAAACAGGTTGGGAATTCCGGTAGGACCGATAATCGGTGGCCCGTCCGGCGTCATCGGCCTGAAACCGCACCAAAAGTTGGACTCGCCGCTGGCTGCCGAGCCGGGAAACAGATCGTCGAGGGAATGGAGCAGGGTCGCCTCGCGGCGCGGGGGCAGGCTGCGGTCAAATCCTGAAATCTCCACCATCCCACCCACGCGGATGCGGCTCCCCAGCCTCGTTATGGCGATCTTGTAGGTTTCATCGAGCAGGGTGGAGACTGGTGCGCGATCGGGGGCCGCGACAGGCAGCGTGATCGAATACCCTTTGACTGGATAGATCGGTAGATGAAGGCCGAGCGGCCGCACCAGACATGGCGAATAACTGCCCAGCGCCACAACATAAGCATCGGCCGTGATCTCACCGCCGCCGGTGCGCACTCCGGTGATCCGGCCGCCTTCGCTGCTCAGGCCGAGAATCGGGGTGCCATAGCGGAACTCGACACCGGCTTCAGCCAATCGTTGTGCAAGTGTTTGGGTGAATAGGCGGCAATCACCGGTTTCATCCCCCGGCAGGCGCAGGCCGCCGACGAAGTGATCGCTTGAGGCGGCGAGGCCCGGTTCGGCACGTATGCAGCCGTCACGCCCGAGAAGCTCATATTCCATGCCAAAGCCATCCAGCACGTCCATGTCCCGCGCGCTGGCATCCAACTGCTTTTGCGTGCGGAAAAGCTGGAGAGTCCCGCCTGACCCATGGTCGTAGTAAAGGCCGAGCCGTTGCCTCAGCGCAATCAGTTCATCGCGGCTGTATTCCGCGATGCGTACCATGCGGCTCTTGTTCAGGGCATATCGCCGCCCGGTGCAGTTGCGCAGCATGGAAAGCAGCCAGCGCGCCATCGCCAGGTCGGGCTTCGGCTGCAGGATCAGCGGCGCATGCTTCATTATTAGCCATTTCAGCGCCTTTGCCGGAATGCCGGGCGCAGCCCAGGGCGATGCGTAGCCGGGGGATATCTCGCCAGCATTGGCGAAGCTCGTTTCAAGCGCTGGGCCGGGCTGGCGGTCGATCACCGTCACCTCGTGTCCTGCTTCCGTCAGATAAAAGGCGGTAGTGATGCCGATCACGCCGGCGCCCAGTACGGCAACCTTCACGGGTTTACTCCCGAAGCGGAATTTTCCGTCCGGTCGCGATCAACATAGATGCGCTGGTGGCGCCTTCCGAGCCGGGTGAGGATTTCATAGGCAATGGTTCCGGCCTCGCCGGCCACCTGTTCAAGCGATTGCGAAGGCCCCACAAGCTCTACGAAATCGCCTTCGCTGATTGCATCTGCGGCAAGCGCGGAGATATCGATCGTCAGGCTGTCCATCGATATCCGGCCGGCGATCGGAAGCCGCATGCCGTTGTGCCAGGCTGCTCCGGCGTCGCTCAGATGCCGGGGCCAGCCATCCGCATAGCCGATGCCGAGGGTGGCCAGCCGTCGTGGCTCGCGGGCGATATAGTCATGGCCATAACCCACCCCTTCGCCGGCGGGGACGTCCCGGATCTGAAGAACGCGTGCAGCGAGACGAACGACCGGATGCAAGACGGAAGCATCCGGCTGAGGCGGCACGCCAAACAGGGCTATACCCGGCCGCACGAGGTCAAAGTGGAAGTCGGGCGAAAGAAAGCTGCCGCCGCTGTTGGCGGCAGAGGCAGGAACGCCCGGCATGTAGGATCGAGCGGTCTGAAACCGCGCGAGTTGCGCTGCATTGGCGGGATGAGCCGGTTCATCCGTGCAGGCGAGGTGCGTCATGAGGAGGCGCAGCGAGACTTCCCGTTTGAAGCTCCGATCGGCAGCAAGCGCGCCCGCGATCTCAGGATCGATGCCCAGCCGTGACATGCCGCTGTCCACCTGCAACGCGGCAGGGAGTGGAATGCCGTGTTGTCGGGCGGTGGCACGCCAGTGCTCGATCTGGCTGAGCGAATTTAGCACCGGAATGAAGCCCCGGCTGGCGCACATAGCCTCGCACCCGGGGTCGAGGCCGTTGAGAATGAAGATGGTGCTGCCGATGCCAATGGCATCCTGCAAGGCAACTGCCTCGGTCAGTTGCGCTACGAAGAAAGTCCTGCAACCTTCCGCGAGAAGGGCTGAGGCCACTTTCGCGGCTCCCAGGCCATAGGCGTCAGCCTTCACTACCGCTCCGCATTCCGCGGGTGCGATCCGTTCGGCGATAGTGCGATAGTTTGCCCGGATCGCTCCGAGATCAATAGTCAGGCAGGTCGAATAGCTGGGGCAGATCGTGGTCGCCATGCTCCCTCCATCGGAGGATGATAGCGGCTGGATATTCGAATGATCCGGCTGATCGGCGCTTGATTAAAGGATTTCTTGCGATAATCGGCATATCCTGCGATTTGACGGAATAATATTCATGCCTGCCTTGGACGATGCCGATCGCCGCATCCTGACTCAGCTTCGGCTGAACGCGCGTATCACCAACAGTGCCCTTGCCGCGGCGGTTGGCCTTTCCGCGTCGGCGTGCCTGCGCCGGGTAAAGCTGCTTGAACGATCCGGCGTGATCCGAGGCTACACCGCCATCGTTTCCGGTGCTCTTCCCAACGAAGGTACGGCGGCCATCGTTCAGGTGGAGCTTGAGCGACAGACCGAAGAATACCTTGCTCGTTTCGAGAATGCGCTCCGCAAGCATCCCGAGGTGCAGGAATGGTATCTGATGACCGGCGCCGGCGATTATATTCTTCGCGTGCAGATCGCCGACATCGACGAGTACGGCCTGTTCCACCGGGAAGTGCTGTCACGATTGCCCGGCGTTTCGCGCATCACCTCAAGCTTCGCCATGCGAAGCCATCGGCGCGCGTAAGGGGCGCTCGATCCTAGCGGACCCGGCTGAGGCCGGCGCTCTGTCAGCGTTGATCACCAATCTTGCGCCCGAACGCTGTGCGCATGCCATGGCATCCGCTCCCAAAAGTCCCTCCTTCGCAGGTTGACTGCGGGCCGGCCCTCTCAAGTTGGCTTGAGCCGATGTTTGGGGCGCGACATCTTCGCGCTGGATGATTCAGGATCGCCATTGAGATTTCCGCCGGCCCGCAATACCCATTGGCCACGGGAGGCGCAGTCGTGCAAATCCGGCTGACATTTGCAGTTATCGCCCTTGCGGTGTCGGGGCAGGCCGCCGCGCAGGACGGCGCCCCCATCGCCCTTGATTATCAAACGGCCCAGCAGCGCCTGCTGGAGCAATCGGACGCCATCGCTGCTTCTGACGCCAATGTCCGTGGCAAGGAAGCGCAGGTCGGCGCGACTAGGACCTTGGGCCGCCCCGAAGTGGATTTCGAGGCGCAGCTTCTCGACTATCAGAAGACGCTCTACCTGCCGCTGGGATCGCTGGCGCCCCTGGCCGAACCGTTCGGGATCGAGGATCCGCTGCGGTTTCGGCGACAGGAAATCGCCGTCCGCCCGATCGTGACGGCGACTGTTCCATTCTATTCGGGCGGCCAGATCACGGGCGTAAAGGCTGGCGCCCAGGCCCAGCTGGATCAGGCGCAGGCGGAACGGCAGGGCTCGATCGACAAGGCGCTGCTGCAGCTTGCCCAGGCTTATTACGGCCAGCAGCTCGCCGAACGGGCGCTCGGCGTGCGGCGTGACGTTCTGGCCGGGCTCGACCGGCATCTCGCCGACGCCATCAAGCTGGAGCGTGAGCAGTTCATCAGCCATGCCCAGCGCCTTCAGGCGCAAGTGGCGCGTGACGATGCCGCTCGCGAGTTCGAGAAGGCGGCGGCCGACCTTGCCACTGCGAATGTGGCCTTGGCGGGCCTGCTCCGCGCGCCGGGCGGTGTGCATCCCACCACGCCGCTTTTTGTCATATCGCAGCGCCTGGAACCGCTGGAGACCTATCAGGCGGCGGCGCTGGATGCACATCCCGAACTCGCCCGGCTGCGCGCGCTGGAGGCGCAGGCCGAGGCGGGAGTCACGGTCGAGAGATCGAAGCAGCGGCCCATGATCTATGGCTTCGGCCAGTATAATTTCGATCGGCGGGATGCCTTGCTGACCGACCCCGATTGGACCGTCGGGATCGGCCTTCGCTACAAGATCGCGTCAGGCATGGGGCGCAGCCAGGCCGTCGAGGCGGCGCGCCAGACAGCGCTGCAGGCCCAGGCCGGCTTGCGGGAAGCGCGCACCCAGATCGAGATCGGCGTTGCCCGGGCGTGGCATGAGGCGGAAGCGGCGCGGCGGAGCTTCCTGCTGCTCGACAGCGCGCTGGAATCGGCCACCGAGAACTTGCGGCTGCAGAGCCTGTCCTATCGCGAGCAGCAGGCGACCTCGCTCGACGTGATCGACGCCGAGCTGGGCCTCGGCCGCGCGCGCATCCAGCGTGCGCAGGCAGCGCACGACTATGTGCTGGCGCTCGCGCAGCTGCTGGACCTCAGCGGGCAGAGCGCGCACCTGCCCGATTACATCGCCCGTGCCGACAAGGAGATCCCGTGAGCGAGCCGGAGGAAGAAGCGCCCTTGGCGGAAGAACCGGCCGCCGGCAGCCCCGACAGGCGCTGGTGGGCGATGGCTGTGGCGGCGGGGATCGCGCTGCTGCTCGCCATCGGCCTCTGGCTCGCCTATCGCCCCGCTCCCGACCAGATACAGGGCATGGTCGATGCGCATGAAGTGCGGATCGCCAGCAAGGTCACAGGCCGGATCGCCGCCTTCCATGTCGAGGAAGGCCAGGCGGTGCGCGCGGGCCAGCTGCTCTACACCCTCGACAGCCCCGAGGTGGCGGCGCGTTCGCAGCAGGCCGGCGGCGCGCTCGCCTCGGCGGAAGCGATGGAAAGCAAGGCGCGCAGCGGCACGCGGCCCGAGGATATCAGGGCAGCGGAAGCGCAATGGCGCCGCGCCCAGGCCGCCGCCGATCTCGCCCGGACCACTTATCAGCGCACCCAGCGCCTCTTCGACGAAGGCGTACTGGCGGGACAAAAGCGTGACGAGGCGCGCACCAATGCGATCGCGTCCGAAGAGGCGGCGAAAGCGGCGCGCGCGCAATATGACCAGGCGCTGGCCGGCGCCCGCCGCGAGGATCAGGCGGCCGCCGGGGGCCAGGTGGAACAGGCGCGCGGCGCCCTTGCCGAAGTCGAGGCGGCGGCGGTGGAAACCCGTGTGACCGCGCCGATGGCCGGCGAGATCGGCCGCCGCCTTGCACAGCCCGGCGAACTGGTGCCGCAGGGCTTTCCCGTCTTCGTCCTGACCGATACCGCCCACCCCTGGGTCACCCTCAATGTGCGGGAGGATCAGCTGCGCGGGCTTGCGCGCGGCTCGGAAATTACCGGGCGGGTCCCGGCCCTGGGCGATCGGAGCATCCGTTTCCGCGTCGCCTATCTCTCCCCCGCCGGCGATTTCGCGACCTGGCGCGCGACCCGTCAGTCGAGCGGCTTCGATATCAAGAGCTTCGAGGTCCGTGTCCGGCCGGTCGCGCCGGTGCCCGGCCTGCGGCCCGGCATGACCGTCCTGTTCGACTGGCCGCAATAGTGACGGGCGCGGACAAGGCATCGGGACCGGCCGCAGCCTTTCGCCAGGGGTTCTTAAGGGAGATCGATTTTCTCCGGTCGAGTTTCTGGGATTTCGCGCTCATCAGCTGGATTCCGCTGATCCTGATGGCCGTGGTGGCGATCCAGCTCGCCCCTGGCGTGATGCGTGACCTGCCGATCGCCGTGGTGGACCAGGATGGCGGCGGCATGGCCCGCGAGCTGACGCGGCGGCTGGACGCCTCACCCGGTCTCCGCGTCGCCGCTCGGCCGCCTGACATGGCGGAGGCGGAGCGGCTGGTGCGCGCCCGTGCCGCTTACGCGGTCGTGCTGATTCCGCGCGGGACGGAGCGCGCCGTGCTGCGGGGAGAAACGGCCAGCGTCACGACCTTCTACAACGCCAGCTATTCGACTGCATCGGGCGCCGCGCTGCGCGACATCGGCACTGTGGTGCAGGAGCAGGCGGCGCAGCTCGCCGCCGGCCAGGTAGCGGCGATCGAGCCGGGCAAGGTCCGCCCGCCGCCGATCGTCGCGCAGACCACCGTGCTGTTCAATCCGCAGGGCAGCTATGAACTGCAGCTCGTCGCGCTGCTGCATCCGGCGCTCCTCCACCTCGTCTTCATGGTGGCGGTGGCCAGCGCGCTCGGCCGCGAGCTGCGCGACGGCACCATCGGCGGCTGGCTGGGCGACACAACGCAATCCTGGGCGGCAGCGGCTGTTGCGGGCAAGATCACCGTCTATTTCATCGTCTTCATGGCTTGGGGCGTGCTGGCCACCGCCTATCTCGCCGGGCTTCGCGGGTGGCCGATCCTGGGCAGTGCGATAATGCTGTTCGCCGGCTATGCCGCGATGTATCTCGCCTATGTCGGCGTAGCCGTGCTGGCGGTGGGCCTGACGCTGTCGATGAGCAGGGCGCTTTCGATCGCGGGCCTTTATGCCGGCGCCTCCTTCGCCTTCGCGGGTGCGATCTTCCCTATCGAATCCGCCTCGGCCTTCGCGCGGGTGTGGAGCGCGATCCTTCCCTATACCGCCTTTGCCAAGCTGCTTGCCGAGCAATGGATGATGGGATCGGGCGTGGCGGTTTCCCTGCCGCACCTTTTCGTCATGCTGCTTTTCCTCGCCGTCGGCGCGGCCGCCGGGTTGCCGCGCTATCTGGCGGCGGCGGGGAAGCCCGCGGTCTGGGGGCGCCGATGACGGGGCGCGCCTTCATCGCCACTTTCCGGGCGATTATTGGCGACAGCACGGCGCTGATGCTGCTGGTCGGGTCGGCGGTCCTCTATTCCTTCCTCTATCCCAGCGCCTATTCGGGCGAAGTGCCAAGCCGCATTCCCATAGCGGTGATGGATAGGGACCATAGCGGCACCAGCCGCTCGCTGGCCGGCAAGCTGGCCGCGCTGCAACAAGCGGAAGTCGTCGCGCGCCTAGTATCGCCAGAGGATGCGCTGCGCTGGATCGAGGACCGGCGGGCGAGCGCCGTGGTCGTCATTCCGGAGGGGTTCGAGCAGCGCATCCTGCGCGGCGAGCAGGGAACACTCGCGCTCTATGGCAACGGCGCTTATCTGCTGCGCGGCAGCACCGCGCTTGCGGGTATCGGCGCGGCGCTGGGCGATCTGGGGCGGGAAGCCGCCACCGATCAGGCGATGGCGCTCGGCGCCCCAGCCCTGCCGGCCCTCGGGATGATCCAGCGCCCGCTGTTCAACACGCGCGAGGGCTATGGCAGCGCCATCTTTCCCGGCGTTGCCTTCATCATCATCCATCAGACGCTGCTGATGGGGATGGCGATGCTGGCGGCGACGATGCGCGAACGGCAGGGTCCGCTCGCCTTCGCCCCGCGCGCCCTGCTGGGCATCGCGCTGGCCTTCTTCGTCATCGGCTGTGCCAATGTCGCTTATTACACGGGTTTCGTCTTCTGGTTTCAGGACATGCCGCGCGCCGCCGGCAGCGTCGGTGCGCTGGTGGTCGCGAGCGTCCTGTTCGTCGCGGCGACGGTGGCCGGGGCGCTGGCGCTGGCAAGCTTCTTCAAGGTGCGCGAACGCCCGATCCAGCTGTGGATCATCACGTCGGTGCCGATCTATTTCCTCGCCGCACTGTCCTGGCCGGCCGAAGCCATGCCGGGCTGGCTGGCGCTGCTCGCCCGCCTGCTGCCGACGACGCCGGGCATCCACCTGATGGTCGGCGTGAACCAGATGGGCGCCAGCCTGGCGGACCAGAAGGCCGAGCTCTTCAACCTGGCGGCCCTGATATTCCTCTACGGCGCAATCGCGATCGCCCGCTATCGCATCTCGCGAAGCGATCACGAAGCATCGGGAAGTTCGGGGCATCTCGGAACGATATCGTAAAATGATATCAATCAAGCATCCTAAGGCTATATTCGGTTCTCCTGCGACCGCGGATCGATGATATCGTGCTGGGACATTGCGCGGCTGTCCGGAAAGGCCACTGACGATATGAGCGATCCCGATCCTTCGAACGATGCGCGATCGGTCGCGGGCTGGAAGCGGGCGGCGGCTGAAGCCGCGGTGGCGGATGTCGCGGATGGCATGACGGTGGGGCTGGGCACTGGAAGCACCGCCGCCTTTGCGATCGAGGCGCTGGGCAGGCGCGTTCGCGACGGGCTGGATTGCCGCGCCGTCGCGACTTCGAACCGCACCGCGGATCTCGCGAGCAGGGCGGGCATTACGCTCATGCCGCTGGGGGACGTGGCCGAGATCGACCTAGCCATCGACGGGGTGGACGAGATCGATCCGGAACTGCGCGCCATAAAGGGAGCGGGGGGCGCAATGCTGCGGGAAAAGATCGTGGCCAGCGCCGCCCGGCGCATGATCGCGATCGCAGACCGTTCCAAGGCGGTGGACCGGCTGGGCACCCGGGCCGTGCCGGTCGAAGTCCTGTCCCTGGCGCGTGCTTTTGTCGAACGGCGGCTGATGACGCTGTGCTGCGATCCGATCCTGCGCCGCGCGGAGGGGCAGGCGGTCCTGACCGATCAGGGCAATCTCATTTTCGATTGCCATTTCGCGGACCTCGGCGATCTCCCGGCGCTGGATGCGCATCTGTCCGCGATCCCCGGCCTTGCGGGACACGGCCTGTTTCTGACGGAGATCGACGCGCTGTATCTGGGCGGGCCGCAAGGCGTGTTCCGCAGTGAGCGCCAGCCACGCCCGGATTGAGGCGCGGAAACTCGAAAGCGTGAAACCATGTAGCCGCTGGGAGATTATATAACCAGGCTCCAAGGATCGTATTGCCGTGGCCCAATCCACCCGTCCGCATACGCGCGAGGACGGCTCGCCCGAACGCCTCGCCATCGACACCATCCGAACGCTTGCCATGGATGCCGTGGAAAAGGCCAATTCGGGCCATCCCGGAACGCCGATGGCCCTGGCGCCGGTCGCCCATACCTTGTGGACGCGCTTCCTCCGTTACGATCCGCAAGTGCCGCACTGGCCGAACCGCGACCGCTTCGTGCTGTCGTGCGGCCACGCCTCCATGCTGCTTTATGCCTTGCTCCATCTGGCGGACGTTCGAGCGATAGATGCACAAGGCCGCCCGACCGGCAAGCCCGCCGTCAGCCTCGATGACATCGAGCATTTCCGCCAGCTCGGGTCAAAAACCCCCGGCCACCCCGAATATCGCGTGACCACGGGCGTCGAGACGACGACCGGGCCGCTGGGGCAGGGCTGCGGCAACGCCGTGGGCATGGCGATCGCGCTTCGCTGGCTGGCGAGCTACTTCAACCGCGACGGCTTCCCGGTGTTCGACAGCAATGTCTATGTGTTCTGTTCGGACGGTGATCTCATGGAAGGCGTCGCCAGCGAAGCCGCCTCGCTGGCGGGGCATCTCAGGCTTGGCAACTTGTGCTGGGTCTATGACAGCAATCACATCACGATCGAGGGAAAGACCGATCTCGCTTTCGACGAAGATGTGCGCAAACGCTTCGAGGCCTATGGCTGGCGGACGCATGTGGTCGAGGATGCGGAGGATGTCGAGGCATTCGCCGAAGCGGTGGAGGCCTTCCAGGCCACGGACGATCGCCCCACGCTGATCATGGTCCGCTCGGTAATCGGGATCGGCTTTCCCACCCGCGCCGGCACGCGCAAGGCGCATAGCGATGCGCCCGGCGAGGAGGAGATACGCGGTGCGAAGCGGAGCTACGGCTGGCCCGAGGATGCCCGTTTCCGGGTGCCCGAAGAAGCGAAGCGCAGCTTTTCCCAGGCCATCTCGGGGCGCGGCGAGCCCCTTCACGCGGCGTGGGAAGAGATGATCGGGCGCTATCGGGAGGCCTATCCCGATCTGGCGGCAGCGCTCGATGCGCTGTGTAAGCGCGAGCAGCCGCAAGGCTGGGATGCGGATCTGCCCGTTTTCGCGGCGGACCCCAAGGGGATCGCCAGCCGGGATGCCGGCGGCAAGGTGCTGAATGCCCTCGCGCGCGATGTGCCCTGGCTGGTCGGCGGGGCGGGGGACCTTTCGCCTTCCACCAAGACGGAGATCGCCGATAGCCCGTCGCTCGAAGCGGCGACGCCCGGCGGGCGAAACATGCATTTCGGCATTCGCGAACATGCCATGGGGGCGATCGCGAACGGCATGGCGCTTACTTATCTGCGCCCCTACACAGGAACCTTTTTGGTTTTTTCTGACTATATGCGCCCACCGATCCGGCTTTCCGCGATCATGGAGATACCCGTTATCTTCATCTTCACGCACGATTCGATCGGCGTGGGGGAAGATGGGCCGACGCATCAGCCGATCGAGCAGCTGGCGGGCCTGCGCGCCGTCCCAGGCCTCAACACCATAAGGCCGGGCGATGCCAACGAAGTGGCGGTGGCCTGGAAGGTCGCCCTGGCGCAGACCGGCCATCCCACCGCGCTCATTTTCTCCCGCCAGGCGATCCCCACGCTGGACCGCGATCGATATGCTCCGGCCTCGGGGCTGGAGAAAGGCGGCTATATCCTGGCCGATTGTGCGGGGAAGCCCGGGCTGATCCTGATCGGCACCGGCTCGGAACTGCCGCTGGTCGCCGCCGCGCACGAGAGGCTGAGCGGCGAGGGCGTGAAGGTGCGGACGGTGTCGCTGCCGAGCTGGTTTCTCTTCGAAAAGCAGGACCAGGCCTATCGCGACACGATTCTGCCGCGCGACGTGCCATCGCGGCTCGCCGTAGAGCAGGGCAGCGCCCTCGGCTGGGACCGCTATGTCGGCCCGAACGGCGCGACTGTCACCATGTCCACCTTCGGCGCTTCGGCCCCGATCGCCGACCTGCAGGAAAAGTTCGGCTTTACGGTGGATTCGGTGTGCCGGGCCGCGCGGGATCTGATGGAGAAGAACAATGGTAGCCACGCCCGATCTGAAACCCAGTCCGCTCACGCGCCTGCATGATCGCGGACAGGCCGTCTGGCTCGATTTCCTGGATCGCCGCTTCCTGAAGGACGGCAGCTTCCGCAAGCTCATCGCGGAAGACGGCATCACGGGGGTCACCTCCAATCCTTCCATCTTCGAAAAGGCGCTGAGCGATGCGGAAGCCTATGACGCGGACTTGCGAGCGGCGCTGGAGCATGGCGAGCCCGACGCGCAGGAGCTTTACGAGGGCCTGGCCCTGGCCGACATCCGCGCCGCTGCCGCCGATCTGAAGCCGGTCTACGATCGGCTGGACGGGAAGGACGGCTACGCCAGCTTCGAAGTGTCCCCCTATCTGGCGAACGATACCGACGAGACGATTGCCGAAGCGCGCCGATTGTGGAAGCGGGTCGATGCACCCAACCTGATGATCAAGGTCCCAGGCACGGCAGCGGGGGTGCCGGCGATCGCCGAACTCACCGCGGACGGCATCAACGTCAACGTGACCTTGCTGTTCGCCCGGGAAACCTACCAGGCGGTGGCCATCGCCTTCCTGGAAGGGCTTGAGCAGCGCGTAGACAGGGGGGAACCGATCGACCGGATCGCCAGCGTGGCGAGCTTCTTCGTCAGCCGGATCGACAGCGCGATAGACAAGACGATCGACGCGCGCATCCAGGCGGGGGACAAGGAGGCGCCGGCCTTGCGTGCGCTGCGCGGGAAAGTCGCCATTGCCAACGCCAAGCTCGCCTATGTCTGGTATCTGGAACTGATCGACAGCGCGCGCTGGAAACGGCTGGAAGCGAAAGGTGCGATGCCGCAGCGGCTGCTCTGGGCCTCCACCGGCGTGAAGGACCCCAGCTTTCCCGAAACGCTCTACGTCGACACCCTGATCGGCGCCGATACGATCAACACGATGCCGCTCAAGACGCTGGAGGCCTTCCGTGAGCATGGCACCGTGGGCCAGACATTGACCAGCGATCTGCTGGGCGCCCAGAAGATCCTCGACGAGGTGGAGCAACTCGGTCTCGACCTGCCCGGCGTGACCTCTGCTCTGGTCGACGATGGCGTCAAGAAGTTCGCCGATGCGGCCGATGCGCTGCTGGGCGCGCTGGCAACGAAACGCGCCATGATGCTGCGCGAACGATCCGTGCGCTGATCTCGATGCACAGATAACACCCAAACGGGAAGGAACGACGGTATGCAGCTCGCCATCATCGGGCTTGGAAGGATGGGCGCCAATATCGCACGGCGCCTGATGCGGCGGGGGCACGATATCGTGGCATTCGACCGCGACCGCGCGCAGGTCACCGAGCTCGCAGCCGAAGGGGCCATCGGCGCGAAAGGGCTGGCGGACATCATCGACCGGCTGGAACCGCCGCGCATCTTCTGGGTCATGCTGCCGGCCGGCGCGCCGACGGAATCCACGGTGGAGGCTCTGCTGGACCTAGCAAGCCCGGGCGACATCGTGATCGACGGCGGGAACACTTTCTACAGGGACGACATCCGCCGCGCGCGGCAAGCCGCCGGCAAGAAGATCGCCTATGTCGATGTCGGGACATCGGGCGGGGTCTGGGGCCTGGAGCGCGGTTATTGTATGATGATCGGGGGCGAGGGCGCCATCGTCGATTACCTCGATCCGATCTTCGACGCCCTGGCGCCCGGCGTCGGCACGATCGCGCGCACCGCGAACCGTGCCAATAACGCCCATGCCGATCCGCGCGCGGAGAAGGGCTATGTCCATGTCGGCCCGGTGGGGGCGGGCCACTTCGTCAAGATGATCCACAACGGCATCGAATACGGGTTGATGCAGGCTTACGCCGAAGGGTTCGACATCCTGAAAGGCAAGTCCTCCGAACAGCTCCCCGAAGACGAGCGGTTCGACCTGAACCTGACCGATATCGCCGAAGTCTGGCGGCGCGGCAGCGTCATTTCGTCCTGGCTGCTCGACCTGACGGCGACGGCGCTGGCGGAGGACCAGATGCTCGAAGCCTATAGCGGCCGGGTGGCCGATTCCGGGGAAGGCCGCTGGACGGTGGAAGCCGCGATGGAGGAAGCGGTGCCAGCCCACGTCCTGGCTTCCGCGCTGTTCGCGCGCTATCGCAGCCGGGTCGACGGCACGTTCGGCGGCAAGCTGCTGTCGGCGATGCGGTTCGGCTTCGGCGGGCACGTCGAGATTCCGCAGTGAGGCGGGTGCCGGTCCAGAGCATGATCGCCTTCCTCTGAATCGTCATTGCGAGCGTAGCGAAGCAATCCAGAGCGCCATGCACGCGGCCCTGGATTGCTTCGTCGCTACGCTCCTCGCAATGACGAGTGTTTCAGCCAAAGACGATCATGCTCTACCCGAAGCTGTGCTTCAGCGAGAGATAGAGCAGAGTGTGCGGCTTGCGCTCGCGGTATTCCTCGCGGAACGGATCGGGCGCGGTGCGATCGGGATCGTAGAATGTGCGCCAGCGGCGGGACCGGGCGTCGCTGAGGTTATCGATCCCCAGCATCACCGTCGTGCTCCGGCTCTGGCGATATTCGACGAACGCAGAAAGGCGCGGCGATATGCCCTGGATATGGTCCGTTTCACGCAGCCGATAGTAAGTCGCCCCGGTGTCGCCACGCATCTCGATTCCCCAGGCGAAGCGCGCCAGATCCTGCCGCAGCGTAGCGGAATAGGCGAATAGCGAGGTGCCGGAGAAATGCCGGTCCGCCAGGGTGTAGGGATCGCGCACCGAGGTATCGAGATAGGATCCGGAGACACTGAGCCGGCCGCCCGTGAGGCCGAGGCGGGTCAGCGGCAGGTCCAGATTGGTCCGCGCGATCCATTCGCGCCCATTGCCGAGGTTGCCCGGCGCATCGAGGCCGATGTTCACCGGCTCGCCCGTCTCCGGGTCCAGCATGGTGAGCGGTATCCGGTCCTGCACCAGGGACACCGCGTTATAGCCCAGGTCGACTTTCAGGCGCCCGTCGCCCAGCACGCGGCGATCGGCCGTCAGCAGGAACTCCCACTTGCGCTGGGGCTGAAGCTCGGCATTGCCGCCATCCGTCTGGCCGGTGTCGAAAGAGGCGCCGCTGACGAAATCCTCGAAGCGGAGCTGGGCGACGGTGCGCTTGCCGCTGAGCTGGACGTGCCAGCGGCCCGGCGTCCAATCCAGCGAAGCCTTGGGCTTGAGGAACTTGAGCACCCGCCGGGCACTGACATCGCCCGTGACGCTGAGCCGCGAGACTTCATAATTGAGGCCCAGGTCGAGCCGCAGCGCGCTGGCGAGCGCACGGCCGGCATTGGCGAAGCCTTCCGCGCGATATTCCGACACCGTCGCATCGTCCACCGGCAGATCGACCGGGGTGCGCTGACCGGCGCTATCCACGTCGAAGATATTGAGATCGCTGCGCAGGCGGTTGAAGGCGCCTTCCGCGCCGATCTCCACCGTCCAGCCGGCCAGGCCGGTGCGGCTCCAGGCCAGGCGGGCCAGGCGTTCGTCGCGGTAATCGTCGAAATCCTGGTAGAAGCCGCCGAGCGCGGCGTTGTCCGTAGTGGTGGAGGCGAAGGCATCGTCGTTGCGGCGGTGGCGGTGCGTCCCCAGCAGGTTCAGCTTGATCGCCCCGCCGGCGAGCGGACGGGTCACATCGCCGCTCAACTCCTGCGTGCGCCAGAGGTGGTCTTCGCTGTAAAGCTCGTCATGCGTGGCGATCCCGCCGGCGAACACCCTGGCGGCATCGTGCAGCGTCCATTTGTCGAACGACAGCTTGCCGTTGATATGCACACTGCGATCGGGCGCTTCCTCCAGCGCCCAGCCGAGCGAGGCCACGGTGAGCGGCT
Source organism: Altererythrobacter sp. (assembly GCA_017308255.1). Lineage (GTDB taxonomy): Bacteria > Pseudomonadota > Alphaproteobacteria > Sphingomonadales > Sphingomonadaceae > Croceibacterium_A. Next base: position 73,961 of record JAFKFN010000011.1, on the reverse strand, counting down.
CGGTGTTGCGGCTGGTCTTCTCGCGGAACTCCAGCGTCTCGCGCGATGGCAGCGCGACGAGACGGTCGAAGCCTTCCTCGCTGGACATGTTGAACAGCTGGTAGCTGAGGGAGGCACTGAACGAGGAGGCGCCCCGGCGATAAGTCAGCGCGGCGTTGCCCTTGGGCAGGATGCGGCCGGTGTATTCGCGCGAAAGCCGCCCTTCCAGCGTTCCGGCAAGGCCGCCCGCATCGGTCAGGATCAGGTTCGCGACCTGGGGCTTGCCGGCATAGTCCGCGCCGAACGCGTTCCCGGGGGCCAGTTCCACGCGCAGCACGCGCGAGGCCGGGATGCGGGAGAGAACGGTGTCGAGGGAATCGCTCTTGGAACTCGGGCGCTGGCCATCGATGACCACGTTGCCCGCCGCCTGGGCGAAGCCGCGCACTTCGGTGCTGCCGCTTTCCAGCGTGAAGCCGGGCACGCGCTGGATCACCTGCAAGGCATTGGCCGGCGAAAACTGGGCGAAGAATGCGGCCTCGAAAACCAGCCGGGCATTTCCCGAGCGAGTGTCCACCGCCTGTTCCTGCGCCCGCGCCTGTATCGCCAGCGACGGCAGGCCAACGGCCGCCGCCAGAATCATCGCACCCCTGATCAAGACCCCCTCCATCCCTGTCGTGGACAGGGGTAGGAAAGCCTGGCCGAAAGGTCGATGGCGTTAATCCAGATGTAATGGGCGGCGGCGGGGCGCGTGGCTTGCCTCGCTCTAGCGTAGATATGCGATTGACTCGCATTAGCGATACTTTATGGCTTCGTCTGAGCTGCCCGAAGCAGCGCAGCGAGAGAGGGCCGCCATCTACCGCTTCGTCGATCAGCCGCTGGACAGCCAGCCCGATGGGGCGCGCTTCCTGATCTGGGCCATGCGCCAATGGGTCGTGGCGGCGGTGGACGGGCGATGCGCTTGCGGCGTGCTGAGAGCGGCCTTCGTCGGCATGGGCGTGGAGCGCGCCGCGGGCGATTTCCATGTCGCCATGCGAACTTTGTGCAACAACACGCTGATTCCCTTGCGGTTCGGAGGCGTCGATCGCGTGGATATCACTGAGCACGAAGCGGTGCTGATCGCAACCGCCGTGGCGGTCGCCGAACGGGATGACGCCGCGATGGCGGCCATCGCGCGCCAACTGGTGCATGCCGATTGGGCGGCCCTGTTCGCGCGTTCCTTCGCCGGTGTCGCAAGGGCATTCACCAGCGCCGGGCTTCCGTTCGCCGCCCCGGGTGAATAGCCCCGGCGGCCGCTGAACTGTCTGTCGCACGCACGGGGCCGAGCGCCTCAAACCGGGCGTGTTACGTTACATAACCGTAAATTACTTGTCGCTGCGGCTGCCGGGCCTACCTCGCAGCCGTGCGCCCATTTCTGTTGATCGTACATCGCTGGGCTGGCCTGACGGTTGCTTTCGTGTTGGTCATCGCCGGCCTTACGGGGGCGATCCTGCCGTTCCAGGGCGAATTGGGCCACCTGGTCGCGCCCCAGGTCTGGAACGTGGCGCCGCCCGATGCCCGGGCCACGCCGCTGACCGGCCCGGAACTGGCGCGCCGCGTGGAAGCGGAAACGGGCGGCACGGTCAGCTACATTCCTCTGGTGGTGGAACCCAGCCGCGCGCGGGCGGTCTTCGTTTCCGCACACCCCGGCGAGGCGCCGCTCGGCTATGACGAAGTGTTCGTCGATCCCTATACTGGCGCGATCCGCCAGCGGGTGCGCTATGCCGATCTGCGCGATGGGCCGGTCAATCTCATGCCGTTCCTTGTCTCGTTCCATTACAGCCTGGCTGCCGGGCAATGGGGGCGGCTCTTGTTCGGCGTGGCGGCGCTGATCTGGTTCCTGGAATGCCTGGCGGGCCTGGTCCTCAGCATGCCGCGGGCGGGGAAGGGCGGGCGCGGTGGCCTGCGCCAATGGGGCCGGGCATGGACCGTCCGGCGCAGGCAGGGCAGCGCCGTCTTGATCCGCGATCTGCACCGCGCCATCGGCCTGTGGATCCTGCCGGCGATGCTGGTCTTCGCCTGGTCGGCCGTGGCCTTCAATCTCGATCAGGTCCACACCCCGGCCCAGCGCGCCTTGGGTGCCCAGGGTCTTTACCGGCCGGTGACCAATCCCCTGCCGGCGCAAGGCGATCCGATGACGCTGGAACGGGCCGTCGATGTAGGCGAGGCGCTGATGCGGCAGGAAGCGGCGCGCAGGGGCTTCGAGATCAGGGGACCGGAAGCGCTGAGCCTCAATCCTTATGCCGGGGTGATCGGGTATTACGCGCGCACTAGCCTGGACGGCCCCACGCGGAACGGTTCCACCGCGGTGTGGTTCGATCAGGTCTCCGGCCGGCCGGTCGCCTTCCGTCCGCCGTTCGGTTCCACCCCGGCCGATGCCGTCGACAAGACCACTCGCATGCTGCATACGGCGGACTTCTTCGGCTGGCCCTATCGAGTGCTGGTGAGTGTGTTCGGCCTGCTCACCGTCGCAGTCGCGGTCGCCGGATTCATCCTGTGGCTGCGGCGGAGCGGGGCGGGGCGGGTTGCCCCGGCGGATCGATCATGACGGTTTCCTTCTCCGTATCCGCCCTGTGGCTCCTCGCCATGCTGGCCGCGGTGGCGCATCTGCGCGATAGCGGGCGGACGCTTGGCAACGCCCTGGCCGCCGCCCTGGCATTTGGCGCTGCGCTGGCCGCCGCGCTGTGGTTCTCGCCGCAGCCGAACTGGATCGCGGCCTTGATCGCCCTTGGGGTGTTCTGGCGGCTGATCGTCGGCCCGCTTCCACGCGTCGGCGCGGTGCTGGGCGGGGCGAGCGCCGGCCTGGTCGCCGCCTTGCAGGTCACCGGCGGGGTGCCGCTGTGGCTTTCGGCCGGCGTCACGTTTGCGGCGCTGGCCTGCGGCTTCGCTTGGGGCGGCGGCGCGCGGGGCGGCGTGCGGCAGCGCGAGATGGTGCTGACCGCCGTGGCGCTTCTGGTGCTGCCGGTCGGGCTTCTGGCCGATCTCGTGTTCGGCTGGCAATCGGCCCGGGTGCTGGGCCACGGTGCGGCGGATTTGATCGCGCCCCTGCCGCCGATCTGGACGATAGTGATACTGGGGGCGGCCCTCCTTGTGGGCCTGGTGAAAGGGTTTTGGGTCAGACGATGAATTTCGGCAATGTTCTCGAAAACGGGCTTTTCGCGCTGGGCCAGGTGCTGCGCCTGCCGGTCATGCTGCTGCTGTGGGTCTGCGTGGCCTTCGCGCTGTATTATGCCGGCAGCTATCTGATCGAGGCCGTGCGCCGGCGCAGCGAGCGCGAGGGTTTCGACATCAAGCGCTGGCTCCAGGAAGGGCGCGTGCTCGATACTTCGGAAGAGCGCCGCGCCGCGCTCCCCGCCGGCCTGCGGCATATGCTGGCCGCGATCCAGGAACTGAACAGCGCCCAGGCGCTCCACCACGGCGGGCTGGAGAACGTCGTGGCCGAACATGAGGAGAAGTTGCGTCACGAGCTGGACGGGCCGCGCGCGCTGGTCAAGGTGGGGCCCAGCCTGGGCCTGATCGGTACGCTGATCCCGATGGGCAGCTCGCTCGCGGCCATGGCCAGCGGCAATCTCAACGCCATGGCCGGGCAGATGGTGGTGGCCTTCACCAGCACGATCGTCGGGCTCGCCACCGGCACGCTGGCCTATGGCCTGGTGGCCCTGCGGCAGAACTGGGTCAGCGCCTCGATCCGCGAGCAGCGCTATCTCGCCGAAGTCGTCGCGACGGAACTGGAGACGCGCTGATGGGCCGGTTCATCAAGCTCGCCGCGCCGTCCGAGCCGCCCGAGGAAGACCCGCTATCCGGCGTCGCCAACCTGTTCGACGTGTCGATCGTGTTCATCGTCGGGCTGATGATCACCCTGTTCTCCGTCTACAACATGGGTGACCTGATGAGCGGGCAGGGCGAAGTCACCATGGTCAAGACCGACGCCCAGGGGATGCAGGAGATCATCGTCAAGAAGGGGGAGACGATCACCGCCTACAAGCTCTCCGGCCAGACCGGGACAGGCAATGGCGAACGGCTGGGATCGGCCTATCGCCTCGCCAGCGGGCAGATCATCTATGTCCCCGATGCCGAAAATCCATCCGCCACGCCAGGTGCCGATGCCGCTGCTGAAGCTCCTTAAGGCCGCGCTTCTCGCGCTGCTGCTGGTTCCCGCGGCCGCCTGGGCGCAGGGCCAGGAGCCCGTGCGCATCGGCTTCCTCTATTCCGACAACAACATTCCCGGCACCCTGGCGGCCTATCGCAAGCTGATAGAGCAGCGGCCCGATCTCAAGGGCCGGATCGAATTGCAGATCCTTACCGAATCGACATTCGACGACGTGCCGGCCGATGAACTGCTGCGCAGCAACGTGCTGGTGTTCGACGTGATGAACCAGCAGATGCTCGACCGTTTCGACAGCGAGCATTCGGTCGATCTGATCGGCGCGGTGAAGCGCAAGGGCGTGGTTCTGGGCGTGGGCGAAGGCTTGCAGAACGAAGACCATTACCGCGAGCTGGGGGTGGAATGGGATGCGCGGGCGCGGGCCTATTGGCAGCACAGCGGCCCGCAGAACCAGCTGGCGCTGCTGGAACTGGCGCTGGGCAAGGCCGGGATCACCGGCTTCGACCTGCCGGACCCGCAGCCATCTCTCGATTTCGGGTACTACTATCCTGACGGGAAGGGCGGGCAGGTCTTCGCCGACTGGGATTCGTTCCAGGCCTGGCGCGGGGCCCACGGCAAGCTCCACCCCGGCGCGCCGCGCGTGGCCGTGGGCTTCTTCAAGGCGAATTACTATTCCGGCGACATGGCGCTGATCGACGCGCTGGTCGCGGAGATCGAGCGCAAGGGGGCGGAGGCGGTCCCGGTCTTCGGCTATCCCGGCGCCATCGCGTTCCAGCATCTGCTGGGCGAAGGCGACGCTGTGCGCGCCGACGTGGGCCTGGGGCTGTTCTTCCAGTTCAACGATGCCCAATCCGCGAATGTGCTGGAAGGCGTGGGCATCCCGGTCATCAACCTCGTCAGCCTCTATGGCCGCAGCGAGGAGGAATGGCGCACGTCCACCAGCGGCCTTTCAGCCTTCGAAGGCACGTTCAATCTCGCCTCGCCGGAGCTGGCCGGCACCGTCGCGCCCACGGTGGTCGGCACCAAGGAGAAGATCCGCGATCCGTTCTCCGGCCTCACATCCGTCATCACCAGCCCGATAGAAGAGCGGGTGGGAATGGCTGTGAGCCGCGGCCTTCGCTATGCTGAGCTGGCGCGCAAGCCCAATGCCGACAAGAAAGTCGCGCTGGTCTATTACAACTACCCGCCGGGCAAGGCGAACATCGGCGCCAGCTATCTCAACGTCGCCGAATCCCTTGCCAATGTGCTGCGGCGCATGGCCGCCGAAGGCTATGACCTCGGCCGTGAACCGCCTTCGGGCGACGAGGTCCTGGCCGATATCACCACGAAGGCGCGCAACGTCATGGGCGCCGCGCCGGGCGAGCTGGAAGAGATGATCGCCCAGGGCGGGGCGCAGCGCGTATCGCTCGATCAATATCGCACCTGGCTGGATCCGCTCACGCCCGCCTTGCGCGACAAGGTCCTGAAGGACTGGGGCGATCCGGCCGAAACCAAGCTGATGGCCGAGCACGCGGATGGTCAGACCAACCTGATCATTCCGGCGGTGCGCTATGGGAACATCGTGCTCATGCCTCAGCCCTCGCGCGCCTGGGGCGAGGATCTGGAGAAGCTCTATCACGCCAAGGACCTGGCGCCGCAGCATCAGTATATCGCCGCTTACAAATGGCTGCGTGAAGGCTTCGGGGCCGATGCGGTGGTCCATGTCGGCACCCACGGCACGCTGGAATGGCTCGACGGGCGCGACGCGGGGCTGGGGCCTGATGATGCGCCCGATGCGCTCATGGCGGATCTGCCCGATATCTACATCTACAACGTCGATGTGGTGGGCGAAGGGCTGGTGGCGCGCCGGCGCGGCATGGCCACGCTGGTCGACCACATGGTGCCGCCGTTCACCGAAGGCGGATTGACCGAGGATCTCGCCAAGCTGAGCGAGCTGCTGAACGACCACACCAAGAACGAAAGCAAGAATCCTGAGCTGGCCGCGGTCTATGGCCGCCAGGCGCGCGAGGAAGCGGTGAAGCTGGGCGTGGCCAAGGACCTCGGCCTCTCTCCCGATGCGGAATGGACCGACGAGCAGCTGCACAGCGTCGAGAACTATCTGCTCGAACTGCGCGGCCAGACCATTCCCTATGGCCTCCACACCTTCGGCCGGGTGCCGGCGGACGAGGCGGTGGACAGCACGGTGCGCGCCATCGTCAGCGTCGATCGCTCCGCCTTGCCGGACGCGCGCGAGGTATTCGCGGAAGACATGCGTTCACGCATCGAAGCTTCGGGCGACCGCGAGCTGGACAGCCTGATGAAGGCGCTGGCCGGCCGCTTCGTGCCCGCTGGCAAGGGCGGGGAGCCGGTGCGCAATCCCGATTCCTATCCCACCGGCGCCAACTTCTACGGCATCGACCCGGCCAAGATTCCCAAGCCGGCCGCGTGGGAAATGGGCTCGCGCCTGGCGCAGCAGATGCTCGACGATTTCGTCGCCCGCAACGGACGCTATCCGGCGAAGGTCTCGTTCGTGATCTGGGGCGATGAAACCATGCGCCACGAAGGCGTGCTGGAATCCCAGATATTCTACCTGCTGGGGACCAAGCCCATTTGGGACGAACGCGGCACCGTCACCGGCGTGGAGGTCATCCCGCGTGAGCAGCTCGGCCGGCCGCGTGTCGATATCGTCATCGCCTCGGCCGCCGAAGGGCTGTTCGGCGAGCTGACGCGACTGATGGACACGGCGGTGCAGAAGGTGAAGGCGCTGGACGAGCCGGACAACCAGGTCCGCCAGCATTATCTCCAGATCAAGCAGGTGCTGATCGACAAGGGCGTCGCACCCGAGGATGCGGACAAAATGGCCGGCGTGCGCATTTTCGACGAGCCGCCCGGCACCTTCAACCTCAACACGTCCGGCATCGTTGCCGCCAGCGGATCATGGGATTCGGAAGCGGGCTTCGCCAACGAATACATCAACAAGATGGGCCACGGATACGGCAACGGCTATTGGGGCCAGCCGATGCCCGACGTGTTCAAGCTGGCCCTGTCGGGCACCGATACGGTGGTCCATTCCAGCTCGACGGCGCTCTACGGCGCGCTCGATAACGATGACATGTACATGTACATGGGCGGCCTTTCCTCGGCGATCCGCAGCTTGGACGGCAAGGCGCCGGAGATGATGGTCACCGACACGCGCGATCCCGGCAAGCCGGCGATGACCACGCTCGACAAATTCATCGGCCGCGAGTTCCGCTCGCGCTACGTCAATCCCACCTGGATCAAGGGCATGCAGGCGGAAGGCTATGCCGGCGCCGGCGCGATGCGCGAATTCGTCGAATACCTGTGGGGCTGGGACGCCACCGCGACCGAAGTGGTGAACGATGCCATGTGGCAGGAAACCTACGAGACCTATGTCGAGGACAAGCAGAAGCTCGGCATGAAGCAGTATTTCGAAGCCAGCTCCCCCTTCGCCTATCAGGACATCACCGCGCGGATGATCGAGACCATCCGCAAGGATCACTGGAACGCGGATGCGGCGACACGGGGCAAGCTTGTCAGCGAATACCTCGAAAGCGTGGCCAGGCATGGGGTGAACTGCACCGATGTTTCCTGCGGCAACGGCCGGTTGATGCGCTATGTGATGGAGGAAGCGGAGCGGGCCGGCGTTCCGGCGCCGATCGTCTCGCAGGCGCGGGCGGCGATCGAGAAGGCGATGGGCCGCACGATCGATTCTGCCGCCAGCGAGCTGGAGGCCTTCGCCCGCCGCAACGATGCGCGGGCCGACGCGGAGAGGGCGGAGAACGTCCGGCTCGTCCGGCAACTGCCCCCCGCGCCAGGGCAACAGCAGCAACAGCAGCAGCCATCTCAGCCCGGCCGCACGGCTCCCGCTTCACAGGCACCGCGCCGGTCCACGGCTCAGACGGCGCCCGCCTCTCAGCAGCCCGCCAGTTCGCAGCAGGAACGCGCGCCGCTTGCCGGGCAGGTCATGACCGAAGAGGAACGAAAGGCCGCCCCGCCTCTGCCGGTTCCCGCGCCCATGCCGCTACTGACGGTGGCCAGCCTGCTGTGGCCGGCGGCGCTGTTCGTGCTGCTGCTGCTGGTCTGGCGCCTGTGGGATCGGCGGCAGACCGGGGCAGGGGCGCGTTCGGTCAGTTCCCGATGGGAAGCCGCGCAAGTCTGATGGTGGACGACGCCATGTTCATATGGCGGCCGCCGCCGGCCCCCGCGACATAGTCGTTCCACACTACCAGAAACCCGTCGCCGCTGGCGCGGATGGCCGGCACGCCGGCGTCTTCCCGGCTGGCGCCGAGATTGCGGATCGGCCCCAGCGGCGTGCCGCTGGCGGTGAAGGTCTGCCCGAAGATGTCGCGCTGTCCGGACAGGTCGTCGCTCCAGGCAAGGCCGATGGTCCGCCCGTTCCACGCGACATAGGCGCCGATCGAATCCGCTTCGCTGTGAGAAATGCGGACCGGCGCGGGCGCCCTGCCATCCATCAGGCGATCCAGCGGCGCGGCAATGAGATAGACCTCGTTGTTCCCGTCGCGCTCGTCGAACCAGGTCAGCGCGGCCTGGCCCGATGGCCCCATCTGAAGGTCGGGATAGACCGAGGCATGGCCGTCATCCCCGCTCAGCCGCTGGTGAACACTGGCGCCGCCGCGAACCACGATCATCTGCAATTCGTGCGCCCTGGTGCCGAGCGCGGCATCATAAGTCACCACCAGGTTTCCTCCCGCAACCGCGGCGTTGAGGTTCCATGTATCGCGGTTGGCCTGGCCGATCTCCCGGGGCGGCCCCAGCGGCTCGCCGGCCAGGGACAGGCGTTGATGCCAGATCGTGGCGGTATTCGATCCGTCATCCTTCGCCGGCTGCTCGATCCAAGCGGTTTCCAGGTGATCGCCCAGCGTGCGCACGACGGGATTGCGGGCCTGCCCGGTTCCGGCGGTCAGCGGCAGGAGCCATTGGCGCCGGCCTTGCGGCGTCAGCCCCGCCAGCCAGGCCGTCAGACGGCCGCTCGCGCGATCCTTCTGGTACCACGCCACGGCCAGGCCCCGCGCGGTCGCCACCAGGTCAGGCTCATAAGCCAGATACCGCCCGTCGCTCACCGCGATCGGTTCGCCGGCCGGCCGATCCGCTTGGTCCAGCGGCTGGACATAGATCAGCGAGCGATCGCCCGTTCCGCCATGCCACGCCGCGAAGGCCGCGTGCGGAGTGACCGCAAGGCTCGGCTCGTAAGCCAGCATATCGCCCGAGATGGGCACGCCTTCATCCGCGCATCCCGCAAGGATGAGCGCCGGTATCGCGGCAATCAGCGAAACGCGCCAGGACATCGATCCCCCAATGCCGCCAGAAGCCCCTTTGCGGCGTTACCATCGCTCTCCGCAGCGCGGCAAGCTGTCCGCGTCCCGGCCATGTAACGCGGCTGTAACGGGGCCATTACCGTAATTAACTTCACGAGTGGCCCCAATGCGCCGGATAGGCGCGGCTGAAAAACGGAAACGCAACGGGAACCACTTTTCATGAGGCCTATCATCGCATCTTCCACCCGACTGGCCGCGAGGATGCTGCCGCTGCTGCTGCTGTCCACCTCCGCCATGGCGCTGGCGCAGGAGGAGGCCCATTCGCCGGACAATGCGATCATCGTCACCGCCTCACGCGCCACCGAGGATCCGCACGATATCGGCAGCGCCGTGTCGGTCATCACCGAGGCCCAGCTCCAGAGCGGGCAGATCACCTTCGTCAAGGAAGCCTTGCTGGACGTGCCCGGCATCTCGGTTTCGAGCGACCGGCCGGGCGACAACACCAATGTCAGCATCCGCGGCTCGAACAATGACGAAGTGCTCTGGCTGATAGACGGCATCGAGCTGGGCGATCCCAGCTCCACGACCACCCAGTTCCAGGCCGATCACCTCATCACCGCCGATATCGCCCGCATCGAAGTGCTGCGCGGCAACCAAAGCTCGCTTTACGGATCGGACGCGATCGGCGGCGTGGTGAACATCATCACCAAGCGCGCCACCGAAGAAGGCATCGCGGTGAATTCGGAACTGGAAGTCGGCTCCCACGGCACGCTGAATGCCGGGACTTCTGTTCTCGGCAAGAGCGGCCCGCTCGATTTCCGCGTCACCGCTACCGGCTATCGCCATGAAGGCCCGTCGCTGGCGGACCCGGATACGGCGACTTCGCCGATAACCGAAAAGGACGGCTACTGGCGCTATGGCTTCTCCGGCCGCGCGGGTGTGGCTGCCAGCCAGAACCTCAGCTTCCAGGCGATCGGCTTCTGGCTCGACAGTTCCTCCGATCTCGACGGCACCACCGACGATTCGACCGACACGGTGAGAAAGCGCGAATATGCCTTTGCCGGCCAGGGGGAATTCCGCTCCGATAATGGGGCCTTCACGGCCAAGGCGACGGCCAGCCGCTATGTCGCGCGGCGCCTCTATTTCGGGACGTGGAACAGGCCGGAAGGCGATGTCTACAAAGGCACGAAGGACCAGCTCGCCCTCGATCTGAAATATGATACCGGCGGTATGGTCAGCGTGGCGGCGGGCGGCAATCTGGAGTGGGAAGACACCGATCAGCTCACCAATTACACCGGCAGCTTCGTCGAGGGCATCGACACCAAGTCGATCTATGGCGAACTTGCCCTGCGCCCAATCAGGAACCTGACCCTGACCGGCGCCGCCCGGCTGGACGACAACAGCCGCTTCGGCAGCTTCGATACCTATCGCGGCACGCTCGCCTATGTCGTCGGCCCGGCCAAGCTGCGCGCCAGCTACGGCACCGGCGCCAAGGCTCCCGGTCTCTACCAGCTGTTCGATCCGACTTACGGCAACCCCGATCTCAAGGTGGAAGAAAGCAAGGGCTGGGACGCTGGCGTGGACCTGGCGCTGGGCCATTCGCTTACCGCGCAGGCTTCGTATTTCGAGCTCAGGAAGACCAACGAGATCGTCTTCGACGGCAGCCGCCCGCCTTATGGCGGCTATGACCAGTGGGGGCGCACCAAGGCCAACGGGGTGGAGTTCGGCCTCTCGGCGCAGCCGCTCGAATGGCTTCAGCTGAGCCAGATGTTCACTTACATCAACCACCGGCAGGACAACGATCTTGACGGAGTATATGTGAAAAGCGGGCGGCCCAAGTATACCGCCACCTCGTCCGTCACCGTTCTACCCGTCGAAGGGGTGCAACTGACCGCGCGGGCCCGCTACCGTGACAAGGATGCGTCCGGTTACGGCGGCGTGACGGACGATTACGTGGTGGTCGATCTGCTCGGCTCCTATCGCTATTCCGATGGTATGGAGCTGTTCGCGCGCGTGGTGAATCTGTTCGATGAGAACTATCAGGTTACCTACGGCACGAATACGCTGGGCAGGAGTGTTTACGTCGGCGCCCGCCTGGGATTCTGACGCGCTGCCAAGGGCCTGAAGCGGCGCTAGGCATCCGCCAGCAGCCGCTTCAGATCCGGCAGGTCGATGGGCTTGTGCACGATCGGCACATTCGCCGCGCCGCTGGCCAGGCGATCCTGCGGGTTGCCGGTCATGATCGCGCCTTTGATCGTGGGCCACCGCTCGCGCACCGCCGCGAGGAATTCCACCCCGTCCATGCCCGGCATGGAAAAATCGGTCAGGATGAATTCGGGGCGGCGCTGGTTTCGCTCCAGCCAGCGCAGCGCGCGTTCGGCGTTTTCGGTGACCGTCACGTCCAGGCCCAGTTCGCGCAGCTGCTCGCCCAGGATCTCGCGCACGCCTTCGTCGTCGTCCACCAGGAGCACCGACCGGATGCGGATCGCGTGTTCCGCCTCGTCCGGCTTCGCCGCGATGCGTTCGGGCGTCCGGGTGGCGGGAAGCAGCAGGGTGATCTCGGTTCCCTTGCCCGGCTCGCTGTCGATGCGCAGCGTGCCGCCGGATTGTTCGACGAAGCCGGCCACCATGGACAGGCCCAGCCCGGTTCCTTCCCCGGCGCCCTTGGTGGTGAAGAACGGCTCGGTCACGCGTTCGAGAAGCCTCGGCGGGATGCCTTCGCCCTGGTCTCGCACGCGGATGCGCACCAGTTCCTCGGGCCCGCTGGCGGATATGCGGGCGGGGCGGCTCGCTTCCTCCACCAGCACGTCGATGGGGCCGCCGCCGGGCATGGCGTCGCGGGCGTTGATCAGCAGGTTGACGAGCGACAGCTCAAGCTGCGCCTTGTCGACGAACAGCAGCAAGTCGTTCGTGAGAACGCTCCAGCGCACGGAATAATTCGGCCCCAGCGTGTGTTCGACCAGCGCCGCCACCGCGTTGCACAGCGCTTGCGGATCGACGCTGGTGGGGGACAGTTCCTGCTTGCGGGCAAAGGCCATCAGCCGGCGGACCAGATCGGCGCCGCTTTCCGCGGCGTGGCGCATGTGCCCCACGATCTGCTTTTCGCGCTCGCCAAGCTCCACGCGCGCTTCCAGCAGGCGCAGCCCGCCCAGCACGGCGGCGAGCAGATTGTTGAAATCGTGCGCCACGCCGCCGGTCAGCTGGCCCAGAGCCTCGGCCTTGCGCGCCTGCATCAGCTGCTGTTCCAGCTCATGCTGGGCGGTCACGTCGAACAGTGTCCCCACCCAGTGGCCATCGTCGCTGGTCTGCACGCATTGGTCCAGGATGTGGATCGTCCCCCCGTCGCTGCGCGCCCAGCGGTAATGGGCCACGCGCGTCGTGTCGGTATAGCCCTTGCAGCGGCTGTCGAGGTCCGCCGAATCCTCCGTCGCGATCCGCTCTTCCCAGCGCAACTCGCCCGAGGCGAGCGCGGCGGCATCGGTTCCGGCGATCTTGCTGACATCGCCGCCCACGATCCGGCGGACCAGCCGCCCGCGCTCGTCCAGCGTGGCCTCGTACAGCGCCATGGGCAGGACATCGAGCATCGCCGCCTGGCGCAGCCGCGTGTTCTGCAATTCCCGCTCGACTTCCAGCCGCTCGGTCTCGCCGCGCAGGTTGGCCTCGCGCAGCTTCTGTTCCGCCCGCCCGCGCGCGGCGATCTGCTGGCGCAGGAGAAAGAGATCGACGAAGACCGCTACTTTCGAACGCAGCACCACCGGGTCCACCGGTTTGAACACATAATCCACCGCGCCCATCGAATAGGCCCGGATCAGATGATCGGTGTCCTTGTGCACGGCGGACAGGAAGATGATCGGGACATGCGCCGTGCGCTGATGCTGGCGGATGAGCCGGGCGGTCTCATACCCGTCCATCTTCGGCATGAACACGTCGAGCAGGATGACGGCGACATGCTCCTTGCGCAGGGCATGCAAGGCTTCGCGGCCCGATGTCGCCGTCACCACGTCCGCGATCGGCCGGAGCACTTCGGTAAGGGCCAGGACACTGCCCGGATCATCATCCACCAGCAGGACCCGCGCCCGGCCGGCTTCTTTCGGTTTGCACTGTTTCGCATTCGGGGCCGGGGGAAGGGGCATGGCCGCTCTCAGGCCGCGCCCGGCGTGGGCAGGGTCGGACCGGGCCAGCCTGCATCGGCGGCACCGCCGTGCCGCGCCGGTCTTGGACGCGGCGGCGGCTCCGGCGTGTGCGCAGGGATATACAGCGTGAAGGTCGAGCCCTGGCCCACCGCCGAGCTGAGCCGGATTTCGCCGCCCAGAAGGCCGGCGATCTCGCGGCTGATGGAAAGACCCAGGCCCGTGCCGCCATATTCGCGGCTGGCCGTCTCGTCGGCCTGGCGGAATGCCTCGAACACCAGCTGTTGCTGATGCGGCGGGATGCCGATGCCGCTGTCGGCCACGACGATGCGGATCACCTGCCCGGCTTCGCCGAGCACCGGATGATCGCGGCTCCACCCGCTGCGCGCCGTGTCCATTGCCAGGACCACGCCGCCGCTGGCGGTGAACTTGAAGGCATTCGACAGCAGGTTGCGCGCGATCTGCCTCAGGCGGATCCCATCGGTCCGGATCGTGGCCGGCAGGTCGTCGGCCAGCTCCATGTCGAAGCGCAGGGCCTTTTCCACGGCAAGCTGGCGGAAGGTCTGCTCGAGAGTCTGGCCCAGATCGACAAGCGACACCTCCCCGATCTCGATCGCGGCGGTGCCTGATCCGATCTTGGCCAGATCGAGGATATCGTTGACCAGGGCCGCCAGGTCGGTGCCGGCGGAATGGATCGTCCGGGCGAATTCCACTTGCTTTTCAGTAAGATTGCCCTCGGCGTTGTCGGCCAGCATCTTCGAAAGGATCAGCAGCGGGCTCAGCGGCGTGCGCAGTTCGTGGCTCAGATTGGCGAGGGATTGGGGCGTGTGTCGGGAGGTGACAGGGAGGGGCTCGGGCTTGTCCGCTCGCGCCATGTCCTCGCGCTCGATGAGTGTGTTGATCGCTTGCAGCATGACCGCCCAGCCGCCTTCGGCCCCGGCGATCCGCGCGCCCCTTTTGCGGCCGCTTTTCTGGCGAGGCCGGCGCGCGATCCGCTCCAGCTCGTCCGCCATTTGCTGGTTGAGCGAAACCACCGAGTTGAACAGCGCTGTGAATTCGGGATCGGTGCCTTGGCCCGGCTCCGGCAGGCGCACCGTGAAATCGCCATGGCGAAACCGGCGAAGCGCGGCGATTTTTTCACGCTGGCTATTCGAGAACTCGGCCTTGTTCGTTTCGGTGTTCACCCGCCCCTCGCGCTCGCACAGCAGCGTTCCCGCGCCCCGCTCTACGGGAAAGCGCGAGGGGGGTAGGGGTTCCCGGAAACGGGGCGAAATGCGGCGGGCCGATGGCCTCCGCTCGCGGCTTCAGGTCGCGAAGCCCAGATCGGCCAGCACCCTGCGCAGGTCGGCCAGATTATAAGGCTTCCGGACGTAACGTTCATGATTCGCCAGTCGGTCGCCGGCATCGCCCACGCCGGTGGCGTAGATGACCTTGATGCCCGGGCAGAAGTCTCGTGCCTGCTCGGCCAGTTGCCAGCCGTCCACCGTGCCCGGCATCCGGATATCGGTGAACAGCAGTTCGAACTGGCGCCCTTCATTCAGGTAGGCCAGCGCATCGTCCCCATTGCCCGCGCAGGTCACCTCGAAGCCGGCCTCAGCCAGATCCTCGCTGGCCAGCTCGCGGACGAGAAGCTCGTCCTCGACAAGCAGGACGGTGCTCATATGATACCCTGTGGCATCGGACCCCCTTCGACGCGACCGCGTCGATCGGATCAACGGCGCCAGTGCCGATTTGTTCCGGAGCCGGCCGCAAGGCCGTTGCGGATCGCCTGCGCGGCTGCGACACCGGATGAATGTCCGCCTTGGCCTATATTGGAGCGGCGCTTGCCGAGATCGCCGGATGCTTCGCCTTCTGGGCCTGGCTGCGCATGGGCCGTTCGATCTGGTGGATAGCGCCCGGCATGGCCGCGCTGGCCCTGTTCGCCTACTTGCTGACGCTTGTCGAGGCTGACCACGCTGGCCGGGCCTATGCGGCCTATGGCGGCGTCTATATCGTGTCGGCGATCATGTGGCTGTGGCTGGTCGAAGGCGCCCGGCCGGATCGTTGGGACTTGATCGGCGCTGCGGTGTGCCTTGGCGGCGCGGCGATCATCCTCTTCGGTCCCCGCGCGGCGCAGGGCCTGTAGCTCGCCCGGCGCGGAAGCAAAGGCCTTTGGCATGAAAGCTTCGGGCATGAAAAAGGCCCGCGACGATCCGTCGCGGGCCCGTTTCTTGGCTCCGCCTGGGGCGGAGAGCCGTCCGGCTTAGTTGCCGCGCTTGGCCGCCGCAGCCACCGCTTCGGTGGTCGGGTTGCCGAGCGACAGCTCGCGGCCGTTCGGGAAGCGGATTTCCGCCGCCGAGGCGCGGGTGTCACCGTCGCGAGCGCGGAAGGCGTCGACGATGATGTCGGTGCCCGCCGGCAGCGAGTTCCTGTTCCAACCGCGGCGAAGCAGCGCGCTGGGGGCGCCGCCTTCGACGCGCCACACGGTGCCGTCGGCAGTCTTCAGGTGAATCCACGAGTGCGGGTTGACCCACTCGAACTTCACCACCTTGCCTTCGAGGCGGACCGGCTTGTTGCGGTCGAATTCGGTGGCGAACGAGTGGTGGGCGAGAGCGGTGCCCGCGGTGGCCACCGCCAGGACAGCACCGATCGCGCCGGCAGTCCACTTCTTCAAATGCATGGCAAGTTACTCCTCAACTTCTCGAATGCGGGTCACAATAGTTTCATCACTTGGCGGCTTCGGCACCCGAACCCGCCGGGCTCTCCTCCAGAAGGTCACCATATAGCATCATTTCGCTGAATGGCACGCAACGGAACTCAAGAAGCTGCGCGTTGGGTTCGACGTGGCGATAAAGCACCATCGAGATAGTCCACGGCTTGGTATAGAGCTCGGGGTCCGTGATCGTCGCCGTGTACTGCAGATGATCGTTGTCGATCTTCTTGAAGCGCTCGACCACGGTGGAGCTGTTGGTCAGGTAGTTGCCCGTCCGGTCCAGCCAGGTCACGCCTTCCAGCATTACGCCGCGCGGCGCCTTGTATTCGCCGGGGCTCTGCGCCAGCGTGGTGACGACCAGCGTATCGCCTTCCCACTGGCCGTAGGACGTGCCCATCCAGGTATCGATCGGCGGGATGTCCACGTCGCGCATTTCGACCACGCGGTTGGCATTGGCGTATTCATACACCATCAGCATGTCGTCGCCGCCACCGCCCTGGATGATCTGGAACGGATAAGGCAGGTAAGTGGCGCGCGGGATGCCCGGCAGATAGCAGGCCGCTTCCGGATCGTACTTGACGAGGTGCTGGCGGTTCTCGTTGAGGCGCGCCAGCGCTTCCGGCTTGTAGGGGATCTTGCCGCCTTCGACGACGCCGAGGCCGGCCGGGGTCGCGCCGAGCACGCCGAATTCACGGTCGACGATCTTGAGCGGCGCCGGAGAGGCCGAATGCGGCTCCAGATTGTCATTGGCACGGCTCATGGTCTGCCAGATGCCGTTCAGGTTCGGGTGGCCGTCGATCGTGGCGGGCTGCGTGGTCTGTGCCAGGGCGGCACCACTTCCCGCCATGATGAAGGCCGCCGCCGTGGCTGCCAGAATGGAAAACTTTTTCATCCCCCAACTACCTCTCTCTGTTGGAATCCCTCAGCGGGATAGCGAATAGCTGACGATAGTGCCACCAGCATTGATGGCGACATATTGCGTGCCGTTGCGGCCCCGATAGGTCATCGGATTGGCATTGGCGTTGCCGCGAAGGGCCGCTTCCCAAAGCTGGCGGCCGGTCTCGGCGTCGAAGGCGCGGAAGCGCCTGTCGTTGGTTGCGCCGACGAACACCAGCCCGCCAGCGGTTACGGTCGGGCCGGCGCTGCCGGAGTTGCCGACCAGGCGCTTGCCCTCGGGCAATTCGTCCATGACGCCCAGCGGCACGGACCATTTGATGGCCCCGTCATGCGCGTCCACGGCCACCAGTTCGCCCCACGGCGGCTTGTAGCACGGGGCCTGCGGTCCCTGCGCCCGGCCGTTGGCATCATACTTGCCCGACAGCGGCGCGCTGAACGAGAAGAACGGGCCCTTCCCGTCCACGCTCGCGCGGTCATAGGGCTGATCGGTGTCGTTGGCATCGAAGCTGTAGCTTTCGGTGCCTTCCCGGCGCTCCACCCAGCCGATCAGCGAGGTGTCCTGCGCGTTGAAATAGACCAGGCCGGTCGTCGGGTCGGCCGCCGGGCCGCCCCAGTTCACGCCTCCGGTGCCGCCGGGCAGCTGGATGGTGGAGCGCACCGGCGCGCCCGCGGCGTGATACATGAACGGCGTGTACGGGCCGTAATTGTTGAACCCGCCGTACTTGTCCCACATCGCGCGGCAGGCCTGCGCGTGTTCCGGCGTGGTGTCCTCGGCATCGACGATATCGTCGTACGTCAGGCTCACCCGGCTCAGCGGCGGGGTGTTGACCGGGAAGGGCTGCGTCGGGCTGTAGTATTCGCCCGGCACGTCGCCGACCGGCACCGGCCGCTCTTCCACAGGCAGATAGGGTTCGCCGGTCTCGCGGTCGATTTCGAAGACCAGGCTGCTCTTGTTGGCCGAAACGATGATCGGCCGCCGATTCGCACCCTTGCCGATGTCGATCATCGCGCCGGCGGTCGCCTGGTCGACGTCCCAGATGTCATGGTGCACCGTCTGGAAGTGCCATTTGTACGCGCCGGTGTGCAGGTCCACCGCCACCAGCGAGTTGCCGTAGAGGTTGTCGCCCGGCCGCTCGCCGCCCCAATAATTGGGGGAGGGCGAGCCGAGCGGAAGCACCACGATCCCGCGCTGCACGTCCACCGGGGCGGAGAACGCCCACATGTTGGTGCCGGAACGGCCCTTCCAGCCGTTGCCCCAGGTTTCGTTGTAGCGCTCGCCGGCTTGCGGCACCGTCTGGAATTCCCACAGCTTGCGGCCGGTGCGCACGTCGAAGGCGCGCGGGTTGCCCGGCACGCCTATCGGGTTTTCCAGCGTCGCGGCGCCGATGATCGCCACGTCCTGCGCCACCGTCACCGATCCGCCGTAGGATACGCCCACGTCGATCTTGCCGCCGGTGCCGAAGCCGGCCGAAGGCTGGCCCGTCGCGGCGTCAAGCGCGATCATGTTGCTGCCCGACATCACCAGGATGCGCGCCGGCGTGGCCGAATCGCCCGGCCAGTAGCCCACGCCGCGGGTCGAGAAGCTGGGCGGCGGGCCGCCCTGTCCGCCCTGGCCGCCGGCGGCGGGTGCCGGAGCGGGAAGGGAATAGGCCCACTTTTCCTGCCCGGTGTCGGCATCCAGCGCCACCACGCGGCTGCCCGCGGGCATGTACATCGTGCCGTCGATGACGATCGGCACGGCGGTATTGGTGGAGCGCAGGGTATAGGTCCACGCTTCCTTGAGCTGGGTGACGTTGCCGCGATTGATATCGGCAAGCGGCGAGAAGCGGGTGGAGGCGAGATCGCGGTTGATCGTCAGCCAATCGCCATCGGGGATTCTTTCCTGGGCAAACGCGGCTTGAGCGATCGCCGCGGCGCCGGCCGCGGACAGCAACGTTGTCGCGAGCCCGAGGCTCCCAGCGACTCGCATATTTCGTCCTCCCTGCCGTATATTCGCCTCGGCCGATCGATCCCTGGCCGGCCTTGCTCGTTGATTATGTCCTAAGCCGGGGCCTTCCTTTTGACAATGCCCAGACAGTCACATTTTCCCGCGGACTTGTGTCCAATTGTCGCAGTGTTTCATCCAAATGTCGCAGTGGGCTTTTTGCGGCGCGGCTTCGCTGGACCTAGTCAACAAAGGGCTTGACGCGATTGGCTTGAACCGTTCTGGACGCTACCCGATTTGCGTTGCGTCAACGCGCATGGGCCGCTGATAGGCTCTTGGCGGTGTGTAACTCGGTGTAACTGCCCCCGTTACCGTAATTAACTCGGCAGCAGGGCGCACGATCCGCATGGGTCGGTTGAGGGAGTGCCGCGTGTCCGTTGCGGGGGGCGTGGGTCTTATGGGCTTGGTGCAGGGAAAGAGAGTTCTCTGATGGGCGATTTTTTATATAATATCACAGAGTGGCTACGCTCGACGTGGCTAGCCGATTTTGCATTGGGCATGTCCGAATGGCCGCTCACCCAGTGGGTGGTGGTCCATTTCTGGGCCATTCCGATCATGCAGATCATTCATATCCTGGCGATCGCGGGCTCGTTTTCCGCGGTGCTGATGCTCAATATGCGGATTTTCGGCTTTGCCGGGCACGCCACGCTCGCGGAAACTTCGCGGCGTTATACCAAGGTGCTTTGGTGGTCGCTGCTGTTCGTGATCGCCTCCGGCGTCGCGATGCTGTTCGGCGATACGGTGCGTAACCTGCTGAATGCGATCTTCTGGATCAAGATGATCCTCGTCGTCACGGCAGTGGTGTCTTCGCTTGCCTTCACCAAGAGCCTGAGCCGGCGGACGGCCGGTGCCAACGGCGTCCAGGGCGAAGTGGTCGGCGGTGGAACGAAGGCCGCTGCGTTTTTCCTCGTCATCCTGTGGATCGCGATCATTTTCTGCGGCCGCTGGATCGCTTACGCGCCGGCTTAAGGGGGTCTGTTTCCATGTATCCTGAACCAACTAACATCTGGGAGCGGATCGAGTACTCGAAGCTGGGCACGACGATCGCGGAATCGACGTGGATGTTCCCGACCATCGAGACGATCCATGTCATCGCGCTGGTTACCGTGATCGGTACCATCGCCATCGTCGATCTTCGCCTGGTGGGCCTTCACAGCAGGGGGCATCGGGTCTCGCTGCTGGCGAAGGACACGCTGCCCTGGACCTGGGGTGCTTTCGCGCTCGCCGCCATCACCGGCGGCCTGCTCTGGATCAGCAAGGCCAGCAGCTACATGATCAACCCGTACTTCCTGTGGAAACTGGTCCTGCTCGCGCTGGCCGGCCTCAACATGATGTACTTCCATCTGACGACCTGGCGGACGGTCGAGCACTGGGAGAAGGATCCCACGTTCCCCTTCGCGGCCAAGCTCGCCGGGTGGCTGTCGCTGGTGTTCTGGCTGGGGGTGGTGTTCTGCGGACGCCTGATCGGCTTTACCCTGGGCATCTACTACTGAGCGGGAAACCCGCCCTAAAACAGGAAAGGCCGCCTCCGGGCGGCCTTTTTTGTGAGCGGTGACAGAGGCGCGGAGGCGCGGAGACCAGGGAGCTTTACGCCCTCTCCTTCGTCATTCCCGCGAACGCGGGAACCCAGTCGGCTCTCATGGCGCACCATCGCCCTGGGTCCCCGCGTTCGCGGGGATGACGATAAGGGGGTAGAAGCCCTCCGCGCCCCCGCGCCTCTGCGAGCGCCCTTCTATTGCCCTCGCGTCTCGGCGTGAGTCACGCTCTCACTCCCGGCCCTCCGGCCGCGCCAAAGGCAGGGGATCAAGCTCCGCACGGCGTTCCCCGCCGCTTCACTCAATCAGGCAGCGCGAACACGTAGAGCGTGGAGCTGTTCACCGGCGGCAGCTGCGTTTCGGGAAGCACATCCGGGATGCCCAGCGACAGCGGATTGCCGTGGCCCGTGACCATCGCCACGTATTGCTTGCCGTCCACCGCGTAAGTGATCGCGGAGGCGTTGGGCACGCCGCTCACGCCGCTGCTCCACAGCTCCTTGCCGCTGGCCTGGTCATAGGCCACGAACTGACGGTCCATCCAGCCGGTGAACAGCAATCCGCCCGCGGTGGTGAGCACGCCCATGTCCGGGGTCTGCCGGCGGCGCACTTCCCATTTCACCTTGCCGCTCCGCATGTCGATCGCCTGGAGCACGCCGAAATTGCCATCGCTGTCGGGCGGGGCGGCGTAGCGGATGTTCACGCCGGTGGTGAGGAAGGCGTTGCCGGGGGCGGGCACCATGTCCATGCACACGTCGCGCGCGTTGACGAACAGGGTCTGCGTCGCCTGCACGTAGGATGTCGGGCTCCAGTTGCGTCCGCCGCCGCCGTGCGGGCAGACGAACACCGGCCCCTTGTCGCGCCCCGGGACTTTTTCCGGCTTCACGTGCTTGTCGCCGGTCACCGGATCGATCCGGTCGATATAGTCCTGGATGCCCATGTCGACCGTCTTGATATAGCGGCCCGTCCTGGCATCGAGCGCATCGAACAGCCCGCTCTTGCCTCCGGTGATCACCACCCGCTGCGGCTTGCCGTCCACCGTCAGGGTGCCGATCACCCGGTCGAACACCCAGTCCAGGTCGTACTGGTCGTTCTTCTGGTGCTGGTAATGCCACACCAGCTTGCCGGTGCGCGGCTCGAACGCCAGCGTGCTTTCGGTGTACAACCCGTCGTTGTTCAGCCCCGGCTTGAGATCGCGCAGCGGCGCGGTGTCGTAGGTATTGCCCACGCCCCACAGCGCCAGGCCGGTCTCCGCATCATAGCTGCCGGATGTCCACACCGATCCGCCCTTGCGCAGCTCGCCCGCCAGGCCGTTCCAGGTGTCGCCGCCGGGCTGGCCGGGCTTGGCCACCGTCTCGAAGCTCCAAAGGGGCTTGCCCGTCTCGGCATCGACGGCGACGATCAGGCCGCCGCCGGGGGTATTGTTGGCGAAGCCCTGCATCACCACGCCGTCGGCCACCAGCGGGCCGCCGGGATTGCGCATGCCCGGCTTGTCGGTCAGCACCACGTCCCACACTAGGCGCCCGGTGCGCGCGTCCAGGGCCACCATGTGGTTGTCCGAAGTCGCCGCGTAGAGCTTGTCGCCATAGAGGGCGATGGTCTTCTTTGAATTGGCTGCGGCGCCTTCGGGCAGCTTTCTCTGATAGCGCCACAGCATCGTGCCGTCGGCCGCGTCGAAGGCGAATACCTGGTCGCCGAATCCGAACACGTAGAGCACGCCGTCACGCACCAGCGGCTCGTTCATGTTGACGCCCGGCGGCAGCGATTGCGCCCAGGCGACCCGCAGCTTGCCCACATTGCGGGTATTGATCTGGTCCAGCGGGGAATAGCCCAGGCCCCGGTGGCTGCGCCGCCAGGCAGGCCAGTCCGCGGGCGCCGGGTCGTCCAGCATGGCTTCGGTCACGGGCGTGTAACGGGCAAAGCGGTCGGGCCGCTTCGGCCCGGGCGGCAGCGGATAGAGCCGGGTGGATAGCCCGCCCACGCCGCTCTCTTCGCGCGCCTCGGCCGGCGCGGCGGGCAGGGCGATGCCGTCAAGCGTGCCGGCCGTCAGGACGTGACCCGCCGTTCCGCCGTTCTCCTTCAGGATGAACGCGGCGATCGCGGCATAGGTATCGTCCGGCAGGCCTCCCGCGTTGTTCGGCGGCATCGCGGAACTGAAATAGGCATGAAGTTCGGCCAGCGGCCGGCCGCCCCACTTGGCGAGAAAGACAGGCCCTTTCAGGTTGGGCGCGAACCGGCCGGAGGTGAGGTCGGCGCCATGGCATCCCGCGCAGTTCTGCGCAAAGGCCGCACCCCCCTGCTCGGCCTGGACGGCGAAATCGCCGGCGGCCGAAGCGCCGCCTTGCTGGGCGAAGGCGATGCCACCCCCACTCAGCGCAGCAACGCCCGCGGCCAGTGCGAGAAGCGGCCGGCGCCGCCCCGTGTCAGACAGCCCCATACGTCTCCCCTTCGCTTCTCACTCTTACTTCGCGGCAAGCCCGATCGGCTTGGCGACATCCCGCTCGAATATGGCATCGTAGAGCGCCATTTGCGCCGGGGTCATCGCCACGCCCGGCGCCGGGTTGACGTCGAGCAGCATGGCCTGGCCACGCGGCAACTGGCTCGCCAGCGGCCACTGCGGCAGGCCCGGCCCGTTCGGGTTGCCGGTCCGGGCGAAGTTGGTCCAGTAGGTCATGATCTGGTCGGCCAGCTTGATGTCCGGCTGGCTCTTGCTAACCACAGCCGGATCGCTGTTGTCCGGCACTTCGCGCGGCGCTTCCAGGTTGCCGAAGACATAGGCCAGCTCAGCCGCGTGGCTGGGGCCGCCGTTGGTCTTGCCCGGCGCGGTGGCCGGGGTCCGGGTGAACTGATAGAGATAGGCCGCCTTGCCGATCTTCGCCTGCTCGTCGGCATAGCGGCGCATGAACCAGGCGATGCCGTCGGTGAAGGGCCGGGTGGAGAACGCCTGCGCCTCGGCATCGGTCGTGGCCGGATAGGCGGCCAGGCCCAGTTCGGCGAGATCGCGCCAGCGCTGCGCGGCGCCGGCCTTCCAGCTTTCCGCCGTGGTCTTCTGGCCCCCGCCGCCGCCAAAGCTGCCGCCTTCGTTGCTGTTCGATCCGAGCAGCACGTCGACCTTGTTCTGCCGCCCTTCGGCGAACGTCTTCGACAGATCTTCCGGCACGATCCAGCCGTCCACGATGATGCCCTGATTGCGCAGGGTGGACAGCTTCTCCACCGGCAGCGCCTGCAATTCGGCCAGGTTGTGCACGCCCATCTTTTCAAGCGCTTCGGTAGTGCGCTGCTCGGCCTGCTCGCGGCTACCCATGCGGGCGGCGGTCAGGCCGGCCCAGGCGCCGCTTTCGGAGATGGACCGCTGGAACAGGCCCTTGGCCACCGGCGACCCGGTCAGCGCGGCGGTGATGCAGGCGCCGGCCGATTGGCCGAAGATCGTCACGTTGTTCGGATCGCCGCCGAACGCGGCAATGTTCTGCTGCACCCACTTCAGCGCGGCGACCGAATCCGACAGCGCCTGGTTGCCGGAGGCCTTGTGCGGCGAAGCGGCGGTCAATCCGGGATAAGACAGGAAGCCCAGCGCGCCGACGCGATAATTGAGCGAAACGACGATCACGCCCTTCTTGGCCAGGTTGCTGCCGTCCGCGAAAGGCATGCTGCCGCCGCCTTCGTTATAGGCGCCGCCATAGAACCACACCATGACCGGCAGCTTCTCGCCGGAGCTTTTCGCCGGCGTCCAGACGTTGAGGTTGAGGCAGTCTTCCGACATCTTCGGCGAATCCGGCATGTCGGTCGCCTGGTTGGGGCCGAGAGCGCGATCCTTGGCGGTCGGCTGGATGCAGGTGTCGCCCCACTTCGTCCCGTCGAGCACGCCGCTCCACGGCTTGGGGGCCTGGGCTTCGCGGAAGCGCAGGTTGCCCACCGGCGCGGCGGCGAACGGGATGCCTCTGAACAAGGTCACGCCTTGAACCTTGGCCGGTCCGCCGCGGACCAGGCCCTGCTGCGTACGGACGGGGCTGGCCGCCGAAATGGCCGAAGCCGAAGCGGTGCCGCCGCCGGCCTGGGCACAGCCGGTGCCGGTGGTGGCGAGCAGGGCGCAAACGATGGCGGTGTGTAAAAAGCGTGGCTTGGTCATGAGTTATTCCCGATTGAGAAGGCCCCGCGCGGCGCGCGAGGAGGTGATGTATCCGCGGATTTGCACGTTGCCTTCGTGGCAGGCGTATTCGAACAGGTTGTAAGCGTCGTTCCGCCGCCAATCGAGGCGCACGGTCCACGGCGCGGTGAACACGACGGGATCGCTGTAAGTGGCTTCGTAGACGATCGTGTCGGGCCCGGTCATGATGAAGCGCTCGGTCAGCTTCGCTTCGGTGCTTTGCGGCGTGTTGTTGCCCGGCGGGGAGCCCCAGGTGCCGACATTGACCGGCGCGCCGAGCCCGTTGAAATGATCCGTTTCGACCACCAGCGTGTTGCCGTTTTCCCAGTGCCCCCGGCTCTGGCCGATCCAGAAGCCCACGCCTTCGGCGGGGCCGCTGCCATCGGTCGGGATCAGGCGCACTTCGTGGACCATTTCCATCTGGATCGCCACCAAGCCGGGCGCCTGGAACAGGCGGATGCCGTTGTTGTAGTTGAACGGGAACATCGATGCCGGCAGCCCGCGCGTGATGCAGCGGTCCCAGGTGTCGAAATCGGTCACCCAGTCATAAGTCTGCCCGGCGATGTAGCTTGAATGCTTGGTGGCCTGGCGGCGCTTGCCTTCCTCGGTCAGCTCGGGAAGGCGGCCGTTCGGCGGATCGATCAGGAACGAGGTGCGGCGATTGGCAGTGCCCGGTTCCACCCAATGCCCCTGGCCCAGCGTCTCTCCCTGGATCTCTTTATCATAGGCTTGGCCCCGCGTGGCCAGCGTCTGCTGGCGTGCGGCGAACTCTTCGTCCGTCAGCCAGTAGCGGTTGCCTTGCTCCGCCGTGCGTTGCAGCGGGGTGAAGTTGAGATGGTCGATCGGCCAGGTGCCGCGCAGGTCTGGCTCCCCCCAGGCGGTATTCGCCGGCTTGTAATCGCGCGGCACGGCGGGGATGGCCGTCAGGTCGGGCGCCTGCGCCCGCACGGCGGAAGACAGGCCCGAAAAAGCAAGGGCGCACCCCGCAAGCATCGCCAGCCATGCCGGCGAAACCCCGGAGCGCGCCCTACGCTCGAAAACCATCAGACCTTCACCCTCCCCCGAAGGTGGTGGGGATCAGCGGCTGCCGCCGCTTTCCCCGCCGGCGGCGCGATCTTCAGCCGAAGCTTCGGAGAGAGTGCCCGCGCGCGATGAGGTGATGTAGTTCCGCACCTGCACGTCGCCCTCGTGGCACGCGTATTCATAGAACTCGTAATTGTTGTTCCGAGTCCAGTCGAGCCGCGCGGTGAACGGGGCGGTGAACACTTCCGGATCCGAATAAGTCATCTCGTAGATGATGTGGTCCGGCCCGGTCGGGGTCAGCCGTTCGACGACCTTGGCCTTGTCGCTGGTCGGGATCGTGTTGTTCGGCGGCACGCCCATGGTCGCCATGTTCAGCGGCGATCCGTTGCGGGCGTACATGTCCTTGGTGGCGCTGTCGCCGGTCTTGAGGTTGGTCGTCTCGATGACCAGCGTGTTGCCTTCCCAGTGGCCGACGCTGTTGCCCAGCCAGGCTTCCACTTCCTTCGGCCAGTGCTTGGCATCGCCGCTGCGGATCGGGATCACGCGGCTGCCGAGCATCTCAAGCGCGATCGTGACGTAGCCCGGCGCCTGATAGATGCGGATGCCGTTGTTATAGCGGAACGGCAGCATGGAGGCGGGGAAGCCGCGGCTGACGCAGCGATCCCACGAATCGAAATCCGTCACCCAGTTATACTTGGTGTTGGGCGTCCAGCTGGTGCGGCCGGCCTTGGAAAGCGCTTGGGCCTGCGGGGTGAGCGGCGGCAGCTGGCCGTTCGGCGGATCGACCAGCAGCGAGGTGCGGCGGCCGGAGGCGTCGGATTCGACCCAGTGGCCCATGCCGATCGTGCCGTTCTTGTCTTCCCGCTCATAAGCCTGGTCGGACGAGTTCGCGCGCTGTTCGCGCTGGGCGTACTCCTCGTCGTTCAGCCAGAAGCGATTGCCGAAGTTCGCCGGGCGATTCATCGGGATGCTGGCGATGTTGTCGATCGGCCAGGTGCCGCGCAGGTCGGGATCGCCCCAGGCGGTTTTCTTGGGCTGATAGTCCTTCGGCACCGGCGGCATCGTTGTCAGGTCGGCGGGCACCGGCTGGGCCGCGGCCGGGCCGCTGCCCAGCATCGCCAGGCTGGCCGCCGCGAGCAGGCCGCTCGCGAAGGCATTACGAAAAGACTTAAGGGAACTCATCTGGGTTTCTCCCGGGTTCGCGTATTCAAGAATTGCGACACATTGCGACAAAGTGAATCGGTTGATCTTTCGACAAGTTACACCGAGCGCGCGCGATGTCGAAATGGAATGGCATCATCAGCGCGCGCGGCCGGAAGACCTTTCCTGGGCGCGTTCCGCCCGCGAGGCGGTGATGAAGTTGCGTAGCTGCACGTCGCCTTCATGGCAGGCGTATTCGTAGATGCCGAAATCGTCGTCGCGCTTCCATTCCAGCCGCGCGGACCACGGCTCGGTGAACACGACGGGATCGGTCCAGGTGAATTCATAGATGATCTCGTCCGGCCCCGTCATGGTGAACCGTTCGACCATGCTGGCCTGTTCGCTCACCGGCGTATCGTTCTCTCCCGGAGAGCCGGTGGTCCCGATGTTCGTGGCCGAAGGGCCGGGGCGGAAATTACGGGTTTCGACCACCAGCGTATTGCCGTTTTCCCAGTGGCCGCGGCTTTCGCCCATCCAGTTGTGGATCTGGTTCGGGATGCCGGCGCGCCCGTCGGTGGGGATGATGCGCGTTTCGTGCACCATTTCCATTTGCAGCGCGACGATCCCCGGCGATTGGAAGATGCGCATCCCGTTGTTGTACATGAACGGGAACATCGAGGCCGGCAGGCCGCGGGTGATGCAGCGGTCCCAGCTGTCGAAATCGGTCACCCAGTCGAACGGCTGGCCCCGCCGCCAGCTGGAACGCATCTCGGACGAGAGCTTCTTGCCTTCCGCGGTATAGGCGGGAAGCCGCCCATTGGCCGGCGCGGTTATCCAGCTCGTGCGCCGGTTGGCGCTGGCGACTTCGGCCCAGTGGCCGATGCCCATGGTGCCCTTCTTGTCCTCGTTCTCATAGCGTTCGGCCAGCTGCTGCACTTCGGCGTCGCGCTGGGCGAACTCCTCGTCGTTCAGATAGGCGCGGTTGCCATACTTGGGATCGCGCTGCAGCGGCGTGCGGCCGTTCAGGTGGTCGATCGGCCAGCCGCCGCGGAAGTCGGGCTCTCCCCAGGATGTGGTCTTCGCCTTGTAATCCTTCGGTACCGGGACAAGCACCGTGAGATCGCGCTCCTGCGCCGTGGCGGCCACGGGAACAAGTGCGGCGGCCGCGGCGGCGGCGGCCAGCGAAAACGATCGCATCATGATCGGCCTCTCTTATCGCGCCGGCAGAGCGAAGGTGACGTAGCGGCTCGGCCCCGGCGTGGGATTGCCCTTCTGCGGGAACAGGCCGTCGCCACCCACCGGCACGGTGATATACTGGCGTCCGTTGACTTCATAGACCGCCGGCACGCCTTCGGTCGCGGCGTCGAGCTTGTATTCCCACAGGACCTTGCCGGTCGCCGCGTCACGGGCGCGGAACGTGCGGTCGCCCGCGGTGCCGACGAACAGCAGGCCGCTGGCGGTGGCCACCGGGCCGCCGCGCGGCGCCTGCGAACCGACGCCGGTCACGCCCTGGGCCAGCAGGCCCAGGCTTTCGCCATCGGGCACTTCGTAGAGCTTCTTGCCGGTGTTCATGTCATAGGCGGTGAGGAACGAGAACGGCGGCTTGATCGCCACCATGCCGTTGCTCTGCAACATGAAGTCCACCGGCGACTTGTAGGGATTGAGGCCGGGGTTGCCGTTCGGCATCGCCGCCAGCGCCTCGGGCCGGTCGTCGGGGTTCAGCTTGATGATCACCGGGATTTCGCGGCTGACCACGAAGAACCGCTTGTTGACCGGGTCCACCGCCGTGGTGCCGAAGTTGGCGCCGCCGTTATGACCCGGCATCGATACGGTGCCGCGCAGGCTGGGCGGGGTGAACAGGCCTTCGTTGCGGCTGGCGCGCAGCTTTTCGCGCAGCGCCTGCTGGTCCGCCTCGGGCAGATAGGGGTTGATGTCCGCTTCGGTGAAGCTCTGCCGCCCGAACGGCTCGATCACGGTCGGGAACGGCTGGGTGGGGGAAGCCTGCTCGCCCGGCACGTCGGACGCCGGCACCGGCCGCTCCTCGATCGGCCACACCGGCTCGCCCGTCAGGCGGTTGAACACGAACACGAAGCCGTGCTTGGCCGCCTGGATGACCACCGGGATGTCCTTCCCGTCCTTGTGGATGGTCATCAGCTTGGGCGCGTTCGGCAGGTCGAAGTCCCACAGATCGTGGTGGACCGTCTGGAAATGCCAGATGCGCTTGCCGGTACGTACGTCCAGCGCCAGCAGCGAATTGGCGAACAGGTTGTTGCCGGGGCGGTTGCCGCCGTAGAAATCGTAACGCGCGGTGCCGGTCGGGATATAGGCGATGCCGGTTTCCGGATCGATCGTGAATTCCGACCAGTTGTGGACGCCGCCGAACTTCTCGCGGTCCTTCTCCGGCCAGGTGTCCGATCCGAACTCGCCGATCCGGGGCACGGTGTGGAACTCCCACTTCAGCGCGCCGGTGCGCACGTCATAAGCCTGGATCTGCGCCGGGGCCGAGGCATAGTCATAGGCGCCGGCGGGCAGCGAGACGACGTAAGTGTCCTCGAAGATGCGGCCAGGGTTGTCGGTCATCAGCGGCCGGGGCGGGATCGCCGCGTCCTTCGGCAGGCCGTCGCGCAGGTCCACCTTGCCCCCGTTGCCGAAGCTGGTGATGACCTTGCCCGTCTTGGCATCGATCGCGCTGACATAGCCGTCGATGAGCAGCATCAGCCGCTCTTCCTTGCCGTCGGTCCAGTAGTTGATACCGCGCCCGCCCAGGCGGCCGGTATTGTCGCTCTTCCAGATTTCCGCGCCCGTGGCCGGGTTGAGAGCGGCGATCTTGTTGTCGCCGGTCAGCACGTACATCCGCCCGCCGGCGATCGTCGGGTTGAAGTGCGGGGCCTGGCCCTTGCCCGTCTCATAGCTCCAGACCACCTGGAGCTGGTTGACGTTGTCCTTGTTGACCTGCGTCAGCGAGGAAAATTGCGAGGAATCCGAGCCGCCGAGATAGGCGTCCCAGCCCTTGTAATCGAACTTCCCCTGGGCGGCGGAAGCTGGGACCGGGAGGGGGGCGCCGCTCTGCGCCATGGCGGCAGCCGAAGCGAAGGCCAGCGTCGCGGGAATGAGCGGCCGCAGCAGCGCCTTCACGGCCTGGCGACGAGACGAATTAACGCGCGCGGAACGTTCCAACTCCAAGCTCCCAATCCAGATTGTCCGCCGATTCCGGCGTGACCCCTGGGGCGAGCCTAGCCGACAAAGGCCCGCCACAACAAGGGCGGATCGTCCGGCACATTGACAAAATCCGGAAAAAGCGGGCGGCGGTCAGCGCGGCGCGTTTGCCGGACCCTCCGCCGCGGCGTGTTCATCGGCCAGCGGGCGGGGATGTTCGCCCCCCGCGTCGAAGATGCGCGAAGCGGTGAACTGGCCCAGGACGTCGAGCGTCAGCGTCACGTTTTCCAGCGTGCGGTTCTGCCAATACCATCCGTGGATGCCGCTGAACGGGGCGACATAGACGGCGGTCTGCGCCGGCATCTGGTCGATCACGAAGCTTTCCGTCAGGTCGGTTCCGCCGTCGAAGGGATGCGAGTGCATGTCGAGATAGACCGGCGCGCTGGCCTTCCAGGCGAAGATCATCGGCGCGCCTTCGGCCAGGTCGTATTTCAGCTCGATCGCTTCATAGGGCAGCAGTTCGATCTCGAACCGGTCGGTCCGCATGGCTTCGCCCGGCAAGGGCGCGATGCCCTTGTTCGCCAGCGTCTGGCGCAGGGTGGCCTCGTCCGCCGCCGCCGATCCGGGCAGCGTGAACAGCACGTTGGTGCGCGCCTGGCCGCGCTTGAGATAGATGTTCTCTTCCGCCTCGCCGCCGCCCGCCAGGCCGACAAGGCCGGTCGCCCGGCCAAAGCCCGTGGGATCGATGCCGAATTCGGCCGGCAGGACGAAGAGCACCCCCACGACGGAAGCGACAGCCGCCGCCACGGCCGCGCTGATGGCGATCCGGCGGGGCGAGGGCAGGGGGACGGGCGGGGGAAGGGCCGTTTCAATCATGCCTGAAGATATTCCATGATCTGGTGGATGGTCAGCGCGAGGCCGGCGAGCAGCAGCAGCGCGTTGGCGTAGAACGCCCCACGGGCGAAGCTGCGCGTCGTCCGCCACAGGTTGAGCAGCACCACGACGACCACGAGCGCCAGGACCTGGCCGATTTCCACGCCGATGTTGAACGAGATCAGGTTCGCCAGCAGGCCGTCCTTCGACGGCGAAAGGTCCTGCAGCTTGGTCGCCAGGCCCAGCCCGTGGAACAGGCCGAACACCAGCACCGCCAGCCGCGTGTCGATGGCCAGGCCCAGCTTGCGCAAGCCGCCCATATTCTCGAACGCCTTGTACATCACCGAAAAGCCGATGATCGCATCGACGATGTGGGAATTGAGCCCCGTGCCCAGCAGCACGCCGCCCAGCAGCGTCAGCGAATGGCCCAGGGTGAACAGCGAGACGTAGAGCACCACGTCGCGCACGCGATAGAGGAAGAACACCACCCCCACCAGGAACAGCACGTGGTCGATCCCGGTGACCATGTGCTTGGCGCCCAGGTACAGGAAGGGGATCGGCGCCGGGCCATTGATGCTCTGCACATAGGCGCGATTGGCTTCGGAAAGATCGTGGGCGAGGACTTCCGCCCCCGTCACCAGAAGCGCGCCGATTGCGAGCATGGCCAGCGTGCGCAGCAATGGCGCATAGTCGCGCCCAGGCAAGGTTCCGGTCTGCATGGCGTCCCTATTCGTCGGCGGCCAGGCTGGCCGCGGCTTCTTCCGCCTCCGGCCCGCTCGTGGTCGGATAGATCATGTGGCAGGCGCTGCACACGCTGTAGACGGTGCCGCCCACGTCGAACACTTTCTCGGGGTTCTTCTCGGCCGCGGCCTGTTCCGCCTGCTTGCTCACTTCGGCCAGCGAATCCGCGAACTGGATCCAGTCGCTGCCGCGCCCTTCGGCATAGCCGGGGGTCTTCAGCAGTTCGGCATAGGCGGCCAGTTGCCTGGCGGCATCCTGCACTGCCTGCCATTCCGCGTCGGTCTGCGGCTGGATGTCCCGCTGGCCCCCTTCCTCGTTGATATACTGGACGGATTTCCAATAGATATCCGCCGTCGGCTGGACATCCTGCGCCATGAACTGCTGTACCGTCTTGTCCGGCTGCGCCGCCTGGTTGCAGCCGGCCAGCAGGATCGCGCTGGTGAAGCACACGGCAAATGTCCGGAATTTCGCCATTTTTCCTCCCTTGCGCACCCTGCGCCTTCTACCCGGCGCCGGCGCTCGATGGCCAGTTAATAACCGTAACCACGCTCGTTACATCGGTTACACCGCGTGGCACCAGTGTTTTGCGGAGGGCGCCGATGGCAACTTCAAATTGACAATGTCCGGAATTTGAAGCCCATGTAAATCTGCGGTACAGGCCAGTTGGCTATTCGGGGGTTGACGGGTGTCCGGAATTCGCGGAGCGCCCCCGGGAGAATTTGGAAAGGCACTTGCATGGGACGAGTTTCAAGGCATTCGGGTAAGCTGAGCTTCAGCGCGCTGGCATTGGCGATCGCGGCCATTCCGCTGGCGGGCGCCTGGGCGGCGGCGGAAAATGCCGACGCTCCGCTGACCGAGGAACAGATGGCCAAGGGCCGCCAGCTCTTCACCGACAATTCGTGCACCCAGTGCCACGCGCTGGCCGATGCCGATGCGCAGGGCTCCATCGGCCCGCCGCTCGATGGCGACGCCAATCTCACGCATGATTTCGTGGTCGACCGGATCACCAACGGTTCCGGCCCCATGCCCAGCTTCGGCTGGCTCGCGCCCGAGGATATCGACCTGCTGGCGCGTTACATCGTGCAGGCCAAGAAATAGGCCCAGGAAATAGGCTCCGACCCTCCCGGGGCTTGCCCCGGGAGGATGCCGGCGCCGCAGGGCGCTCAATAGAGCATGCTTCCCCATCCCTGAATCGTCATTGCGAGCGTAGCGAAGCAATCCAGGGCGTATTAGGCCACCGCTCTGGCTCGCTTCGCTACGCTCGCAATGACGCGTTTCAGCTTAAGGCGATCCTGCCATAGGCTGCCGCTCCGCGCCGTATCCGCTGTCTACTTGTTGCGGGCCTGCTGCGCGGTGCGGCTGTTGGGGCCGACCTGCGCGTAATAATTCGTCACCCCGTCCGGATCGTTGAGCCACACGGTGACGAGATCGAACCCGGTCAGCTTGTTCAGCGGCGTTTCCACGGCGATATGGCGCGCCGCGCCCTTGGCCGCGACCATCGGCGAATCGGTCACCACATACTGGATGCCCGCGCTGCCGTTGTCCTGCGGCAGGTTCTCGCCCGCGTGATAGAGGTAAAGCGTCGTTTCCCCGTTGCGATAGGGATAGAGCGTCAGGCCCAGCAGCGGGTCCTTGATCGCCGGCAATTCGTCCAGCCCCACGAACTCGCGATAGAACGCACGGCTCTTCTCCAGGTTTGACGCGCTGATTCCCACGCCGACCCCGTCGTTGGAACCGTCCTTGGCGCCGGGCCGGATGACGATCAGGATCGGAAACCCGCCCGGATCGGTAACCAGCGCGGCCTGGGTGCCGTTGCCCTGGTCCTGGAACTTGGGCGCGGGGAAACCGGCCGCCGCGAAGCGATCCAGAACCATCTGCTTGTCGGGATAGGACAGTGCGAAATAGCGGATGCCGGTGCCGCCCTTCACGCCGCCTTCCAGGTTGTACTTGCGATCGCCCTGCTGCCCGGCGGACAGCTTGATCTGTGCCTTGCCCACGCTGGTGAGCAGCATCTGCTGCGACGATGTGAGCTGGATCGGGCTCAGCGATTTCAGCGCCAGCGCTCCGGTATAGAACTTGACCATGGCTTCGGTCTTGTCGCGCGGGAAGCGGCGGAACACGTTCATCGCGTCCATCGCCATGAGATCGCGCGTGGAACTCATCAGCTGCGCCTGGGTCAGTTCGCCCGGCTTGTAAGCCAGGTCGGACGCCACGCTCATCTGCGCGCCTTCGGGCGTGGTCACGGTGGTCTGCGCCGCGGCGCAACTCGCCGTGGCCAGAGTGGCCGCGCCTAACAGCAGTGTGAAATGCCTTGTCATCTCGATGTCTCCCGGCCTTCGCGCCTAGTTAGGCAGCGCGAAAGCGATCAGCGATTCGTTGTTGGCCGGCCGACCTTCTTCCGTCCGGCTGGACGGCGCAAGGCTGGAGCCGGAGGCAAGCACGGCCACATATTGCCGCCCGTCCTTGCCGCGATAAGTGATCGGAACCGTGAGCGCCGGATAATCCAGCTGCTTTTCCCACAGCACCTTGCCAGTGGCGGAATCGAACGCCCGGAAATAGCGATCACTGGTGGCGCCGATGAACACCAGCCCGCCGGCCGTGGAGATCGGCCCGCCCGAACTGTTGTTGGCCCCGGTATCCTGCTTGGCTTCGGGCAGCCCCTCGGTAATGCCCAGGCGGCTGGCCCACAGGATGTCGCCGGTATTGGCGTCCACCGCCAGCAGCCGGCCCCACGGCGGGCGGATGCAGGGCAGGTTGAGCGTCTTGCCGTCGGCCGTCTTGAAGCTGGCATTGAAGCCCGAATAGGCGCCGGGGCCGATCAGGCTGCCCCGGTCATAGAGCTGGTCTGAATCCGCCGTGCCGCGGCCATAGTCGCCCTTGGGATCGCGCTTCTCGATCCAGCCGATGCTGCCGCCTTCGCTGGTGTTGACATAGACGATGCCCTTGTTCGGGTCCGCCGTGGCGCCGCCCCAGACCACGCCGCCGTTGTGCGGCATGTTGATCGAGGCTTTCGGCGGATCGCCGGGCTTGTGCAGGAAGAACGGGGTGAACGAGCCCTGGTTGAAGAATGTGCCGCCATAGGAATCCAGCAGGGCATGGCACGCCGCGACATGC
This sequence comes from Altererythrobacter sp., assembly GCA_017308255.1. Classification (GTDB taxonomy): domain Bacteria; phylum Pseudomonadota; class Alphaproteobacteria; order Sphingomonadales; family Sphingomonadaceae; genus Croceibacterium_A. The sequence continues at coordinate 39,139 of JAFKFN010000011.1, read as the reverse complement.
TCTGGCGTGGTGTCCTCGGCCGTTACGATGTCGTCGGGCGTCCACCAGCCGCGATTGAGCTGCTCCGGCTTCACCGGGAACGGCTGCGTCGGGCTGTACCATTCGCCCGGCACGTCCGCCGCCGCCACCGGCCGCTCCTCCACGCCGTGGATCGGCTCGCCCGTTTCGCGGTTGAGGATGTACATCAGGCCCGGCTTGCCCACTTCGGCCAGGGCGGGGATCGTCTTGCCGTCCTTGTGCACGTCGAACAGCACGGGCGGGGCGGGCAGGTCCCAGTCCCACAAGTCGTGGTGAATGGTCTGGAAGTGCCACTTGTACTTGCCCGTCGCGGCATCCACCGCGACGATCGAGTTGCCGAACAGGTTCGCCCCCGGCCGGTCGCCGCCGTAATAGTTCGGCGAAGGGCCGCCGATGGTCATGTAGATGGTGTCGGTCTTCGGATCGGCGGTGGTGTACCAGATCCACATGTTGTTGCCCGAACGGCCCTTCCAGCCTTCGTCCAGCCAGGTTTCGTGGCCTACCTCGCCGGGCTGGGGCACGGTGTGGAACTGCCACAGCTTCTTGCCGGTGCGCGCGTCATAGGCGCGGCTGTCGCCGGATTCGCCGTAAGGCATCTCGGCCGTATTGGCGCCGATCACCATGACGTTGTGATAGATCGACGGCGGATAGGAATAAGGCGTGCCGTCGATCTTGATCGATCCGCCCTGGCCGAAGCTGGTATCGAGCTGGCCATTCGCGGGATTGAGCGCGACGATCGAGCTTCCCGTCGAATAGAAGATGCGCGGCTTGATCGCGCCGTCTCCGGGCCAGTAGCTCACCGCGCGGCGCGCCATTCCGCCGGTGATCGGATGGCGCCAGATCTCCTTGCCATTGGTCGGATCGAGCGCGACCACGGCGTTGCCCAGCGGAAGGTACATCGTCCCGTCGACCACGATCGGCACCGTGCCGCCCAGCAGGGCCGCGCCGCCTTCCGGCCGCAGGCGGAAGCTCCAGGCGGTGTCCAGCTTGTCCACGTTTCGCGTGTTGATCTGGTCGAGCGGCGAAAAGCGCGTGCCTTCGTAATCGCGCGCATAGCGCGGCCAATCCCCCGCCGCCGGCCGATCGGCGCTCGATCCGGCCCCGGTCTGCGCCTGGGCGGCCGGCATCAGGGCGGCAGCGCCCAGCATCACGGCAAGCAGTCTGCGTTTGCGCATCAGAATCCCTCCAAACCCGTTTCGCGTGACGCTACACTAATAGTTTATTGAGTAAACTATTTAATTCCCCCGCTGCGGAACATCCGTGCCGTGACACGGTGTCAGGCGGGCCGCTGGTCCGGGCCGATCGGGATCAGCACGTCGGCCCGCGTCGGCATTTCCTGCAGCATCCACCGTGTCAGCCGCTCATAGTGCATCAGAAAGCGATCGAGCGCGGTGTCGTCCATCAGCGCCGCGCCGTCCGGATCGCGGGCGGCCAGCTTCTGCTCCTGCAAGCGCCGATTGGCGCGCACCGCCTCGAAGCTCTCCACCTTCAGCATCACCAGAAGATCGATCCGCGCGAACAGCTCGGCATAGTCGGTCGCCAGCCGGCGGTTGACCTCGCGCCGCCAGCTTCCGTCCGGGTCCTCATCCGCTTCCAGCCGATTGATCGGATCGCGCAGGGCGGCGGCCGGCTGCGGCACCGCGCCCACGCACCAGCCTTCGAACAGGATCACATCCACCGGGCCTTCGGCGATCTTCCCCTCCGCCGCGCGATCGTCGGCCGCCTTGTCGAAGCGGGGGAGGGTCGTCGTGCGGCCAGCCCGCAGTGCGTCCAGGATCGCTTCCCCCAGCGCCACGTCGTGCGTGCCCGGCACCCCTCGCACGGCGAACAGCCGATGCTCGTCCTGCGCCAGCGTCAGCCGCTCGGCCTTCGTCAGATAGAGGTCGTCCAGCGACAGGGTGACGGTGCGCAGGCGCCGCTGGTAAAGCAGCTCCTCCAGGAAGCGACACAGCGTCGTCTTGCCACTGCCTTGCGCTCCATTGATGCCGACCACCAGCGGGCGCTTCCCCTCGCTGGCGATGCGGTCCGCCAGGGGTTGCCAGGCCAGTTCGACCACGGCGGCATAATCGCGCGGCAGCGCCTCGGTCTCGATCAGCGCGTCGATCGCGTTCATGCCACCCGGTCGGGCAGGGGCTCGCCCCTGGCGAAGGCTTCGATATTGGCCAGCGCCTTCATCCCCATGGCGATGCGCGTTTCGGCCGTGGCGCTGCCCAGATGCGGCAGCAGCACGACATTCTCCAATCCCAGCAGCGCTTCCGGCACGTCCGGCTCGTGCGGATAGACGTCGAGCCCGGCGCCCGCCAGGTGCCCGCGATCCAGCGCATCCGCCAGCGCTTCGTGATCGAGCACTCCGCCGCGCGCGGTATTGATCAGATAGCTGCCCGGCTTCATCGCCGCGATCGCCGCCGCGTCGATCAGGTTCCCCGTCTCGGCGCCGCCCGGCACATGCAGCGAGACGAAGTCCGATGCGCCTAGTAGTTCGTGCAACTCGGGGAAGAATTCCGCCTCCAGCTCCGCCGCCACGGCCGGATCGCACGGATGCCGGCCGTAATAGGCGATCCGCATCCCGAAGCCGTGCCTGGCCCGCCGCGCCGTCGCCATGGCGATGCGGCCCATGCCCACCAGGCCGAGCACCTTGCCCTCGACCCCGCTGCCGACCAGGTGAGTCGGCCGCCAGCCGGTCCAGCGTCCCTCGCGCAGTTCCCGCTCCCCCTCGCCGGCGCGGCGCGCGGCCATCAGCAGCAGGGTCATGGCGATGTCCGCCGTGGCGTCGGTCAGCACGCCGGGGGTATTGGTCACGGCGATGCCCTTGGCCTTGGCCGTCGCCAAGTCGATATGATCGAAGCCGACGCCGTAATTGGCGATCAGCCGCACGCTGTTGCCGCCGTTCATCGCGGCTGCGTCGATCCGGTCCGAAACGGTCGGGCACAGCACGTCGAATTCGTCCATCGCCCGTGCCAGTTCGGCGGCCGTAAGTGGCTCGTCGCTGGCGTTCAGCACGGTGTCGAAGCGATCTTGCAACACCTGTTCGACTTGGGCCGGCCAGCGCCGCGTGACGAGGACGCGCATCAGTTCTTGGCCATGCCTTCCGTGATCCGCCGGGTTTCCGCCCGCGTCGATTCCACCCCCGTATTGCGCTTGTGGATGCCGCCCATGCCGGCCGGCATGAACAGCGGCGGATCGCCTTCCCGCTGCTTCAGGCCGAACAGCGGGAACAGGCCCGGATGGCGGCCGAGCCCGCCGAACATGTCGAGCAGGTTGTCGATCCACGGGCGCAGCGGATCGTCGTCCGCCAGCACCGGCGAGGTCTTGCACACCGACGCGGTAAACAGGATCGAGCCGAGGATGCGATAATCGGCATAGTTCGGCGCATCGCCGCCGAGATAGTCCACCTCGCGCAGCGCGATGCGCAGCGGCTCCAGCGCGGCGGAGATGCCGGGTAGGCGGTCTTCCCAGCCGGCCTGCATCTCCTCCAGCGTCTTGCCCAGCATCTTCTCGCGCGAATAGGTGATGTATTCGTGATCCTCCGGGTTCGAGAGATCGCGATAATTGACGCAGAAGCAGCGCATCCACGGCCCCGTGGCCGCGCCCCAGAACCACGCGTCCAGCGCGCGGGTCACCGCGGCCACGCTGGGGTGCGGGATCAGCATGGGCCGATCGGGATAAGTCTCATCGAGATATTCGACGATGCCCCAGCTATCGAGCACCCACTTGCCGTCGTCCACGATGGCCGGAAGCCGCTCGGTCTTGCCGCCGGTACGTTCGGGAATCTTGGTGAACCCGCCCGGCACCACGTCCAGATCGAAGCCCTTGTGCTTCAACGCATATTTGGTCGCCCAGACGAAGGGGCTGATCGTCGCGCCGGTGCTGAGCGCGAGGTCGTAGAAGGTGATGGTGTTGTTCCGGGCCATGAGGCGCCTCTTTCCCAAGATTGATTTTGTCCGAGTGTTATGGGCCGCCAGGGGAAAAGGGAAGGGTTCACTGCTTCTGCAGCTTCGCGTCCTCCAGCTTGACCAGCCGCCATAGCGTTTCGGTAACCGGCACCGCGATCCCCGCCGCGCGGGCCGCTTCCACGATGGCGCCGTTGATCGCGTCGATCTCCGTGCGGCGGCCGGCTTTCACGTCCTGGAGCATGGAGGCTTCATGATCGGCATGGTCGGTAACCGACACCACAGTCAGATCGTGGATCGGCTGCGCTGCGATTGGCACGCCGCCGGCGTTGGCCGTAGCCACGCCTTCTTCCACCACCGTGTGGATCATGGCCCGGCTTTCAGCGTGGGCGCCCAGGAAGCCGGGCGTGCGCCGGGTGAGCGCGCAAAGCGGGTTCATCGCGGCGTTGAAGATCGCCTTCGACCAGATCGCTTCGTGGATCGCGGGTTCGAGCGAAGCGGGCAGGCCGCCGCGCGTGAGCAGATCCGCGACTTGCCCGGCGAACGCGGGATCGCCGCCGAACGCGGGATAGAGCTTCGATCCGCCATCGCCATGGCTGCGCACCTTGCCGGGGCCGAGGAGATCGGAGGGCAGGGTACTCACGCCCACCAGCACGCGTTCCGGGGCGGCACGGGCGGCAAGGCGGCGATCGTTGCCAAGGCCGTTCTGCAAGCTGAGCAGGTAGGTTTCCGGGCCGATGGCCTGGGCCACACCCGCCAGCGCGTGGTCGGTCTGGAACGTCTTGGTGAAAACCACGACGAGGTCCGCCGTGCCCTCGACCTGGTCCGGCAGGCGCGCCGGGATCGGCAGATGCTCGATGCCTGCGCGCGTATCCAGTTCCAGCCCGTGCGCGTTGATCGCATCGATATGCGCGCGGCTGACATCCACCAGCGTCACATCGCAGTGCGCGCGATGGAAGGCGGCGCCATAGAGGCAGCCCATCGCCCCGGCGCCCAGGATAAGCACTTTCATTGAGCGGAATCCTCCACGAAGCCCGCGCCGAGCAACAGCAGCAGTTTCACGTCGATCGCATGGCCGCGCGCCCGATGCTCGGCCACCGTTTCGGCGATGCGATGAAGCGGCACGCGATGGACCACGATATCCTCGTGCTCGGTCCCGCCGCCGTCGCTCACCTGGGTTAGCCCGGTGGCCTTGACCAGCGTGAAGCTCTCGCTCAGCATTCCGGGGGAGGACCAGAACTCGCCAAGCTCCTCCCACTGCGCGGCGCGATAGCCGGTCTCCTCCTCCAGCTCGCGCATGGCGCTGGCCAGCGCCCCTTCGCCTTCGATCTCGTCACCGATCAGGCCGGCGGGAAGCTCGAGGCAGAACCTGCCCAGCGGCACGCGGTATTGCTCCACCAGGATCACCTCGCCGGCGTCCAGCGCCAGGATCACCGCCGCGCGGATGCCCCCGGGGCGAGCCGCATATTCCCACCGGCCGCGGCGTCTGGCCTCGATGAACTTGCCGGTCCACTCGACCTGTTCGGGGGCCTTTGCATCGGGGGGAAGGGGGCGGTCGGACACGAAGGAGCGCTTAGATCGCCGATCGCCTGGAGGCAATCGGGAGGCGTTCAACCGCGACCTCGCAACCCTCGATCTCGCGAACTCCAACCTCCAGACCCCCAACCTCGTCATTCCCGCGAAAGCGGGAACCCAGGGCGCTATTGAGCTACAAATCCTCCCCAGAGCATGGTCGCTTTAAGTTGAAACACGATTCAGGGATAAGTGATCACGGTCTAGCTTCGCACCTTCGCGGGAATGGCGAAGCGGGATGCCCGCTAAAGCTCGATCACCCGGTCAGGCAGTTCGTTCACGTCATCCCCGGCACGGGGGAAGTGTTCGGCCAGCACCGCGCCGACCTTCTCGATCGCGGCGACCATCCCGTCGGCGCAGCGGCCGTCCTTGATATGCGCGAGCATGGCGGCCATCGCGTCGCCCCAGGTTTCCGGGCTGACTTTGCTGGCGATCGCCTCGTCGGCGATGATCTGCGCCCGGTGCTCGCGCATGGAGAGGTAGATCAGGATGCCGGTGCGCCCGTGCGTGCGCCGCTCCGCGCCGACCTTGAACAGGCTCACCGCGCGGGCCAGGGTGCGCGCGCTCTTGATCGGCGGCAGCACCAGCCAGAACTTCAGCGGCTGCCATAGCTGGATCAGCCACATGCCGATGAACTTGGCGATGGCCACGATTATCGCCAGCACGAACACCTCGCGCGGCGCCCACTCGTGCTGCCAATGATCGAGCACGCGGTCCACCAGCGCGAGATAGAAATCGGGAAACAGTGCGAGCACGACCAGGGCGGTGAAGGCGACGATGGCGGACCAAGCCAGCGCGACATCGCTGTAGCCGTCGGAACGATCGGCCACCACGGTGACGATTTCGCCCGCCGTATGCGCCTCGGCCGCCGCCACCGCCGCGGTGACACGCACCTGATCGGCGTCGCTGATCCACTGCGCCATCTACCAGCCCCCGCTCGCCCCGCCGCCGTTGAAGCCGCCGCCGCCGCCACCGAAACCGCCGAAGCCGCCACCGCCTCCTCCGCCGCCGAAGCCGCCACCGCCGCTCCAGCCGCCGCCATGCGAACGGCCACCGCTGTTCATCGCCGCATTGAGCGCTGTCCACAGCACGACGTTCCCCACCGCGCTGCCCACTCCGCCATGGCCGCGATAGCGCCGTCCGCGCCCCCCGCGGCCGAAGATGAAGGCGAAGAACACGATCATCGCGATCCAGAACAGGATGCCGGCGATGGCCGGCGCGGCCTCGTCCGCTCCCTGGGCGCGGCGGGCCATTTCGGCTTCCTCGATGGCTTTCGCCTGCGCCGGATCCATGTCGAGCTGCGCGATGATCGCATCGACGCCCGCGACGATGCCGCCCGACAAGTCACCCGCCTTGAAACGCGGGGTGACGACGTCGCGGATGATGCGGCCGGACATGATGTCGGTCATGCGTTCCTGCAGGCCGCGCCCCGTGGCGATGCGCAGCCGGCGTTCGTTCGGGGCGATGAGGAACAGCAGGCCGTTCTCGCTCTCCTTGCCGCCGATGCCCCATGTTTCGGCGAGCTGCTGGGCGTAATCCTCGATCTCCATCCCATCGAGCGACGGAACCGTGGCGACGATGATCGCGCGCCCGGTCGCCTCGTTATAGGCACGCAGCTTCGCATCCAGCGCCGCCTTGTCTGCCGGCGCGATGATATTGGCCGCGTCGAGGATCGGCCCGTCCGGCCGCGCGGGAAGCGCGGCCGAAGCGGTGGCCGTGGCCATGGCGGCGATAACCGCCAGGCACAACCAGATGGAACGGAGCAGGGCGGTCATTGTCCGTCCGTTCAATTCGCCGCGGCCGCGGGCTGCTGCTGCTCGGCCGGGGCGTTGTCGTTGGCGGCGGGGGTGGCCGCGGGAGCGGGGGCGCCGATGTTGTCGAGGTTCACCGTGGGCGCCGTCTGCGCGGATTCCGTCGCTTCGAACGGGACCATGGGCTTGGCCCCGTGGACGATCTTGGCGCCGATGATCGACGGGAAGGTGCGAATCTCGGTGTTATAGGCCCGCACCGCTTCGTTATAGCGGTCGCGTGCGGTGTTGATGCGGTTCTCGCTGCCTTCCAGCGCGGTCATCAGGTCGGCGAAACGGGCCTGGCTCTGAAGCTGCGGATAGTTCTCCACCACCGTGCGCAACTGGCCCAGCGCCTGGGTCAGCTGATTCTGCGCATCCTGAAAACGCTGGAATTCCGCCGGGTTCGATAGATCCTCTGTCGTCACGTTGATCGAGGTCGCGCGGGCGCGGGCTTCGGTCACGTTGGTCAGGATGGTGGTTTCCGATGCCGCCGCGCCGCGCACGGCGGCCACCAGGTTCGGGATCAGGTCGGCCCGGCGTTGATAGGCGCTCTGCACGTCGGCCCAGCGGGCCTTGGCTTCCTCTTGCGCGGCGGGCACCGAATTGATGCCGCAGGCGGTCAGCGAAAGGGCCGCGAGGGCGACCAGGGCGACACGAAGCGAAGCGATCACGGACATGGCTTGGATACCCCTTCTGAGGACGCGGGACAACGCGCTGTGTTAGCTAGATAGCACACGCGGAACGCTGTTCAAGAACTCGTGCACGCCATTGCCTATCGCCCGCGCCGCTTGTTATCTGCTCCGCACAGGCAAACGAAGGGGAGAGCCCGCCGTGTTCCAGGAATTCAAGGCATTCATCGCCAGGGGCAACGTGCTCGATCTGGCAGTCGCGGTCATCATCGGCGGGGCGTTCGGCACGATCGTCACCTCGCTGACCGAAGACCTGATCATGCCGATCGTGGGCGCCATCTTCGGTGGCTTCGATTTCTCCAGCAAGTTCATCCTGCTGAGCACGCCGGCCGGCTACACCGGCTCGATGACGGATTATGCCGCGCTCAAGGAAGCCGGCGCGGCGATGATCGGCTATGGCGCGTTCATCACCGCGGTGATCAACTTCCTGATCCTGGCGTTCATCATATTCATGCTGGTGCGCACCGCGAACAAGCTGACTCACCGGCCGGAAGCCGCGGCCGGCCCGACCGAGGTCGAACTGCTGACCGAAATCAGGGACGCGCTGAAGAAGTGACCGTTGCCCCTTCCTCTCGCGGGGAAGGGGATACACTTCACATTAAGCTGGAAATGCCTATATCGATCATCGCCGGTTTCGGCCGGCTATGGCGATAAATTGCGGTGTGCAATAGGCACAGCGGACCCGGGGGCAGTACCCGGCGGCTCCACCACAAGGCTCCGATATCGGGGTGTTCTGACGGGGCCGAACCAGGATCGACGTGTGTTGAAAAGCACTGTTTTCGCCCGGGCTGAGTAACCCGTTAAAGGCTCAAAACTCACAAGTGCCAACGACAACGAAGCACTTGCTCTCGCTGCGTGACCTGACGGCCTAACGGCCTGATCTTACAAAGCTTTGAGCACGGTTCGGACCGAACCGGGTAACAGAATCGGAAACCGGGGGCCCGGGGGTGCCTAGCAACAGAAACCCCCACCTTCCTTTATAGTCCCTCATAGTCGCGACCATTGGGCTTTTCCCAATTCGCCCTCCCGACCCTACTGTTCGTCATTGCGAGCGTAGCGAAGCAATCCAGGGCAGTTCTGCGCCGCTCTGGATTGCTTCGCTACGCTCGCAATGACGAAGGGGTACAGAGGCTAAGGCGACGCAGGGAAGCTGCGGCGGAAGAAGTGCGCCAATTAGTCGGAATCCGCTGCCTCCCGCCGCTCGCGCTCGTATTTCAGGCAGTCGAGGATCTTGGCGCCGGCCATGAACACCGCCCCGGTGCAGGCCAGGAACAGCAGCTTGCCGCCCCAGCCGGGAAACTGCGTCAGGTAATGGGCGCCCCGGCTGGCCGCGCCCAAGCCTAAGGCGTAGATAATCAGGAAGGCCTCGAAGCGGGTCTTGATCGTGAACAGCCTGCCAACCTTGCGCAGCATCCGAATCCTTCCTTAACGCCCTGATTAGCAATGATTGTGCCAGGGCCACAGTTCCAGCACTCAACATGGTTAACAAGGGCCATGCTGTAAACTGTCCCGACAGGGGACGGATCAGGCAAGCTCCGTCAGGTCCAGCGCATCGAGCAGAGCCGCCCGCGCGGCGTTAATGCTGGCGGCAAGCGTGGATGAGCCGATGTCCGCCGGGTCGATCTGCTCTGGCCAATGCCGCTCCACCACGGCGCGGATCGCGTCGCCCTTCCTGTCGTCGAGCAGGAAGCGCGGATCGACTGTCACCGGGTCCGCCACCACGCGCAGGCGCAGGCAGGCGGGGCCGCCGCCATTGGCCATCGACTGGCGGACATTGGCCGCCAGGACGCGGCGGATCGGCCCGTTGCTGGCGACCAGGGCATCGAGGAACCGGCGCACCGGCAGGCTGCCCCATGCCTCGTCCGGGATCACCAACGCCTGCCCGCCTTCGGGCAAGGTCACCAGCTGCGCGTTGAACAGATAGCACCGCACGGCTTCCTCAAGGGAAAGCACATTGTCCGGCACCGCCACGATCTGCACCTCGGGATGCGCTTCGGCGATGGCTTCCCAGGCGCGGGCTGGATCGGCGAAAGTCCGCTCGTGCGCCAGCACCACGTTCTCGTTCGCCACTGCGACCACATCATTATGGAAGGCCCCGGCGGCGATGGCTTCCGCCGATTGCTCCAGGAACAGCACGCGATCCGGCGCAAGGCCGTGGCGGCGCGCCACCAGGCGGCTCGCCTGCTCGTTCTGGCGCGCGGGAAAACGCCCGCGAGTCCGGCCATAGACGAAGATCTCCACCCCCGGCGCGCCATGCCCGCTCGCCAGCCGCATGTGGTTCGCTGCGCCTTCATCGCCGAAGCAGGGGGGCACCGGCCCGTGGACCGCGAAGTGCCGCTCGTCGGCGAAGGCCAGCCTTAGCTGGCGCAAGGTGTCGGGCCATTCGTGCGCACGGTGCGGCATGGAAACCAGGTTGGCCACGGTCAGATGACAGCGCCCATCGGCCGTGTCGGGCGCGGGCGAAACGGTGGCGGCGTTGGCCGTCCACATCGCGGAAGCCGACCATGCCCCCGCCAGCAGCGCCGGGTCCATGCCGGCATCGGCCGAAAGCTGTTCCAGCCAGAGCGCGTTCGGCCTCGGCAGCGGCACGAAGAAGCCTTGCGCCAGCCCCAGCGCCCGGTTGCCGAGCATCTTCTCCAGCCCCTGCAAGGCCGCCGCGCGCGGGAAGGAGACATCGCCGGCATGGGCAGTGGCCGCCAGGTTGCCGGGGCTCAGGCCGGCATAGTTGTGGCTGGGGCCGACCACGCCGTCGAAGTTGATCTCGGTCAGCATGGCGCTGCCCCTATCCCGCCCGTCGGGAAGGAAAGGGCGGGGAAGGGGCTCATCGCCGCACGCTCCACACTTCGCCCCCTTCGCTCAGGCCCAGCAGGGCGGCCGATGCGGCGTCGATGGCGATGCCGCCTTCGACCGGCTCCGACGTGCCATAGCAGCAGCGGAAGGCGGATAGGCGCCCGCTTGCCAGCAGCGTTCTTTCGCCTTCCCGGCAATCGGTGCGCATGACCCTGTCCGTGCGTGCTTCGGCCACGCTTTTCACCTGGTCGATACGCGCGGTCATCGTCGGGCCGCCGTCGAAGATGTCGATGAAGCCTTCATAGGCGAAGCCTTCGTCTTCCAGCATCCGCATCGCCGCGCGGCCAGAAGGGTGGGGCATGCCGATCGCGCTGCGCGCGCTTTCGCTCAGCATCGCCACATAGATCGGGTGCTTGGGCATCAGGTCGGCGATGAACTGGTTGCCGTTGATGGCGTTGAAATAATCCGCCTCCTGGAAGGTCATCCCGAAGAACCGCCCGGCGACCCCGTCCCAGAACGGCGATCCCCCACGCTCATCGATGATCCCGCGCAGTTCCGCCAGGATGCGCTCAGGAAAGCGGGCGCGGTGCATGGCGATGAACAGATAGCGGCTGCGCGCCAGCAGCAGGCCGAGGCCGCCGGCACGCTCGTTCGGATGGAGGAACAGCCCGCCCACTTCGCTCGATCCTTCGAGGTCGGTGACGAGATTGAGCATCTCGCAGCGCACGGTGCGTTGCAGCTCTTCCGAATGCTGGGTCAGAACGGTGCGGCGATAGGAATAGAACGGCCATTGCTGGCCCACCTGCGTCATCATCTGCGAAGTGCCGCGCACGTCCCCGCTGCCCGCGCGTTCGAGCACCAGCACGAACTGCTCGTCGGCCAGCGTGTCGGCCTCGTTGGCATAAGCGGCTTCGGCCCGTTCCAGCTTGCGGGCCAGCGCCTTGCGGTCGGGCGGCAGGTTGGTGAAGCCGCCGCCCGTCAGCTTGGCCATCTCGTAAAGCGGCTCGAGGTCGCCGAGATGGGCGGCGCGGATCACGAAGCTCATGCCAGTCCTTCCGTGGTCAGGCGGTGGAGCACCAACGCGGACAGCGCGGCGCGCTCGGCCAGCGAGGGGACGATCAGGTATTCGTCGGGCGAATGGATCGCGCCGCCGCGCACGCCCATCGTATCCACCACCGGCACGCCCTGCATGGCGATATTGTTGCCATCGCACACGCCCCCGTTTGCCCGCCAGCCGATGGCCTGGCCCAGGTCTGCGCCGGTCCGGCGGACCAGTTCGAACAGCCTGGCTGCCCCGGCATCGACCGGCTTCGGCGGCCGGCTGATGCCGCCGCTCACGCGGGTGTGGACTTCATGCCGTGTCTCTATGTCCCGCAGCAAGGCAAGAAAATCCCGTGTAAATTTCTCCATGGCATCCTGTGTCTTCGGGCGGATGTTGAAGCGCAGCACGGCGTGGTCGGGCACCACGTTATTGGCCGATCCGCCGTCGATCCGGGCCGGGTTCACTCCCAGATCCGCATCGCGCAAGGCGGCCAGGGCCAGTGCCAGGTCCGCCGCTGCGACCAGGGCGTTGCGCCCTTCCTCCGGGTTGCGCCCGGCGTGGGCCGATCGGCCGGTCACGACCACGCTGTAATTGCCGCTGCCCCCGCGCGCGTGGGCCAGCGTTCCGTCAGGCAAGGCGGAAGGCTCGTAAGTCAGCGCCGCCACCTTGCCGCGCGCCAGTTCGGCGATCAGCGCGGCGGAGGAAAGCGAGCCCGTCTCCTCGTCCGAATTGACCAGCACGTCGTAGCCGACCGATGCCGCGGCAGCACTGGCCTCGAAGCTGCGCAGCGCCGCCAGCATCACCGTGATCCCGCCTTTCATGTCCGCCGCGCCGGGTGCGTTCAGCGTGTCATCGTCCAGCCAGCGCGCGGCCTGGAACGGATGATCGGCGCAATAGACGGTGTCCATGTGGCCGGTGAGGAGGAACCGCCGGTCGGCCTCCGGCCTCACGCGCAACACCAGATGGCGGCCATGGGCCAGCGGCACGTCGTTACCCGCCGCATCGATGGCCGTGACCGCCGCCGGCTCGCGCAACTCGATCCCGCCCGGCAGCGCGGCAAAGGCATCGGCCAGCTCGGCCGCCTGCCGGGCCAGGCCGTCGAGATTGCCGGTGCCGCTGTTGATCGCGCACCAGCGCTCTGTCTGGGCAAGCATGGCCGCCGCGTTGATCCGCTCGACCAGCTTGCGTTCTGGATCGGTGAGTTTCATCTGCAACCACCATCCTGCCGTCTTGCCGGGACCTGTTAAACCCCGGCTTGCGTTGGCATAGGGGCGTCGGGGCGGGTTTGGGAAGAGGAGCGAAGCGTGAGCGAACGGGTTGAACGCGGCGGGCTCAAGGTCGATGCCGCTCTGGCGGAACTGCTGGAGGCGGATGTGCTGGCCCCGCTCGGGCGTGACATCGGGGCGTTCTGGGCCGGTTTCGGCGATCTCCTCCACCGTTTCTCGCCACGCAACCTTGCGCTGCTCGACAAGCGGGATGCGCTGCAGGCAAAGATCGACCGTTGGCATGGCGAGCGGCGGGGGCAGCCGCACGATGCCAGGGCCTATCGCCGCTTTCTGGAGGACATCGGCTATCTGGTTCCTGAGCCGGAGCCGTTCGAGATCGGCACGCGCGACGTCGATCGGGAAATCGCCACGCTGGCCGGGCCGCAGCTCGTCGTGCCGGCGCTCAATGCCCGTTTCGTGCTCAACGCCGCCAATGCGCGCTGGGGCAGTGTTTACGATGCCTATTACGGCACCGACGCGCTCGAGGCTCCCCCGGCGGCGGGGCCCGGTTACGATCCGCAGCGCGGCGCGGCGGTGATCGCGGCGGCGCGGGCCTTCCTCGACGTCGCGCTGCCGCTCGACGATGTGAGCTGGAGCGAGATCGAAGGCCCGGAAGGCCTGCCGCTGTGCGATCCGGATCAATATATCGGCCGCACGGCGCGGGGCCTGATGTTCTGCAACAATGGGTTGCACATCGAAGTTGTGTTCGATCCTGAACATCCGGTCGGGCGCGGCGATGCGGCCGGGATCGCCGATGTGCGGCTGGAAGCCGCGCTGACCACCATCGTCGATCTGGAGGATTCGATCGCCGCCGTGGATGCCGAGGACAAGGTCGCGGCCTATCGCAACTGGCTGGGTGTGCTGCGCGGCGATCTGGAAGCGAGTTTCGACAAGGGCGACCAGCCGATGACCCGGCGGCTGGCCGATGACGTCGCCGTCACCTGCCCCGATGGCAGCGAGCTGACGCTGCCCGGCCGCAGTGTGCTGTTCATCCGCAATGTCGGCCATTTGATGACCAATCCGGCGATATTGATGCCGGGTAACGGTGAGATACCGGAAGGTATTCTGGATGCCGTCGTCACCGGCGCGATCGGCGCGCTCGATGTCGAAGGGCATACGCAGCGGGCCAACAGCGCGTGCGGCAGCATCTATATCGTCAAGCCAAAGATGCACGGGCCGGAAGAGTGCGCCTTCACCAATGACCTGTTCGATGCGGTGGAAGATCTGCTGGGCCTGCCGCGCCACACGATGAAAGTGGGCGTGATGGATGAAGAACGCCGGACCAGCGCCAACCTGGCCGCCTGCATCCACGCGGTGAAGGACCGTGTCGTGTTCATCAACACCGGCTTCCTCGATCGTACCGGCGACGAGATCCATACGTCGATGCGTGCGGGGCCGATGGTCCGCAAGGGCGCGATGAAGAACGCGGCATGGCTCGATGCTTACGAGAAGCGCAACGTGGCCATCGGGCTGGCCTGCGGCCTGTCGGGCAAGGCGCAGATCGGCAAGGGCATGTGGGCCGCGCCCGACAGGATGCGGGCGATGATGGCGGAAAAGGGCGCGCATCCGCTGGCCGGCGCGAACACCGCCTGGGTGCCTTCGCCGACCGCGGCCGTCCTTCATGCGCTGCATTACCATGCGGTCGACGTGTTCGAGGCGCAGCAGGGGATCGGCCCGGCACCCGCGCTCGATGCGCTTCTCACACTGCCGCTGGCCGAGGGCGCCAACTGGCGCGAAGCCGAGATCGCCGAGGAACTGGACAATAATTGCCAGGGCCTGCTGGGCTATGTCGTGCGCTGGGTGGACCAGGGCATCGGCTGCTCCAAGGTGCCCGACATCAACGATGTGAGCTTGATGGAAGATCGCGCCACCTTGCGCATTTCGAGCCAGCATCTCGCCAACTGGCTGCTCCACGGCGTGGCCAGCCAGGAACAGGTGATGGATTCGCTGAAGCGCATGGCCGCCAAGGTCGACGCGCAGAACGCCGGCGATCCCGCCTATCGCCCCATGGCTGGGCGGGAGAGCAGCCATCCGGCCTTTCTCGCCGCGCGCGATCTCGTGTTTCGCGGGCTCGAACAGCCTAACGGCTATACCGAACCGCTACTGCACCGCTGGCGCAAGCGCGTGAAGGATGGCTCCGCGGCGCTGTAACGGGCGTGGGCGGCGTTTTCCGGCTGGCTGATCCGATGCACGGCCGGACGGAACCGGATTGTCGCCGTCACGTTGCTCGGCTGGAACGCCGCAAAATCAGCAACGATAAGGAGTTTCCCCATGTCCCTGACGAAATTCACCCCCGCCGTGGTTATGGTGGCGGGAGCGCTGGCCTTGGGGGGCTGTGCCACGAAAGGCTATGTCAACGACCAGATCGCCAGCGTGAACCAGCGGATCGACGGGCTGGAAGGCCGGTTGCAATCCACCGACACCCAGGTCCAGGCCGCCCAGGCCGCGGCGCAGGCCGCGTCCGGCCAGGCGCAGCAAGCCAACCAGCGCATCGACCAGCTCAATTCCCGCGTCGACAGCCTGGAGCAGCGCATGACGCAGGCCCAGCGCCAGCCGCGCAACTAAGGCCGGTTATGGGGAAAGAGCGGATAGAAACATGATGATCCGCTTTTGGGGTGGTCGCCGCAAGGTGGCCCCCCGCCGTATCGCATCGTGTGTGACAAGGGCGGGCGCGCTGGCCGCGCTGGCCCTGTCCGTGCCCGCGCCTGTGACCGTTCACGCGGCGGACACTGCCGGGGAAGCGCCGCGATCGGAAGCCGCCGCGCGGGTGGCGGACTGGATCGCGGCCTCGGGCGACAACGGCTCGCTCCCCTACATCATCATCGACAAGAATGGCGCCAACCTGTTCCTGTTCGACGCGGATGGGGAGGCGGCCGGCGAAGCGCCCGTGCTGATCGGCATCGCCCCCGGCGACGATGCGACCCCGGGGGTGGGAAGCAAGGAGCTTTCCAAGATCGGCCCGGCGGAAAAGACCACGCCCGCCGGCCGCTTCCTGGCCAAGTTCGGCCGGGCCGCGGGCAACGAGCAGGTGCTCTGGGTCGATTACCATACCTCCGTGGCGCTCCATCCGGTGGTGACCGGCAACAAGAAGGAGCGGCGGCGGGAACGGCTGCTGTCGGAAACGGCGGAGGATAACCGGATCACCTTCGGGTGCATCAACGTGCCGCCTTCGTTCTACACCCGCAGCATCACCCCGCTGTTCAAGAAATCGGGCGGCATCGTCTACATCCTGCCAGACACCAAGGATCTGGAGGACGTCTTCCCGCTTCTGAGAGTGCAGCCGTTCCTCGATCGCGGCATCCTGACGCCGGCCAAGATCGAGAAATAGCGGCCGTCAGGCCGTCAGCACGCGCGCGATCCCGACGAATTCCGCCACGCTCAGCGTTTCCGCCCGGCGCTGCGAATCGATGTCGAGCGTGTCCAGCGCCGCGATCGCGCCCGGCAGGGCCTTGAGGCTCTGCCGCAGCATCTTGCGGCGCTGGCCGAACGCGGCCTCGGTCACCTTTTCGAGCACGCGGGCGGCCACTCCGGCCGGCATCTCGGCAGGTTCGACATGCACCACCGCGCTCATCACCTTCGGCGGCGGGGTAAACGCGCTGCGATGAACCTTCATCGCCAGGCGCGGCCGTGCACGCCACTGGGCGAGCACGGCCAGCCGCCCGTAAGCAGCGGAGCCCGGCGCGGCCACGATGCGCTGGGCCACTTCCTGCTGGAACATCAGCGTCAGGCTGGTCCAGGCGGGCGGCCACGCCGCGCCGGAAAGCCAGCCGGTGAACAGGGCTGTGCCGACATTGTAAGGCAGGTTGGCTACCACGGCGTAAGGCTCGCCCATCAGCGCGGCATGGTCGATCTTCAGCGCATCGCCTTCGATCACCCGCAGCTTTCCGGGAAACGCCTGTGCCAGCTCGGCAAGCGCGGGGAGGCAGCGGCGATCCATCTCCACCGCCGTGACACGCGCGCCGGCGCGCAGCAGGGCCCGCGTCAGCCCCCCGGGGCCGGGGCCGATCTCCAGCACGGCCCGATCCGCCAGATCGCCGGGAATGGCGGCGATGCGGGCGAGCAGTTGTTCGTCGAGCAGAAAGTTCTGCCCCAGCGCCTTGGAGGCGGACAGGCCATGCGCGGCGATGACCTCGCGCAGCGGCGGAAGATTCGGCTTCAAGTCGTCGCTTCGCTCCTCGCAAGGACGAATCATGGGGCGGGAGCTCGCCGCGCGGCCATTTCGCCCGCCATGCGCAGCGCGGCGATCGTCGCATCGGCAGAGGCGATTCCCTTGCCGGCGATGCCGAACGCGGTGCCGTGATCGGGCGAGGTGCGCACGATGGGCAGGCCGAGCGTGACGTTCACCCCCTGGTCGAAATCGAGCGCTTTCAGCGGCACCAGCGCCTGATCGTGATACATCGCGATGGCGACATCGTAAGTATCGCGCAGGTGCGGGGCGAATAGCGTGTCGGCGGGGTAGGGGCCGCCGGCGTCGATCCCTTCGGCGCGCAAGCTTGCGATGGCCGGGGCGATGATCTCGATCTCCTCGCGCCCCATACGGCCGTTCTCGCCCGCGTGGGGGTTCAGGCCGCAGACCGCGATGCGCGGCGCGGCGATCCCGAAATCCCGCGTCAGCGCCGCGGCGACGATGCGGGCGCGGCGGACGATCAATTCGACGGAGAGCCGCCCCGGCACTTCCGCCAAGGCGCAATGCACTGTCATCGGCACGGTGCGCAGGCTCGGCCCGGCGAGCATCATCACCGCGTCCTCCGCCGATGCGCCGCAAGCGGCGGCGACGAATTCGGTCTGGCCGGGGTAGGGATAGCCGATCTTGGCCAGTTCGGCCTTGGAGACCGGGCCGGTCACGATCGCGGTGGTCTTTCCCGCCGTGGTGAGCGCGGCGGCGGCTTCCAGCGAGGCCAGCGCCAGCCGGGCGCCTTCGCTGTCGGGCTCACCGGGGTGATAAGTGCCGTTAGCATCTCCCAGTACCGGCAAGGCAGCTTGGAAGCGATCGGCCGCCTCGGCCGGCTCTCCGATCGAAACGACCGGCACATCGATCCCGCGCCGGATCGCGGCTTCCCGCAGCAGGCCGCCGCCGCCGCATACCAGGAACGGCGGCAGCCGTTCCGCCGCGCGGCGCGCCCAGGCTTCGCAGATCAGTTCCGGCCCGACGCCCGCCGGATCGCCGAGCGAAACCGCCAGCGGGGCCATCGGTTCAGTTATATTCGACCACCGCGTCGCGGCGCAGGTCGCGCAGGTAACGCTGCGCGCGCTTGTTGATGCGGTCGTCTTCCATCGTGGAGGCAAGCGTTTCGCGATCGGGGCCGGAGTTGGCATCCGGATCGTCACGCCCGCACAGCATCAGCACGCGCACGCCTTCATCCAGCGAGCCGAACGGCGGCGTGGACTGGCCGACGTTGAGTTCCAGCATCAGGTTCTGCAAGGCTTCGGGGAGCGAGCGGACCGCGATCTGATCGTTGTTCACCACATCGGCGCCGAATGCCGCCGCGGCCGCGTCAGCCTCGCCGCAGCCGCGGATTTTCTTCACCGCTTCGGCGAAGGCAGTGGCCCGCTCGCGCGCGTCGTCCTGCGACATGCCCTTCGGGAAGTCGATCGAGATCTGCTTCAGGCTCAGCAGCGCGTCGCGCGGATCGGCCATGCCGATCTGCCGCTTGTCGATCAGGTAGAGGATGTCGAACCCGCCGGGAATTTCCACCGGCCCCATCAGCTGGCCCGGCTGCATCTGTTTCGCGATTTCCTCGAGCTGCGGATTCTGGAGTTGCTCCAGCTTGATCCAGCCTAGGTCCCCGCCTTGGGCGGCAGTGGTGGATTCCGAGAATTGCCGGGCATAGGAAACGAAGCTGCCGCCCTGGCGCAGCTGCTCGACGATGCGGTTGGCATTGTCGGACACGGCCTGGCGGTTGTTTTCGTTGGCCGAAAGGTAGATTTCGCCCAGCCGGTATTCGTAAGTGCCGCGCGATGCCTGCATCCGTTCGTACAGCTCGTTGACCTCTTCGGAAGAGACGTTGACGAACGGCGCCACGTTGCGCCGCAGCAGGTTGTTCCACGCCAGCTCGCCCTCGATCTGCCGCTTGAGCGACTGCGGCGATGAGCCGATCGAGTTCAGGTAGGCATCCATCGCATCGACCGAGCGATTGAACCGGTCATTCGCAAGGCGGGCGTAAGATTGGTCTACGTCTTCCTTGGTCGGCTCGATCTTCTGCACCCCAGCTTCCTGGATCTGCAGCGTTTCATCGATCAGGGTGCGCAGGACCTGCAGCCGCAGCCGCTTGAGTTCATCCTCGGGGACATCGTGCGCGTCGTTGACGGCCAGCAGCAGCGCCACGCGCTGGTCCACGTCGGTCCCGGTGACGACGATCCCGTTCACGGTCGCCGTCGGGCGGCGCAGCTTCAGGTCGTTCTGGCCGAGGATGGTGAGGTTTTCGGGGAAATTGAACGAATCCACCGAGCTCGGCTCGCTCTGGCTTTCCTGGCCGTGCGCGGCCATGGCGCAGGCACCGGCAAGGGCCGCGGCGGTGCCCCATCTTGCAAACGTCTTGATGAATTCATTCACGCGTTTGAAATCCTGTCGCCGACGCGCCCCTCGCGTCTCTTGCATGGCGCCGCCCTGTAACAAGGCGGCTTAACCCTGGCTGAGTTGGTGCCGATAGCGCGTTTGTTCGGCACTGCCAATTCCGCCGGACGCCTGGGGGCCCGCGGCTGGACTCAGCGGAACCCCAGGTTCTTGAGCGAGAAGTAGAACCGGAAGCTGTTGCCCTGCCTGGCATCGGCCACCGCCACATAGTCGCGCCGCCAGGTGAAGCCGAATTCCAGGCAATCGTCCTCGTAAGCCACGCCCAGGCGGGTGCGCAGCGGCTCGAAGCCGTCCGAAGTGAAGCTCGGGTCCTCGGCCCGGTTGGTCAGGTTGACCACGGCGGAGCCGAACACCGACCAGTACTTGGCGAAGGCGACGCGCCCCGCCGCGCGCAATTCCTCGCGATCCTGCAGATCCTCGAACGTCAGGTCGATATCGCGATTGAGCCTGAGGTAGCCGACCTCGACATACGTGCGGTCGCTGCCCAGCGTGGCGTCGATCTCGTTGCGGCGCACGGCGAAGTTGTCCTTGTCCACCCGATAGCGGTGGGTGAACTTGAGGAAATCCTTGTAGCGCACTTCCGTCCGCCCGACCCAGTCGGAGAACTGCTCGGTAAGGCCGGTGCCGTTGGGAAACAGCGTCGGCTTGTCGCTCAGGCGATAGGATTGGCCGATATTGGCCGTGATCCGCCAGTTCGGGAATTCCACCTGCCAGTCGGCGCCGTAGGTCACCCGCACCCCGTCCTCGATGCGGTCGTAGCCGGGGAAGCGGTTGAGCGCGAAGAGGTTGCTGTCCTCCAGATCGATCGCCCGCGCATCCTCGTTGGGAATCGCCAGATTGCGGATCGCCGGGCTGGCCACGAATTGCACGCGCGGGGTGAACACCTGGGTGCCGCCTAGGAACGTGCCCAGGAACGGCCATTTCACGTCCAGCGCGGCGGTCGCCACGCCGCGCGTCTGCCAGCCGGGTTCCCCGCGATAGGATGCCGTCAGGTTCAGCATGTTGTCGCCCGAATGATAGACGTCGCCGCGAACCAGCGCCGTCAGGGTGACTTCCTGGCCCAGGGGGGTGATCCGGCGCAGGTTCCATTCGGCCCGGGCAAAGGCGCGCTGGGTATCCTGGCCGGCGGTGCGGGTGATGGCCAGCGAATTGGCCTGGAATTCCAGCGTGCCGCCCAGCAGCGGGTCTTCCACGCGGCGGCGATAGTCGATCACCGGCAAGGCGACCGGCACCAGCCCTTGCGGCTGCGGCACCAGCAGGGCCTGCGTCGCCCAGCCGGCGATCGACAGGTAGCTGTCATCGTCGACCCGCTCGATCGTGACGTTGGAACGCAGCCGATCGTCGCGGGTGATGTCATAGCGGCGCAGGAACGTGCGGTCGCTGGCGACTCGCACGGACCCGCTCACGCTCCAGTTCGGATCGAGCTGGAAGCGGCCGTTGGCGAACAGATAGCCGCGCAGGTCCTTCTCGGCCGTAGGCGTCGTATCGCCCAGCGGCAGGCGCGAGCCGTAGGTCAGGTAGCCCGTGACCTGATAGGCACCGCTATCGGTCAGCGCGCGATACTGGCCGGACACCATCGGCGCCGCCCCGGTGTAGACATAGCCGGACACCGTCAGGTCCCGGTTGTCGGCCAGGCGCCAGTAATAGCTCCCGCTCAGTTCGACGCCGTTGGAAGTGGTCAGGCCGATGTCGGGTATCAGGAAGCCCGAATTGGCCCCGCCGTCGGAACGCACCGCCATGCCCGGCAGCGGCAGCACGCGCTGGCCGAACAGCTCCAGATAAGCGCCGTAGAAGCGGACGCGCTTGGCCTCGGCATCATAGACCACGCGTTCGGCGGTCAGGCGCCAGCTCGGCTTCTTGGGGCAGCCGTCGTCATCCACCACCGGGCAGCCCGAATAGGCGGCGCGTTCCAGCTCGATATTGCCGTTGTCGGCGCGCGTGCCCTGGACGGCGGCGAGTCGGCCGCCTTCGCGGAAGGCCAGCAGCAGGTTGCTCATCGCCCCGGCCTTCAGCTCGTCGGTAAGCTCGAGCCGGTCGGTGAACAGCTGGTTGCCGTCCGCATCCACGAAACGGATGTCGCCGGTGGCCACGATCTGCCCGCTGGTGCGGTTCCAGGTCACCGCGTCGGCGCGGACGGACTGGCCTTCCGAACGCAGGATCACATCGCCGCTGGCGGTGACCACCTCCTTGTCGCTGTCATAGCTGACTTCGTTGGCCTCGAAGGCGATCGCGCGCGTGCCGTCCGGGGTATCGGCGGGCGCTTCCTCCGCCGGCGCGGGCGCGCTGGCCTGGGCAAAGGCCGGCAGCGGCGCAAGCAGGGCGAGAGACAACGCGGCGCCCCACGAGAGCGGCCGCAAGCGTCGCGGAGGGGACAACGGGCCGGGGCGCATGGCTTGCCTATGTCACCGCTCAATCCTAACTGCAACGCCAGCTACATGCCACACGGCGATCCGCCGCGCGTCCTGCACATTCGACCGGAGAGATCATGCACATCAGATTCCAAAGCGCCGCCGAAGCCGCCGCCCCAAGACTGCTGGCCTTCGTCGTCGCGCGGGACAAGTTGCCCGCCGGGATCGAGCGGGCGGTGATCGAAGGCGCCGCCGCGGCGCGGTTCTCCGGCAAGACCGGGCAGCTGTTCGAAGGATTCGTCGAACGCGGGGGGCAAGTGGTGCGGCTGGCGCTCGCCGGTGCCGGGCCGGCCAACGGGGATGACGAGGCCGGCGGTTCCGCGCTGGAGCGGGCGGGCGCCGCGCTGGCCGCGCGTTACCTTACGTCCGGCGAAGCGACGCTGACGCTCGATGCTGGGGCAAGCGGACTCGATGCCAAGGGCCTGGCCTCGGTGCTCCTTGGTCTGCGGCTCCGCGCCTGGCGTTACGATGCCTATCGCACGCGGCTGAAGGACGAACAGAAGGTTTCGCTCAAGGACGTGGTCGTGCTCGACGCGCCCGAGGGTGCCGAAGCCGCCTGGCAGGCTGCGGCGGCGCTGGCCGACGGGGTGGAGTTCACCCGCGAATTGGTCACCGAACCGGCCAACGTGATCTACCCGGAAAGCTTCGTGGAGCGCTGCCTCAAGCGTTTTGAAGGCACCGGGGCCGAGCTGTCGTTCCTCGACGAGGATGAGATGCGCAAGCTCGGCATGGGTGCGCTGCTGGGCGTGGCCCAGGGCTCGGCTCGCAAGCCGCGCTTGCTGGTCATCAAGTGGCTGGGTGGCGAAGCGGGCGGAAAGCCCACCGTCTTCGTCGGCAAGGGCGTCACGTTCGATACCGGCGGCATCTCCATCAAGCCGGCCGCCGGGATGGAGGACATGAAGTGGGACATGGGCGGCGCCGGTGCCGTTGCCGGGGCCATGCTGGCCTTCGCCGGGCGCAAGGCCAGGGCCAATGTCATCGGCATCTGCGGCCTGGTGGAAAACATGCCCGACGGCAACGCCCAGCGGCCTGGCGATGTGGTCACGACTCTCTCAGGCCAGACGGTGGAGGTCATCAACACCGACGCCGAAGGGCGCCTGGTTCTGTGCGACGCGCTCACCTGGGCGCAGCGCGAATTCAAGCCGGCCGCGCTGATCGATCTCGCCACACTGACCGGGGCGATGATCATCGCCCTCGGCCATGAGCACGGCGGCCTGTTCTCCAACAACGATGGCCTGGCGGACGACCTGCTGGCCGCCGGCAAGGCCAGCGGCGACAAGCTGTGGCGCTTCCCGCTTTCACCGGCTTACGACAAGCTGATCGATTCCCCGATCGCGGACATGAAGAACGTCGGCCCGCGCTGGGCCGGATCGATCACCGCCGCGCAGTATCTCCAGCGCTTCGTGGAAGGTTCCACGCCGTGGGCGCACCTCGACATCGCCGGCATGGTCTGGGCCGACAAGCCCGGCGCCACGTGGGACAAAGGCGCCACCGGCTTCGGCGTGCGGCTGATCGACGGATACGTGCGCGCCAAGCTCGAAAGCTGATGGCCCAAGTCCTCCCTTCGCCATGACGAAAGAATAGGGATGCGCATCGGCTTCTACCTGTCCGGCGCGCATCCGGTCGAACGCGTGCTGCCGCTGATCGCCCGCGCCGCCAAGGCGCAGGGCCAGCGGATGCTGGTCGTTGCCGAGGACGAAGCCCTGCTGGACCGGCTCGACCATGCGCTGTGGGAGCAGTTCCCGCAGGATTTCCTGGCCCATGGCCGGGCCGAGGCGCCGCATGCGGAACGCCAGCCCGTGCTGCTTTCCACGCAGTGCTCCGCCGCGAACGACGCCACGCTCGCGGCGCTGGCGGACGGCCATTGGCGGCCCGAAGCCGAGAGTTTCGAGCGCGTTTTCCTGTTCTTCGACGAAGGCGGCCGCACCGCGGCGCGCGCGAGCTGGCGGCTGTTCGACGGGCGAGAGGACGTGACGCGCGAGTTCCATGAATTGGAGGGCGGCAAATGGGTGCGCAAGGCTTGAGTCTTGCGCGCCTTCAAGGGCGCCGCTAGGGGCGCGCGCAATCCCCAGAAACCCACTTCGTGAAGGAACTCCTCCGATGGCGGTCACCCGCACCTTTTCGATCATCAAGCCCGACGCCACCCGCCGCAACCTGACCGGCGCCGTGACCAAGATGCTGGAAGACGCCGGCCTGCGCGTCGTCGCCTCGAAGCGCATCCACATGACGCGTGAGCAGGCGGAAGGCTTCTATGCCGTGCACAAGGAACGCCCCTTCTTCGGCGAGCTGTGCGATTTCATGACCAGTGGCCCGGTCATCGTGCAGGTGCTCGAGGGCGAGGACGCGGTGAAGCGCAACCGCGAAGTCATGGGCGCGACCAATCCGGCCGAAGCTGCCGAGGGCACGATCCGCAAGACCTTTGCCGAAGGGATCGAGGCCAATTCGGTCCACGGTTCCGACAGCGACGAGAACGCCGCGATCGAGATCGATTTCTTCTTCAAGCCTGAAGAGATCGTCGGCTGATCGCCGCACTCGCGACGCTTTCAGGGCCGCCGGAGCGATCCGGCGGCCCTTTTCATTCGCGGCGGCGGCCTGTGCCCGTTCACAGCAGCGGGCTCAGCGTCGCCAGCAGGTTCTGCCAGAAGCGCCGCGCCATGCCGGTGCGCATCACGTCCTCCGCGCTCACCCGATCCGATTGCGCCAGGAAGGCCATCTGCCGTTCCCGCAGCTTTCGGGCGAAAGCCTCGTCGGCGAAAAGGATGTTGTTCTCGAAATTCAGCTCGAAGCTGCGCCGGTCGAGATTGGCGGAGCCGATCAGGCCCACCTGGCCGTCCGCCACCATGGTCTTGGCGTGGAGCAGGCCGGGCCGGAACTCGAATATCCGCACGCCCGCTTCCACCAGGTCGGCGTAATAGCTGCGGCTGGTGGCGGCGACGATCCGGCTGTCGTTGCGGCGGGGCAGGATCATCGTGGTCCGCACCCCGCGCCGGGCACAATCCATCAGCGCGAAGACGAGCTGCTCGTCCGGCACGAAATAGGGCGTGGTGACGATCAGCTCCTCACGCGCGGCGTGGATCAGCGAGACGAAGCAGGCCGTCATCGCCGGATAGGGCAGGTTGGGGCCGGTGCCGATCACTTGCGCGGCAATACCCGGGTCGGCCACGGGGGCCGGCTCCACGCTGTCGGGCAGCAGGCCGGAGATATCGTCGCCATGTTCCGATTCCCAGTCGGCGGCGAAGATGAACTGGCAATCCTGCACCACCGGGCCTTCCCAGCGCGTCATCACGTCCACCCATGGCGCGAATTTTGCCTTGGGCAGGAAGGCCGGATCGGCGAGATTCTGGCTGCCGCACCAGGCGATCCGGTTGTCCACGATCAGCTGCTTGCGGTGGTTGCGAAGGTCGAACCGGCCGCGAATCAGGGTCCACAGCAAGCCGCCGATCGGCAGCGCCACCCGCGCATCGACTCCCGCGCGGCGCATCTCGCGCCAATGGTGAGAGCGGATGATACCCCGCGATCCCAGCGCATCGGCCAGCACCCGCACTTTCACCCCACGCCCCGCCGCGCCGATCAGGGCGTCCTTGATCTTCAAGCCGTTGCCGTCGGCAAGCCAGATATAGAACGACAAGTGCACGTTGCTTTCGGCCGCGTCGATGTCCGCCACCATTTCGGCGATCGCGCCATCGTCGTCGTCGGCCAAGTGCGCACGGTTGCCGCCGGTCGGGGGCAAGGCGTTGACGGTTTCGGCCAGCGCGAAAGGCGCGGCATAAGCCGTCGCGGCCAGGCGGCGGCGCACCGGCTCTTTCGCGGCCGGGTGCGGCAAGTGCGCCTCGATCCGGCGATAGCGTTCGCGCCGTCCGGCGCTGATGCGCGCTTCGCCCAGCAGCAGGTAGGCCACGATCCCCACCAGCGGTACGGCCATCACGCTGACCAGCCAGGCGATGCGCGAGGCCGGCTCGCGCTGCGGGCGCAGGATGATGCGCACGATGATCGCGGCATGAATCGCGATGAGCAGGATCGATCCGACGAGGGCGAGTTCAGGCCGCATCGCCGTCAGTTCACCGCGCCGGCGGGGAAAAGGCCAGCGCCTTCACCCCCTCAGAACTCGTCCGCCACGTCGAGCAGTTCGGTCAGCCTCCTGGGCGCCACGCTGCGCCAGCTGCGCTGGAGCCAGCCGCCGATCGCCTCCCAGTCCGTATCGCCGAGATCGAGCCGGATGGCGATCCAGCCATCGCCGAAATAGGCCGGGCGGTAATAGCGTTCGGGATCGTTCTCGATCAGTTGCGCCTGCTCGTCCGCGCCGCTGATCTTGACCAGCAGCGCGGTCTTCCCGTCGCCGTGATGATCGATGCTGACGTAAGCGAACTTCTTGCCTTTCGCGATGCCGAAGCACGGCATTCCGTGCGAGCTGACTTCGTCGGTTTCGGGCAGCACCAGGGCGCGGCGGCGCACCTGCTCCGTCAGCCATTCCGGGGATCTTTCGCGCGCCACGTAATCCGCCAGCATTCGCGGATAGAGCTGGTATTCCGCCATCAGAACCCGCGCGCCCAAGGTGTCGGGCGTGTCGTCGGGCAGGATATGCACCGCCACCTGGCCCAGCAGCGGCCCGCCGTCGAGTTCGGCGGTGACCACGTGAACCGAGCAGCCGCCATGGCTGTCGCCCGCCTCGATCGCCCGCTGATGGGTGTGCAGGCCCTTGTATTTGGGCAGCAGCGAGGGGTGGGTGTTGACCATCCGCCCGGCCCACTTGTCCACGAAGCCCGGTGTCAGCACGCGCATATAGCCGCACAGCGCGATATATTCGGCGCCCGCTTCGCGCAGCGCGGCGTCCATCAGCGCCTCGTGCGCCTCGCGCTCCATGCCCTTGTGGTCATGCGCGAAGGTAGGGATGCCTTCCGCCTCGGCAATGCGCAGGCCGCGCGCCTCGGGCACGTTGCTGGCCACGAGCACCAGTTCATAAGGGCAACCCGGCAGGCGCGAATGGAACAACAGGGAGGACATCGTCGTCCCGTTGCCCGAAAGCAGCACCGCGACGCGGGGTTTTCCCATCACCGATCCTCCCCGTTCGCGGGGAGGTGGCATCGCGCGGCGATGACGGAGGCGGCAATCCGCGCGCCGCCACGTTGCGGGAGGACGCCAACCCCCTTCACCAGCCTTCGGCTGGTCCCCCTCCCCGTCCCGGGGAGGATTTCACGCCTCATGCGTCGCGCTCCAGGCCTCTTGCGTGCCCCAGGTTCCCGCCGCGCCGCGCACGGTGCAGCCGCGCGGGCCTTCGGTCACCTCGCCGATGTGCATCACGGCCTCGCCCGCCGCTTCCAGCTCGGCGGCCACTTCGCGGGCCAGTTCCGCCGGCACGGCCAGAGCCATGCCCACCCCGCAGTTGAACGTGCGCGCCATTTCGCCGGGAGCGATATTCCCTTGCGCCTGGAGGAACGCCATCAGCGCCGGCTGCTCCCATGCATCGGCATCGATCACCGCATGTGCGCCCTCGGGCAGGACGCGCGGTATGTTCTCCAGCAGGCCGCCGCCGGTGATATGGGCCAGCGCGTCGATCTTGCCCGCGCGGATCGTCGGCAGCAGGCCCTTCACGTAGATTCGCGTTGGCTGGATCAGCGCATCGATCAGCAGTTGTTCGGGATCGAACGGGGCGGGGCGGTCCATCTGCCATTGCCTGTCCGCCGCCAGCCGCCGCACCAGCGAATAGCCGTTGGAATGCACGCCGGAACTGGCCAGGCCCAGCAGCACATGCCCCGGCGCCACGCGCTCGCCGGTCAGCTGCTCGCCCCGTTCCACCGCGCCCACGCAGAATCCGGCCAGGTCGTAGTCCCCCGGCGCATACATTCCCGGCATTTCCGCCGTCTCGCCGCCGATCAGCGCGCATCCGGCGATCGTGCAGCCCTGGGCGATTCCCGCGATCACTCGTTCGGCCACCCCGGTATCGAGCTTGCCGGTGGCGAAATAATCCAGGAAGAACAGCGGCTCCGCCCCCTGCACGATCAGGTCATTGGCGCACATCGCCACCAGATCGATGCCCACGGTGTCATGCCGGCCCGTGTCGATCGCCAGCTTGAGCTTGGTGCCGACTCCGTCATTCGCGGCTACCAGCAGGGGGTCGGAATAGCCCGCTGCCCTGGGATCGAAGAATCCGCCGAATCCGCCGATTTCGGCATCGGCGCCGGGGCGGCGGGTGGCCTTCACCAGCGGCCCGATCGCCTTGACGAGCGCATTGCCCGCGTCGATCGAGACGCCGGCCTGGGCATAGGTATAGCGGTTATCTGCAGACATATGCGGAGCGCTTTATCGCTTCGCGCTTGGATTTCCACTCGCCTTTGGGCAAAAGGCCGCCGATTTCCCCGATGGCCACGCTTCCTCTCCCCAAGGCCCCGTCCGCGCGCCGCCTGCCGATCCTGCTGGCAGGGGCGCTGGCGCTTGCTTCCGGCGGGGCGATCGTGCTGGCCCAGGTGCTGGGCGATCGCGGCATACCGCCCGTGGCCGCCAGCACCGACATCGAAGTTCACGGCATCGCGGTGGACGTCGCCGGCAAGAGCCCGGAAGACGCCCGCGAAAACGGCTGGAAACTGGCCCAGCGTCTGGCGTGGAAGAAGATCGGCGGGCCGGCGATTCCCGATTCCCAGATCTCGGGCCTTGTTTCCGCGATTCTGGTGGAGCGGGAGGAGATCAGTAGCCGCCGCTATATCGCCACGCTGGGCGTGGTGTTCGACCGGGCGCGGGCCGGGGGGCTGCTCGGCGGGGGAGGGGCGCAGGCGCGCTCTGCCCCGATGCTCACCCTGCCGGTGCTGATAACGGGCGGCACGCAGACGGTGTTCGAGCTGCGCGATCCCTGGCAGCGCGCCTGGGCGGAACACCAGACGGGCGCCAGCGCGATCGATTACGTCCGCCCCACCGGCTCGGGCGGCGAATCGCTGCTGCTGACTTATGGCCAGACCAGCCGCCGCAGCCGCGCCTGGTGGACCAATATCCTCGACCAGTTCGGCGCGGCCGACGTGCTGATCCCGATCGCCCGCCTGCACTACACTTATCCCGGCGGCCCGATCGAAGGCCATTTCACCGCCCGCTATGGCCCCGATGACCGGTTCCTGAGCGAATTCGCCTTGCGCGCGCAGAGCCCCGACCAGCTGCCGCAGATGCTCGAACAGGCGGTGCAGCGCTTCGATGCGATCTTCACGCAGGCGCTGGCCGATGGCGCTTTGCGGCCCGATCCCACCTTGAGGCTCGAAGGCGTCCAGCTCAGCCCCGAGGTCCAGGCGCTGGTGGAAGCCGCGCGCCGGGCCGAGGAGATCGAGGCGGCGACCGGCGAAGTCGTGCCCGAGGCAAGCCCCGTCAATCCCGCCGCGCCGGCGCCTTCGGCCAGTGCGAGCGGCACCGAAACGGCCGGCGCCGCCAACACCTTCACCGTGCAGGTCGCCACGCCGGACGCGGCGGCGGTGGATGCGGCGCTGGCGGCGGTGCGCGGCACCGGCGGCGTGCGCGGCGCTTCCACCAGCTCGATCGCCATCGGCGGCACTTCCGTCCTCAGGGTCAGCTTCGCCGGCGATCTCGATGCCCTGGCGGCCGCCTTGCGCGCCCGTGGCTGGCAAGTGACGCAGGGCGCCAACGCGCTGGCCATTTCGCGCTGAGGCGCGGCGATGAGCCAGATCGCTCTCCCGCTGGCGCTTTCCGGTGGCGGCCCTTCGCGCATCGTGATCGGCTCGGCCAATGCCCGTGCCGCGGAGGCGCTCGCCGCGCCGGAACGCTGGCCGTTCCGCACGGCTGTGCTTTCCGGCCCACCGCGCTCCGGCAAGTCGCTGCTGGCCCGCTGGTTCGTGGAAAGCGCGCAGCCGGGCGAACGGCGCGAGGCGATCGACGATGCGCGGGGGATGGACGAAGCCGCGCTGTTCCACCGCTGGAACCGCGCCCAGGAAAGCGGCACCGCGCTGCTGATCGTGGGTGGCGAGCCGCCGTGGAACATCGTCTTGCCGGACTTGCGCTCGCGCCTTTCCGCCGCGCTCCAGCTCGAAATCGGCCTGCCGGACGATGCCATGGCGGAAGACCTGCTGCTCGCACTGGCGGAACAGCGCGCGCTGCCGCTGGGTGCGGAGGCGGCGGCCTATCTGGTCCCGCGCGCCGGCCGCGCCTTTGCGGACATCGAAAAGCTGGTCATGGCAATCGACCGTCTCAGCCTTGAACGCAAGATGCCGGCCACCCACTCTATATGGCGAGCAGCGCTCGAGGCCGTTCATGGGCCGGAAGAGCCCCGCCTGCTTTAGCAGGCAATTATAGGTGCCTTGCTATGATGCCCGAATTGAGGGAGAATCGGGAATAATGTTCGATCGGCTGATCGCCTATCTGGACTCGGTCCGCGCCCGTGACCCGGCTCCGCGCTCGCGTGCGGAGATACTCCTCTATCCGGGCGTCTGGGCGCTGGCGTTCCATCGCCTGGCGCATTGGCTGTTCGAGGGGGAGCTTTATTTCCTCGCCCGCCTGGTCAACCACACCGCGCGCTGGCTGACGGCGATCGACATCCATCCGGGCGCGAAGATCGGCCGCCACCTGTTCATCGATCACGGCTTCACTGTGATTGGCGAGACGGCAGAGATCGGCGACAACGTCACCATCTACCAGTGCGTCACGCTGGGCGGCACCAATCCCACCAACGGCAAGGGCGGCAAGCGCCACCCGACGCTGAAGGACAATGTCATCATCGGCTCCGGCGCGCAGATCATCGGGCCGATCGTGGTCGGTGAACGCGCGCGCGTGGGGGCCAATGCGGTCGTCACCGACGATGTACCCGAAGGCGCGACGATGATCGGCCTCAAGGCCCGCTCCACGCTGATTCCCGCGGAGACGTGGCTGCGCGAATTCATCCCCTACGGCACGCCGTGCGACGATTGCGCGGAACCTTCGGCCGAACGTGTCCAGCTGCTGGAACACGAAGTCGCCATGCTGCGGGCGGAGATCGAGGCGCTCAAGCAAGGCGCGCCGCTCGCCCCGCCGATGCCGGCTCCGTTCAATGACGAACCGGGGCAGGAGCCCCGCCGGCGGAGCGTCAAGCGCTGATGCGGGGGCCGCCGTTCGACGGTAATATCCTCCCCTTTCCGGGTTCCACCGCGCCGCGCCAGGTCTGTTTCGAGCGCGCCGAGCTGATGCGCATCCTCGATCTCTACGGCCGCATGGTCGCCGCCGGCGAATGGCGCGACTACGCGATGGATTTCAGCCGCGATTTCGCGGCCTTCGCCGCCTTCCGCCGCACGGCCGAAGTGCCGCAGATGCGCCTCGAAAAACGCCCCGCGCTGCACCAGCGCCAGGGCATGTGGGCCCTGTTCGGCGAACACGGCCAGATCCTGAAGCGCGGGCACGATCTGGCCGGCGTCCTGGCGCCGCTGGAGCGGCGGCTGCTGAAGGTGGTGAGCGGATAGGGGCCTATTCTTCCGGCCGCTCCCACTCCACCAGTTCCAGCCCCGGCACATCGCGAAAATCGCGGCCGTTCAGCGTGACGAGGATCAGGTCCTGCGCCAATGCGGTGGCGGCGGTCATGCGATCCGCAGTCTTGCGCCGGGAGTAGCCCGCCGCGCGGATAATGGCCGTGTAGGCCTCGATCTCCGCCGCCCCGAAATCGAGCGTTTCGACATAGGCCAGGACCTTGTCCAGCAAGCCCCTGCGCGTTTTGTCGGGCGCTCGTCCGATGCCGTTTTCCAGTTCGACACGCGTGATGGCGGAAACGAAGAAGGGCGGCGCCAGGCTCGCCACCTGATCCTCGATCCAGGGATCGCCGTCACGCAAATGGATGACGACGTCGGTGTCCAGCAGCGCCGGCAAGGGTCAGAGGCCAGGTCGTCTTGGAAAGACGATCGGCTCGCGCTTTTCGATTTCCGGCGGTTTTGGCATGGCTTTCAATTCGGAGAGCCACTTCAGCATCCGCGCCTTCTCCTGCGCCGGATCGCGGGCCAGGCGGATGGTCACCACATCGCCGGACTTGTCCAGTTCCACCTCGGCGCCTTCGGGGATGGCGAAGCCTTTCGGCAGGCGCACGGCCACGCTGTTGCCGGACTTGAACGTCTTGGTGTGGACGGGCTTGTTCATCCTGCCGTATATACGGTATATACAGCGGGCCCGCAAGCGCTGCCGCAAGGCGCGCTCACAGTGTTTCCAGCGCTCCCACCAGCTCCCCGTAATGCCCGATCACCACGTCGGCGCCCAGTTCCGCCGCCGGTCGGTCATTATAACCGAAGCTCAGCGCCACCACCGGCACCTGGGCGTTCTTCGCCGCGAGCACATCGTAGCTGGAATCGCCGACCATCGCGAAGCGCGTGGTTTCCTTCTCGCCGCCGCACATCAGGATCGCCGTGTCGATCATGTCGGGCGCCGGCTTGGCGCGGCCGGGGCCGAGCGTATCGCCGCCGATGATCGCATCGAACCGGTCGGTCATGCCCAGCGCGCCCAGCAGCTTGCGCGAATAGACTTCGATCTTGTTGGTGATCACCGCCAGCTTGCATCCCCGCTCCGCCAGGGCGTCGAGCGCATCCAGGCAGCCGGGATAGGGCACCGTGCGGTCGGCGATATGCGCTTCGTAGTAAGCCAACAGCTCGCCATAGGCCGCGTCGTATTCGTCTTCCGGCAGCGGGCCGCCGGTATAATCCAGCGCACGCTTCAGCATCAGCGCCGTGCCGCCGCCGATGAAGGCGCGCACCTGATCGCCCGCCACCTGCGGACGGCCCACGGTGGTGAGCGCGTGATTGAGCGCGGGCGCGAGATCCCGCAGGGAATCGACCAGCGTTCCATCGAGGTCGAAGCCGACGATCTGGAAGGGAAAGTCCGTCATCGGTGGGCTCTTGGGGCACATGTATGGAAACCGCAATGGAATGATGGCATGGCCCCGGCCATGGGAGATTCCGCCGTAGACCAAACCCGTCCCGCAACCCCCCGTCGCCCGCTTGCGGCGATCGTCCTTGCCGCGGGCAAGGGCACCCGGATGAAAAGCGCGCTGCACAAGGTGCTGCACCCGATCGCCGGGCGCCCGATGATCGAGCATCTGCTGGCCGCGCTTGGCGAACTGGCGCCGGAGCGCACGGTGGTCGTCGTCGGCGACTTGCGCGAACAGCTTGAGCAGCGGCTGGCCGGCCGGGCAGAGTTTGCGGTGCAGGACCCGCAGCTCGGCACCGGCCACGCCGTGCTCCAGGCGCAGGCCGCGCTCGCCGGGTTCGAAGGCGATGTGCTGGTGCTTTACGGCGATGTGCCCTTCGTCAGCGCGGGGACCATGCGCGCGCTGGTCGAACGGCTGCACAGCGAGGACGCGCCCGAGATCGCCGTGCTCGGCTTCGAGCCGGAGGATGCCAATCATTACGGCCGGGTCATCGCCAATGGCGACAAGATCGCCTGGATGGTCGAGCACAAGGATGCCGACGAAGGCCAGCGGGCCTGTCCGCTGTGCAATTCGGGGCTGCTGGCTGCGCGGGCCGATGCGCTGTTCGAACTGCTGGCGCGCGTCGGCAACGATAACGCGCAGGGCGAATATTACCTGCCTGATGCCGTCAATATCGCCGTGGAGGAAGGCCGCACCTGCGTGGTGGTCACGGTGGAGGATGCCGACGAGGTGGCCGGCATCAATTCCCGCGCCGAACTGGCTGAGGCGGAAGGGCGCTGGCAGCGTGCGCGGCGCGTGCGCGCCATGGCGGAAGGGGCCAGCCTCGTCGCCCCGGAAACGGTATTCTTCAGCTGGGACACCCGGCTCGGCCGCGACGTGACGGTAGAGCCCAATGTCGTGTTCGGGCCCGGCGTGGAAGTGGCCGATGGCGCCACGATCCACGCTTTCAGCCATCTGGAAGGCGCGCGCATTGCCGGCGGCGTTTCAGTCGGCCCCTTCGCGCGGCTGCGGCCGGGCGCGGTGCTCGAAGCCGGTTCGCGCGTGGGCAATTTCGTGGAGGTCAAGAACGCCGTGCTGGGTGAAGGGGCCAAGGCCAATCACCTGACCTATCTCGGCGATGCCACGGTCGGCGCCGGCGCCAACATCGGCGCGGGCACGATCACCTGCAATTATGACGGCTATTTCAAGCATCGTACCGAGATCGGCCCGCGCGCCTTCATCGGCTCCAACAGCGCTCTGATCGCGCCGGTGCGGATCGGCGCCGATGCCATCGTCGCCGCCGGCAGCGCCGTCAGCCGCGATGTGGCCGAGGGGGAACTGCGCCTGGTCCGCGCGGAGCAGCTGGTGAAGCCGGGCTGGGCCGATCGCTTCCACGATGCGATGAAGCAGAAGAAGGCCGCCGCAAAGGGGCGAGAGGGCTAACCAGACTTGACGCGATATAATGATGTGATATCGCGATATCCATGACTCGCATTCTTGCCGATCTTCCGGATGAAGACATCAGGTGGCTCGACAGTGTCGCCGCAGAAAGCGGCCGCTCGCGCGCGGCTTTGCTGCGCGAGGCGGTGGGGGCCTTCCGCACGGAGAGCACCGATTGGATCGAACGCGGCTTCGGCCTGTGGACCCGCCACGGCGCCGGCCGCGACGGTGACGATTTCGAGGAAGCCGTGCGGCCGGATTGGTCGACTCTCGATGATGATGCGGACCAGCCCCAGCCGTGAGCGACATCTATTTCGATAGCGGCGTGGTGGTCGACGTGCTTTCGGGCCATCCCAAGGCCGTTGCCGAGCTGCGCCGCGCCAAGCGCGCCTGGCTGTGCCGGACCAGCTGGCTGGAGATACTCGGCGCGGCGCCGCCTTCCGCCCGGGAAGAGACCGAGCGCTTCCTGTCGAACTTCTCGATCCGCGAGATTTCGCCGGAGATCGCCCGCCGGGCGGCCAACCTGCGGTTCGAACGGGCCCGGATCGGGCTCGGCGCCGCGCTGGTCTTCGCCACGGCGCAGGAACACGGCGGCATTCTCGTGACGCGCAATATCAAGGATTTCCCGGCGGCCACGCCGGGCATTCGCATACCTTACCTCGTCTAGCCAGGAGTCGGATCGGACCATGTGCGGCATTATCGGCATTGTCGGCAGGCAACCCGTGGCGGAACGGCTGGTCGATGGCCTGCGGCGCATGGAATATCGCGGCTATGACAGCGCTGGGATCTGCACCTTGCACGGCGGGCAGCTCGTCCGCCGGCGCGCGGAAGGCAAGCTCGCCAATCTGGAGCGGGAACTGGCGCGCGATCCCGCGCCCGGCGAAGTCGGCATCGCCCACACCCGCTGGGCCACCCACGGCGCACCCACGGCGAACAATGCGCACCCCCATGCGACAGATGAACTGGCGCTGGTCCACAATGGCATCATCGAAAACTTCAAGCCGCTGCGCGAGGCGCTGATCGCCCGCGGCCGCACTTTCGAGAGCGAGACCGATACCGAGATCGTCGCCCATCTGCTGTCTGAACAGATCGAGGCGGGAAAGACGCCGGAGGAAGCGGTGCGTGCCGTGCTGCCGCAGCTGCGCGGCGCCTTCGCGCTGGCGATCGCCTTCCGCTCGCACCCCGATATGCTGATCGGCGCGCGGCTCGGCTCGCCGCTGGTCGTCGGCTATGGCGAAGGGGAAACCTACCTCGGCTCCGATGCGCTGGCGCTGGCTCCGCTGACTCAGAAGATCGCCTATCTGGAAGAAGGCGATTGGGTGGTGCTCACGCGCGCGGGCGCCACGATCTACGACAAGGACAATGGGCGCGTGGAGCGCGAGATCACCACGTCGGGCGCCTCGGCGGCGGCGATCGAGAAGGGCGAATACCGCCACTTCATGCAGAAGGAGATCTTCGAACAGCCCACCGCGGTGGCGCAGACCCTGCGCAGCTATCTGCGGCCGGTCGAAATGCAGGTCGCGCTGCCGCAGATCGATTTCGACATCTCGGCGATCGATCGCGTCACCATCGTCGCTTGCGGCACCAGCTACTACGCCGGCATGGTCGCGAAATACTGGTTCGAACAATTCGCCCGCGTGCCGGTGGACATCGATTTCGCCAGCGAGTTCCGTTACCGCGAGCCCGTGCTGCAACCGGGCGGGCTGGCGCTGTTCATCTCGCAAAGCGGGGAGACGGCGGATACCCTGGCCGCGTTGCGCCATTGCCGCGCCGAAGGGCAGACGATCGCCGTGGTCGTCAACGTGCCGACCAGTTCCATGGCGCGAGAGGCCGATCTGCTGCTGCCGACCCACGCCGGGCCTGAGATCGGCGTGGCTTCCACCAAGGCCTTCACCTGCCAGCTCGCCGTGCTGGCCGCGCTGGCGGCGCACTTCGCAGTGCGCAAGGGGCGGATCACGCACGATCAGGAGGCGGAGATCGTCCGCCACCTTCTCGAAGCGCCCGCCTGCCTCAACGCCGCGCTGGACCATGATGACGAGATCGCGGCGATGGCGCACCTTATCGCCCCGGCGCGCGACGTGCTCTATCTCGGGCGCGGGCAGGAATTTCCGCTGGCGCTGGAAGGGGCGCTCAAGCTGAAGGAAATCAGCTACATCCACGCCGAAGGCTATGCCTCGGGCGAAATGAAGCACGGCCCCATCGCGCTGATCGACGAAGCGGTGCCGGTGATCGTGCTGGCTCCGTCCGGGCCGCTGTTCGAAAAGACCATGTCCAACATGCAGGAAGTGCGCGCGCGGGGCGGCAAGATCGTGCTGATCTCCGACCGTGACGGCCTGGCGGAGGCGGGCGAGGGATGCCTGGCGACCATCGAGATGCCGCGCGTCCACCCGCTCATCGCGCCGCTGGTCTATGCCCTTCCGGTGCAGCTCCTGGCTTATCACGTCGCGGTGGCGAAGGGCACGGACGTGGATCAGCCGCGCAATCTGGCGAAGTCCGTTACGGTGGAATAAACGCGCCAAAACGACGGGTTTCGCCGGGGCGTTTTACCGGCTCCTAACCATTCCTGGGCTACGCGCGGAGGGTGAACGGAGCTCATTCAGATCTTCCAAAACTTCCGCTGCGCCTGTCGGCGTTGCAGATCATCGGCCTGCGGAATCCCGATGAAGGCGATTGGGCGCGGCTGAGGGCGCTGCAATACGGCCAGCTTCACCGCATCACTCTCAGGCGCGCCATCTGCCACGCGCTGGCCGCTATCGTCGCGATCAGCACGTTCCACACGCAGGTTCCCGGCTGGCTGTTGGGCGCGTGGCTTCTCGCCACGACCGCGGCGCTGGTGAACTCCATCCGGATCGATCGCAGCCTGGCCGATATCGACCGGCGATCGATGTCGCACCGGGAATACGCGCGCCAGGCGCTGGGCACCCTCTATTGTTCGGCTGCCTGGGCCGCGGCGCTGCTGCTGTTCATCCCCTATGGATCGACGGCAGAGCATTTCCAGCTCTGGACGCTCATCGCCATGCTGATCGCCGGATCGGCGGCGACCATGTCGGCCGCTCCGCTGGCCACGGTGATCTTCGCGGGGGTGGCCGGTGGCACGGCGGCGGTCACTTTCGCCGTGCGGGGCGATATCGGCTATGCTGCGGTCACCGTGGCTTTCCTGGTGGTGGTGGTTTCCGGCACGATCGAGGCCGCGCGGACCAACCTCAGCGCCCGCATCGCCGAAGTCGGCGTGGCGGAGAAGGACGAGGTCGTTTCCCTGCTGCTCCGCGAATTCGAGGAGAACGAGGCCGATTGGCTGTGGCAGATCGACGTCAATCGCCGTGTCCGCTCCGCCAGCCCGCGTTTCGCGTTCGCCCTGGGCCAGGACCTCGCCGCGATCGAGGCGCAGCCGTTCATTCGCCTGATTTCCGGCGAAGCCTGGGAAACAGGGCAATTTCCCCCCAGCCTTCATGATCTCGCCGAACGGCTCAAGCGGCGCGAGAACTTTTCCAATCTGCTGGTGCAGGTCACGGTGGCATCCGGGCGGCGCTGGTGGGAATTGTCGGGCACGCCGATGCTTGACGAGAACGGCAGCTTCATCGGCTTCCGCGGCGTCGGGTCGGATGTCACCGAGCAGCGCGAATCGGACGAGAAGATCGCCTATCTCGCCCGCTACGATACGCTGACGGGTCTGCCGAACAGGCTGATGCTCACCGAAGCGCTGGGCGAAGCCATGCGCTATGCCGAACAGTGGCGCACGCGCTGCGCCTTCCTGATGATCGACCTGGACCGCTTCAAGCAGGTCAACGATTCGCTGGGCCACCAGGTCGGCGATCGCCTGTTGGCGCAAGTCTCGCAGCGGCTACGCGCGGTGATCAGCGACAACGAGCAATGCGGCCGCCTGGGCGGTGACGAATTCGCCGTGGTGATCCGCGACGCCTCGCAGCCCAAGTGCGTGGAACGCGTGGCCGAAGCGATCATCGGTTCGCTGTCGCAGCCTTACGAGGTGGATCATCACCGCCTCTATGTCGGGGCCAGCGTGGGTTCGGCCATGGGGCCGCGCGACGGCAACACGGTGGAAACGCTGATGCGCAACGCCGATCTGGCGCTCTATCGGGCGAAGGATCAGGGCGGCAGCGCGCATTGCGCCTATGAACCCGCGCTCCACGCCAATGCGGAGGAACGCCGGCGGCTGGAACTCGCCCTGCGCCACGCCATCGGCAACGAGGAACTGCAGCTCAATTTCCAGCCGGTCGTCGATGCCAACCGGGAACATGTGGTCAGCTTCGAGGCCTTGCTGCGCTGGCACAGCGCCGAACACGGCTTCGTCAGCCCTGGCAAGTTCATCCCGCTGGCCGAGGATACCAGGCTGATCGTTCCCATTGGCGAATGGGTGCTGCAGGAAGCCTGCCGCCAGGCCGCTGCCTGGCCGGGCAACATCAAGGTGGCCGTCAACGTTTCGGGCGAGCAACTGCTCGAACCGCAATTTGCCAGCAGCGTGGTGCGCGCGCTCGCCGACAGCGGGTTGCCGGCGCATCGGCTGGAAGTGGAAGTGACCGAAAGCATCTTCCTGCGCGATGCGCGCACCGCGCGCCAGACGCTGGAGGAGATCATGGCGCTCGGCTGCTCGGTCGCGCTCGACGACTTCGGCACCGGCTATTCCTCGCTCGGCTACCTGAGGACGCTGAGCTTTTCGACCATCAAGGTCGATCGCAGCTTCGTGCAGGGCGCGGCGCAGGGCAACCGCGAGAGCCTGGCGATCATCCGCGCGGTCGTGGCCATGGCGCAGAGCCTGGAGATGACCACCACCGCCGAAGGGGTGGAAACGCCCGAGGAAGTGGA
>JAFKFN010000010.1 GCA_017308255.1 Altererythrobacter sp. | reverse complement strand
TCACTACCCGCTCTGCTGGGGCCTTGGCGGGCGATTTTACATTGGAGGATCTGGGCTTCATCTTCGTTCCTTCGTCACTACGACGAAGCCCAGATCCTCCTTAAATCACAACCTCAAATCTGTGCCATTGGTGCTGACGGCGGACAGCGGCAGGATCATGACAAAGCCTTTTCCCGACACGCCGACCTTTGCCGGCTTCAACGCGCCTATCCGCCTGGAAGGGGAGATCTTCGACCTGGAGGTCGTTGAAGGCGAGATACCCACGGCGTTGGACGGAACATGGTATCGTTGCGGAGCGGACTTCTATTTTCCGCCGCTCCACGGCGACGATGTGTTCGTCAATGGCGACGGCGTTGTAAGCGCATTCGAATTCCGCGACGGGCATGTCGATTTTCGCACGCGTTTCGTCCGCACCGAGAAATTCGTCCTCGAGCGAGCGGCCCGCAAGGCCCTGTTCGGCGCCTATCGGAATCCGTTCTCGGACGATCCTTCTGTCGCCGGGAAGAACCGTGGAACCGCCAACACCAACATCGTGTGGCATGGCGGGAGGCTGCTAGCGCTCAAGGAAGCGGCGCGGCCCGTCGAAATCGATCCGGT
The DNA here is from genome assembly GCA_017308255.1 of Altererythrobacter sp. GTDB lineage: Bacteria > Pseudomonadota > Alphaproteobacteria > Sphingomonadales > Sphingomonadaceae > Croceibacterium_A. Next base: position 135,856 of record JAFKFN010000010.1, on the reverse strand, counting down.
TACCCTCGAGACGATCGGTGATTGGGATTTCGACGCGCGCCTCACCAGCCTGACAATGACAGCGCACCCCAAGTTCGATCCCTCAATCGGCGAGATGCTGTTCTACGGCTCGGCCGCGAAAGGGGAGACCACTCCGGATATCGTCTACTACGCCGCCGATGCGGACGGTCGGATCACCAAGGAGATATGGATCGATCCGCCTTACGCCAGCATGATGCACGATTTCGGAGTGACGAAGGATCACGTCATCTTCCTCGTCATGCCGACCACCAGCAGCCTGGAGCGGATGCGCGAAGGCGGACCGATTTACGTATGGGACGAAGATCTCGAAACCTATCTCGGCGTGATGTCACGACATGGCGACGGTTCGGATTTGCGCTGGTTCACCGGGCCGCCGCGGTTCGTCTTCCATATTCTCAATTGTTTCAGCGAAGGCGCGCTGGTCCACATCGATTCGGCAGTATCCGAAATTCAATCGTTTCCGTTTTTTCCGGACAAGAATGGCCGGCCGTTCGACCCCGAAAGGGCCAAAGCCAGGATCACGCGCTGGACCTGCGACCTGACCAGCAATTCGAGCGGATTCGTGGAGCGAACGATCAATCCGCTCGGCTGCGAACTGATCCGCATCGACGACCGGATCGCCTTGTCCAACTATACCTATGGATTCATTCCCTTCCATGACGCCGGCGCGCGTCAGGCGGGGGACGCGAACGCCGGCTTCAATTCCGTCGGGCGCCTGAATGTCCGGACGGGAGAAATGGAGGACAGCTTTTTTGCCGGCCCGAACGCCAGCGTCCAGGAACCGCAGTTCGTGCCGCGTAGTGCGCAAGCGCAAGAAGGTGACGGCTACTTGCTGGTGATCGTCAATCGGCTCGATCAAAACCGCTGCGATCTGGTGATATTGGATGCGAATTCCTTGAGCGGAGCCCCTGTCGCCCGGATCAAGCTTCCCGTGCGTACGCGTGCAATCCACGGTAACTGGGTCGCCCGGGCGGAGTTGCCCTGACCCGCAAATCCTTGCTCGCTGGCTAAGAATTGCAGCCTCGAGCGGTCCGCGTCTTTGACCGCTTTTGGCCAACCGGAGAGTCCGCTTTCGCAAGGATGACGAAGTAAGGGGAGGTGCGGAGCCGCGAACGCTTGTGAGGCGCACAGTACTCGACTCCGCCGCAAACGGCACTAAGTGCCCCCCATGCCTGAAGTCGAAATCAAGATCTGCGGCCTGTCGACGCCCGAGACGGTGGACGCCGCCGTCGCTGCCGGGGCAACGCATGTCGGCCTTGTCCATTACGCACCCAGCCCGCGCCACGTCACGCTGGAGCAGGCCAGCGCGCTGCGCGCGCGCGTGCCGGCACGGATGAAAGTCGTGCTGCTGCTGGTCAACGAACAGCCGGAGCAGACGGTGCGGGCAATCCAGGCGGTGCGGCCGGACGTGGTCCAGTTCCACGGCGGCGAAACGCCCGAATGGCTCGCCGCGGTCAAGCAGCATGCCCGGCTGGAGGTCTGGAAGGCGGTCGGCGTCAAGGATGCGGAAAGCCTCGATCGCGTGCAACGTTTCAAAGGCGCGGTGGACAGGTTGCTTTACGATGCACCGGCCAACAAGCTGCCCGGCGGCAACGGCCTGGCGCTCGACTGGTCGGTGCTGGCCGGCTTCGCCCACACGATTCCCTGGGGCCTGGCCGGCGGCCTGACGCCGGAGAACGTGGCCGATGCCATCCGCCAGACCGGCGCCCCGCTCGTGGATACCTCGTCCGGCGTGGAAAGCGCGCCCGGGGTCAAGGATGTGGAGCGGATCGCCGCGTTCTGCCGCGCCGCACGCGCCTGACGGGCAAAGAAAAAGGGCGGCTCCTTGCGAAGCCGCCCCAGCGTTCATTTCCGTCCGGTCGGATCAGAAGTTCACGCCAACGCCCAACACGGCGGTGTTGACGTCGACGACGTCGAAGTAACGGCGGTATTCGCCCTTCAGGTAGAGGTTCGAACCGACCTTGTGCTCGTAGCCGGCGCCGAGGTGCCAGGCATCGTCATGCTCGGTGAAGCTGAAGCCACCGATGGCGTAGAGCTTGCCCGCGCCGACCTTGGCACCGCCGCGCACGCTGGCGCCGAACAGCACGTTGGCGCCGTCCTGGAGAACCTTGTCGGCCGAGGCCTCGACACCCGCGAAGGTGCTCGTGCCGAGATCGAAGTCATAGCCGAGTGCGATACCGGCAGTGGCTTCTTCGTTACCAGCGGCCCAGGTGATCCCGCCATGAGCTTCGGCGCGCGCTTCGTTGGCGGCGGCCGGAGTGGCCACGACCAGAGCGGTGGCGGCGGCGATCAGGGCAACTTGAATCTTCATTTTTATGACTCCTAGCGTCTTCGATGGGCCGGTCCGTTTTTCATGGCCGGCCCCCTTATTGACCGCCCGTCCGGCGGCGAGCGGGCATCTAGGCTTCCGCGGCCGGGATGCCATGGCAATTCGCCCCAATATTTCAGTTTGATAGCAGGTGTTGCAATGCAGCATCAGGCTTGTGGCATATTTGCCAATGTCAAGCCGGCGCGCGTGATTCTGGACAAGGCAGGGCGGCTCTGCCAAGCGGCCTGCGGTTATGACGGCAAAGCCCAACTCCTTCCGCACCATGCCCGACGAACGCGGGCATTTCGGCCAGTTCGGCGGCCGTTATGTCGCCGAAACGCTGATGCCGCTGATCCTCGATCTGGAACGCGAATACCGCGCCGCCAAGGCCGATCCGGCGTTCAAGGCCCGGTTCGACGATCTGCTGGAACATTATGTCGGCCGGCCCAGCCCGCTCTATTTCGCTGAACGGCTGACCGAGCATTTCGGCGGCGGGCAGATATGGTTCAAGCGGGAAGAGCTGAACCACACCGGCGCGCACAAGATCAACAACTGCATCGGGCAGATCCTGCTGGCCATGCGCATGGGCAAGACGCGTATCATCGCGGAAACCGGCGCCGGCCAGCACGGCGTGGCCACCGCCACGGTCTGCGCCCGCTTCGGCCTGCCTTGCGTGATCTACATGGGCGAAACCGATGTGGAGCGGCAGAAGCCCAACGTCTTTCGCATGAAGCTGCTCGGCGCCGAGGTGGTGCCCGTCACCAGCGGTTCGAAGACGCTGAAAGACGCGATGAACGAGGCGCTGCGCGACTGGGTCGCCAACGTCCACGACACCTTCTACATCATCGGCACAGCCGCCGGCCCGCACCCCTATCCGGAGCTGGTGCGCGATTTCCAGAGCGTGATCGGCCGCGAGGCGCGCGCGCAGATGCTCGCCCGCACCGGCCAGCTGCCCGACCTGCTGATCGCGGCGGTGGGCGGCGGCTCCAACGCCATCGGCCTGTTCCACCCATTCCTCGACGATCCCGAGGTGGCGATGATCGGCGTGGAAGCGGCCGGCCACGGCATCGAGACCGGAAAGCACGCCGCCAGCCTCACCGGCGGCGCGCCCGGCGTGCTGCACGGCAACAAGACCTACCTGCTGCAGGACGAAGACGGCCAGATCACCGAGGCGCACTCGATCAGCGCCGGGCTCGATTATCCGGGCATCGGGCCGGAACATTCCTGGCTGCACGAAAGCGGCCGGGTGAAATACCTGCCGATCACGGATGACGAGGCGCTGGAAGCCTTCCAGCTTTGCTGCAAGCTCGAAGGCATCATCCCGGCGCTGGAAAGCGCCCACGCCCTCGCCGCGCTGCCCAAGCTGGCGAAGGACTATGCCAGCGACCAGCGCATCCTGGTCAACGTCTCCGGCCGGGGCGACAAGGACATCTTCACCGTGGCCCAGCATCTGGGGGTGAAACTGTGACCCGTCTCGCCTCCGCTTTCGCCAAGGGCCATCCCGCGCTTGTCACTTTCATCACCGCCGGTGATGGGGATACCGCCGCCAATCTCGACGCGTTGGTCGAAGGCGGCGCGGACGTAATCGAGCTGGGGATGCCGTTCACCGATCCCATGGCCGATGGCCCGGCGATCCAGGCGGCCAACTTGCGCAGCCTGGGCAAGGGCACGACGACGGCCGATATCTTCGCCATCGCCGCCGCGTTCCGCCAGCGCCATCCGCAGGTGCCGCTGGTGCTGATGGGCTATGCCAATCCGATGGTCCGCCGCGGCCCCGAATGGTTCGCCGCCGAAGCCGCCAAGGCCGGCGTGGACGGGGTGATCTGCGTGGATATCCCGCCCGAGGAAGACGAAGCGCTCGGCCCCGCCCTGCGCGCCGCCGGCGTGGCCCCGATCCGCCTCGCCACGCCGACCACCGATGCCGCGCGCCTGCCGGCGGTGCTGGAAGGCTCTTCCGGCTTTCTCTATTACGTTTCCGTCGCCGGGATCACCGGCAAGCAGCAGGCGGCGCTGGCCTCCATCGAGGAGAATGTCGCCCGCCTCAAGGCCGCCACCGACCTGCCGGTGGCCGTCGGCTTCGGCGTGCGCACGCCCGCGCAGGCGGCCGAGATCGCCCGCGTGGCCGATGGCGCGGTGGTCGGCTCCGCCCTGGTCGAGTTGATCGGGCAATATGGCGCCCAGGCGCCGGACCACGTGCGCCGCCTGACCGCTTCGCTGGCCGAAGCGGTGCATCGGGCGGGTAATATGTCCCTCGGCTCGTCATTGCGAGCATAGCGAAGCAATCCAGGGCGTCTTGCACTGCCGCCCTGGATTGCTTCGTCGCTATGCTCCTCGCAATGACGAGCAAGGAACGATAGGAAAATGCTATGAGCTGGCTCAACCGCGTTCGCAACGCGCTCCCTTTCGGCAGCAAGCGCGAGACCCCGGATAACCTCTGGGTCAAGTGCCCGCGCTGCCACGACATGCTGTTCAGCAAGGAATACGAGGCGAATCTCTACGTCTGCCCGCGCTGCGACTATCACGGCCGCATCGGCGCCGACGCGCGGCTGATGCAGCTTCTCGACGAAGGGTACGAGCTGCTGCCCGAGCCCGAGGTGCGCGAAGATCCGCTGAAGTTCCGCGATTCCAAGAAATACACCGATCGCCTGAAGCAGGCCCGCGCCGCCAATCCCCACAAGGACGCCTTCACCGCCGCTTTCGGCCGGATCGACGGACGCCCGGCGGTGGTCGGCGTGCAGGATTTCAACTTCATGGCCGGATCGATGGGCATGGCCGTGGGCGAGGCGTTCTGCCGCGGCGCGCAGAAGGCGCTGGATGAACAGTGCGGCTATGTGGTCGTCACCGCCGCCGGCGGCGCGCGGATGCAGGAAGGCATCCTCAGCCTCATGCAGATGCCCAAGGCCACGGTGATGACCCGGCGGCTGAAGGAAGCCGGCCTGCCCTATATCGTCGTGCTGGCGGACCCGACCACCGGCGGCGTCACCGCCAGCTACGCCATGCTGGGCGACATCCACATCGCCGAGCCCGACGCCCTGATCGGCTTCGCCGGCCAGCGGGTGATCCAGGAAACGATCCGCGAGCAATTGCCGGAAGGCTTCCAGCGCGCCGAATACCTGCACAAGCACGGCATGGTGGACATGGTGGTGCAGCGGAAGGAGCTGAAAGCGACGCTCGCCCGCCTGCTGGATTACCTGACCCCGGCGAAGGCGGCCTGAAGAATTCTGTTCACGCGGAGGCGCGGAGAACGCGGAGAGTTTTCATCAAACCTCCGTCATTCCCGCGAAAGCGGGAACCCAGTCGGCTCTTGCGCAATGACGCCCTGGGTTCCCGCTTTCGCGGGAATGACGGAGGATGGGACCTTTTTCCCTCCGCGTCTCCGCGCCTCCGCGTGAACCCCAACACAAACGACCCAAACCACGGAACACGACCTTGAAAGACTTCGCCGCCTCCGAAGACCCCGCCGTCCAGGCCCAGCTCGATCGGCTGGCGGCGCTTTCGCTGCCGCAGGGGCGGCTGGGGCTCGACACGATTCGCCAGCTGCTCGCGCGGCTGGGCGATCCGCAGAAGCGCCTGCCCCCTGTGTTCCATGTCGCGGGCACGAACGGCAAGGGCTCCACCTGCGCCTATCTGCGGGCGATGCTGGAAGCCCAGGGGCTGACCGTCCACGCCGCGATCAAGCCACACCTTGTCCGCTATAACGAGCGCATCCGTATCGCCGGCGAGCTGATCTCCGACGCGGAGCTGGCGGCGCTGCTGAAGGAAGTGCTCGATATCGGGGAGGAACTGGGGCCGAGCTTCTTCGAAGTCACCACCGCTGCCACCTTCCTCGCCTTCGCCCGTCATCCGGCGGATGCCTGCGTGATTGAGGTCGGGCTGGGCGGGCGCTTCGACGCCACCAATGTGCTGGAGCAACCGGCCGCCTGCGGCATTGCCACGCTGGGCATCGATCACGAGGCGTTCCTGCTGGTGCCCGAGGAAGGCGCCCCGGAAGATCCGATGGTGCGCATCGCTTTCGAGAAAGCCGGCATCGCCCGCCCCGGCTCCCCCCTGGTGACACAGAACTATCCCGAGGCGCTGGAAGCCGAGATCGCCCTGCGTGCCCAACTGGCCGGCGCGCCGCTGCATATGCGCGGGCATGACTGGTGGGCCGATGTCGATGAAACGATCGAATATCGCGATCGCCACGGCGCGCTGTCCCTGCCGCTCCCCCCGCTTCCCGGCCGCCACCAGGGTGACAACGCCGCGCTCGCCGTCGCCATGCTGCGGCATCAGGATCGGGTCGCGGTCTCACCCTCGGCCATGGCCGAGGGCATCCGCGCCGCCCGCTGGCCCGCGCGCTTGCAACTGCTCGGCAACGGCCCGCTGACGGCGCTGGCCCCCGGCCGCCAGGTCTGGCTCGACGGCGGGCACAACGCCGATGCCGGCCTCGCCATCGGCCGCCACTTCGCCGGGCAGCAGCTGCACCTGGTGATCGGAATGCTGTCCAATCGCTATCCGGCCACGATCATCGACCCGCTCGAAGGCCGGCTGGAAAGCATCACCGCGGTGCCCATCCAGGGCAGCGAAAGCCACGGCGCCGAAGCCTTCCCCGGCGCACGCTGGGCCAGCGACGTGGGCGAAGCGCTAAAGGCCCTGCCCGACGACAGGCTGCCGGTGCTGATCGCCGGCTCTCTCTACCTCGCCGGCAAGGTGCTGGCGGCGAACGGCGAGATCCCGGACTGAGGGCTATTCCGCCGGCATCGTCAGCGCATCCGGCGCGACGACCCCGGCGGCGCGGCCATAGTGGCGCTCGCGTATCCACTCGAACACGCACAATACGATCGCGACCAGGCCGATCATCGTCACGAACATGAACATGGCGTGGTACCCACGCTCCGCGATCATCTGCCCCAGCGCCCCGCGCCCGAGCGTCCCCACCAGCAGCGTCAGCGACGAAAGCAGCGCGTACTGCACGGCGCTGTGGCCCTTCGCCACGATGGACGAAAGCCAGGCGACATAGGCCGCGCCGGCTATGCCGGTGGAGAAGTTCTCCGCCCCGATGGTCACCATCAGCCGGGCGAGCTTTTCGGTGCCGCCCAGGTGCTCGATCAGCCAGCTGAATCCGATCGCGTCGCTTACGGCGGACATCACCGCGCCGCCCGCTGCAAGATCGGCGTAGAGCAGGTTGGTGGCCGCCGCCAGCACCGCCCCCAGCGTCAGCGTGGCCATGCGCCCCAGCACGGTCAGCAGCCAGCCGCCGCAGGCAAGGCCCAGCACCATGGCGCCCACGCCGAAGAACTTCGAGGCCACGGCGACCTCGTCATTGGTGTACTTCAACTCGCCCAGATAAAACGGATAGGCGAAGGTGCCCCAGATGGAATCCGTGATGCGATAGGTCAGCACCAGCGCGAGGATCAGCACCAGCGCCCAGCCGATCCGCCCGACGAACTCGGTCAACGGCAGCACCAGCGCGCGGTAGAGGTGATCGGCCAACGGGTTCGAGCGGGCCTGGCCGGCGGCTTCCACCGTGATCACGTGCCGCCCTTCCCGCTGCCACTTGGCGAGCCAGCCCGCGATCAGGGCCGGCAGGACGATCGTCGCGATCACGATCAGCGGCCCGTAAGTGGCCGTGAACTGCGTGGGGTCAGGCCTGTCTTCAGGCATCGCCGTCATCGATCGGACCATGAACACGATCACCGTGCCCAGCGCCCAGGCCCATAGCAGACCCACCGCCGCCAGTGCCCAGTTGCGAACCTTCGGCTCGAGCTGCCCCGGCTGGCGCAGCTCCGCCAATTCCTCCTCGCTCGCCCCCAGGTCCCGCTTCGCCACGGCATCGGGCGCGAAGAGACCGGCGACGCCGATGGCCAGCAGGATTGCCCCCATGATCATGTAGGTCTGTGGCCAGCCGATCCGCGCGGCGATGATCAGCCCCAGCGCTCCGCCCACCAGTGATGAGAGGCGAAAGCCCATCTGGTAGACCGTGGAGAGGATGTCGATCGTCGCCTCTTCGTCCGCCACGTCGATCCGCCAGGCGTTGATCACGATGTCCTGCGTGGCGCTGGCGAAAGCGCCGATCCCGGCCAGTAGCGAAAACCAGCCGAGGGCCGTCTTCGGGTCGAGCGTGGAAAGGGTAACGAGAATGATCCCCAGCGCGACTTGGGCCAGCACGATCCACTGCTTGCGCTTGCCCAGCCGCTTCAACACCGGGATATCCACCCGGTTAAGCAGCGGAGACCACAGGAACTGGAAGGAATAAGCCAGCCCGATCAGCGAGAACACGCCCATGGTCTCTAGATCGACCTCGGCCTCCGACAGCCAGGCGTAGAGCGTGCCCAGGAACAGCGCGAAAGGCAGGCCCGAAGCGAAGCCGAACAGCGCCATGAATCCGGTCTTGCGGTTGCCCAGCGCGCGAAGCAGTGTCCTCCACCCCGGTTTCTTCGCGGCAACGGCTTCGGTCATGAATGCTCCCTCGTCACGCCGGTGAACCTAACGCGCGCCACACCATTGGGAAGGCTGGCTGAACCGTCCCTCAACAGCTAAGGCGCGCGGCTATGCCATCTTCCGATAGACCCGCCGGCGAACGGATCGCCAAACTGCTCGCCCGCGCGGGCGTCGCCAGCCGGCGCGAGGTGGAACGGATGATCGCCGAGGGGCGCGTGGCGCTCGATGGCGAGAAGCTGGAAACGCCCGCCACGATCCTGCCGAACCTGCGCGGCGTGACGGTGGACGGCAAGCCCGTGGCCCGGCCCGAGCGTACGCGGCTGTTCCGCTTCCACAAGCCGGCGGGCCTCATCACGGCCGAGCGCGATGCGGCGGGGCGACCGACGATCTATGCGGCGCTGCGCAACGCCCTGCCGCCGGGCACGCCGCGGCTGATGCCGGTCGGGCGGCTGGACCTCAACACCGAGGGCCTGCTGCTGCTGACCAATGACGGCGAGTTCAAGCGCGAGCTGGAATTGCCCGCCACGGGCGTGCCGCGCACCTATCGCGCGCGGACATTCGGCGAGATCAGCCAGCCCCGGCTGGAAGAGCTGATGGACGGCATCACGATCGACGGCGTCCGCTACGGCTCGATCGACGCCAACATGGAACGCCGCACCGGCCGCAAACAGTGGATCGAGCTGACGCTGACCGAAGGCAAGAACCGCGAGGTCCGCCGCGTGCTCGAACACCTCGGCCTCAAGGTCTCGCGCCTGATCCGCACGGCCTATGGACCTTTCGCCCTGGCCGACCTGCCCAAGGGCGCGGCTGTGGAAGTGCGCAAGGAAGAGCTGGAGCGATTCAGGAGCGGCTTGAAGAAGCCCCCCTCCGCTTCAGGGGAGAGGTCGGGGGTGGGGCCTGTCCGCAAGCACCGCCCTCGAAGGGCAACCTCCACCCCAACCTCTTCCCCGAAGCGGAGGGGCTAGATGAGGATCATCGCCGGGGAATGGCGCCGCCGCCTGCTCCAGGCGCCCGAGGGCGAAGTCACGCGCCCCACGGCCGACCGCACGCGCGAAACCCTGTTCGCCATGCTCACCAGCCGCCTCGGCAGCTTCGAGGGGCTCGGCGTGGCCGATCTCTTCGCCGGCTCGGGCGCGCTGGGGCTGGAAGCTCTGTCACGCGGGGCGGCCACATGCCTGTTCGTGGAGCAGGAACCGGCCGCCATCCGCGCCCTGCGCGTCAACATCGCCAATCTGCGCGCGCAGCAACGGTGCGAGGTGCGTGCGGGATCGGTGATGCAGCTTGGCCCGGCCAAGGCCCCTTATGACCTTATCCTGCTCGATCCGCCTTATGGCACTGGCGCCGGCGCGGTGGCGCTGGACCGCCTGGCGCGGCTCGGCTGGATCGGCGAGGCGACCTGGATCGCCTTGGAAACCGCCGTGGCCGAGCCGGTGCAGATCAAGGCGCTGGATATCGAAGCCGAACGCAAGGTCGGCAAGGCGCGGCTTACTCTTCTGCGCCCGCAGCCCGCGCCACGATAACGCCGATCAGCGTCACCATCCCGGCCACACTCAGGAACAGGCCGACCAGCGACGTGCCGCCCGCGCTGCTCAGCATCTGTGCCGCGATCGGCGCCACCGCCCCGCCCACGATGCCCCCGCCGTTGAACGCGATGGACATCCCGGTGTAGCGCACGGTGACGGGGAACAGGCGGGGCATCCAGCCGCCGATCGGCCCATAGACGAACCCCATGATCAGCAGCGCGACCGCCAGCGTCACGAACACCAGCGCCGGCGAACCTGCCGCCAGCGCCGGTCCGAAGACCAGGCCCAGAAGGATCGTGGCCCCCGCGCCCCAGGCCAGCACCAGGCCCGCCGTCCGCCGGTCGGACAGCACCGCCGCCAGGACGATGCCCAGCGCCAGAAACAGGTTCGCCGCCAGTTGCAGGCCCAGCACCGCGTCGCGCTCCATGCCGCGGGCGCTGGTCAGGTGCCCCAGGGCAAAGGCCGTCGAAAGATAGAAGATCGCAAAGCAGGCGACGACGCCCGCCCCCGCCGCCAGCGTCGCGCCCCAATGGTGGCGCAGCACGCGGCCCAGCGGGACCTTGGGCGGCGGCGCCTTCTCCAGCGCTTCCCTGAACGCCGGCGTCTCCCCGATCCTCAGGCGCACCCACAGGCCGATCGAAACCAGCACCGCGCTGAGGAGGAACGGGATGCGCCAGCCCCAGCTGGTGAAGGCTTCTTCCGACAGCCACAGGCCCAGCAAGAGGAACAGCCCGTTGGCCGCCAGGAACCCCACCGGCGCGCCCAGCTGCGGGGCCGCGCCGAAGCGCCCTTCCCAGCCTTTCGGCGCGTTCTCAACCGCCAGCAGCGTCGCCCCGCCCCATTCGCCGCCCAGGCCGAACCCCTGGCCGAAGCGCAGGATGCACAGCAGCAGCGGCGCCACCCAGCCGATCTGGGCATAAGTGGGCAGGAAGGCGATCAGCAGGGTCGAAAGGCCCATCAGCAGCAGCGAAGCGACCAGGGTGGACTTGCGCCCCAGCCGGTCGCCGAAATGACCGAAGGCGATCGCCCCCACCGGCCGGGCGATGAACGCCAGGCCGAAGCTCATCAGGCTTAGCAGCAGCTGCGCCGAGGCGCTTTCCACCGGGAAGAACAGCGGGCCGAACACCAGCGCCGCCGCCGTGGCGTAAACATAGAAGTCGTAGAATTCCACCGCGGTGCCCAGCATGGCGGCGGCCAGCACCCGGCGATGCGCTGATAACGGTGACGCCATCGTTTTCCTCCCGGCGGCGCGGGCTGCGGCGCATCGGGCCACTTGTCAAGAGAACCGCCAAATCCCGGCTTGCGCTCCAGCCCGGCTGGCTGCACTCTGTGGGTCAACGACAAAAAAGCAGGGAGATGGGGATGGCCTTGCAAGCCTATCCTGACGTGCCGTTGTTCCGGTACGCCTACACGCCGCTTACCGAAGCCCAGATCCTCGAAAAGCTCGCCGGCCCGGCGCGGGTCGGCCCGTCCAGCAAGGCCGGGCTGGAAAGCGATCTCGCCGGCACCAGCCTGCGCATCGTCACGGATGGGGCAGGCACGCTCACCTGGCAATTCGGTTCAGGCAACCGCGTGACGTTCGATGGGGCGGACGCCGGCTACGGCGCGTTGACGGTCGATCACGTCACGCTGATCGGCCATCTCGTGCCGGGCAAGGCCAAGGGCTATGCCATCGCCTGGGACCGCCACAGCAACCTGGCCACCGTGTTCGAGCTGTGGTGGGGCGGCGAAGGCCCGGCCCCGCGCCCGCGTGAGATCAACCGCGCGGTGTGGCACGGCTATGTCGTGGCCGATGGCCCGGCCCCGGAAAACCGGCACAAGCCCACCCTGCGCCTGGAAGGCCGGGCCTTCGCCTGGACGGAGGATACCGGCAAGCGCACGATCGAATACTATCCCTCGGTCACCTATTCCCACTGGGTGGAGCTGGATCGGCTGAAGGATTACCGCGGCTATTCCGCCCCGTCCGACTACATCCAGCTGACCGAGGATATCTACGCCTTCGCCCGCGTGGAGGCGGAGTTTTCGGGCCTGCTCCACCTCTATGTGATGGACGTGAACCGGTTGCAGCAGGCCGGGCTCCGGCTGGGCTTCAACGGCGCGGACGAGCTGGAATACTACATGTTCCGCGGCAAGGGCGAATGGCTCGGCCAGATCGCCCGGTTCGAGAAGTTCGGCGATTTCAGCGCCGAGCCGCTCAAGATCGAGAACGCCAAGAAGGGCGAACGCCGCATCTATCGCCCGCTCGAAACCATGGACAAGATGACGCCCGCCGAAGTGGACGCGGTCGTCGCCGAAAAGACGGAGGTATTCTCCCGCGCCAGCCCGATGGCCGGCAACGGGCTGCCCCCCACGGGCAACCTCGCGGCGAAGAGCTTCACGGTCGAATACGATCGCGGGCCGAAGATGGAATACCGCTTCGTCTCCGGCGACGAGTTGCAATGGCGCAAGGATGGCGCCGGCGAATTCCGCCAGGCGCGATACAACGCGTGGGAAACGGTGCCGAACGTGTTCATCTTCGGCCACCTGCTGGAAGGCACCCGCGATCATGACGGGCACATCGTCGTCGTCGATCTGGACAGTGGCATGGCGTCGGCCTTCCGCGGCTATCTCAACACCCCCTATTTCGCCAACGAGGCGGGGGCCGAAACGCTGTTCGGCAAGGTCGTGGGCCAGGGCATCCCCAATCCCGGCCGCCGCCGGCATCAGCGTACGCGTGATCTGCTGGGCCGGGCCTTCACCTGGGAATATTCGCCCGGGCTCAACTCGATGCACCTCTATTCCACACCCTATACCACCTCGTGGGTCATCCCCACGCCGGATGGGCACATGGGCACGGAATGGTGCGGCAGCGGCGATTTCATCAAGATCCGCGACCAGCTCTATTTCGCGCGCTGGCAGGAAGAAGCCTGCAACGGCACGCTGGGCACGATCCTCATCAACATGCGCACGATGCACGATGCGGGCATCGGCTATCACTGCGGCAAGCAGGGCGGCCTGTCGATGAGCGCGGTGGCCGGCATCGCACGCCACGCCGGCAAGATCGACGTGGAACGCTTCTTCCCGGTGCGGACCGGGGCCTGACGGAGGACATCATGGACAAGAACACCACGAGCCGCCGTTCCTTCCTCAAGGCCGGGGCCATCGCGGCGACGCCGCTGGTCGCCGCCGCGCCGGTGGCCGCGCTGGCCGACGACGGCAGCCGCGCCCGCCTGGCCCGGCTGGAGGATGAACGCGCGATCGAAGCGCTCCACCGCGCCTTCCTGCGCAACGCCGATGGCGCGCGCGACAGGTTCGCGCTGGGTGAAGGCCTGCGCTCCATCGCGGGGGAGCCGGCGACCGACACCACGATCACTTTCGCCGAGGATGGCCGCACGGCGACGGCGCGCCAGGAATGCCGGGTGGAACGGCAGACGGAATTCACCGGCCATTCGACGCTGGAACAGATGGCCCGCTTCCAGGGCCAAGGCAGCCATGTGCAGGAAGAGCGGCGCGTGCTCGCCACACAGCTCGTCAGGGACAAGCAAGGCTGGCGGATCGCGCAAGCGCGCCTCGCCTGAAAAGCTTGAAGACAATCGGAAAGGGTCGATCATGAGGTTTCTGGCCAGTGTCGCGCTTGCCGCGCTTGCAGCCGGCTGCACCACGCAAGGCGGGGATTCGGGCTCCACCGGCAATTTCCCGGCGGTTGCCGGCGCCGATGCCTGCGCCTCGGTCACGCCGGCCATGCTCGGCGCCACCAGCGCCAGCGGCAAGTGGGTGGCGGAAGCCAATGGCGCGCCCGGCTATTGCGAGGTCACCGCCACGCTTTCGCCCGCCAGCGGCTCCAACATCGGCGTGGTCTATCGCCTGCCGGGCAGCTGGAACGGCAAGGTCCTTGGCCTGGGCGGCGGCGGCTGGGCGGGCAACGTATCGGCCCAGGCGGCTTCCGAGGGCCTGCGCAAGGGCTATGCCACCTTGCAGACCGATGCCGGCCATTCGGCCACAACCGTGTGGGACACCTCGTGGGCGGCCAATCCCGAAGCGCTCAAGGATTTCAGCTATCGCGCCATTCACGAGATGACGGTGGCGGGCAAGAAGCTGGTCAACGCCTATTACGGCCAGGCCCATCGCCGCGCCTATTTCCAGGGCTGCTCCACCGGCGGGCGCATGGCGCTGATGGAAGCGCAACGCTTCCCCGAAGATTACGATGCCATCAGCGCCGGCGCGCCGGTCTATTCCCTGCAGGTGCAGACCAGCGCGATCCTGCGCAACAATGCCTTCGCCAAGAACGGCGGCGGCTTCTCGGCCGAGGACCTGAAGCTTGCGCAAGGCGCGGCGCTGGCCGCTTGCGACGCGCAGGATGGCCTCAAGGACGGCCTGATAAACGATCCGCGCCAGTGCAACTGGGATCCGGCCACGATCCAGTGTTCCGGCGCGAAGAACGCCAGCTGCCTGGCCCCGGCGCAAGTCGCCGCCCTGCGCGCGGTCTACCAGGGCACGCGCGCGCCTGACGGCCAGTGGGCCATGCTGCCGCTGAGCCGGGGGGGAGAGCCGGGGTGGTCTCTGTTCGTCGGCACCGATGGCAAGGGCACGGATGCCAGCAGCGACGCGGTCAGCAACCTGTTCTCCATCGCGCTGGGCAGCAAGGTGGATCTCGCCAAGTATTCAATGGCCGATGTGCAGGCGATCCGCTCTTCCGCCTTCGGCAAGATGTACGAAGCGGCCGACCCCAACCTCACGCCGTTCTTCGCGCGCGGCGGCAAGCTGCTGCTATGGCATGGGGAGAACGATCCCGGCCCCAGCCCTGTCGCCACGTCCGATTATGCCAAGGCCGTTCTCGACCGCGCGCCGGCGGCGAGCCGGAACATGCGCTATTTCCTGCTGCCGGGCGTCGAGCATTGCGGCGGTGGCCCCGGCGCGGCTCCGGTCGAATGGCTCGACGCGCTGGCGGAGTGGGACGAAGGCGGCAAGGCGCCCGCCGTGCTGGTCGGCGCCAAGCCCGACAAGTCCGTCGTCCGCCCGCATTGCGCCTGGCCGGATGTCGCCCGCTACAAGGGCAGCGGCGACGCCAACGATCCCGCCAGTTGGCAATGCGTCCGCCGCGCCGAAAGCTGACGTAAAAGGGCCACCCCCTATTTCGTCATTGCGAGCGTAGCGAAGCAATCCAGGGCGGCAGCTCAATGCGCTCTGTATTGCTTCGCTACGCTCGCAATGACGATTCAAAGGGGAAAGGGCGGCCTCTACAGAGACCGCCCTTTGCGTTACGGAGCTTCCGGCTCCAGCGGGAGATCATGCCGCGGCCGATGTGTGGCGCGCCAGTTCCGGCCAGTTGTTGGGATACTGGCTGAGATCGATCCACGGGCGGGTGTCACCGAAATCGCGACCGAGCGATTGCAGGATCAGCCGGGCCCGCTTGGCCCGCGCCCGCCGGTCGGTGAACGGATTGGCCCGATCCGGCTTGGCGTCGATCATGCGCTTGAGCAGCGCCGCCCGTTCGGTGAAGCTCTCGGGCAGGGTGCGCGGCAGGGCGACCGAGGCGCCGGCATGGGGAAGGCCGCCTTGCGTGCTGCGGCTGGCCACAAGCTGCGGCGGCTGCATAGCAGGCGTCAGCGTCGGCGTAGGCGCGGCTACGGGTTCACGCGGGGTGACCACCGGCCGCTCGACCACGGGAACCGCAGAGCGCTCTAGCGGCGTCTTGCGACGGCCCACGGCCACGAAGCCCCAGATCGCCAGGATCAGGATCGCCAGGACGCCGCCGGCCGCGGCGAGCAAGCCCCAGGCGTTGTCGTTGGCGGCGGGGGGAACGGCCTCGCTGACCGGAACGAGCAGGGGCTCCTCCGCCGGAGCCGCAACGGGTTCGGCACTGACGGGTTCTGCGATCGGCGTGGAAGCTTCGTTTACTTCATCCGCGGCAGGCGCGGCATCTTGCGGCGCGGGGCGCGCGGCCGGGGCGGCAGCAGGCTCGGCCGCCACGGTGCGGGCGGCCACCGGCGCGGGTTCGGGTGCCGCGACGGGCTGCTCCGCCGGGACAACCGTAGCCTCCTCGACCGGCGTGATCGGGGTGACCGCTGACGGGCTCGAGGGCGCGACATCGGGCACGACGATGGCCGGCGCGGGCGGCGCCGCGATCACCGGCGCGGGCGCGGATTCCACAGGGGTGGGAACGGGATCCACGCTTACTTGGGCGAGGATCGGCGAAGCCCCCAGCATCAGACTCGCGGCAAGCGCGAATCGGGTGGGGCGCGTGAGATGGTGTGTGTTGGTCATAGCCCAGGGAAAACCCGTCGCCGCGCCGCGCCGTTCCCTGAATCGCCGTTCAGTTTCGAACCACGCTTTTGATTCCGAACACTTTTCCTGAATTATATGCACGCCCATCCGAGCCAAAAGCGCGGCGAGCCGATCGGCTTCATCGCTCCGTCTGCCAGGCCGACTCGCCCCCGCTTCCCTTCTCCTCACGCCCCGGCGTTTACTTTTCGTTCCGCATCTCGCATCAGGCGCCATGCTCTCCCTTCCAGCCCTTCACGCCAGCCACGCGGGCACTTGGCTGCGCAAGGACGGCACGACCCGGGCGCTCGGCAAGGGAGAGGCGATCATGGCCGCGGCGGATACGCCGCTGCTGCTGCTCAACGCCCCGCTGGTCGCGACACGGCTGGGCTATCCCGATCTTTCCGGTCTCGACCTGCTGGAGCTTTACGCTTTCGTCCATCCGGCACGCTTCGTGGTGCCCACGCCAAAGGGGCTGGCCCGCGCGCTCGATCTCACGGAGCCGGGGTCCGACGATCAGGTCCCCCTGCTCCTCCAGCAAGCCGCCGGGGCACTGCTGGAACGGTGCGAAAGCGCCGATTGGCCGGAGCGCGAGGGCGCCTGGAGCGCGCTGCAATCGCTGGCCCGCCTGCGCTGGCCCTGGGCGCAGATCGTCATGCCCCACGTCCGCCAGCCGGACCGGGCGGAGAAGTGGCTGTTTTCCCGCCTGCCCGAATGGGAGGAAGCGCCCGAACGCCCCCAGCCCGCGCAAGTCACGCTCGGCGAAGCGGAGATCGAGGGCCGGCTCGATGCGCTGACCGGCCAGGGCGCCGAACGGCGCGAGGGCCAGCGCCGCTATGCGAAGGAAGCCGGCAAGGTCTTCGCCCCGCGCGAACGGCGCGCCGCCCCGCACTTGCTGCTGGCGCAGGCCGGCACCGGCATCGGCAAGACGCTGGGCTATCTCGCCCCCGCCTCGCTCTGGGCGGAGAAATCGGGCGGCACCCTGTGGGTGTCCACTTATACCAAGAACCTCCAGCGCCAGCTCCGCCGCGAAAGCGCCCGTGCGTGGCCGGAAACGCGCGCCGACGGCAGCCGCCCGGTCGTGGTCCGCAAGGGGCGGGAAAACTACCTGTGCCTGCTCAACCTGGAAGACGCGCTGCAAGGCGGCTTCGGCGGCCGCGCGGCGGTGCTGGCGCAACTGGTGGCGCGCTGGGCCGCCTATTCGCGCGATGGCGACATGATCGGCGGCGACCTGCCCGGCTGGCTCGGCACCCTGTTCCGCAGCCGCGCTGTGCGCTCGCTGACCGACCAGCGCGGCGAATGCGTCTATGCCGGCTGCCCGCATTACCGGAAATGCTTCATCGAACGCGCCTCCCGCGCCAGCGCGCAGGCCGATCTGGTGATCGCCAACCATGCGCTGGTCATGGTCAACGCCGCGCGCGGGCGCGATCATGCCCAGCGGCCCACGCGCATCGTGTTTGACGAAGGCCACCACGTGTTCGAGGCGGCGGACAGCACGTTCTCCGCCGCGCTCACCGGGCAGGAAGCGGTAGAGATGAAGCGCTGGATGGCGGGGCCTGAGAAAGGCTCGCGCGGGCGGCGGCGCGGCCTGGCCGCCCGGCTCGCCGACCTGGCCAGCTATGACGAGGACGGCGCACGGGCGATCGCCGCCGCGTTGGAGGGGGCGGAGGCGCTGCCCACCAGCGGCTGGCTTCAGCGCATAGCCGAAGGCGCGCCGTCCGGCCCGATCGAGGAGCTTCTCGCCGCCGTCCGCGCGGTTACTTATGCCCGCGATGAAACCAGCGGCCAGGAAGCCGGCTACGGCATCGAGACCGAAGCCGCCCAGCTCGACGGAGACTTCGTGGAACGCGCGCAGCAGGCCGCGGGCGCGCTGGCCGCCATCCGCCAGCCGCTGGTCCGCCTCGCCCTGCGGCTCGAAGCGCTTATCGAGGATTCGCCCGATTGGCTCGACGGACAGGGCCGTGCCCGGATCGAAGGGGCGCGCCACTCGCTCGCCTGGCGGATCGACACGCTGGCGGCCTGGGAAGCGCTGCTCGGCCGGCTGGGCGGCCCGGCCGATCCCGATTTCGTGGACTGGCTGGCCGTCGAACGATCCGACGCGCGCGAATTCGATGTCGGCCTGCGCCGCCATTTCCTCGATCCCATGAAGCCCTTCGCCAAGACGGTGCTGGAACCGGCGCACGGCGTCATGCTGACCAGCGCCACCTTACGCGATGGGGAGGATTGGAACGCCGCCCTCGCCCGCTCCGGCGCGCTCCATCTCGAGACGCCGCCGCTGCTTTCCGCCGCCGAAAGCCCGTTCGATTATGCCGGCCGGGCCGAAGTGCTGATCGTCACCGATGTGAAGAAGGGCGATCTCGCCGCGCTCGCCGGCGCCTATGCCCGGATCATCGAGGCTTGCGGCGGCGGCGTGCTGGGCCTGTTCACCGCGATCCGCCGGCTGCGCGCCGTCCACGGCCGCATCGCCGACCGCCTCGCCCGCGCCGGCCTGCCGCTTTACGCCCAGCACGTCGATCCGATCGACACCGGCACCCTGGTGGATATCTTCCGCGACGATGCCCGCGCCAGCCTGCTCGGCACCGATGCCTTGCGTGATGGGGTGGACGTGCCGGGCGAATCGCTGCGCTGCGTGGTGCTGGAACAAGTTCCCTGGCCCAAGCCCACGATCCTCCACCGCGCCCGCCGCGCGGCCACGGCCGAAGGCGGCGGCGGCGCTTATGACGATCGGATCATCCGCGCGCGTCTGGCGCAGGCGTTCGGCCGGCTGATCCGCTCGGCGGACGATCGCGGGCAATTCGTCGTCCTCTCGCCAGCCTTCCCTTCGCGCTTGTTGAGCGCCTTTCCCGCCGGCACGCCCATCCACCGCCTGACGCTGGACGAAGCTTTACAACGGCTGGCCCGCGGTGTTTGCTCACCGGCGCCGGCGGATTCTTCGGCGGAACGGGAACGGAACTAGGCTCAAGTGAAGACCCTCGGCCTGCTGCGCCATGCCAAGTCGGACTGGGACGATATGGCGCTGCGCGATTTCGACCGGGGGCTGAACGATCGCGGCAAGCGCGGCGCCGCGCTGATGGGCCGCCATATCCGAGAGCACGGCACGTCGTTCGACCTCCTGCTCGCGAGCCCGGCGGAACGGGTCCGGCTGACGCTGGAGGCCGCCCGGCTGGACATTCCCATCCGCTGGGACGAACGGATCTATCTGGCGGACAGCGGCACGCTGATCGACATTCTCCGCTCGCTTGAAGGCGATCCCGCGGGGGTGCTCCTCGCCGGCCACAACCCCGGCTTGCAGCAGCTGATCTTCGATCTCGTCGCGCCTGAGGCGGAGAACCCCCTGCTGGAAGCCGCCGCCGAGAAATATCCCACGGCCACTTTCGCCGTGCTCGAATTGGCGATCGACAGCTGGGCCGAATGCGCCCCCCGGTGCGGCAAGCTGGTCCATCTCGCCCGCCCGCGCGATCTCGATCCGGAACTGGGGCCGCAGAAGGTCGGCTGACATTGGCGATTTACAGCATGCCTCCGCGCGTCTAAGAGCCCGCGCGATGTCCATGACCGTCAACCCGATTATTACCCCGAAAGCCACCCGCACTCGCGGGGCGTTCGGGCTTGCGTCGGTCTAACGGACGCCACTCGAACCAGCCCCGCGGATCGCGCGGGGCTCTCCATCGGAACACAGGCCCCGCACCTCCGCTCAATTCGGAGAACGCCTGCCATGTCCCTTAATCTTCCCTTTCGCCCCGCCGTCGGCATCGTCGGCGCCACCGGTCTCGTCGGCGGCATGATGCGCGAACTGCTGGCGGAGCGGGATTTCCCGCTCGGCTCGCTGCGCCTGTTCGCCTCGGCGCGCTCTGCCGGAACCCATGTCGATTTCGCCGGTGAGCCGGTCCTGGTCGAAAATGCCGAAACGGCGGACTTCGCCGGGCTCGACATCGTGTTCTTTTCCGCCGGCGGATCGACCTCGAAGGCGCTCGCCCCCCGCGCGGCGGCGGCGGGCGCCGTGGTGATCGACAACAGTTCCGCCTGGCGCGCCGATCCCGACGTGCCGCTGGTGGTGGCCGAGGCAAATCCCGATGCGCTCGGCTCGATCCCCAAGGGCATCGTCGCCAATCCCAACTGCACCACCATGGCCGCGATGCCGGTGCTCAAGCCGCTGCATGACGCAGCCGGGCTCAAGCGCCTCGTCGCCAGCACCTATCAGGCGGTTTCCGGCGGCGGCATGGCCGGCGTGGAGGAACTGCGCGAACAGATCGCCGCCGGCGCCGCCCACTGCGAAAAGCTGGCGATGCGCGGCAATGCCGTGGACCTTGGCACGCCCCGCAAATGGGCGGTTCCGATCGCCTTCAACGTCGTCCCGCTCAACTATGTGCTGGGGGAAGACGGCTATACCGAGGAAGAGCTGAAGCTGAGGGATGAAAGCCGCAAGATCCTCGGCCTGCCCGATCTCGCGGTCGCGGGCACGTGCGTGCGGGTGCCGGTGTTCACCGGCCACGCCCTTTCGCTGAACCTCGAATTCGACCGGCCGATCTCGCCCGAACACGCCCTCGAATTGCTGCGCGCCGCGCCTGGCGTGGTCGTGGCGGATGTCCCCAATCCGCTCGACGCCACGGGGCAAGACCCGGTGTTCGTCGGCCGCGTGCGCCGCGATACCTCGACGGAAAACGGTCTGGCGCTGTTCGTCGTGGGTGACAACTTGCGCAAAGGCGCGGCGCTCAACGCGGTGCAGATCGCGGAAGTCCTGCTGCAACGTGCCGGCGCGCGCTGATCCGGCTCCGGCGCCATTGGCCCTCTCCCTCCGCGCGGAGGGAGAGGGCACGGTGCTAATCCTCCAGCCGCTTGCCGGTCATCGACTGGCCGCTTTGCGTGAATACCGCGCCCGTCACCCTGCCACTTTCGTCAGTGGTGAAGAGCACCTGGGCGTCCACCGCTTTCCAGAAGAAGTGCAGCGGGCTCTCGGCGAAGATCGGCAGCGCGGGGCCGGTCACGGCGCCCTCCCGCTGCACGCGCAAGCCCTCTCCGTCGCGCACCACGCTGAACACCACGCCGGGCGCGAATTCATAGCGGCCCGTAACGCGGTCCAGCTCGGCCTGGGGCAGAAGCACCTCTACCCGGCGCACGGGCTCGGGCGGCGGCGCCGGAACCGGAGGCGTTGGCGCGATGGGCGAGCCGACCAGGACATGAAGCGCAAGATCGGTCGCCGAAGGTTCGACCGCGGTGTTGATCAGAACCACCGCCGCAGTCCTCTTGGCCGGTTCGATGGCCAGCGACGATCGGAAGCCGCCGGTGCCGCCGTCATGCAGCACCAGTTCACGCCCCGGCTCCACCTCCACGATCTGCCAGCCGAGCGCTTGCTCGACTTTCGCATTGCCGGTCGGCACCCGCACCGCCAGCGCGGTTTTCACCGCGGGCGCGATCGGCGACTTCGGATCGAGCACGGCGGCAGCGAACGTCAGCATGTCGTCGGCGGTCGACCGGATTCCGCCGGCGCCCATCAGCATTGACAGGTTCCACGGCTTGGCCGGCCGCATATATGGATCGAACGCCGGTGCCAGCCGGGCGGCCAGCGCGGGCGACAGGGTGATCGCCGTGTCCTTCATCCCCAGCGGGCCCGTGATCCGTTCGCGCAGCAGCGCCTCGTAATCCTTGCCCGCCGCGCGACCGAGCAGATAGCCGAGCAGGCCCACGCCGAAGTTCGAATATTCCCACTGCGCTCCGATATCGCGCGGCAGGGCATAGCTGTCGAGGAACGCCAGCATCTGCGCTTCGGTGTAATCGCGATAGGGATCGTCCGGATCGCTCATCTCCATATTGCTCGGCAGGCGCGGCAGGCCGGATACATGCGTGGAGAGATCGCGCAGCGTGATCTGGCGGCCGCCGCGTTGAGGCATATGGTGACCAGCCGGCAGGTACTTCTCCGCCGGATCGTCCAGCGAGACCTCGCCCTTGCCGGCCATATCGGCCAGCAGCAGCGCGGTGAAGACCTTGGAGATGGAACCGATTTCGAACAGCGTCCGCCCGTCGAATACGGCGCCCACGCCCGTTCCGTCCGATATCACGCGCCGGCCCGAAGGATCGAGCACGCCGACCGCAATGCCCTGCCCCGCGCGCGGCGCGTTGCGCGCGGCGATCATCTCACGCACGGGGGAATCGGCCGGCGGGCGCCAGTCGGCCGGCAAGGCGGCAGGCGGCGATGGCGCCTCACCGCTCGGCAGGCCGGCACGAAGGTCCAGCGGCAGGGGCGCCTGATTCTGCACCCAGGTGCCTTTCCACAGCGCGGCGGCCGGATCCCAACTGGCCCGATAGGCCCCGCCCACGGAGGGGACGGTGAACGAGAGGCTGCCGCTGTCGGCCGTCACGCCCGCCAGCGCGATGCCCGCCACGTTCTGGTCCGGGCTGTCGAGCGTGCCGCCCAGCGCCCCATCCGCCCCGCGCGCGATATGGACGACGATGCGCAGCGTGGTCGGCCCGGCGACAAGAGTGCCGTTCCAGTCTCCCACGGCGTCCTGCGCGGCGGCGGGTGCGGATAACGTCATCCCGGCCGCCGTCAGTATCGTGCCCAACGCTCTCATCAACCCGCTCCCGTCAATGCGTCGATCTCGTCGATCTTCTTCTGCAGCTTGCGGACCACGCGCTGGTTGAACCACCAGACGCCGAAGAACACCCCGGCGATCACGGCGATGGCCACAGCGTCGCGCGGGCCCGGCCCGTCCGGGTGCGTATCGGGGGCATTCATGCTGCCGATCACCAGCACCGCGAGGCCTGGCAGGAACGGCAGTATATACCAGGAGAACACCGTGCGCAGCGCGTCGCGCTGGCGGACCAGTTGCGTCCGCGCGAAATGATAGATCGGCATTGTCCCGGCCTTTTCCGGGGGCGCTGCCGAAGCCCGGCGATGGAGCTGCCAGGCAACATAGAACGTCGCCACGACGATCATCGCCGAGCCGACACGCTGGAGCAGCATGGGCAGCGTGAACACGTACCAGGTGAACGAGATCACCACGACGACACAGGCGGCATATTCCACGAAGTTGCGCCACCAGACGAAGCGATAGAACTTTCCGGCCCCGGCGCGCACATCGTCCAATGCCGGCGCCCCGGCGCTCTCGACCGAAGCCTGCCACGCCCGCTTGATCGGATCCTCGCTCATGCGGATTCCTCCTGAGTGCGATAGGGCTCGGCCAGCAGCGCCTTCAGCCGATGCACGCGCACCGCCACGGCGCTGGGGGACAGCCCGGTGACCTCGCCGATCTCGGCGGCGGTCAGGTCTTCCAGGTAAAGCAGCATCACCTGCCGGTCGGCCGGTTTCAGCCGGTGGATCGCGGCGAGCAGACGGTCGCTCAGCGAACGCTCGCCGGTGGCGTGCTCGGGATCGTCGGCGCCGGGAAGCTGCTCGATCTCCTCCAGCCCGACCAGCGCCGTGCGGCGCGCGCGGCGCCCGGTCATCATGTGGGTGACGCCCACGTTGTGCGCGATGCGGTGGACCCAGCTCTTTTCCGAGCATTGGCCTTCGAAGATGGTGAAGCTGCGCCACAGCGCGGCGTGGATGTCCTGCACCAGGTCGCGGCGCAGTTCCCCATCGGCTTCATAGCCGCGCGCCAGCCGCTCGATCATCGCGCCATAAAGGCGCGCGGCCGCCAGATAGCGCGCATCCTGCTGCGATTTTGCCCTGGCGTCGGTCATTCCGTTCCCATCCCGCTCGACTGGTTAGTCGGGCGGTGAACGGGTATCTTACATGCGCGGCGAAAAATTCTCAGGCGGCGAGCGCGGCGGCGAGCCGCTCGCGGATCGCGCGAAGCCGGGGAAGGACGTCCTCCGGCACTTCCGCCCGCGAAGGCGCGGGGGTGCTTAGCGCAGGCGCCGAACGGGCGGCCGAGCCTTCCTCGATCGCCTGCCGCGCGCCTTTCAGCGTATAGCCCTGGCGGTTGACCAGCCGGTCGATCGTCTCGATCAGCCGCACGTCTTCCGGCCGGTAATAGCGCCGCCCCCCGCTGCGCTTCAGCGGCCGGAGCATGGGGAACTGCTGTTCCCAATACCGCAGCACATGCTGCCGGATGCCGAAACCCGCCGCCACTTCGCCGATCGTGCGCAGGGCCTCCGGCTCCTTGCCGTCATCGAAACGCAGCTGGCTCGGTTCGCTCGTCATGTCCCTTTGGCAATCCTGTCCTTGAGCTTCTGGCTGGCGCGGAACGTCATCACCCGGCGCGGCGTGATCGGGACTTCCACCCCGGTCTTCGGATTGCGGCCCACGCGTTCGCGCTTGTCGCGCAGAACGAAGCTGCCGAATCCGGAAATCTTGACGTTTTCCCCCTTGGCCATCGCTTCGCACATCTTCGCCAGGATATCTTCGACAAGATCGAGGCTTTCAGTGCGCGAAAAGCCGAGCTTCCGATTGATCGTCTCGGCCAGGTCGGCCCGGGTCAATGTGCCCACGGATCGCATCATCAGAGCGCTCCCCCCCTTTTTGCAGTGGTGTGGCGACCTGATCCGTTAAATGGCTGAATCCCAGCGAATTGGCAATCCCGGGATTATACGCTGGCCTTGAATATCCACGGCCGGCACGCCGGCCCTGGCGCTAGACGCGCATCAGGCTCGCGCCCCAGGTGAAACCGCCGCCCATCGCTTCCAGCATCACCAGGTCGCCGGCCGCGATCCGCCCGTCGCGCCGCGCCACGTCGAACGCCAGCGGCACCGATGCGGCCGAGGTATTGGCGTGCCGGTCAACCGTGACCACCACTTTCTCCGCCGGCAGGCCCAGCTTGCGCGCGGTGGCGTCCAGGATCCGCAAGTTGGCCTGGTGCGGCACCACCCAGTCGATGTCCGCCGCCGAAAAGCCGCTGGCCTTCAGCACTTCCTCCAGCACTTCGGCCAGGTTGGTCACCGCGTGGCGAAACACCTCGCGCCCGCGCATCCGCAGCTTGCCCACGGTGCCGGTGCTCGAAGGCCCGCCGTCGACATACAGCAGATCGCGGTGCGAACCGTCCGCGTGAAGCCGCGTCGCCAGCACGCCCGGCCCGTCCTCCGGCACATCCTCCGCGCGCAGCACGAAAGCGCCCGCGCCATCGCCGAACAGGACGCAGGTCGTCCGGTCCTCCCAGTCGAGGATGCGGCTGAAGGTCTCCGCGCCGATCACCAGCGCACATGTCGCCAGGCCGGTGCGCAGCATCGAATCGGCCGTGGCCAGCGCATAGAGGAAGCCGGTGCACACCGCCGCCACGTCGAACGCCGCACCACCCGTACAACCCAGCGCCGCCTGCACTTGCGTGGCGGTGGCGGGGAAAGTGCAGTCCGGCGTCGCCGTGGCCAGCACGATGAGATCGATCTCGGACGCGGCGATTCCGGCATCGGCCAGCGCGGCGCGGGCGGCCTCGGTGGCCAGCGTCCCCGTCGTCTCCCCCTCGCCCGCCAGATAGCGGTTGGAAATGCCGGTCCGCTCGCGAATCCATTCGTCGCTGGTGTCCACCAGGCGCGCCAGCTCGTCATTGCTCACCGCGCGCGCCGGCAATGCGGAACCCGAACCCTTGAAGACCGATCTGATCAACGCGTCCCCCCGCTGCCGCCATTCTCGCGCAGGCGCCCCTCGCCCAGCTCCGCCAGGTCGGCGGCGATGCGCTGGGTCAGGTTTTCCTCCAGCAGGCGCGCGGCGACGGCCACGGCATTGGCCACCCCCGCCGCGGTGGCGCTGCCGTGCGATTTCACCACCACGCCGTTGAGACCCAGGAAAACCGCGCCGTTGTGATTGTTGGGATCGAGATGATGGCGCAGCAGCTCCGTCGCCGGGCGCGAGACCAGGAAGCCGAACTTGGACCGCAGCGAGCTGGCGAAGGCCGTCTTCAGCAGGTCGGTCACGAACCGCGCCGCGCCTTCGATCGCCTTCAGCGCGATGTTCCCGGAAAAGCCATCCGTCACCACGACTTCCACATCGCCTCGGCTGATCTTGTCGGCTTCCACGAAGCCTTCGAAGCGCAGCGCCAGGCCGGTCGCCGCGCGCAGGCGCTGGGCGGCGTCCTGCAATTCTTCGGTGCCCTTGTTGTCCTCGGTACCGATGTTGAGCAGCCGCACGCGCGGCTTGTCGATGCCAGTCACGATCCGCGCATAGGCCGCGCCCATGATCGCGAACTGCACAAGGTTGCGCGCATCGCTTTCGGTATTGGCGCCGAGATCGAGCATGACCACGTCATGCTCCTCCAGCGTGGGCAGCAGGGCTGCCAGCGCCGGCCGGTCGATCCCCGGCATGGTGCGCAGGGCCAGCTTGCTCATCGCCATCAGCGCGCCGGTATTGCCCGCGCTCACGGCGGCGCCGGCATCGCCGCGCTTCACCGCCTCGATCGCCAGGCCCATGGAGGTCTTCTTCGCCCGGCGCAGCGCGGCGGTGGGCTTCTCGCTTCCGCCCACCACATCCTCGCAATGGAGGATTTCGGAGGCGGCGCGCATGTTCGGATGATTGTCGAGCGCGGCCTTGATCGCCGTCTCGTCGCCCACCAGCAGGAACTTGAACTTCTCGTGACGCCGGCGGGCAAGCGCCGCACCGGAGACCATCACGCGCACGCCTTCATCGCCGCCCATCGCGTCAACGGCGATACGCGGCAGGCTCATGCATCAATCCTTGCGAAACCGGGCTTTAAAGCCCGACGGAGACGATCTCGCGCCCGTTGTAATGGCCGCAGTGGCCGCACAGGTTGTGCGGACGCTTCAATTCGCCGCAGTTCGGGCATTCATGGAATGCTTCGACCTTCAGCGCATCGTGCGAACGGCGCATGCCCCGGCGGGAGGGGGACGTTTTTCTTTTGGGGACAGCCATCGCGGCACCTGTTCCTTGAAAATCTGCAATTCTTTGACGGCCGCCCTAAGCCAAGCCCCGCGCCCGCGCAAGCGGTGCGCCGAATGGATTCGACCCTGCGGCGAAGGCGCGCCCTATAGCGATTTTTCCAAGCGAGGCAAGGGAGCGGATGGCGCGGCGCGCTCAAGGCCTCAGCACCGGCTCCCCCGTCATCGGGTTAACCCGCGTGACGTTCTCCAGCGCCTGGATACGCCATCCGCCCTGCCGGCGCGTCACGACCGCCAGGATCAGCGTATCGATCCGGTGCGGCCCCGCCGGATGCGCGTCGCCGGCGTCCAGGCGCGAGTAGAAATGCAGCACTGCCGCATCGTCGGAGATCGGACCGATATCCGGCGCATCGTTGGTCAGCGTCGAATCGCTGTACACCGAGACATGAATCCGCGCGTGCCCGGCGACGATCGCATCCACCCCTCTCCAGTAAGTCCCGAAGCGGTTCACGAAGGTGGCGTCCGGATGGAACAGCCCCGCGAATGCCGCCATGTCATGCGCGTTCCACGCCTGCTCGAACCGGGCGGGAATATCCCCCGGCCCCGCTCCGCTCATCGCGCTGCCCCCGCCATCGCCGCATCGCCCACGAAGGGATTGCTCGCCCGCTCGCGCCCGAAAGTGCTCGTCGGGCCATGGCCGGGCACGAAAGTCACCTCGTCCCCCAGCGGCCAGAGCTTGCCGGTGATCGCGTCGAGCAGGTCCTGATGATTGCCCATCGGGAAATCGGTGCGGCCGATGGAGCCGGCGAACAGCACGTCGCCGACAAAGGCAAAGCGCGTCGGCCCATGGAAGAACACCACGTGGCCCGGCGTGTGGCCGGGGCAGTGGATCACGTCGAGTTCCACTTCGCCGAAGCGAACGGTGTCCCCATGCTTCAGCCAGCGCGTCGGCTCGAACACGCGGGTTTCCATGCCGAAGCGCGGCCCGTCCTCGTCCAGCCGGCTGATCCAGAAGCGGTCGGCCTCGTGCGGGCCTTCGATCGGCAGGCCCAGTTCCTCCGCCAGCATCCCCGCCTGCCCGCAATGATCGGCATGGCCGTGCGTGAGGAGGATTTTCTCCAGCGTCACGCCAGCCTTGGCCACGGCGTCCTTCAGCTTCTCCAGCTCCCCACCCGGATCGATCAGCGCCCCGCGCATGGTCTTGCTGCACCAGACCAGCGAGCAATTCTGCTGGAACGGCGTCACGGGAACAATGGCTGCGCGCAAGGGGCTTTCGGTCATAGGGGCTAGGTGGCGGCAAATCCCCCGCGCTTCAATCCTGGTGGTGCGGATCGATCCAGCCAATCCCGCGAGTGCGGGAACCCGGCAGGCTCCCTTTTCACACCGCTATCACGCCCCGCCCTTCGTCATCCCCGCGAACGCGGGGACCCAGTAGACTCTTGCGATACAGCCCGGTTTCACACCAAGAGCCGACTGGATTCCCGCGTTCGCGGGAAAGACGAAAGAAAGCGGCAGGATTGTTCAGGTCCGCGCTCGGTCCCATGCGAACGAGGCCTTAGGCATCCGTTTTTATCGAAATGGCGGTCAACCAGACCGGAGAGCGGCGAAGCTGATGCTTCGCGCGGCGGGGCAATCCCGAGCCCCGGCTAGGCAGTATCTCAGCTTTGCGAGAGCCTGAGCCATTTCACCCTCGGTCCTGCCGGTGATTTCGACGCTCCGGATGATACCCACAACACTGCGACCTTCGCGGCTCACACTCTCTCCAAAACTGAAGGTGCAATGGATCCGGGTGGGGCACCTGTAGTCATAGAGAACGTCGAAATCTCCAACCCGTCTCAAGGAGAAATCGTCCAGCGACTCCAGCGCGAAATTATCCCCCGTATGAACGGTTATCAGGACGGGGCCATCTCGGTTGACTGATCCTGCCGGCCTCGTTTGAAAATACGTGAAGTCATAAAAGGCCTCGTACTCGCGTGGGATGCAGTATCAAAGGCAGGCAGACGATAAGGTCGTCAGTCTCCACTGCTTTGGCGTTGGCTGGCAACCATGAAACCATGGTGCCCATCATCTCAAGCAAGCAAGTGGCTGCGAGGTTCAAGAGGCGCATTGGCAATATACTCGCCTAATGTCCGCTTTCCACCGCGGACCCTCGTCTGCCAGGAATATTAGGCTCTCGATATTCTACAGCGCAACTGTCGCTTCTCACAACCGCCCGTCCTTCCACGCTACGCGGCCGACTACGCCCACATCGGCCACTTCCACCGCTCGTAAATCGCGTCCGACTGATCGGCCGCATCCGCCCCGGCGGGCCCAGCCCAACTTCAATACACGTCCTTCCGCAGGCTCATCTTCATTGGCAGAAAGCCCCTGCGCGAAAAAAAGGCCTGCGCCGCTTGATTCCCCGCCCAGTGCTCGAGAACGATCTGGCGGACGCCCCTAAGCGCGGCATAGTCCTCTATCCATTGCATCAATTCAGAACCGATGCGCCGTCGCAGCGATGTCTCCGCGACGACAATGTGATGGACATGGATTCTCGTCGAAGAACGGATCAACCCGGTCTCCGGCCGCTCCTGAACTTCCAGCCAGACATAACCGGCGACCTGGCCGGAATCGCGATAGACTGCCACCGAATGGGCATCGTCCGCCATGACTCGGGTGAATAGAGCTCGCTGTCCGGCAGGATCCGCACGCGGCTTGAAATCCTCGGGATAAAGCGCGGCGTGCAGGCCCTGAATCTGCTGATTAAGCGCGATTATCGCCTGAAGGTCTTCCTCGGATGCCAGTTCGATCTTCGGCACCAGCATCTCCTTCGCGCAAAGTGCGATCCCCGGCTGCATCGCCATTTTCAGGCCACCAGCACTGGCGATACAATTAGAGCCGCCCGCCCTTCCACACCACGCGGCCGACCACGTCTACATCGGCCATGGCCACTTCCACCGGCTCGTAAGCCGGGTTCTTGCTGATCAGGCGCAGGCGGTCGGGCGGGACGGCCTGGATCAGCTTGACGTGCAGCGCCTCGCCCAGGCGGATGACGTGGACACCTTCACGGAACGGGCGCGGGGAACGGTCCACCAGGATCTCGTCGCCGTCGCGCAGCAGCGGGTCCATCGAATCGCCGGTGACGCGGATCGCCGACAGCATGGCCGGCGTCAGGTCGCGCTCGCGCAACCAGCGGCGCGAGAAGCCGAAGGAATCGAACGCGAGCTCCGGCCCGCCCAGCGAACCCGGCCCGGCAGAGGCTTCCATGTCCAGGCGCGGCACCTCCACCCAGTCATCCCCCCGCGAATCGTAGGGTTTTTCTCCCGATCCGCCCAGTTCCGCTTCGGCCACGCCGAAGAACTGTGCCAGCTTGCGGCGATCCTCTTCCTCAAGCTTGCGCGGGCTGCCCTTGACGATGAACTGCTGCAAATAGCTGGGATTTCTGTCGATCATGCGTGACAAGGCGGCCAGGCTGCTGCCCTTCCCGCGCGCCAGCTGGGCCAGTCTTTCACGTGGGTCCATGGCGGATTTCCTGCGGCATCGTCATTTGCCTCTCCTATACGACGTATTTTTCCTAGACAAGTAGGATTTCGCGCGCGAGCGTCAGGCCCGCCGGCCGAATCGAGCCGTGACCTGAAAGAGCCGAGAGACCCGCCATGCTGATCCGCAAGATCGAGACTTTTCTGCGCCGCACCGGAATGCCGCCGACAAAATTCGGCCGCCTTGCCACCCACGATCCCCGCTTCGTGCTGGACTTGCGCATGGGCCGCACGCCGCGCCCGCACACGGAAACACGGGTGGAACATTTCATGAACACTTATCACGAGGGGCACGATGCGCATTGAAAACGGTCCGCGAAAGCCACCCCACCGCGCCCGGCGCAACCCGGCGGAGCGCTTGCGCGATGCGCTGATCGCGCTGGCCGGGGGGCGGGCCACGGTGATCGCCCATGGTGAAAAAAGCTGGGCCAGCATCACCTTCGCCGGCAGCCGCCATCAGGTCGAGCTGGCCTTCGAAGGCCCGGAAGCCATGGAAGCCGGCGAGCTGTTCATCACCCTCTTGCCGGACCATGAATTCGCCATCCCCGGCCAGCTTGTCGCCGATGCCACGGTGACCGCGGTCGATCACCGGCTCGATCCGCCACACATGCGGGTAAGCTGCGAATTGCTGCTGCTAGAAGAAAGCTGAAAGGGCATGCCCGTGCCGCGCCAAGGTGACACTTTCCGGCCCAAGGTGACGGTTTTTCTGGGAAACCCCGAACCGTGTCACACATGTCAACCTGTCACCTTGGCCGCCCGTCAGGCTACAGCCGGCGGATTACCAGGTTCCTGATCTCGGTCATGTCCTCGATCGCGAAGCGCACGCCTTCGCGGCCGAGGCCGGAATCCTTCACCCCGCCATAAGGCATGTTGTCCACGCGGTAGCTCGGCACGTCGTTCACCACCACGCCGCCCACTTCCAGCGCATCCCAGGCTTCCAACACCTTGTGCAGGTCGCGGGTGAACAGGCCGGCCTGGAGGCCGAACCGGCTGGCGTTGACCTCGGCCAGCGCCTCGCCCCAGCTTGAGAAGGCGCTGAGACTGGCGAGCGGGCCGAAAGCTTCCTCCTTGTTGGCGGCGCAGGTCTTGGACACGCCTTCCAGCAGCGTCGCCTCCAGCATCGCCCCGTCCAGCGCGCCGCCGCACAGCAGAGTCGCCCCCGCCGCCACCGCCTCGTCGATCCAGGCTTTGAGGCGCTGCGCCTCCTTCTCGGAGATCATCGGGCCGATGAAGGTGTCGCGGGCCTTCGGATCGCCGGCGATCAGCGTCCTGGTCTTCTCCACCAGCATGGCCTTGAACCGATCATAGACGCTCTCGTGGATCAGGATGCGCTGCACGCCGATGCAGCTCTGGCCCGATTGGTAGAAGGCGCCAAACACGATCCGTTCCAGCGCATGGTCCAGATCGGCATCGGCATCGACCACCACGGCGGCATTGCCGCCCAGCTCCAATACGACCTTCTTCTTGCCCGCCCGCGCCTTCAGCGCCCAGCCCACGGCGGGAGAGCCGGTGAAGGAAAGCAGCTTGAGCCGCTCGTCCGTGGTGAACAAGTCCGCGCCTTCGCGATGGGCGGGCAGGATCGAGAAGGCGCCTTCGGGCAGGTCCGTCTCGGACAGCACATCGCCGATGATGATCGCGCCCAGCGGCGTCAGGCTGGCGGGCTTCATCACGAATGGGCATCCGGCGGCGATGGCCGGGGCGATCTTGTGCGCCGCCAGGTTCAGCGGGAAGTTGAACGGGCTGATGAAGCTGCACGGCCCGATCGGCACGCGCTTCCAGATGCCCAGATAGCCCTTGGCCCGGGCGGAGATGTCCAGCGGCTGGACCTCGCCATAGATACGCGTCGCCTCCTCGCTGGCGATGCGGAAGGTGTCGATCAGGCGGGTGGCTTCGCCCTCGGCATCGCGGATCGGCTTCCCCGCCTCGACGCACAAGGCATAGGCCAGCTCGTCGAACCGCTCGCGGAACCGGGCGACGCAATGGTCGAGCACGGCCTGCCGCTCGTAACTCGCCAGCCGCGCCATCGGCTCGGCCGCCCGCACCGCTCCGGCAATCGCCTCCTCGATCACCTCGGGCGTGGCCAGCGCGGTACGGAAGGCGACTTCGCCGATGAACTTGTCCGTCACTTCCAGATCGGTGTTCGGCTGGACCGGCTTGTTGTTGAGGTAAAGCGGATAAGTATCCTTGAGCGTGGGCATGCCGTCCTCCTGTCGAGCCAATCCGCCGGCGGGCGAAAAGCTCCGCGCGTTCAATACCCCTTGGCCAGATCCACTTGCGCCTCCAGCGCCTGCCCAGCGTGGAAGCGCGCGCAATTGCGCAGGAACCGCTCCGCCGCGCGCGCCTGGCTGGCAGGGGTCGGAATGCCCGAAAGGTGCATCGTGATATGCGCATTGCCCAGCGCCCACAGCGGATGATCGGGCGGCAGCGGCTCAGGATCGGTCAGGTCGAGAATGGCGGCGGCGATGCGCCTTTCGCCCAGCGCCGCGATCAGCGCCCGCTGGTCCACGCAATCGGCGCGGGCGAAGTTCACCAGCACCGCATCCGGCTTCATTCCGGCGAGTTCCGCCGCGCCGATCATGCCGCGCGTCTCGGGCGTGCCCGGCACGGCCAGCACGATCCAGTCGAAACGGCCGATTTCGCTGCGCCAGTTGCGCGGCCGATGGCTGGACGCCGCGACCACCTCGACGCCGAAGCCCGTCAGCGCGCGCTCGATGCATTGCCCGATCGCGCCATACCCCAGGATCAGCGCGCGGCTGCCCGCCAGGTCACGCGTGCCCGGCGCCGCATCGAGCCATTCGCGCAGATCCTGCGCGCGCACCACGGCGGGGTAATCCTTGGCCACAGCCAGCATGGCCATCACGGCGAATTCGGCCACCTGCCCCGCTGTCAGGCCGCTGCCGCAAGTCACCGTGACGCCGCGCCGTTCCAGGTCGCCCAGCGGCAGCCAGTCGACGCCGGCATAGGAGCTGTTGAGCCAGCGCAGCGCGCCGGCCCGCTCCACCGCGCGCAGCACCGGCGGCTTCTGGTGCATGTCGAACCAGCCGATCTCGGCCTGGGGCGCCAGGCGGGCGAGCGCCCCCGCATCATCCCACCAATGCACGTCGAGCCAGCGCGGCAGCCGGCCTTCCAGCAGGGGCCGCACCGATGCGGGCAACACGCCGACAGTCAGAGCTTCCACTCCCAGCCGAGCGGATCGCCGTCCATCACCTCGACGCCTTTCACCGCCAGCTCGTCGCGGATGGCGTCGGACGTGGCGAAATCCTTCTGCGCGCGGGCCGCCTTGCGGCGGGCAAGCGCGTCCTCGATCTCGACTTCGGTCACAGCGGCATCCTTGGGCCGGATACGCAGGTCCGCCCGCGTCAATGCCAGCAGCCCCAGCCCGAGCACGGCATCCATTGCCGCCACGGCCGTCAGCTTCTCGGCCGGATCGATCTTCTTGAGCGAAAGCAGGTCTTCCAGCACCGTCAGCGCGACGGCGGTGTTGAGATCGTCCGATATCGCCTCATCGAAGCGGGCGAGCAGCGGCAGCAGGGTGCCGCCCACCTCGTCATGCGCCTTGAGCTGGGTCCAGCCGTCCGCCGGTATCCCCGCGTCGGTGCGGCTTTTCAGCGCCTCCACCGCCATGACCAGCCGCTTCAGCCGAGTGAGCGCCGCACCCAGGCCTTCCCAGCTGAACTCCAGCTCGCTGCGATAATGCGCCTGCAGGCACATCATCCGATAGGCCAGCGGGTGATAGCCCTTCTCCGCCAGCAGGGGCAGGCGCAGGAACTCGCCGGCCGACTTACTCATCTTGCCGGAGCGGTCGACCAGGAAATTGTTGTGCATCCACAGCTTCGCGCCGCTGTTGGCCGGATTATCCAGCCCATTGGTGCAGCAATAAGCCTGGTTCTGCGCGATCTCGTTGGGGTGATGGATCTCGCGGTGGTCGATGCCGCCGGTATGGATGTCGAACGGGAAGCCCAGCAGCGCCCCGCTCATCACCGAGCATTCGAGATGCCAGCCCGGCGCGCCGCGGCCCCAGGGGCTGTCCCACTCCATCTGCCGGCTCTCGCCCGGCGGGGTCTTGCGCCAGATGGCGAAGTCCGCCGGATGGCGCTTGCCCTCCACCGCCTCGATCCGGCTCTCCCCCTCGTCGGTGCTGGTGCGGGCCAGGCGGCCGTAATCGGCCACGGTCGAGACATCGAAGTAGAGACCGCTCTCCAGCTCGTAGCAATGCCTGTCCGCGATGGATTCCGCGAATTCAAGCATTTGCGGCACGAACTTCGTGGCGATCGTCCATTCGGCCGGCTGGCGGATATTGAGCGCCCTCACATCCGCCCAATAAGCCTGGGTATAATGATCGGCGATGTCCCAGATCGATTGCTTGCGGGCCGAAGCGGCCTTCTCCAGCTTGTCCTCGCCCGCATCGGCATCGTCGGTCAGGTGGCCGACATCGGTGATGTTGATGACATGGGTGAGGGCATAGCCCTTCCAGCTCAGCGTCCGCCCCAGCAGATCGGCGAACACATAGGCCCGCATGTTGCCGATATGGGGATAGTTATAGACCGTCGGCCCGCAGGTATAGACTCGCGCCTCCCCGGGATGAACCGGCGTGAAGGTCTCGATTGCGCGGGTGAGCGAATTGAACAGGTGCAAGGGCGCGGTCATGGCCGCGGTGGACTGACGCGCGATCAGTCTCAGGTCAAGCGGCCGCGCGCTGTCGCAAGCACGGCACCGTTTGGAGAGAATTTGTTCACTCCTTCTGTGCATGTCTCCAGTAAGGAGACCGTCCGTGCAGAACGAAAAGCAGCCAATCCAACAGTTTCTGGAACGGCGGTACGCCAGCCGCCGGCCCGTTTCGCTGAAGCTGCCGGCCTGGGTTGACGGGCAGGAGCAGGTGCTGGGCGTTCGCGACCTGTCGCAGACGGGCTTCCTGGCCGAGGCGACCCCGCCGCTGCGGATCGACCAGGTGGTGGAACTGGAGCTTCCGCACGAAGGGCGCAAGAAGGCGACCGTGGTGTGGGCCGGCGAAGAGCTGGCCGGATGCACCTTCGTCGGCTCGATCTCGCGCGCAAGCTACAGCGCGGCGCTGCTGAAAAGCCAGATCCTCCACCCGCAGGGCGCGAATCAGGAACAGGCGGCGGAAGCCATCACCGTTGCCGAGGACGATCCCGTCGAAAAGCTGCCGATGGGCCTGCGCGTCGCGGTGATGGTCATCGGCGGCGCCCTGGCCTGGGTTCCCGTGCTGGCGATCGCCTACTGGCTGTTCGGCTAGAACAGCCCCTCGATGTCGCGCGCGCCGTGAAGCACGCGCACGATCTCCACCAGATCGCCCACAACCTGGAAGACGATGTAGTAGCTGCCGTGCCGCGCGGCCCTCAGGTTGGGCCGCCACTCATCGCGAGCTGGAAAGGAAAGCGGCCTTTCGGCAACCTTCCACATGGTCTCTATCAGTTCGTCCACGAAGCTGATCGCGCGGGATGCGTTGTCGCGCGCGATGTAAGCGGCAATATCACGCAGATCGGACTGCGCCTCCGCCTTGACTTCAAGGCGCATCACGCAGCGTCTGCGTCATGCTCCGCGACGAGGCAGGCGACATAGGAACGCAAATCGGCGAAGACTTCTTTCGCCGGAAGGCTGGGCCCCTGCAACCCTTCGTCGATCAGTTCCCGGAGCTTCTCCAGCGCCGCCTGCTGTCGCTCCTGGTGCTCGTTCCAGCCACGCAAGGCCTCTCGCACGATCTCGCTGGTCGTGGCGTATTTTCCGGATTTGACCGCTTCGCGCAGCTTGGCGGCCATTTCCTCGGGCATGGTCACGGTGATGCGTTCGAGCTTTCCCATGATTCATACTTTATCATACCCGGCGCGGCCCGCAAATCGGCAAGCTATTCCGCCTCGAACAGGCCCGCCAGTTGCTCGATGATCGTGCCGCCGAGCTGTTCCACGTCCATGATCGTCACCGCCCGCTTGTAATAACGGGTCACGTCGTGCCCGATGCCGATGGCGACGAGCTGGACGGGGCTCTGCTTCTCGATCCAGTCGATCACCTTGCGCAGGTGCGTCTCCAGATAGCCGGCCGAGTTCACGCTCAGCGTCGAATCGTCCACCGGCGCACCATCGGAGATGACCATGAGGATGCGGCGATCCTCGGGCCGGGCGAGCAGGCGGGTATGCGCCCACAGCAGCGCTTCCCCGTCGATGTTCTCCTTCAGCAGCCCTTCGCGCATCATCAGGCCCAGGCTCTTGCGTGCGCGGCGCATCGGCTCGTCGGCCTTCTTGTAGATGATGTGCCGCAAGTCGTTGAGGCGGCCCGGCTGCGCGGGCTTGCCGCTGGCGAGCCACTTCTCGCGGCTCTGGCCGCCTTTCCACGCGCGGGTGGTGAAGCCGAGGATCTCCACCTTGACCCCGCACCGCTCCAGCGTGCGGGCCAGGATATCGGCGCTGATCGCGGCGATTGAGATCGGCCGCCCGCGCATCGAACCCGAATTGTCGATCAGCAGGGTGACGACGGTATCCTTGAACTCGATATCGCGCTCGACCTTGTAGCTGAGCGAATGGCCCGGGCTGACGATCACCCGCGCCAGCCGCGCGGCATCGAGCAGGCCTTCCTCCTGGTCGAAATCCCAAGACCGGTTCTGCTGCGCCATGAGCCGCCGCTGGAGCCGGTTGGCGAGCCGGGTGACGACGCCCTGCAACCCGGTGAGCTGGCTGTCGAGATAGGCGCGCAGGCGATCCAGTTCCTCGAAATCGCACAGCTCGGTGGCCTCGACCACCTCGTCGAACTCCTCGGTGAAGACCTTGTAATCGAACGTTTCGGGCAAGTCCGTCCACGGCCGATTGGGCCGGACGGGCATCATCCCTTCCTCGCCCTCGTCGCCGACGTCCCCTTCGGACATCTCCGACTCGCTCTCGACCTCCTGGGTGGTCTCCTCCTCGCCCTCGCCTTCGCCGCTATCGCCGGCGACCTGCTCCTGGCGAAGCTCGTGGCCCTCGTCCTCGTTGTCCTGCTCGGTGTCCGTATCCTCCTCGCCAGGTTCCTCTTCCCCGGTGTCGTCCTCGCCGGCCTCGTCGTTCGGCTCCATCTCGACCAGTTGCAGATGGCGGAGCATGGCGAGCGCCAGCGACTGGAACGCCTGCTGATCGTCGAGCGTCAGCGCCAACCGCTCGAAATCGTCGCCGGTGCGGCTTTCGATATGTTCGCGCAGCATCTCGACCCCGGCGCGCGCCGCTTGCGGGATCGGCTGGCCAGTCAGCTGCTCGCGCAGCATCAGCGCCAGCGCGGTCTGGACCGGCACCTCGTCGGCGCTGACTGCACGGACGATCGGATCGGACTGGAGGCGCACCTCGGTGGAAGCCGCCAGATTCTCCCGCATCCCGGCGTAGTTGTTCTCGCCCAGCGCCTCGTACCGCACGCGCTCGATCGCGTCATAGGCCGCACGGGCATCCGGCTCGGACGGCATGTTGCGGCGGTGGAGCGCCTCGTCATGATGGCGCAGGCGCAGCGCGAAGCTGTCGGCGAAGCCGCGCGCCGCACGCGCCTGCTCGGGCGGCAGCAAGCGGCCGGGCATCGGCACCCGCATCGCCTTGCCCTGCATCCCGGGCGCGTCGGACGTCCAGCTCACCTCGGCCTCGCTGTCATGGCCAATAGCGCGCGCGGCGCCTGTCAGCGCCTGCTTGAAACGGTCGAGGGGGGATTCGTCGGACATCGTCGCTGGGCTGCTAGCAGGAAACCTTCGAGGCGCGAAGCGGGTGGGGGATTATGGGAGGCATGAAGGGGACGGGGTGGCGGAGTTGATATCCTCGCGGCTCGTCAGGCGGGCCGCCTCTCTGGGACGCCCATCCAACCCTCGTCATTGCGAGGAGCGTAGCGACGAAGCAATCCAGGGCAACAGCGCAATACGCTCTGGATTGCTTCGCTACGCTCGCAATGACGAGGGTTTTAGTGCGGGTGCGCTCGCTCGTAGATCACGAGGGGCCCGGCCTGAGCGATCCGTTCCGTTTCCCGCCAAGACGAACCTCCTCCTAAAGCGCCGCCCCCGCCCCGAAGACCCCGATCAGCACCGGATCGCGCGTGGACGCCGGATCGGCGCGGATGGCGGCTTCCTCGTTGCCGATCTCGCCCCAGATCACGTTGTCCACCTCCGCCGCGAAGCGCCGGGTGACAGAGCCGAAGTCGACCCCCGTCAGGCCGGAGACGAGCTGGCTCACCAGCGGGTCTTCCGCCACGCGCAGGGCATCGCCGATCTCGGGCAGCATAGCGAGGACCAGCTGCTCGCCCATCTGCTGGCGCAGGAACGTCGTGGCCGCCGTCGGCCCGCCGCGCACCAGCGCCATGGCGTTGGCCAGGCCGATCGTGCGCACGGTATCGGCCACCACGGGCGCGGCGCGATAGGATGCATCCACCGCGATATCCGCCACGGCATCTTCCAGCCGGGACTTGAACAGGGCGGAAGTGAGGATGTTGGCGAGCACGTTGCCCCGCGTCCCGAAATACTGATCCAGCCCCACCCGCGCGACTTGCTGGTCCCAATAGCCGCCCGGGGCGGTGAGGCGGACGAAGGCGCGCTCGCTGGACAGGACCAGCAATCGCCGGACCGCCTCGGTGAAGCTGATCTGCGGATAAGTCGCGCAGCCGGGCAGCGCCAGCGCCGTGGCGGCGGCCAGCGAGCCGGCGAGAACCGCGCGGCGGGGAAGAACCTGGGGCATGGTCATCGTCTCGTGCTTTCTCATTGGCGACAGGCCGCCCATATAAGGCGCCTTCACATGAACCGCGTCCGTCTCGTCATCTTCAACGCCGCGCTCGGCCCGCTGGACTACCGTGTTCCGGAAGGAATGGAGGTGGAACCCGGCTCGGTCGTCGTCGCCCCGCTCGGCCCCCGGCAGATCGTCGGCATCGTGTGGGAGGCCGAACGGCTGCCCGCCACGCCGGTTCCGGACGCGCGGCTGCGCCCGCTGGTCGGCATGCTGCCGGTGCCCCCCCTCAAGGCCGAGCTGAGGCGGCTGATCGAATGGACAGCGGATTACTACTGCGCCTCGCTGGCCTCGGTCGCGCGCATGGTGCTGTCCAGCGGCGGGGCGCTGCGCGGGCCCTCCACGGTCACCGAATACCGGCTGAGCGGCGGGTTACCCGAACGGATGACCCCCCAGCGCCAGGCCGCCATCGATGCGCTGGAAGGCGAACAGGCGACGATCCGCGAACTGGCGGAGATCGCCGGGGTGAGCGAAGGCGTGCTGCGCGGCCTGGTGAACCAGGGCGTGCTGGAACCGGTCACGGTCCATAGCGATCGCCCCTATGCCCGCGCGGACGCCGGTTTCGCGCAGCCGGACCTGTCCGCCGAACAGACCGAAGTGGCCGAACACCTGGTGGCGGCCGTGCGGGACGATCGCTTCGTGCCTTTCCTGCTCGACGGCGTGACCGGATCCGGCAAGACGGAGACCTATTTCGAAGCTATCGCGGAAAGTCTCTGGAAAGGGCGGCAAACGCTTGTTCTTCTGCCGGAAATCGCGCTGACGGAGGCCTTCCTGCGGCGATTCGAGGAGCGTTTCGGATCGGCGCCGGTGGCGTGGCATTCCTCGCTCAAGTCCACCGAGCGGCGGCGGGCATGGCGGGCCATCGCCAGCGGGGAAGCGCAAGTGGTCGTCGGGGCGCGTTCGGCGCTGTTCCTGCCTTACGCCCGCCTCGGCCTGATCGTGGTGGACGAAGCGCATGAGGTCAGCTTCAAGCAGGATGAAGGCGTGCGCTACAACGCGCGCGACGTGGCGGTGATGCGCGCGCGCTTCGAAGGCATTCCGGTGATCCTCTCCAGCGCCACGCCGGCGCTCGAAAGCCTGCAAATGGCGGAGAGCGGGGTTTACGAAAAGCTCGTGCTGCCGAGCCGCTTCGGCGGGGCGGAGCTGCCGGCGATCGACACGATAGACCTGACGCGGGAAAAGCCCCCGCGCGGCCGCTGGCTGGCGCCCCGGCTGGTGGAAGCGCTGCAAGAGAGGCTGGAGCGCGGCGAGCAATCGCTGCTGTTCCTCAACCGGCGCGGCTATGCCCCGCTCACCCTGTGCCGCCATTGCGGGTTCCGCTTCCAGTGTCCCAATTGCAGTGCCTGGCTGGTCGAACATCGGCTGAGCCGCCGGCTGGCCTGCCATCACTGCGGGCACGAAACCGCGCCGCCCGATCACTGCCCCGAATGCGGGGAGCCCGATTGCCTGGTCGCCTGCGGACCCGGCGTGGAGCGGATCGCCCATGAGGTGGAAGAACTGCTGCCCGAAGCGCGGCTGGCTATCGCCACCTCCGACACGCTCAATTCGCCCGACAAGGCGGCCGAATTCGTCAGCCAGGTGGAAGCGCGGGCGGTGGACGTGATCGTCGGCACGCAGCTCGTCACCAAGGGCTTCCATTTCCCCGAGCTGACGCTGGTGGGCGTGGTCGATGCCGACCTGGGCCTCGAAGGCGGGGATCTGCGCGCGGCGGAGCGGACTTACCAGCAGATCGCCCAGGTGGCCGGGCGCGCCGGGCGCGGGAGCAAGCCGGGCGACGTGCTGATCCAGACGCGCCATCCGCAAGCCTCGGTGATCGCCGCCCTCGCCGCCGGGGATCGCGATGCCTTCTATACTGTGGAGACCGAAGCCCGCCGCCACGCCGGCGCGCCTCCGTTCGGGCGCTGGGCGGCGATCATCGTATCGAGCGAGGACGAAGCCGAAGCACGCGAGGCGGCCAACCGCATCGGCGCCACCCAGCCCACGCTGCCCGATGTCGCCGTGCTCGGCCCCGCCCCCGCCCCCATGGCGCTGCTGCGCGGCCGCTATCGCTATCGCCTGCTGCTCAACGCCCGCCGCAGCGCCGAACTGCAACGCGTGATCCGCGACTGGCTGGGCGCGCTGAGCTTCCAGCAAGGCGTGCGCGTGGGGGTGGATATCGACCCCTACAGCTTCGTTTAGGGCGCCATTATCCTTCGTTGAACCCGATCATACCTCGCTCAACCTTCGTCATTGCGAGCGTAGCGAAGCAATCCAGGGCGGGAGTGCAATACGCCCTGGATTGCTTCGCTACGCTCGCAATGACGAACAGCTTGTGCCCAGCCGGGTCAGGGTGGCGGTTACGAATCGGGGCTAAGACACCGTCTCCCGCCCCCACGGCCCCGGGACGAAGCGGCCACGGCGATGGGCCCACAACAGCAGCATCAGCCCCGCCGCCGTGGCGACGACCATCGCCACGGCGGAAGCTTCCAGGCCGAAGCCACCGCCAGTCAGCCAGTCAGGTCCCAGGCGGGTAGTGGCGACAAGGCCGATCGGCTCCCCGCCGGTGCCGGAAACGGGAATGCTGAACACCCACCCCTGGGTGAAATTCCACGCGGCATGTATGCCGATAGGGAGCCATAGCCGCCGCGTCAGCATATAGGCAGCGCCAAGCAGGATGCCCGCTTCCAAGGCGATGGCCAAGGCGGCCAGCCAGCTCGAATTCTCGTTGAAGATGTGCGCCGCGCCGAACAGCACCGCGCTCACCGCCAGCGCGGCCCAGCTTCCGCTGACTTTCTCCACCGCGCGGAACAGCAGGCCCCGCATCAGCGTCTCCTCGGTCACGCCGCTGATGATCGCGATGGCCAGCCAATAGGCCCACTGGGTTTCACCGGGCGAGCGGATTCCATGGAACTGGATGCCGCCGAACAGCCAGACGCAGCCGGTCATCAGGGTGAACAGCGCAAATCCGGCGAAGAGCCCCGCCAGGAGTTCCGGCACGGCGCCGTTGAAAGAGAACTCCCGGTCCCGCTCGCGTTCGATCCAGCGCTTGTAGGCTTTCCACACCAGCACCACGATCAGGGCCAGCAGCACGGCGAGGAGCGGGAAACCCGCCCCCGTCGCGATGCCGAGCAGGCCCCCGATCGCCGAGACCACACCCATGGCAGCAAGGATCATCACCCCGCCGATGCAGGCCTGCACCAGCGGATAAGTGAACACGCGGCGCAGCAGGCCGGCGCGGGCAGGCGGCGGCGGGGCGTCAGGTTCCATCATGGCCTGATCGGATGGAGCCATGCCCATGTCGATGCCGTCCCTCACGCCGCGCCGTAAAGCGCCTTCGCCTCGCCGGTCAGCCGTTCCATCGCCTTGCGCCACGGCCCGGCGCCCCAGCTCACACGGGCGACCCCCGCTTCGGCGAGCACCGGCCAGTCGGGCGTGCCGGGCAGCATCAGGATGTTCACCGGCAGGGCACTGCGATCGCAGATTTCGGCGATCAGATCGCGGTCGCTCGGCCCCGGCACGAATATACTGTGCGCGCCGGCGTCGGCATAAGCGGCGGCGCGCTCCAGCGTCTCCGGCAGCAGCAACCGGTCATTGCGGTCACCGCCGGCCAGGAAGCGGCGGAAGAACAAGTCGGTGCGGGCATTGACCCACAGTGCGCTGCCGACAACAGCAGCTATCCGTTTCGCCTGATCGGCGATCGGATGAAGCCCGACGCCGCCCACTTCCCCATCCTCGAAATTGCAGCCGACGACGCCGGTTTCCGCCAGGTATTGCGCGTGATCGGCAAGCCGCGCCGGATCGACCGCAAAACCGCTTTCGAAATCGGCGGTGACAGGCACATCCACCCCCTCCACGATGCGGCGCGTGCAATCGAGATAGAGGTTGAGCGGAATCTCTTCGCCATCGCGATAGCCGTTAGCCTCTGAGATCGCGTAGCTGCCCGTGGCCAGCGCCGGGGCGCCGGCCTCAGCAACGGCCTTGGCACTGCCGACGTCCCAGATATTGTACAGCAGCACAGGGTTGCCCGGCTGGTGGAGCGCGGCAAAACGCTGGCGCAGTTCCTGATTCATCCTTTGGCCTCCCGTGCAAGCAATTCGCGCTTGATGGCGAGCCCATAGGCATAACCGCCGAGGCTCCCGTCCGATCTGATAACGCGGTGGCAGGGAATAAGCACCGCGACATTGTTCGCCCCATTGGCAGAGCCGGCGGCGCGCACCGCGCTGGGCCGCCCGGCGGCGGCGGCGATCTCGGCATAGGAACGCGTTTCGCCCGGCGGGATCTTGCGCAGTTCCGCCCACACGCGTTCCTGGAACGCGGTCCCGCGCACGTCGATCGGGATATCCCCACCGGTGCCGGGCCGTTCCACGGCGTCGACCACTCGCCGCAGCAGGGCGGCGAACTCCGCCCCGCCCTCGACCAGCCGGGCATTGGGGAAGCGGGCCTCCAGTTCCGGGCGGCCTTCGTCGAACGACAGGCGGCACACGCCCTTGCCGGTCGCCGCCACCAGCATCGGGCCTAGCGTGGTCGGGACCACCGCCCAATGAATCGCAACCCCTTCACCACCCCTGGCCCAGGCCGATGGCGCCATGCCCAGTTTCCCTTCCATCGAATCGTAGAACCGCGAAGGCGCCTCGAAGCCCGCCTCGTAGATCGCGTCCGTCACCGAGCCGCCGCCGCTCAGCGCCTCGCGCGCCCGCTCCTCGCGCAGCGCGCGGGCATAGGCGGCGGGCGATAAGCCGGTGGCGCGGGTGAATACGCGTTGGAAATAGGACGGCGAATAGCCCACCGTCTGTGCCAGCTCGGCCAGTTGCGGCCTTCCTTCACTGGCCTTTATCTCGTCGATCGCCGCCAGCACTGCCGCTTCGTCGCGGGCCACATCGTCAGGCCGGCAACGCTTGCACGGGCGCAGGCCTGCTTGCCGCGCTTGCGCCCCATTGGCGAAGAAGCGCACGTTGCCGCGCGCGGGGTGGCGCGCCGCGCATGACGGGCGGCAATAGATGCCGGTGGTCAGCACGCCCGTAACGAAGCGGCCATCGAACGAACGGTCGCGCCGCAGCACGGCGGACCAGGCCCGTTCGTCATCGATAAGATCGGCTTCGATCATCGTAACCTCCTATAAACACCCGCCCCGGCACGCCGCCAGTGCGGAACGTGCCTGCCGGATAGGCCTTCTCCGCCGTGTTCGCTTCCCGCCGCTTGCGCTCAAAGCGGATGACGGCAAGAAGGCGCCCATGGCTCCGCTCCCCATCCTGCTACGATCGCTGGCCCGGTTTCTCCCCCTGCTGGCGCTGGCGCTGCTGGCGCCCTCGCCGGCCCAGGCCGATCCGGCCGATATCACCGC
The DNA here is from genome assembly GCA_017308255.1 of Altererythrobacter sp. Classification (GTDB taxonomy): domain Bacteria; phylum Pseudomonadota; class Alphaproteobacteria; order Sphingomonadales; family Sphingomonadaceae; genus Croceibacterium_A. The sequence continues at coordinate 91,016 of JAFKFN010000010.1, read as the reverse complement.
CGCTTCGCGCGGGGTGGTGCGGGTAGTCATCATCGAAAAGGACGGGGAAGAACTCGTGCCGATCGCTCACGGCACCGGCTTCGCGGTGGGGCCGGAACGGATCGTCACCAATGCCCATGTGGTGCAGGAAGCGCACGACAATCCGCGCCTGCTGGTCGGCATCGTTCCTTCGGACGGCGTGAACGCGGTCTACGGGCGGATCGTCGCCGTCAGCCCGCGCAACGATCTCGCCCTCATCGCCACGACCGCGCCGATGCATCTGCCGGTGCTGACGATTGCCGGCAATCCGCCGGCGGACAGCGGCCCGGTGACGGCGGTGGGCTATCCGATGAACGTGGACCGCGCGCAGGGCCTGTCCGCCGAAGACATCTTCCGCGCCCAGCCGCCCGTGACCAGCACCGGGTTCCTTTCGGGCCGCCGGCCCACGCGCGAATTCGATTCGCTGCTGCACACCGCGCCGATCGCGCGCGGCAGCAGCGGCGGCCCGCTGCTTGACGAATGCGGCCGCGTGATCGGGGTCAACAGCTTCGGCGCCGAAAGCGGCAGCGCCGATGCGGAGTTCTTCTTCGCCGTCTCCACGCGCGAGCTGCTGCCGTTCCTGCGCGCCAACGACGTGACCCCGCAAGTCAACGGGCTGGCCTGCCGCAGCCTGGCCGATCTCGAAGCGCAGGAGCGATTCCGGGCGGAGCGCGAGCAGCTCCAGGCCCAGACCCGCGCCGCCGCCGACGAGCAGGCGCTGGCCCTGCGCCGGGAGGAAGCGCGGCGCGACATCCAGTTCTCGCTGCTGGCCGAACGCGAGCAGGGCATGGCGCTGACCATGGTGCTGCTGATGGCGGCGCTGGCGGCGAGCGGCCTGGCCATTCACGCCCATCACACGGGGCTGAGGCACAATGCCGAAGTGGGCTTCGGCCTTGCGGCGCTGGCGCTGATCGGCGCCATGGCTGCCTGGGTCGCCCGGCCCGGCTTCGAGCAGCTGGAGGATCGGCTGGAGGATCGCTTGCGCCAGGAAATGACGGCGGAAGACACCGGCAAGATTCCGCCACCGGCCGGCGCCCTGAGCTGCACGCTCGATCCCCAGCGTAGCCGGGCGGTGCGCGAAGTGGCCGAAAACGTGCCGTTCGAATGGTCGAACGACGGCTGCGTCAATGCCCGCACCCAATATGGGCAGTCCGGCGGCATCTGGTCGCGCATTTTCGTGCCGGAAACCGAAGAAGCCGTCTCGGTCAATCGCTTCGATCCAGCCCAGCGCGAATATCGGGTCGAACGCTATCTGCTCGATCGTGCGGCGATGCAGCGCGTCCGCGCCGCGCGCGCCGAGTTCGAGGCGCCCGCCTGCGGCGCCGATCCGCAAGCGGTGCGTAACTTCGGCGCGCGCCAGGCAACGATTCTGGCACTGCTGCCCGATCGGCCGAACGAACGGCTGGTCTACACCTGCTCGGGCGCTTCGTAGCGCGGCCGCGGCCGGCCAATTCCGGCCGGCGATCGTTCCGCCGGTGGCGGCCGGGTTGCATAGCCGCGTCCCCGATGCTAGGCGCGCGCCAGCTTTGCCGGGGTGCCCTTCGCGGCGCCCCTTTTTGGCAGGCGGCAAATTCCGTTCATCGGACCCAAGAGGACTTTCGCGCGTGGATGTTTCCGCCGGTATTAAGGCCAGCCTAGCGGGGCGTTATGCCTCGGCCCTGTTTGACCTCGCCAGCGAAGCGGGGGCCAAGGGCGGCAATGTCACGGCGGTCGAATCCGATCTCGACACGCTGGCCCAGGCGCTGGACGTATCGCCCGAGCTGTCGGCGCTGACTCGCAATCCCGAAGTCAGTCGCGAGACGCTCGGCCGCGTGCTCGCCGCCGTCGGCACCCAGCTCGGCCTTACCGAACTGACTCGCAATTTCCTCGGCGTGCTCGCCCAGAACCGCCGCGCGGGGGATCTGCCGGCGGTGATCCGCGCGTTCCACGCCATCGCCGCCGCCCAGCGCGGCGAGGTGAGCGCGGAAGTCGCCAGCGCCCACCCGCTTACCGACGCACAGCTTTCCGCGCTGGAACAGAAGCTCCGCGCCCGCGAGGGCCGCACCGTCAAGCTCAAGAGCCGCGTCGATCCCGATCTTCTCGGCGGTCTCGTCGTCACCGTCGGCTCGAAGCGGATCGACGGCTCGATCCGCACCCGTCTCAATTCGCTCGCCCAGGCCATGAAGGGCTGATGAAAGGCTGAAAATGGAAATCCGCGCCGCAGAAATCTCGAAGGTCATCAAGGACCAGATCGCCAATTTCGGCAACGAGGCCGAAGTCAGCGAAGTCGGCACCGTGCTTTCGGTCGGTGACGGCATCGCCCGCATCTATGGCCTCGACAAGGTTCAGGCCGGCGAAATGGTCGAATTCGCCAATGGCGTGCAGGGCATGGCCCTGAACCTGGAGGCCGACAACGTCGGCGTCGTGATCTTCGGCTCCGACGCCGAGATCAAGGAAGGCGACAGCGTCAAGCGTACCGGCACCATCGTGGACGTGCCGGTGGGCAAGGGCCTGCTGGGCCGCGTGGTGGACGCGCTGGGCAACCCGATCGACGGCAAGGGCCCGATCGTGACCGACACCCGCAGCCGCGTGGAGGTCAAGGCCCCCGGCATCATCCCGCGCAAGTCCGTGCATGAACCGGTGCAGACCGGCCTCAAGGCGATCGATGCCCTGGTCCCCGTCGGGCGCGGCCAGCGCGAACTCATCATTGGTGACCGCCAGACCGGCAAGACCGCCGTCGCCATCGATACCTTCATCAACCAGAAGGACATCAACGCCGGCGGCGACGAGAGCAAGAAGCTCTACTGCATCTACGTCGCGGTCGGCCAGAAGCGCTCCACCGTGGCGCAGATCGTCCGCCAGCTGGAAGAAAACGGCGCGATGGAATACTCCATCGTCGTCGCCGCCACCGCTTCGGAGCCGGCGCCGCTGCAATACCTCGCGCCCTACACCGGCGCGGCCATGGGCGAATTCTTCCGCGACAACGGCATGCATGCCGTGATCGTCTATGACGACTTGTCCAAGCAGGCCGTCGCCTATCGCCAGATGTCGCTGCTGCTGCGCCGCCCGCCGGGCCGCGAAGCCTATCCGGGCGACGTGTTCTACCTCCACAGCCGCCTGCTGGAGCGTGCGGCGAAGATGAATGACGAGCATGGCGGCGGTTCGCTGACCGCGCTGCCGATCATCGAGACGCAGGCGGGCGACGTGTCGGCCTATATCCCGACCAACGTGATCTCGATCACCGACGGGCAGATCTTCCTGGAGACCAACCTGTTCTACCAGGGCATCCGCCCGGCGATCAACGTGGGTCTTTCGGTCAGCCGCGTCGGCGGCGCGGCGCAGACCAAGGCGATGAAGAAGGTCGCCGGCTCGATCAAGCTGGAGCTGGCGCAGTATCGCGAGATGGCCGCCTTCGCCCAGTTCGGCTCCGACCTGGATGCCGCGACGCAGAAGCTGCTCAACCGCGGCGCGCGCCTGACGGAGCTGCTCAAGCAGGCGCAATTCAGCCCGATGCCGTTCGAGGAGCAGGCCGTGTCGATCTTCGCCGGCACCAACGGCTATCTCGACACGATCGCGGTGGACCGGGTGACGGAATACGAAGCGGCCATGCTGGCCTTCATGCGCGCCGAACATGCCGACGTCCTCGCCCTGATCCGCGACAGCCGCGACTTCGGTGACGAGGCGAAGGAAAAGACCGTCAAGGCGCTCGACACCTTCGCCAAGCAGTTCGCGTAATTACCCTCGTCATCCCGGCGAAAGCGGGGACCCAGGGCGAACCGGCACCAGGTTCCCGCTTTCGCGGGGATGACGAAAGAAGAGAGTAACGAGAGAGTGGCTTCACTCAAGGAACTCAAGGGCCGGATCAACTCGGTCAAGTCGACCCAGAAGATCACCAAGGCCAAGCAGATGGTCGCGGCGGCGAAGCTGCGCAAGGCGCAGGCGGCGGCCGAGGCCGCGCGGCCTTATGCCGAGCGGCTGAGCGCGGTCATGGCATCGCTCGCCTCCAAGGTGATCGGCCGTGACGGCGCACCGAAGCTGCTGGCCGGCACCGGCAAGGATCAAAAGCACCTGCTGGTCGTCGCCAACAGCGACAAGGGCCTGGCCGGCGCGTTCAACTCCAACATCGTCCGCGCCGCGCTGGCCCGGGCGAGCGAGCTGAAGGCCCAGGGCAAGTCGGTCGAGTTCTACCTGGTCGGCCGCAAGGGCCGCGCCCCGATCCGCCGCGCCTACCCCGACAACATCGCCCAGATGTTCGACACCACCGAGGTGCGCGAGCCGGGCTATGCCGAGGCGGAGCGGATCGTCGAAGACCTGACGGCGATGTACGAGGCGGGCCGGTTCGACGTGGCCCATCTGTTCTTCTCCACCTTCAAGTCGGCCCTGGCGCAGGTCCCGACCGAGCAGCAGATCATCCCGGTTCCCGCCGTCGAAGGCGCGGAAGCAAGCCATGCCGCCGTGGAGTACGAGCCCGACGAGGAGGAGATCCTCGCCGAACTGCTGCCCCGTTATCTCAAGACGCAGATCTTCGGCGCCCTGCTGGAAAACCAGGCCAGCGAGCAAGGCGCGTCGATGACGGCGATGGATAACGCCACGCGCAACGCGGGCGAACTGATCCAGAAGCTGACCATCCAGTACAACCGCAGCCGCCAGGCCGCGATCACCACCGAACTCATTGAAATCATCGCCGGAGCAGAAGCACTATGAAGCCGTTTATCGTGGGGGTCGCACTGCTTGCCCTCACCGCTTGCAATTCCCAGGAACCCGAACCTGCCCCCACCCCCACGCCGGTGGCGGTGCAGCCGGTGGAGCCGTCGCTGCCTCCGCCCGACATGAAGGCTTTTGCCGAAGCCTATGCCGAGGCATGCCCCGGCTCGAAGCCGGTCGGCACCGCTCTTTGCCGCTCCGAGGGTTTCGGCAAGCAAGGCTTCGTGTGCGATTACGGCCTTGGAAACGACGAATATCGCCGTAACTCGGCTTCCCTTCTCCCGGCTGACGGGAAATGGACGATCGCCGAACCCGAAGAAATCTGCGCCGCCAAAGCGGCCTAAGGATCAGGACTAGACACATGGCTACCGCCCCCGTGCTCAATCAAACCTCCGAAGGCACCGTCGCCCAGGTCATCGGCGCCGTCGTTGACGTCGCCTTCGAAGGCGAACTGCCGGCGATCCTCACCGCGCTGGAGACCGACAACAACGGCCAGCGGCTGGTGCTGGAAGTCGCGCAGCACCTGGGCGAGAACACGGTGCGCACGATCGCCATGGATTCGACCGACGGCCTCACCCGCGGCCAGAAGGTGGTCAACACCGGCGCGCAGATCTCGGTGCCGGTCGGCCCGAAGACGCTGGGCCGCATCGTCAACGTGATTGGCGAGCCGATCGACGAGCGCGGTCCGGTGAATGCCGATCAGACCGCGCCGATCCACGCCGAAGCGCCGGCCTTCGCCGATCAGTCCACTGAAGCGGCGATCCTCGTCACCGGCATCAAGGTGATCGACCTGCTCGCGCCTTACGCCAAGGGCGGCAAGATCGGCCTGTTCGGCGGCGCCGGCGTGGGCAAGACCGTGCTGATCCAGGAACTGATCAACAACATCGCCAAGGGCCACGGCGGCGTGTCGGTGTTCGCCGGCGTGGGTGAGCGCACCCGCGAAGGCAACGATCTCTATCACGAGTTCCTCGACGCCGGCGTCATCGCCAAGGACGCCGAAGGCAATGCCACCAGCGAGGGTTCCAAGGTGGCACTGGTGTTCGGCCAGATGAACGAGCCGCCGGGCGCTCGCGCCCGCGTCGCGCTGTCCGGCCTGACCATGGCCGAATACTTCCGCGACCAGGAAGGCCAGGACGTGCTGTTCTTCGTGGACAACATCTTCCGCTTCACCCAGGCGGGTTCGGAAGTGTCGGCGCTGCTCGGCCGTATTCCTTCGGCCGTCGGCTATCAGCCGACGCTGTCGACCGACATGGGCGCGCTCCAGGAACGCATCACCTCCACCACCAAGGGCTCGATCACCTCGGTGCAGGCGATCTACGTGCCGGCGGACGACTTGACCGACCCCGCGCCGGCCACCTCGTTCGCCCACCTTGACGCGACGACCACGCTCAGCCGCGCGATTTCCGAGCTGGGCATCTACCCGGCGGTGGACCCGCTCGATTCCACCAGCCGCGTGCTGACCCCGGCCGTCGTCGGCGAGGAGCACTACCAGGTCGCCCGCCGCGTCCAGGAAACCCTGCAGAAGTACAAGAGCCTGCAGGACATCATCGCCATCCTGGGCATGGACGAGCTGTCCGAGGAAGATAAGCTGACCGTCGCCCGCGCGCGCAAGATCCAGCGCTTCCTCAGCCAGCCGTTCCACGTGGCCGAAGTGTTCACCAACATCCCCGGCAAGTTCGTGCAGGTGGAAGACACCGTGGCCAGCTTCAAGGCCGTGGTGGAAGGCGAATACGACCACCTGCCCGAAGCCGCGTTCTACATGGTCGGCGGTATCGAGGAAGCGGTGGAGAAGGCCAAGAAGCTGGCTGCCGAAGCGTAAAAGCCGCGCGTTCCCCTCCCGCTTGCGGGAGGGGCCGGGGGAGGGCCTGTTGGGCGCCCCTCCCCGCACGACCACAAGCCCTTCCCCGCCCTCCCCAAGCGGGAAGGGAGACAAGAGGCCCTCCGGCAAGCGAGGGGAGTTGAACATGGCATTGCATTTCGAACTCGTCACCCCGACCCGCCTCGTCCGCTCAGAAGACGTCCACATGGTGGTCGTCCCCGGCACCGAGGGCGAATTCGGCGTGCTCGAAGGCCATGCCCCGGTGATGTCCACCGTGCGCGACGGCACCGTGCAGGTCTACCGCACCGAAGGGGCCGCCCCGGAAACGATCGAAGTCCGCGGCGGCTTCGCCGAAGTCAGCGCCACCGGCCTCACCATCCTCGCCGAGCGCGTCGAGGATTGAGCATCTTCTGAGGAAGCCGGACGGCATGGGTTTCCGGGCTCCACAGCGCCGGAACTAAGCTAAAGTTAACCAGGTTTACCGCATAAGGCCGCTCGCTTTGTAGGGGGCGGCCTTGGCGACTGTAATGATGACCGCTCGCGAAAGGCCGCGCAAGGTGGCCGGCATGGCCAGTGCGGACTGGATCGCCGCCGGCGCGCTGGTGTTCATCCTGCTTGTCACGCGCGCGATCGTCTTTGGCGATCCGGTCGTCGATTTCGACGAGCAGCTCTATTCGTTCATCGGCTGGCGGATGACCCAGGGCGACTTGCCCTATGTGGACTTGTGGGACCGCAAGCCCTTCGGCCTCTTCGCCTTGTTCGCCGCTGCCCACGCCTTGTTCGGCCCCGGAGCGATCGCCTTCCAGATCGTCGCCAGCTTGTCGGCCTTTGTCGGTGCTCTGCTGGTCTATGGCCTTGCGCGCGAGGAGGTGGATCGCGTTTCGGCCACGGTGGCGGGGGCGCTGTATCTCCTGTTCCTCGCGCTTTACGGCAGCCAGTCCGGCCAGTCCGAAGCGTTTCACACGCCGATGATGCTGGCGATGCTGTGGCTGGTGCGCGACAGCCGCCATCCGCGGGCCGCCCAGCGCGCTACCCTGGCGATGCTGATCGGCGGCCTGGCGCTGCAGATCAAATACACCGTGCTGCCGCAATGCCTGTTCTTCGGTGCCTGGGCGCTCATCGGCGAATGGCGCAGGGGCGCGAGCCTGCCGCGCCTGGCCGCACGCGCCGCTCTGTTTGCGGCGCTGGGCGTGCTGCCCACCGCGCTCGCAGGTCTGTTCTATCTCTGGCGCGGCCATTTCGACGCCTTCTGGTTTGCCAACTTCGTCAGCTTCTTCGATCGGGTTTCCCCGCCGAACGGGCGGCTGCGGCACGATCTGGTCATTGGCTATATCCCCCTGGCGCTGCTCGTCCTGCCGGGGCTTTACGCGGCGTTCCGCCTGAACCCGCCGCGTGACTGGGCGGCCTACCGCCTCCACGCCGCCTGGCTGCTGGCCGCGCTGGCCACCGTGCTGCTGCCGGGAACGGTCTATGGCTATTACTATGCCGCGCTGGTCGCCCCCGCGATCCTACTGGCGCTGCCGATGATCGATCGGAAGGGGCCGCTGCGCTTCGTGCCGGCCGTGCTGCTGCTGCTCTTCGCAACGCAGCTCTATCATCCGCTCAATCGCCTCGCCGGCTCGCTGGCCGAACGGCGCGTCGAAGCCCGCCTATCCGCGGCGGTCGCGCCCTTCGTCGGCGCGCACCGGGACTGCCTCTACGTGTTCGACGGACCGACCGTGCTTTATCGCACGACGGGCACATGCCTGCCCACCCGCTTCATCTACCCCGATCACCTCAACAACGCGCTGGAAACACCCGCGCTGGGGATAGACCAGGCAGGCGAGATCGCCCGCATTCTCGCCAATCGGCCCGGCGTGATCGTCACCGCCAACAATCCGGTGACCATTCAGCAGCCCCGGAATCTCGCACTGATCCATGAGGCAACGCAGCGCGATTACCGCCCGCTTATCACCATCTCGCAGTATCGCCGCTCGGTCACCGCCTGGGTGCGGCGGGACCTCGCGCCGGCGCCGCGTTAGAGATCGGGTTTCGCCGCCTCCGGCGCGCGGCCGCACCACCACAGGAACAGCCCCGCGCCAATGATCACCGCCGCGCCGAGCAGGCCCGTGGCGCCCGGCCAATCCCCGAAGAACGCCGCGCCCAGCGCCACGGCCATCAGGAGCTGCCCGTAAGTCATCGGCGCCACCGTGCCGGCGCCAGCCTTCACCGTGCCCATGAAGATCAGCCATTGCGCCAGGGTGGCGGTGAACCCGATCAGCACGCAGCGCGCGATCACACTCCAGTCCGGCCAGTGCAGACGGAATGTCTCGATGCCGCTGAAATGGGCCGCCGCGGTGGCCACGAACAGGAACAGCATCGCGGTGACCGACATATAATACTGCATCGCCAGAACGCTGGCCCGACCGGTGACCTTGCGGTTGGCGATGATCGTCACCGCCATGCCGGCAGCGCCCACCAGCGGGAACAACACGCCCCAGCCGGCGGTGGAGAAATTGGGCCGCAGGATCAGGAACACGCCCGCGAAAGCGAGCAAAGTGGCGATCCAGGTGGACAGCCGCGCCCGCTCTCCCAGCAGGACTACCGCGAGGACGGCCGTAATCATCGGCTGGGTGAACGCGATCGTCGTCGCCTCGGCCAGCGGCATGAGCCACACGGCGAGAAACATCCCCAAAGCGGACACACTGATCGCCACGCCCCGCACCCATTGCAACGGATCGCGCGGCAACCGCAGCGCCTGGACGCCCTCATGCCGCGCCAGCAGCAGCGCAAGGATCGCCGTGCCGGTGATATAGCGCGTGGCCGCCATAGCCGGCGCCGGCCAAGCGCCCGCCATCCCCTTGATGATCGCATCGCCGATGGAGAGCGTGCAGAACCCGGCCAGCGCATAGAGCAGGCCGGCGCGGTCTGATTGGTGCATGTGACGCCCGTTAGAAGCTCTCGCGGATTTTGGCCAGCCTGCGTCGGACGCGGTGTCGTTTAAGCATAGATTTACCATACGGGTTTAACCGCGAGACCGCGTAACGGCTCATTTCTGGAGGAGGCGCGGTTGACTCGGCCAAAAAGCTTCAAGCTCTCCCTCGTACTCCCGGCTTACAACGAGGTTGAGAATATCCTGGTTCTTGTTGATCGGCTTATTTCACAAACCAGTGGGTTGGGCGACGTCGAGATCATTGTCGTCGACGATGGCAGCAGTGACGGGACGCTTGATCGGCTACGCCTCGCCGCTGTTCATCGGCCGCAGCTGAACTACATCTCTCTTTCACGCAATTTCGGTCACCAAACCGCGTTGCGAGCCGGCTTGAATCACGCAACGGGGGATTGCGCGATCTGCATGGATGCCGACCTCCAGCATCCGCCCGAGCTGATCCCCCTCATGGTCGAACACTGGCAGGCAGGTGCGGACATCGTGAATTGCATTCGTCAGGACCAGCCATCCCTTTCGCTATTCAAGCGCACAACCTCACGCTGGTTCTACACGCTGCTGAACGGGCTATCCGGCCTACAACTGGTCGCAGGCAGCTCGGATTTCCGCCTGCTCGATCGCAGAGTCATGAATATCCTTAACTGCCTGCCTGAAGCCGACCTGTTTTATCGTGGGATAATCCCCTCCCTGGGGTTCGAGATGGCCACAATCGACTACATGCCCAACGAACGTCTGCATGGCCAAAGCCGATACACGCCGCGCAAGATGATCCGGCTAGCTCTTAACGGCGTCATCAGCACCAGTATGCGGCCCCTACGTCTTGCCACGTGCTTCGCCTTTCTCACCGCGCTCGCAGCGCTCGGCTTCCTGACGTACGTGCTCTACGTTTATTTCGGCACCAAGACCGGTGTTCCCGGCTGGGCATCGATTTTGTGCGTCACCCTTGTGATAGGCACTATGCAATTGCTGGTTCTTGGCGTGATCGGCGAATATCTGGGCCAAGTTCTCAGGGAAACACGCCGCCGCCCCCCGTACCACGTCGCGGAGGCAAGTGAGCGGACGAACTTGGTACCAGATCGCTCGATTGCGGCCTGATCGATGTCCACCTTATTGCTCCGCGCAGGGTTACTCCTCACCTATGTGGTCATCAGCGTGGCTGGGATGGCGATGATCAAGGGCGCTCCTTCGCTCGTCAGTTCCAAGTGGATGGTGGGCGTCGGTCTGTATGTCGTTGGTTTCGTGATCTGGCTGGGCATGATCCTGCGCATTATGCCCCTGTCGCAGGCATTTCCGATAGCCGCCGGATCGCTGGTGGTGGGCACACAGGTGGCCGGATGGCTGGTATTGAAAGAGCGCCTGACACTTCCGCATCTGGCGGGTGCAGTTTTAATTATGGCGGGAGTGGCGCTCATCAGCTTGACTGCAACGCCGACCCCAACTGGCGATCTACACTATGTCGAAGATTGAACGGCAGCGCACTCACTTCAACTCGATCGCCCAACGTTATGAAGCGGGTCGGCAGGATGCCAATCATCGCAGGATAAAGTCATTGATATGGCGATCGGCCGGTCGTTACCTCACACCTTTGGCCGGCAAGCGCTTGAAAATGCTTGAGCCTATGTGCGGCTACGCAGAAGGGATCGAAATAGCCGAGCAATATTTCGGCCTCGATTGCGACTATCACGGCTTCGACTACAGTGATGTAATCGTAAACGAAATCTCCCAGCGGCTGCCTAACGACCGTGTGTGGCAGGCTGACGTAACAACCTATCGGCCCGAGCCGGATGCCTATGATCTCGTGATGCTCATTGGCGGCCTGCATCATGTTCCTGACAGTGCAGCCCAGGTGGTGCGAAATCTCACTGCGGGACTTAAGGCAGGCGGCTTCTTCATCAACTTTGAGCCTACGTCGGGGAATCCTATATTTCGGTTTATCCGGAAGGTGATCTATCGACGCAACGAGATTTTTGACGATCAAACCGAGAGAGCATTTAGCGTTGATGAGCTAAAGGGGTTTTTCTCCGCCGCGGGACTCGAGGAAATAAAATTATTTTTTCCCGGATTAAGCTCTTATATCCTGTATTATAATCCTTACGCCTTCCCTTTCCTTAACCATGGAGGAAATGGATGGGTCGACTTCTTCTTTTCCATTGACAAGTTCATAATGAATTCATGGATAGGCCAGATATTTTCTTTCGCCACTGTATCGATATGGCGAAAGCATGGCTGAGCAAAGCCGTTTGCCGACGCATCCGATCCTGGTCTGGGCGCTGTGTGCCCTTGCCGGGATCTTGGTAGGTGTGTCGGGATTCGACTCGGCGAGCAATCACCCTACCTATTTGCCTCCAGCCTTGCGCTATATCGATCCCGAGTTCCTTGCCCATGACTGGTGGCTGAACTCGGCCCATCATTACCACTTTGTGTTCTTCGCGCTGGTCGCCGGGCTGGCGAAACTTGGCATTCTCGAGATCGGGTTGGCGTTGCTTAACATCGCGGCCGTGGCGATCGCGACGCATGCCTGCTTCCGCGTCATTCAGCATATGCGGGCAGAATACCCGGTCGTAGCGTTGTCACTCGTCATTGCCCTGCTACTGGCGAGCTCTGGATTTTGCACCGTGGGCGCCACCTTCCTATTCTCGGCCTCCCTACAACCTTCCACCATCGCCACTACCGCCACGATCCTGGCGATTGCCGCGTTCCTCGACGGACGATTGGGACATTGCGGCCGGTGGCTGGCGCTAGCCGGAGCATTTCACGCAAATTTCCTGGCAGTGAACACGGCGGCCTTTGGCTTGGCCTATGGCTTGGCTATTACCCAAGGACGCCCTTGGCGAGACATCATGTCTCGGGAGTTCATGCTCGGGCTCGTCCGGCTATTGTGGCCAAGCCTGGTGATCACTGCGATCAGCGCTCCGTTGATCCTGTCATTCCTGACGGAGAGCGTCCGCCCTGACATCGCAGCGGAAGGCGACTGGATATTCTTCAAGTTCGCTGTGCCGTTCCACTATTACCCCCCTGCCTACCTGATCCAGTTTCCTTCGTTTCTGGCACTGGAAGTGCTGGGATTCGTCTGGACAGGTCGCGCCATCACCGACCTTCAGACCAGGCGGATGGCGCTGGGCCTCCAGATCGCACTTGCAATCCTGATCTGGTCCGCAACGGCCCTGACTACACTGGTGTTCATTGAGCCAATCGCTCGCCTATTTTTCTGGCGGCTTGCGCCGTTCGCGCTGTTGCTCGCTACGCTCATCACAATCATTGGTATGATGCGACTAGCGGCGCAAACCGACCGCGAAACGAATATTCGCCACGATCGTCTGCGGTTGCGCATCACTCTTTGCACTATCCCCGTCTTGGCGCTCAGCGGTCTTATGCTCGACCAATGGCTGCCCACCGCCCCCTTTCAGCCCGCGTCTGTGCTGTTCCTCGCAATGTCGATAGTGGCTTTGATACGCTACGGGGCCAGCGAAACTACAGCGATCGGCAGGCCGGTGCTGATCGGAGTGAGCTGCACAGCACTGACTTTCGGCGTGCTCGCGCAGCCATCTCCCAGCACCCATTATTCGCTGCTGTACGAGTCTGCAGCACAGCGGGCGGAGCAAGACCTATTTCGCTATGTCGCCAAGTCTACCCCTCGCGATGCACAATTTCTCATTCCACCGACCCTCGATCTATTTCGGTTACAGGCGGGACGCGCCGTTGTTGTGGACTTCAAAGCCCTGCCCATGAACCTTTCGAGCATCGTGGAATGGTATCATCGGCTCGAAGCCATTTCGGGAACAAGAAAGCCAAATACCCCGAACGAGATCGCCCTCGGCTATCAAACCTTGAACGCCGCTCGGATCGAGCAATTGCGATGCCGCTATGGGATAAGCCATGCTGTATTTGAGCAGCCCACCACTTTTGCCGCGCCAGGGTGGAGCGAAGTTTTCCGCAATCGGTCATTCAAGGTCCTGCAGTTCACTGGCGGTGCCCCCTGTCCGACGAGGGACACTACGCCCGATCGGCTCGCCGCAGCTCGTGGTTAGGAAAGCGTCAATGCTTCCCCTGTAGGCACGGCCATGGGTTCGGCGGGCCAGTCAGGGCCGCCTGAGGTTTGCAGGTCAAGGACGCACGATGAGCGCTTTCGGACGCAAGAACGGGATCGGCGGGATGAGTGCGGGGGCCCGGCCCAGCTTTGGCGTTGCGAAGCCGATGAAGGGGCCTGCCGGCGCGCCCCAGGGGCGTGCATCGGGGGGCGAGCAGTTTCCGCCGCTGCCGCAGGGCCTCGATACTGCGTCCGGCGCTGCCAACGGCCGCGGCGATGCTATGTCGCGCCTGGCCGATCGCGCCAGCGCGATCGCCGAAGCGACGTCGGAGATCGGCGGCTTCGAAGCCTCGGTCCACAAGATCAAGGAACAGGTGCTTCCCCGCCTGCTGGAACGGGTCGATCCGGAAGCCGCGGCGACGCTGTCCAAGGAAGAGCTTTCCGAGGAATTCCGCCCGATCATCATGGAAGTGCTGACCGAGCTCAAGGTCACGCTCAACCGGCGCGAGCAATTCGCGCTGGAGAAAGTCCTGATCGACGAGCTGCTGGGCTTCGGGCCGCTCGAGGAGCTGCTCGGCGATCCCGACATTTCCGATATCATGGTCAACGGGCCGAACCAGACTTACGTGGAAAAGAAGGGCCGGCTGCAGATCGCGCCGATCCAGTTCCGCGACGAGGCGCACCTGTTCCAGATCGCCCAGCGCATCGTGAACCAGGTCGGCCGCCGGGTGGACCAGACCACCCCGCTGGCGGACGCGCGCCTGAAGGACGGCAGCCGCGTCAACGTGATCGTGCCGCCGCTCAGCCTGCGCGGCACGGCCATTTCCATCCGCAAGTTCTCCGAGAAGCCGATCACGCTGGATATGCTGCGCGACTTCGGCTCGATGAGCGACAAGATGTGCACCGCGCTGAAGATCGCGGGCGCGTGCCGGATGAACGTTGTCATCTCCGGCGGCACCGGCTCGGGCAAGACGACCATGCTCAACGCCCTGTCGAAAATGATCGACCCGGGCGAGCGCGTGCTGACGATCGAGGACGCGGCCGAGCTTCGCCTGCAACAGCCGCACTGGCTGCCGCTGGAAACCCGCCCGCCGAACCTGGAAGGCCAGGGCGCGATCACGATCGGCGATCTGGTCAAGAACGCGCTGCGCATGCGGCCGGACCGGATCATCCTGGGCGAAATCCGTGGCGCGGAGTGTTTCGACCTGCTGGCCGCGATGAACACCGGCCACGATGGCTCGATGTGCACGCTGCACGCCAACAGCCCGCGCGAATGCCTGGGCCGCATGGAAAACATGATCCTGATGGGCGACATCAAGATCCCGAAAGAAGCGATCAGCCGCCAGATCGCGGAATCGGTGGATCTCATCGTCCAGGTCAAGCGCCTGCGCGACGGATCGCGCCGCACGACCAACATCACCGAGGTGATCGGCATGGAAGGCGACGTGATCGTCACCCAGGAGCTGTTCAACTTCGAGTATCTCGACGAAAGCGAAGACGGCAAGATCCTCGGCGAGTTCCGTTCGTCCGGCCTGCGCCCCTATACGCTGGAAAAGGCGCGCCAGTTCGGCTTCGATCAGGCCTATCTGGAAGCTTGCCTGTAAGGCGAACGCGGGCGCTCAGCGTCCCGGAATGCCGCCGGCCGCCAGGGCCAGCAGCGCGGCGCCGGCCATGAAGGCGAGGACGGACAGCGTCGTCCACGGCATGCAGCCGAGCGCATCCGCCTCCCGCCGCTTGCGCTGCCGCCTTTCCGCCAGGCCGGCCGCGAAGGAGATCACGATCAGGGCAATGCCCCCGATGCCCAGCAGGGTCGCATCGCTGGCGAAAAGCAGGAAGGCCGGCTCGTCCATGGCGCGCGATATGGCGCCGCCGCCTGGCCCCGGCAATCCCGCCTTGTGCCCTGCCGGCGCTTGATCGCCCGCCACGGCCCCCTATGGCGGCGCGATGGACGCCGCCGCTCCTCGCCACCGCCCGCTGCTCGCGCTGATCATAAGGCTCGGCGCCATCGGGGCGCTGGCGACGATGTCTGCGCTCATCAAGCTCGCCTCGCAGCGCGGCATCCACCTGCTGGAAATCATGTTCTGGCGGCAGGCGATCACCATTCCGATCGCGCTCGCCTGGGTCATGGCTACCGGCGGGATCGGCATGTTGGCGACGAAACGGCCCGGCACGCATCTGATCCGCGGACTCTATGGCACGATCGGCATGGTGCTGAACTTCGGCGCCGTTATCCTGCTGCCGCTGGCCGAAGCCACGACGATGAGCTTCACCGCGCCGATCTGGGCGGTGATCCTCTCCACACTGCTGCTGAAGGAGAAGGTCGGCATATGGCGCTGGTCGGCAGTGGCGCTCGGCTTCGTCGGCGTGCTGGTGATCGCCCAGCCGGGCGGTGGGCACATTCCGCTATTCGGGGCGCTGGTGGGCATCGGCGGCGCTTTCATGGTCGCGCTGATCTCCATCCAGATCGCCGATCTCAACCGCACGGACCAGCCGCTGACGATCGTATTCTACTTCGCCTTGTTCAGCGCCCCGCTCACTGCGATCGCCCTGCCCTTCGTCGCCACCACGCATGACTGGCACGGTGGGCTGCTGCTGCTCGGCATCGGGCTCGCGGGCTCGGCCGGCCAGCTCCTGCTCACCGCCGCGCTGCGCTTCGGCAAGGTCGCCAGCGTGATCGTGATGGATTATTCGGCGCTGTTCTGGGCCACGCTCTATGGCTCGCTGCTGTTCGGTGTGCTGCCGCCCGCCAGCACATGGCTGGGCGTGCCGCTGATCGTCGCCGCCGGGCTGGTGATCGCCTGGCGCGAGCACCGCCTCACGCGGCCGACTGACCGCGACGTGGCGCGAGCCGAAGGAACATAAGGGAAAATCGCTGGTTTCTGCCGTGACCACTCATTCGAGACAAAGGGATGACGGCAATGATTCGCAACTTGATCCTGGCCTTCGGGCTTACCGCGCTGACGCTCACCGCGACGGCCTGCAACACCGTCAAGGGCGCCGGGCAGGACATTGAATCGGTCGGCCAGGCCGCCGACGACGCGTTGTAAGGTTGTTGTAAGGTTTCGGCCGGCCGGCGCCGTCATTTTCGGCCCGGCCGGCTCTCTTCAAAACGGCGCGCCAGCCGGCGGATCGAGGCGTTGTCATGCACGAACCGGCCGGGCGCCTTCTCCAGCGCCGCCCGTAACGCACCGGCGGCCACCAGGCGCGCATCTATCGAACGGAACCCGCGCCGATTTCCGCCCAGCAGATGGTCGGTCAGCGGGCTGGCCAGGATGGCCAAGCGCTCCAGCACCCGGCGATCCGCTTCCCGTGGGCCGCGCAGCAGGCCGGGCCGCAGCACGTCCAGCCGGGCGAAGCCCAGGGCGGTGACGGCTGCCTCAGCCTCCGCCTTGACGCGCAGATAGAACGCGCGGGCCGCAAGGTCCGCACCGGCGGAGGAGACCAGCACGAAACCGGTGGCGCCCGCGCGCTTCGCGGCTTCCGCCAGGCGAACCACCAGATCGCGATCCACCGCGCGGAACGCCTGTTCGCTGCGGCCCGCCCGCCGCCAGGTGGTGCCCAGCGCGCAGATCGCCGCATCGGGGGCGATGGCGGCGACAGCCTCGTCCCACTCGGCCGGATCGGCCACCAGCATTTCCATGCGCGCGCCCTCGGGCATCGGCGCCTCGCGACGGGAC
Source organism: Altererythrobacter sp. (assembly GCA_017308255.1). Lineage (GTDB taxonomy): Bacteria > Pseudomonadota > Alphaproteobacteria > Sphingomonadales > Sphingomonadaceae > Croceibacterium_A. Next base: position 73,866 of record JAFKFN010000010.1, on the reverse strand, counting down.
AGGGCGACCAGCCGCAAGGCAGGATGCCCGGCCGCGGCCTCCATCACTCTGCGCCCGACAAGGCCCGTCGCCCCGGCGAGCAATATCCGGCGCGGATCAGACATTCGACAGCCCTTGCGGCGCGCGCCCGTAGATCTGGCGATAGCGCTCGATCGCATAACGATCGGTCATGCCGGCGATGAAATCGGCGATGTGGCGGCTGCGCGCCGGCTCTTCCTCCGGCAAGGCGCTCGCCCAGCCTTCCGGCAGCAGATCGGGCTGCTGGTGATAGGCGGCATAGAGCCTGGCCACCACATGCCGCGCCCGTTCCGCGGTGGCCCGCTGCTCTTCATGGTAATAGAGGTTCTTGTAGAGGAACGCCTTCAGCTCCCGCTCCTGCGCGGCCATGGCCGGGGAGAAGGCCGCAAGCGGCCGCCCCGCCCCGCGCACGGCGTCGATCGAATCGATACCGGCCAGGTTCGCGCGAGTGGTTTCCAGCAGGTCGTTGACCATCGCCCCGATCTGCTCGCGCACCAGTTCCCGCACCAGGGTATCGCGGCGGCCGTTCGGAAAGCGTCGTTCGATCGCCCGCCACGTCTCGGCGGGAAGGTCCAGTTCCAGCAGCGGTTCCAGTTGCAGGAAGCCGGATCGTAGTCCGTCATCGATGTCGTGGTTGTCATAGGCGATGTCGTCCGACAGCGCGGCGACTTGCGCTTCCAGCGAGGGCCAGCGTTCCAGTTCCAGCGGGTAGGCACCGTCGAGTTCCGCCAGCGCCCAGTGCGGCCGCGCCACCGGGCCGTTGTGCTTGGCGATCCCCTCCAGCACTTCCCAGCTCAGGTTGAGGCCGGGAAAGCCGGAATAGGGGCTGTCCAGCCGCATGAGCGTGCGCAGGCACTGTTCGTTGTGATCGAACCCGCCTTGCCGCTCCAGCGCGGCGTCGAGCGCCTTTTCGCCGGCATGGCCGAACGGCGGATGGCCGATGTCATGCGCCAGGCACAGCGCCTCGGCCAGATCCTCGTCCAGATGCAGGGAACGCGCGATCACGCGGCCGATCTGCGCCACCTCCAGGCTGTGCGTCAGCCGGACACGGAAGTGATCGCCATCGGGGGCGATGAACACCTGGGTCTTGCCGGCCAGACGGCGGAAAGCGATCGAATGGATGATCCGGTCACGATCGCGCTGGAACGCCGTGCGCGGCCCCCGGCTGCCCCCCTCCCGCTGCCGGAACTCGCGGCCGCGCGAAACGGCGGGATCGGCGGCGTAGAGCGCGCGGGGCATGGCGCGTCGCTAGGGCGTGGGGGCGGCGTTTGCAACTCGAACGGTGCGTGCCGCTTCCCACGAAAGGGTGGAGGGTAATAGCGAAAGAAGCAGCCACCTGCCCTCACCGCGCGCGCAGAGGAAGCTCACCCCTCTCCCAGGATCCACGCCACCGCCTTTTCGGCGTGGATGCGGGTGCTGTCGTAGATCGGCAGGACATTGGCATCGACATCGACGATCATGTCCAGCTCCGTGCAGGCAAGGACGATCGCGTCGGCGCCGTTCTGCTCCTGCAAGGTGATCATGGTCTTGAGCGCGCGTTCGGAATCGCGGGTGGCCTTGCCCAGCACCAGCTCGTCATAGATGATCCGGTCGAGCGTCTCGATCGTCGCGGGATCGGGCGGCAGCAGGTCCACCCCCTGCGCCACCAGCCGGCGGCGATAGAAGCTTTCGGTCATCACGTTGCTGGTACCCAGCAGCGCCGCGCACTTCACCTGGTCGGCGCCCATCCGTTCGCCCACGCATTCGGCGATGTGCAGCACCGGGATCTCCACCGATGCGGCCACCTTGTCGTACACGCGGTGCATCGAATTCGCGCCGATCACCAGCGCGCCGGCCCCTGCCGCCTCCAGCCGCCGAGCGGAATCGATCAGCACGCCGGCCGCCCGCTCCCAGTCCTCCTCGCTCTTCAACGCATAGAGCTGCGAGAAATCCAGGCTCTCTATCAGCAGCGGGGCGCTGGCGATGCGATCGGTCCGCTGCTGTACGATCCGGTTGATCTGCTCGTAATAAGTGCGGGTGGAAACCCAGCTCATCCCGCCGATAAGCCCCAGCTTGCGCAAGTGCCCAATCCTCATGTTGCCCGCGCGAAGCGTGCCGGTGGAACGATGAATGTCCGGTTATCGCGGACTAGCTAATGTCCCAGAGCCTTGTTGATCTCCTCGACCATCTTCTTGGCGTCGGACAGCAGCATCATCGTCTGGTCGAGATAGAACACCTCGTTGTCCACCCCGGCATAGCCGACCCCGCCCATCGAGCGCTTGATGAACATGATCGTCTTGGCCTTCTCCACATCGAACACCGGCATGCCGTAGATCGGGCTGGACTTGTCGGTCTTGGCCGCCGGGTTGACCACGTCATTGGCGCCGATGACGAAGGCCACGTCGGCCTGGGCGAACTCGCTGTTGATGTCCTCCAGCTCGAACACCTCGTCATAAGGCACGTTGGCTTCGGCCAGCAGCACGTTCATGTGGCCAGGCATCCGGCCCGCCACCGGGTGGATGGCGTATTTGACGTTGACGCCTTCGGCCTTCAGCAGGTCCGCCATCTCGCGCAGCGCGTGCTGCGCCTGGGCCACGGCCATGCCGTAGCCGGGGATGATGATGACGTTTTCGGCCTGCTTGAGCATGAAGGCGGCATCTTCCGCGCTGCCCTGCTTGTAAGGCCGCTGTTCCTTGGCGCCGCCATCGGCGCCGCTCGAACTCGCGCCAAATCCACCAGCTATCACACTGATAAAGCTGCGATTCATCGCCCGGCACATGATATAGCTGAGGATCGCGCCAGAACTGCCGACCAGCGCCCCCGTCACGATCATCGCCGTGTTGTGCAGCGTGAACCCCATCGCCGCCGCCGCCCAGCCGGAATAGCTGTTCAGCATCGACACCACCACCGGCATGTCCGCCCCGCCGATCGGGATGATCAGCAGGAAGCCGATCGCGAAGGACAGCGCCACGATCACCCAGAACATCGGGTTCTCGCCCGGCCCCGCCTGCCCCGACAGAGCGAACAGAGCCGTCAGGACAATGATCGCCAGCAGCGTGCCCAGATTGATGACGTGCCGCGCCGGCAGCAGGATCGGCGAGCCCGACATGTTGCCGTTGAGCTTGGCAAAAGCGATCACCGAGCCGGAGAACGTGATCGCGCCGATGGCGGCGCCCAGCGCCATTTCGATACGGCTCACGGTCAGGATATTGCCGTCGAGCCCGAGGATGCCGAACGCATCCGGGTTCACGAACGCCGCCGCCGCGACCAGCACCGCCGCGAGGCCGACAAGCGAGTGGAACGCCGCCACCAGCTGCGGCATCGCCGTCATCTGGATGCGCCGCGCGATGATCAGCCCGATCGCCGCGCCAATACCGATGGCGACGACGATCTCGAACAGCGCGGCCGGATCGAAATCCAGCCCTGCCGTGGCCGCGGTCTCCCCGATCGAAAGATCGAAGCCCAGGCCGTGCGTGATCAGCGTGGTGACCACGGCGATTAACATGCCAATCATGCCGAAGCGATTGCCCCTACGGCTGGTCGCGGGCGACGAAAGCCCGCGCAGCGCCAGGATGAAGCACACGCCGGCGGCGAGGTAGGCCAGCGCCACCCACGGATTCACGGAATGCTCCACCCCCTAGCGTTCCTTCTTCTTGTACATCGCCAGCATTCGCGCCGTCACCGCGAAGCCGCCGAAGATGTTCACGCTCGCCAGCGCCACGCCCACGAGTCCGAGCCATTTGGCCACCGGATTGCCCGAAGCGGCGGCCGCGATCAGCGCGCCGACGATGATCACGCTGGAGATCGCGTTGGTCACCGCCATCAGCGGCGTATGCAGCGCCGGGGTGACCGACCAGACCACGTAATAGCCCACGAAGCAGGCCAGCACGAAGATCGAGAGGATGGAGATGAAGTCCATGGCCGGCCCCTACCCGCTCACTTTCTGCGCGATCTCGACGGCGTTGCCTTCGGGATCGAGCAGGTACATCACCTTGATGCCCAGCGGCGCGACTTCGGTGATGTCGAGCGCGGGCGTGACGCCCTTGGCGGCCAGCGCAGCCCTGGTGGCTTCGATATCCGGCGTCTCCAGCGTCACCTGGGTGATGCCGCGGATCGCCGCATGGCCCGGAGGCGCCGGGCGCGCGGGGCCGGGCTGCGAATCGACGGTCTTGATCAGTTCGATCCGCTCGTTGCCGTTGGTCAGCCAGCGGAAATGCACCGCCCCGTCGCGCAGCACGGCATCCTTGGCCACCGTGAAGCCCAGGCTGTCGACGAACCAATCGGTCTCTTTCTCGATGTCGTTCACCGAGATCGCGACCATGAAATGGTTGAACTCCAGCGCGGCGGCCACTTCCGGCCCCTGCGCACCGGCCGATGCGCCGATGCCCAGCGCGGCGGCCGCCAGCGCGATCGTGGAAATCTTCATTGTCCGATCCTCTCGTTCACGATCTTGCCGCCCTTGGTCAGCCGCACGGCATCGCCGATTTCTTCATCGAGCACCGGCCGGCCCTGCTCCTTGTCCCAGAAGGCGGAGAGGAAATTGTAGAGATTGCGCGCGAACAGCGCCGATGCGTCGGCGGCCAGATGCGCGGGCGTGTTGGAATAGCCCATGATCTTCACGCCGTGGCGCTCCACGATCTCGTCGGCCACGCTGTGCTCCACATTGCCGCCCTGGGCCACCGCCAGGTCGAAGATCACGCTGCCGGGCTTCATCGTGGCGATCTGCGCGTCGCTGATCAGCCGCGGCGCCGCCCGCCCCGGGATCAGCGCTGTGGTGATGACGATGTCCTGCTTGGCGATATGGCTGGAAACCAGCTCGGCCTGCGCCTTCTGGTATTCCTCGCTCATCTCGGTGGCATAGCCGCCGCTGCCTTCGCCCTCGATCCCGGCGACGCTTTCCACGAAGATCGGCTTCGCGCCCAGAGACAGGATCTGCTCTTTCGTCGCGCTGCGCACGTCGGTGGCGGAGACTTGCGCCCCCAGCCGCCGCGCGGTGGCGATCGCCTGCAGGCCGGCCACGCCCACCCCCATCACGAACACCCTGGCCGCGGCCACCGTGCCGGCGGCGGTCATCATCATCGGAAAGACGCGGCCATATTCGCCGGCGGCCGCGAGCACGGCCTTGTATCCGGCCAGATTCGACTGGCTGGAGAGCACGTCCATGCTCTGCGCGCGGGTGATGCGCGGCATGAACTCCATCGCCAGCGCTTCCAGCCCGGCGGCGGCATAGGCGGCCACGCGGTCTTTCTCGGCAAAGGGGTTGAAAGTCGCGGCCACCCACGCGCCGCCACTCGCGCCCGCCAGCGCGGCCGGCTCGGGCGCCTGCACCGCCAGCACGATGTCGGCCCCCTTCACCACCTCGGCGGCGGAGCCCAGCTCGGCCCCCGCTTCCTCGAAAGCAGCATCGTTTACGGCAGCGGCTTCGCCCGCCCCGCGCTCCACCGCAACGGTGGCCCCCAGGGCCACGAACTTGCGGACCGTTTCCGGCGTGGCGGCGACCCGGGTTTCCCCGGCCGCCCGTTCCTGCAATACGGCGATCCGCATCCCTCCAGCCGGACCGTCAGGAAATCAGCAGGATAACGATGAAGCTGATCACGGCGATCGCAGGCACCGCCCATTTGAGCATCTCGACGAAGCCGAGATACGTCTTTTCGTGTGCCTTCAAGTTGTTTGCCGATTCCATGTCTCGGACGCTCCTGATGCTCGAACCCTGTTTGTGGCCGGCTGCTCTATCGCCGCAAGGGGGCGCGCTCAAGCCCGTCCTGAGTCCCGGGCGCCGATCCGCGCCGATGAACCGCGGGCATGTCACGCGAATGCCCGAATTCACTGCTTAATCCGCTCTTTACCGGCTTGCGATATGGCTATCAGCAACGAGCGAGGTGGAAGACGAATGGCCGAGGCCGAGCAGCGCCTTTTGATGCTTATTGATGACGAGCCGGCGCAAAGCCGCCTGATCACCGCGCTGGCCGCGCGTGAGGGGTGGCGAACGCTGGTCGTGCGCGATTCGGAAACCGCGGTGGCCACGCTGGGCACCCGCCAGGGCATGCAGCTTTCCGCCATCATCCTCGACCAATGGGTTCCCGGCGATCAGGCTTGCGAGCTGATCGGCGAATTGAAGGAACGCCGCCCGGCCCTGCCCATCCTCATGCTCACCGCCAGCACCTCGCCGCTTCTGGCGGTGGAGGCGATGCGCGCCGGGGCCACCGATTACCTGGTGAAGCCGGTTTCTCCCGATCGGCTGATGCAGGCGCTGCGCAACACCACCACGCGCGAAACCTCGCATGACGAGCTGACCCCGCTGACCGAGAAGATGCCGGGCCTGCTCGATTTCGATTCGATGATCGGCACTGCCCCGCCGTTCCGCGATGCCCTGGCCAAGGCGGCCAAGGCCGCGCGCGGCCACGGCGCGGTGCTGATCGAAGGCGAAATCGGCACCGGCAAGGAAATGCTGGTGCGGGCGATGTTCGCCGCCAGCCCGCGGGCCAAGGCGCCGTTCCGCTCCATCGTGATCGGCAGCGTGCCCGGCAGCAGCCTCGAATCGCTGCTGTTCGGGCATGAGAAAGGGGCCTTCCCCGGCGCCTTCGAACGCCAGATCGGCGCCTTGCAGCATTGCGACGGCGGCACCCTGCTGCTCGACGAGGTCGACCGCCTCTCGCCCGAATTGCAGGACCGGCTGGCCGAAGCGCTGGCCAATCGCTCGATACGGCCGATCGGCGCGAACCACAGCTTCCGGGTGGACGTGCGGGTGATCGCGGCCAGCAACCTGCCGCTGGCCGATCTGGTCGCCACCGGCCATTTCCGCCCCAATCTGCTGGAGCTTCTGGCCAATACCTCGATCGTCCTGCCGCCCTTGCGCGAACGCACGGGCGACGTGCCGGCCCTCGCCCGCCACTTCCTCGCCCGGATCGGCGAGCAGCCGGGCCTGCGGCCGCTCGGCATAACCGATACCGCGCTGCAACTGCTCTCCGCGTTCGACTGGCCGGGCAATGTCCGCCAGCTGCAGGCGGTGCTGTTCCGCGCCGCCGTGTTCTGCGACGGCAATGCGCTGACCGAAGACGACTTCCCGCAGCTGAGCGAGATGCTCGGCGAGATGGAGACGGGCGGCTTCTCCGCGCAGGAAGGCGTCGGCGTGCAGCTTTACACGGCAGACGGCAACTTGCGCCCGCTCGAAGAGATCGAGGCCGACGTGATCCGTCTGGCCATCGGCCATTATCGCGGTCGCATGACCGAAGTCGCGCGGCGGCTCGGGATCGGGCGCTCGACGCTCTACCGCAAGCTCAGCGATCTCGGCATCGAGAGCGCCGCCTGACGTCGACATGGGCCTGCCCGCTCGGTATCCCCTTGCGGATGGCAGACGATTTCCGGTTCGATGGGCGCTCCGCCCTTGTCACGGGCGCGGCCTCGGGCATCGGCGCGGCGACGGCCGCCTGGCTCGCGGAGCGCGGCATGGCGCGGCTGGTGCTGGTCGATCGCGATGAAGCCGGCCTGGCCGCGCTCGATCTTCCTTGCGAGCGGGCGTCCTTCGTGGGCGATGTCGCCGATCCCGCTCTGTGGGATCGCCTGGAGGCCGAAGCCGGCCGCATCGATCACGCGGTGCTCAATGCCGGCATCAGTGCCGGCGGGCCGCTTGCCGAATTGAGCTTCGACGATTGGCGCAAAGTGCTCTCGATCAATCTCGACGGCATGTTCCTGTCGCTGCGCACGGCGCTGCGTCTCCTGCCCGATGGCGGCTCGGCCGTCCTGACAGCCTCGGTGTCTGGGCTGAAGGCGGAACCGAACACGGCGGCCTATGGCGCGTCCAAGGCGGCGGTGATCCAGCTCGCCAAAGTCGCGGCAAAGGAAGCCGCGCCCCGCCGCATCCGCGTCAACGCCATCGCCCCCGGCGGGGTGGATACGCCGATCTGGGACGATCTGCCGTTCTTCCAGGATCTTGTCGCCCAAACAGGCAGCCGCGCGGCGGCTGTCGACGCCATGGCGAAGATGGCCACGCCCCTCGCCCGCTACGCCACCCCGCAAGAGATCGCTGGCCAGATCGGCTTCCTGCTGTCCGACCTGGCGGCGAACATCACCGGCACCGTGCTGGTCAGCGACGGCGGCTATTCGCTCTGAGGCGCCATCCCCTGCGTGAGAACATTCGTCATTGCGAGCGTAGCGAAGCAATGACGAACTTGGGGTGCGCCCCTAACCATCCGCCAGCCCGGCGAAATCCGTCAGCGCCGCATCCCTCAGCCCGCGCCAGACGTTGCGCGCCTGCACGGTGTCGTAAACGTCATGAACGCGCAGGAGCTGGACGCCTGCTTCCATCCCGCGCATGGCCAGCGCGATGCTGCCGCCCAGCCGCCTGTGCGCGGCCGCCTCGTTGCTCAGCGCGCCGATCATACGCTTGCGGCTGGCCCCCAGCAGGATCGGCCGGCCGAGCGCATGGAACAGCGGCAGCGCGTTCAGCAGGGCCAGGTTCTCGGCCATGGTCTTGCCGAAGCCGATGCCGGGATCGAGGATGATCCGCTCGGCCGCGATGCCGCCCGCGATCGCCCGATCCCGCGCCGCGCGCAGGGCGTCGAACACGTCGAACACCACGTTGCCATAGCTTCCGCCGGCGTGAAGATCCTCACCCTGGCCAGGCGCGTGCATCAGGATCACGGGCGCACCGCTGGCGGCCGCGAAGTCCAGGCTCCTTGGATCATGGTACAAGGCCGAAACGTCGTTGATCACGTGCGCGCCGGCGGCGAGCGCCGCTTCCATCACCGCCTGGCGCCGCGTGTCCACGCTCACCGCCGCGCCCATCGCCACGCAATGCTCGATCGCCGGGACGACGCGGGCAATCTCGTCACCCTCCCACACCGCCGCCGCGCCGGGGCGCGTGCTTTCGCCGCCGATGTCGATGATCGCCGCCCCCGACTCGTGCATCGCGGCGGCGTGAGTACGCGCTTCCTCGGGATCGTCGAGGAATTTGCCACCGTCGGAGAAGCTGTCGGGCGTGACGTTGAGGATACCCATGATCTGCGGCTGGTCGAGCCGCACCGTCCGCCCGCCCAGTTGCAGCGGTGGATGCGCCGCGCGCAGGCCGGCCCATTGCGCCTCCGCCTCCGCCCCCAGCTCGTCAGGCAGATGCTCCAGCGCGCGCTCGATGGTCTCGGCAGTCGCCAGCTCGCGCTGCACCACATCGCCCTCGCGCGTGACCGTCACCGCGAACTCGCGCGCATAAGCCATGCCGCCGGCCAGCCGAATGGCATCGCCGCCCACGGCCTGCGGGCTGGAAACCAGCGTCAGCGGCTGGATGTAAAGCTTGTCTGCCATGGGCGGCACGTTGCAGGCGGCGGAGCGGGCTTCAAGCGAATTGTTGGGGCTGGATTTTGAGGCGGGAGCCCCACTCAACCTTCGTCATCTCCGCGAAAGCGGGGACCCGGGGTGTAACAGCGCAAGAGAGCCGACTGGGTTCCCGCTTTCGCGGGAATGAGAGAAGGGGCGTTTCAGTCCTCCACCGCCAGCAGATAGAGCTGCCGCAGCGTATCGATCGGCTTCACCGCGCCTTCGTGCTCTATGTGCCAGAACGTCCACCCGTTGCAGCTCGGCGCGTCCTGCAGCGCCTTGCCGACGCCGTGGATCGAGCCGACCTCTCGCCCGCTGGCGATCGAGCCGTCGGCGCGCACGGTTGCGGTCCAGCGGCGCTGGCGGTCGAACAACTCGGCGCCCGGCGCGAGGAACCCGGCTTCCACCAGCGCGCCGAAGGCCACGCGCGGGGCGCTCTTGCGGCTCTGCATCGTCTTGAGCGCGCTTTCGTCGAGCGGCAGGGCCATCTCGATCCGCTCCAGCGCCGCCTCGCGATAGCCAGGCTCCCGCTCGCAGCCGATCCACTGGCGGCCCAGCCGCTTGGCCACCGCGCCGGTGGTGCCGGTGCCGAAGAACGGATCGAGCACCACGTCGCCCGCCTCGGTCGTCGCCAGCAGCACGCGATAGAGCAGCGCCTCGGGCTTCTGCGTCGGGTGGACCTTGTGGCCGTTCTCCTTCAGCCGTTCCTGGCCGCCGCAGATCGGCAGCACCCAGTCGCTGCGCATCTGCAATTCGTCGTTGAGCGTCTTCATCGCGCGGTAATTGAAGTGATAGCGCGCCTTTTCGCCCATGCTGGCCCAGATCAGCGTTTCATGCGCATTGGTGAAGCGCGTGCCGCGAAAATTCGGCATCGGGTTCGCCTTGCGCCAGACCACGTCGTTGAGGATCCAGAACCCCAGGTCCTGCATCAGCGCCCCGACGCGGAAGATATTGTGATAGCTGCCGATCACCCAGATCGCTCCATCCGGCTTGAGCACGCGCCGCGCTTCCGTCAGCCATTCGCGGGTGAACCTGTCATAGACGGCGAAGCTGTCGAACTGGTCCCAGTGATCGGTCACCGCATCCACGTGGCTGCCGTCCGGCCGATTGAGATCGCCGCCGAGCTGGAGGTTATAGGGCGGATCGGCGAAGACGAGGTCCACCGAGGCGCTGGGCAGCGAGCGCATCGCCTCGATGCAATCGCCCGGCAGGATGCGGCCCAGAGGCAGCTCCACCGCCTCTTTGGCGAGCGCCTTCGCGCTGCGAATAGTGATGACTTCGCCCATGTCCTGTCCTGAAACCCCCTGAGTTATCCACAAGGGTGGCGCATGGCGGACTCCGCCGTCAACCCATGTCGCGATGGACGTGAAATCCAAGCCGGCAGATTGAAGGGGAACGAAAGGAGTCCCCCACATCATCTTGAGTCCCCTCGGCTTTCGCCGACTCGACATCTGGTGGTGTGGCCCGGAAGACTCGGCCGGCCGCTTTCCTCATCCGAGCCGGACCGTCCGCTGGACGCCGATGGCCTCGAGAAACGCCGTATCATGGCTGACCACGAGCAAGGCCCCGTCATACGAAACCAGGGCATTCTCCAGTTCCTCGATGGATTCGAGATCGAGGTGATTGGTCGGCTCGTCCAGCACCAGCAGCTGCGGCACCGCCGGATCGGCGAACGCCACGGCCAGGGCTGCCCGCAAACGCTCGCCGCCGCTCATCGTGGCGACCGGCCGCAAGGCTTCCTCGTTACGAAAGGCGAAACGGGCGGCCACTTCGTGTGCCCGGTGTGCAGTCAGGGCGGCATGTCGCGCGCGCATATTCCCGACCACCGACAGCACCGGATCGAGCAGGCGGGCATGCTGGTCGACCAGTGCGATCCGCTCGCGCGCGGCGCTTACCTTACCGGAATCCGGCGCGATTTCGCCGGTCACCAGGCGGATCAGGCTGGTCTTGCCGGCGCCGTTCGGCCCGGCGATCGCCACGCGTTCGGGGCCGGTGAGCGACAGTGTCAGCGATTCAAACAGGCGCCGCCCGCCCCTGGCCAGAGAAACGTTCTCCATCCGCAGCAAGGTGCGATGGGGCGGCAGGCCCGAGGGCGGCAAGGTGAAGCGGCGCGGGATCACCACTTCGATCCGCTGCCGGGCCGCCTCCACCGCCGCGCGGGCTTCTGCTTCCTTCCGTTCACCCAGGGCGCGGCCAGCACCCGCGGTGCCTTCCGCCCGCTCTTTACGCGCGCCGAGAAGGATCTTCGGCAAATCGCCGCGAGCGCTGGCCGCTCGTCCCATGCGGTCGCGGCGCTGCTGCCTTTCCGTGCGGTCCCGAGCCTCCCGACGCTGCCGCGCAAGCTCGCGCCGCGAGCGATCCAGATCCGCGCTCGCCGCTTCCCGTGCGGCATCGCGCTGGGCAACGAAATCGGCCCAGCCGCCGCCATGGATCGTAACCGCCACCGGCGAAAGCTGGACGATACGGTCCATGAGCCCGAGCAGCGCGCGATCATGGCTGGCGACGAGCGCGCCGCCGCCCCATTCGGCGAGCAGGCTCTGCACGGCCGTGCGCCCCGCCTGGTCGAGGTTGTTGGTCGGCTCGTCGAGCAGCAGCACGTCCGGCGGATCGAGCAGCAGGCGCGCGATTGCCGCGCGCGTCCGCTCGCCTCCGCTCAGGTCGATCACGGAGCGCGCGGGATCGAGCCCCGCCAGCCCGGCGCGCGCCAGGGCCTCCTCAAGCCGTGCGGGCAGATCCCATTGGGCGATCTCCGCATCCTGCGCGGTGCCGTTGCCGGCTTCCAGACGAGCCATCGCCTCGATCGGCTCCGCCACGCCCAGCGCCTCCGCCACGGAGCCTTCGCTCGCCGGAAGCTGCCGCAACAGTCCCACCGATCCAAGGCGCACGACACTGCCCGCCTCTGGCGCGCGCAAGCCGGCGGCAATCGCCAGCAAGGTCGATTTGCCTGCCCCGTTCCGGCCGACGAGCCCAATACGCTCGCGGCCGAGTGCCAACGTCAGGTCAGAGAAAAGCGGCGTCCCGTCAGGCCGGGAGGCGGAGATTCGATCGAATTCGAGAAACGCGGACATGGCGCACCGGGGCAGCGTAAGGGGACGGACGGCTTTCGATGCTGTCGATCACGCTGCGTGCTCCTGCCTTTTCGCGTTGTCGGGCGCGGACTTAGCGATCGGGCGTCCCGATTTCAAACCCGGCAGGTCGGTTCAGCCGGCGAACAGTTCCATCTGCGCCACCGGGGCGAAGCTTCGGCGGTGCAGCGGCGTGGGGCCGTGAATGCGCAGGGCTGCCAGATGGTCGGGCGTTCCGTAGCCCTTGTTGCTGTGCCAGCCGTAATGCGGATGGGCCAGGTGATACTCGCGCATCAGCCGGTCGCGGTATTCCTTGGCGAGGATCGAGGCGGCGGAAATGCACGGCTCGCACCCGTCCCCGCCGACGATCGCCCGCGCCGGCCAGCGCCATTCCGGGCGCCGCCCGGCGGGCGTCAGGTTGCCGTCCACCAGCACTTGCTCCGCCTCGCAGCGCAGCACTTCGCACAGGCGAGCGACGGCCTGGGCCATGGCCAGCATCGTGGCGCCGAAGATGTTGAGCGAATCGATCTGCTCCACCTCCACCACGCCGATGCCGAAGGCGCAGCGGCGGCGGATGCGTTCCTCCAGCACGGCGCGCCTGTCCGCCGTCAGCTTCTTCGAATCGTCCAGCCCGCCCGGTCGCGGCTTGCACAGAAGCACGGCCGCCGCCACAACGGGGCCCGCCAGCGGCCCGCGGCCCGCCTCGTCCACGCCGACGACCAGCTCACCCGCGGTGAACGAGGAAACGAAATCGGCAGAGGGAGTTCCGGACAACATGCGCCAGCTCAACAAGATCGCCTTGGCTCTATTCCCTGCCGCGCTCGCCGCCGCAAGCTGTGGTTCCGCCCAGACGGGGGATAGCGCGGCGCGCGCCAGCGCCAGCCCGACATCGGGTTCCCCCTTCTCGATCGAGGAAGTGACCACCTTCGAAGAGCCGTGGGCCATCGCCTTCGAACCGGGCACGCGCACCCTGTTCGTGACGGAGAGGCCCGGCACGATGAAGTTCATCGACCTGGCCAGCGGGCGGAAGGGGACGGTCAGCGGCATCCCCCAGGTCGCTTACGGCGGCCAGGGCGGTTTCGCCGATCTGGCCTTCGCGCCCGACTATGCCAGCAGCCACACGATCTATCTCAGCTGGGCCGAGGCCGGAGAGGGGGACTTGCGCGGCGGCGCGGTGGGGCGCGGCACGCTGGTCTGCGAAAAGGGCGGCGATTGCCGGGTGGATGGGCTGAAAGTCATCTGGCGCCAGGTGCCCAAGACGGCCGGCGCGCTGCAATATGCCCTGCGGCTGACGTTCTCGCCCGACGGCAAGTACCTGTTCGTCTCCTCGGGCGACCGGGTGCATATCGATTCGGTGCAGGAACTGTCGAGCAACCTCGGCAAGATCGTGCGCCTGCTGCCGGATGGCAGCCCCGCCCTCGGCAATCCCTTCGCCGACAAGGGCCACCCGGCGGACGAGATCTGGACCCTGGGCCACCGCAACCCGCTCGGCCTCAAGTTCGATCTGAACGGCCAGCTATGGGATCTGGAGCACGGCCCGCGCGGGGGGGACGAGATCAACCGGCTGGTGCCGGGCCGGAACTTCGGCTGGCCGCTGGTTTCCGCCGGCGACAACTATAACGGAACGCCGATCCCCAAGAACGACACCCGCCCCGATCTCGATCTGCCCGCCATCACCTGGAACCCGGTGATCGCGCCGGGGGATTTCATCTTCTACAGCGGCAAGCTGTGGCCCCAATGGAAGAACCAGGCGCTGATCGCCACGCTCGGCACCACGTCGATCGTGCGCGTATCACTCAATGGCGACAAGGGCACCGAGGAAGCGCGCTACAAGTTCGACAAGCGCCTGCGCGACATCGTCGAAGCAGCCGATGGCTCGCTCTATGTGGTGGAGGACGGCAAGGGCGCGCGGCTGCTGCACCTCACGCCGGCGAAGTAGTCGTTCGACCTCGCTCCTCTATCGGAGGGGGCGTCGTATCGTTCCGTCCTTGCGAGGAGCGAAACGAAAGCAATCCAGGGCGACGCACATAACGCTCTGGATAGGTTGGCCCATGGCCGGCTTCGCTCGCCATGACGAATAGAGTCCGGTGGAGGTAACCACCCACGCACTTTACATTGCGTATTACCCCGCGCGGCTCTATCGGCGCGCCGCCCATGCCCGACCCCGCGCTCTCGACTCTGATTCCCCTCGATGCGATCGATCCGGCCGAGGTGGAGCGGGGGCTGGACCTGGCGTTCGGCCCCGATCGCCATGGCCGCACGGCCTATGCGATCCGCCAGGGCACCGATTGGCTCCCGGCGCTCAGCTTCGCCGCGCTCGATGAACAGGGCGTGCTGGTGGGTACGATCCAGGCCTGGCCGGTGGCCCTGGCCGATCCTGCCGGCCGCGCTTATCCGCTGATCATGGTCGGCCCACTGGCGATCCTGCCCGATCGGCAGGGCCGGGGTTTCGGCCGGGCGCTGATGGCCGCACAGGCGGCAGCGATCGAGACGATCGGCAGCGAGGGGAACGGCCCCCTTCCGCAAGTGCTGATCGGCGATGCGCCCTATTACGGCCGCTTCGGCTTCGTCGAAGCGCCACGCGGCTGGACTTGCCCCGGCTCGTGGGACCCGGCGCGCCTGCTGATCCGCGGCGTCAGCGCCGCCGTGCTGCCGCGCGAAGGTACGCTGGGGCCCTGGCTGGGATAGACAGCCCGCTCGCGAATATTCTCGCCTCCGCCGCGTGCCCTGCGCTCCACGGCCGATCTTGTTGCCGCCTCGTCCATCTGCCATGCGCTCGCGCATGAGCGAGCTGTTCGATCGCCTCAAGCGGCTGTTCGACGAAGGCCACGGCGCCGAACTGGCGGACTTGCGCAGCGATGCCCGCTTCGCGCCGCCGGAAATCCGGCCCGCGGCGGTACTGATCGCGGTGACGGATCGCCCCGATCCGGGCGTGATCCTGATCCATCGCCCGGAAGCGATGCGCGCCCATCCCGGGCAGATCGCCTTCCCCGGCGGCAAGCTGGACCCCGGCGAAGGAGCCGTTCAGGCCGCCTTGCGCGAGGCGCACGAGGAACTGGCGATCAGCCCCAGCGAAGTCTGCGTCATCGGGGCGAGCGATCGCTTCGTCACCGGCACGGGGTATGACGTTACCCCGGTGCTGGGCCTGATGCCGCCGGATATCCCGCTCGCCCCCAATCCGCATGAAGTCGCCTCGTGGTTCGAGGCACCGCTCGGCTTCCTGCTCGATCCCGCCAACCATCTGCACAAGACCGGCGAATGGCGCGGCCATCCGCGCTCTTACATAGAGATCGACTGGCAGGGACACCGCATCTGGGGCATCACCGCCGCGATCATCGCCAATCTCTCGCGCCGGCTGGCCTGGTCCGGCCATTGATCGCTGTCCTACCCGGCCGCACTGTGCCATCCACCCGCCCATGACCAGACTGCATCACCACGCGAAAACGGGCGGAAAAGAGGGCTTGCGCAGGTCCCTACCGTGCGACCCTGCGTTTGGCGTCAGGACAGTGTCAACAGTGTCAACACCCCCCGCCCGCACGGCCGACTGATGGGCGAGCGCGATCTGCCGGCTCGCTTGCCCGAAGCCGCCTGGACCCGGCGCGCCGATCTCGCCCGCCTGGTCGCGGCGCTGGGGGCGGACAACATCCGCTGGGTCGGCGGCGCGGTGCGCGACACCCTGCTCGGCGGCGCGGTGAAGGATATCGACGCGGCCACCCCGCATCAGCCCGATGAAGTGCTGGCCCTGCTCAAGGCGGCGGGCATCCGCTCCGTCCCCACCGGCTACGATCACGGCACGATTACCGCCGTGCTGCCTGACGGCCCGGTGGAGATCACGACCTTGCGGCAGGACGTGTCGACCGATGGCCGCCGCGCCACCGTGGCTTTCGCGCAGGACTGGCGCGATGATGCGGCGCGGCGCGATTTCACGATCAATGCGCTTTACGCTCATCCGCAGACGCTGGAGATTGCCGACTGGTTCGGCGGGCTAGGCGATCTCGCGGCGCGGCGGGTGCGCTTCATCGGCGATGCGCGCCAGCGCATCCGCGAGGATCATCTGCGCATCCTGCGCTATTATCGCTTCCAGGCCCGCTTCGGCAGCGCCCTTGATGCCGAGGCGGAGGAAGCCTGCGCCGAACTGGCGCCGATGCTCAAGGGGCTCAGCCGTGAACGCGTCGGCTGGGAACTGCTGACACTGCTCGGCCTGCCCGATCCCGCCGACACGGTGCAGCGCATGGCCGAACGCGGCGTGCTGCCGGTCGTCCTGCCTGAAGCCGGGGCGGAAGAGATCGCCGCCCTGCGGGCATTGATCCAGGAGGAAACGCGCCAGCGTATCGCGCCCGATGGCTTGCGCCGCCTCGCCGCGCTGCTTCCCGCCGATCCGCGCCTGGCCGAATCCGTCGCCGCCCGCCTGCGGCTTTCGGCGGCGCAGAAGAAACGGCTGGTCGCCGCCTCCGCGCGCCAGGGTGAGCCCGGCGATGCGCGTGTGCTGGCTTATCGCCTGGGGCACGCGGAAGCGATCGACCGGCTGCTGCTGGCCGGCGCGGACGTATCGCCGCTGGGTAACTGGGCCATTCCCCGTCTTCCGCTCAAGGGAGGCGAGATCGTGGCGCGCGGCGTGTCCGCCGGCCCGGAAGTCGCGCGCATCCTGCGCGAAGTGGAAGATCGCTGGGTGGCGGAAGGCTTTCCCGGCCGCGACAGGGTCGAAACCCTTCTGGCGGAACGGCTCGCGGCGCGAGCTTGAAGGGCGCCCGGTTCATCGCACCCACGCACCGGTTCATCGGGAACTGGTGGCGCTTTGGAGGCAAGGGCGAAAACCTTAACACCAAAGAGGGACCGTTTTTGGGGGGTAGATCGGCGGACGGTGCGAACCGCTGCTTGTAGGCTTCTTGGCTGCGATGCGCCCCCCCGCGCGCGTTCGCTCTTTTCACGCCCGCGCCACCTGGCGCTCGAACCTGTTACGAACGGAGTATCCAATGAAGCTTTCAACTCTCGCCGCGGCCGCGGCGCTGGCCATCGCCGGGGTTTCCGCGCCCGCCCTCGCCCAGAACGCGGGCGTGACGGTGGGCGCCAAGGTCTTCGGCCCGGATGGCGCCGAAGTGGGAACGATCGAGCAGGTCCAGGGCGGCAACGTCGTCGTCAATACCGGCTCGCTCACCGCCGCGCTTCCGGCGGAAGTCTTCGGCGAAGGCGACAACGGCCCCACGATCGGCTGGAACAAGGCCCAGCTTGAAGCGGCGGTGAACGAAGCCAACCAGGCGGCCGAAGCGCAGCTCGCCACGGCTTTCGTGCCCGATGCCGATCTCTACAGCTCCGACGGCCAGCTTCTCGGCAAGGTCAAGAGCATCAGCGGCGATTCCTTCGTGGTCGCCCTCGCCAGCGGCGAGTTCACCCTGCCGAAAGAGCAGGTGACCATGCAGAACGACAAGCTGACCTTCCTCGCCAAGGCCGCCGATGTGGCAGCGGCCATTGCCCAGACTTCGTCCGAAGGCCAGGGCGGCGATTGATCAGTCCGGTCATCCCGGCCCGGCCGGGATGACCGCTCGCCTCAGAAACGGTTATCCCGCGGGAACCCTTGCGGCGGCAATCGGCCCGCCGCCCCGCGGGCCACCTTCCACATCTGGATGTCCTTCTCCGTCCGCGTGCGGCCGGTGTCCCCGCCCATCTCCCATGACAGGCCCTCTTCCAGCGTGAACGTCGTCGCGTCGGACAGGCCGCCGTCGCGGTAACGCTGCAAGGTCACCCCCTGCCCGCGCGCCATCACCGGCAGCTCCTCCAGGCTGAACACCACCAGCTTGCGGTTCTCCCCCACCACCGCCACGTGATCGTGCTCCGGCGCGATGGGCCGCGCCACCGCCAGCCGCGCCTTGTCTTTCAGGTTGGCCACCTGGCGCCCCTTGCGCGTTTCGGCCAGCAGCTCGTCGGTGATCGCGGCGAACCCGCGCCCGACACTGGACGCGAGCAGGAGCTGCGTCCCCGGCTTGTGCACGATCAGCGCCACGATCTGCGCCCCGGCATCGATGTCGAGCGTGTTGCGGATCGGCTCGCCAAACCCGCGCGCGCCCGGCAGCTTGTCCGCGCCCAGGGTGAAGAAGCGTCCATCGTCAGCCGCAAGCAGCAGCTTGTCTGTGGTCTGGGCATGGACAGCGAAAGCCGGGCCGTCGCCTTCTTTGAACTTCCAGTCCTGTTCCAGCGGCAAGTGCCCCTTCGCCGCCCGGATCCAGCCGCGCTGCGAGAGGATCACCGTCACCGGTTCCTTCTCGATCATCGCATCCATGCTGAATTCCACCGTGGGCGCGGCTTCGGCGATCGTCGTGCGGCGGCGGCCCAGCGCGGTATCCTCGGCATAGTCCTTGCGCAGCGCCGCCAGGTCGCGCTTCAGCCGCGTGCGCTGCCGAGCCGGCGATTCCAGCAGCTTCTCCAGCTCAGCCTGTTCGGCCAGCAGCGCGTCATGCTCCCTGCGCAGCTCCATTTCCTCCAGCTTGCGCAAGCTGCGCAGCCGCATGTTGAGGATCGCCTCGGCCTGCCGGTCGGTCAGCTCGAACTCGGCCATCATCACCGGCTTGGGCTCGTCCTCCGTACGGATGATCTCGATCACCCGGTCGAGGTTGAGGAATGCGATGATATAGCCTGCGACCAGTTCCAGCCGGTCGGCGATCTTGCGCAGCCGGTGGCGCGTCCGCCGCTGGAGGATGTCGATCTGGTGGGCCAGCCAGTTCGTCAGCAGCTCGTGCAGCCCCATGACCATCGGCGTGCGGCTGGCATCGAGCACGTTGAGATTGAGCGAGAGGCGCGTCTCCAGATCGGTCAGCTTGTAGAGGCTTTCCTTCAGCAGCTCGGGATCGACGTTGCGGCTCTTGGGCACGAACACGATGCGCACATGCTCGTCGCTCTCGTCGCGCACGTCTTCCAGGATCGGCAGCTTGCGGTCCGCGATCAGCTGCGCGATCTGTTCGATCAGCTTGCCCTTCTGGACCATGTAGGGGATTTCGGAGACGACGAGCTGGTACTGCCCGCCGCCCAGCCGCTCGATCCCGGCCGCGCGATCGTCTTCGTCCTTGCTCTCCGTGGCGAAGAACCGCGCCCGCACGCGGAAGCTGCCACGCCCCGTCTCGTAAGCGTGCGAGATCGCCTCCGCGCTGTCGACGATCAGACCGCCGGTGGCGAAATCCGGCCCCCGGAACAGCTCCATAAGCCGCGCATGTTCGACATGCGGGTTGTCGATCAGCTCCAGCGCGGCATCGATCACTTCGGCCGCGTTGTGGCTGGGGATCGAGGTCGCCATGCCCACCGCGATTCCGCTGGCGCCATTGGCGAGGAGATTGGGGAACAGGCCGGGGAAGACGACCGGCTCTTCCTCTTCGTTGTTGTACGTGGGGACGAAATCGACGGTGCCTTCGTCCAGCCCGTCCATCAGCTGCATCGCCGTCTTCGTCAGGCGGCATTCGGTGTACCGCTCCGCCGCCGCGCCATCGCCGTCGATGTTGCCGAAGTTCCCCTGCCCTTCGACCAGCGGATAGCGCAGCGTGAACGGCTGGGCGAGCCGCACCAGCGCGTCATAGAGCGCCAGGTTGCCGTGCGGGTGGTACTTGCCCATCACGTCGCCGGTGATGCGGGCGCACTTCTTGAACGCGTTGCCGGGATCGAGCCGCATCTGGCGCATCCCCCACAAGATGCGGCGGTGGACCGGCTTCAGCCCATCGCGCAGATCGGGCAGCGAACGCGCCGTGATCGTGGACAGCGCATAGACCAGATACCGTTCTTCCAGCGCGCTCTCGAACGGCTCGTCCACGATGCCGTCGGACGGGATTTCGTCGTCTCCAAGGGTGACCATGCCGCCCGCCCTAGCAGCGCCGGGCACAAGGCGACAGGCGGGAGAGCGACGGTTTCAACAAATGGCGGATAAAATAGGAAAGAAGTTCGCACGCAGAGACGCGGAGTCGCAGAGAGGCCGTGTTCGCGGCAACGCCGCCTTTCAATATCACCGATATCGCTAACCTGGCCGTGAGAGAGAAAAGCGGCTTGGCCGCCTGACGCTACACCTCCGCGCCTCCGCGTCTCCGCGTGAAAATTTCCTTCCTTCATCCCCACTTTCGCGAAAATGACGAGAGATAGGCACGGGATACCGCTATCGTCGCTGCATATCGTGGCTGTCCGAGGGTATTCGCACCTCGATGCCGTCAAGTTCGTCAGTCAGCACGATCTGGCAGGAAAGGCGGCTGGTGCGGCAGGCGCCGGCGGCGAGGTCGAGCATGTCTTCCTCATCCTCCACTGCTTCGGGCAGCCGGTCGAACCATTCGGGGGCGACGACCACGTGGCAGGTGGAACAGGCCATCTGGCCTTCGCAGGTGCCTTCCAGCGGCATTCCGGCGGCCTGGCCCACTTCCAGCAGGCGCGCGCCGGGCTCGGCCGCCGCTTCCACCTTCTCGCCGCCTCGCGTGATGAACAGGACTCGGACCATGCTTACTCTTGCTGCGCTGCAGCATCCTTAATCATGTCCGCCGCTTGTTCAAGCTCCGACAGCGTGGTGTACCGGCCGAAGCCGAGGCGGATCGATCCGCGGGCTTCCGCCTGGGTCAGCCCGATGGCGGACAGGATGCGGCTGGGCTTGCCGCTCTCGCTGGCGCAAGCGCTGCCGGCCGAGAACATCACCTCTCGCGCGTCCGACATCAGCCGCCCCACGTCGAGACCCTCGCGGCGAATGTTGAGATTGCCCTTGTAGCGGCGGTCCGCGCTACCGTTGAGCCGCCAGCCGGAAAACAGCTCCAGTGCGCGGTCCCACAGCAGGGCGACGTGCGCGGCGTCCTGCTCCATACGCGCCAGGGCCAGCTGCGCCGCCGCGCCCATGCCCGCGCAGAGCGCGGGGCTCAGCGTGCCCGATCGAAGGCCCTGCTCCTGCCCCCCGCCGGTGATCAGCGGATGCAGGGCGATCCCGTCGCGAATCCACAGTGCGCCGATGCCCTTGGGGCCGTGGAACTTGTGCGCGCTCACGGCGATCATGTCCGCTTCGGCGAGGGGCATCTTGCCCGCCGCCTGCACCGCATCGCAGACGAACAAGGCCCCCGCTGCCTTTGACCGGGCATAGAGTTCGGCGATCGGCTGCACGGTGCCGACCTCGTTGTTGACCTGCATGACCGATACCAGCCCCACCCCTTCAGGCAGCGGTGCCTGCGGATCGAGAAGCGCCTCCCGATCCACCGGCAGAAGGGTGGTCTCGCCCGGCAGGTCGAGCGCGGTGTCGAGCACGGCCGAATGCTCGATAGCGCCGATCGCCAGCGGCTTGCCCGCCCGCGCCGGCTCGCTGCCGCGCAACGCAAGGTTGATCGCTTCGGTCGCGCTGCCGGTGAAGATCACCCTGCCGCCCGGCGGGAACAGCGCCGCGACCTGGTCACGCGCCAGTTCCACCGCAGCTTCGGCCCGCCGGCCCAGCCGGTGCGCGCTGTGCGGGTTGCCGAAGCCGGTTCCGTCCGGCCCGTCGAGCCAGCGCAGCATCGCCTCGCGCGCTTCGGGCGCGAGCGGGGTCGTGGCTTGGTAATCGAGATAGATCACCGGGCGGCTCTAGCCCTTTCGCCCGGTGTTTGTCGAAGACAAGTCGCTTCCCACGCCGGCCTCAGCGGCCGTCTCCGGAAGCGACCTCCGCCCAGGCGTCGGCGAAGGCCTGAAGGTCCGCCGGCGTCGTCGTCCAGCCTATGCTTA
This sequence comes from Altererythrobacter sp., assembly GCA_017308255.1. Classification (GTDB taxonomy): domain Bacteria; phylum Pseudomonadota; class Alphaproteobacteria; order Sphingomonadales; family Sphingomonadaceae; genus Croceibacterium_A. The sequence continues at coordinate 51,802 of JAFKFN010000010.1, read as the reverse complement.
CCCGCACGGTGCGCGAGGCCACGGCCGGATCGATTCCGAAAGCCAGCAGTGAGCGGCTGGGCTTGAGCGTGCCTGACGAGCAGGCGCTACCGGCCGAGATCGCGAAACCTAGGCCATCGAAACGGATCAGCGCGGCCGCCGCGCTGAGGCGGTCGGAGGCAACGGCGACGATGTGCGAGCATTGCGGCCCCGGCCGAAGCACGCGGCCGCCGGCCTGGAGCAGCAGGTCCTTGAACTCGAAGCGTTCGGGATAGCTAGTCGGCCAGGTTTCGATGCCGCCGGCTTCCAGCGCCGCGGCGAAACCCAACGCGCCCGGCAGGTTCTCCGTGCCGGCGCGATAGCCGCGTTCTTGCCCCCCGCTCGGTTCGAGCATGGCCAGATCCTTGACCAGCAAGGCACCGATGCCGATCGGACCGCCCGCCTTATGGGCCGAGACGACGATCATATCGGCGTCCGGCAGCGGCAGTTTCCCGGCGGATTGCGAGCAATCGGCGAGGAACAGCCCGCCTGCCTCCCTCACTTTCGCCGCGATCGTGCCGTCCTGGTGGGGCAGCAGCACGGTGCCGGTTTCGGAATTGATCGACTGCACGCCCACCACGGCGCGGCCCGGCTGCGCCAGCGCGGCATCGAGCGCAGCAGGATCGACGCGTGCGAGGCCGCTCTCGTCGGCCGCGATCGGCAGGATTTGCGCGTCCGGCGCAGCGCGGAACACGGCATCATGCTCCACGGCCGAAACCAGCCGGCGTTCCGCCCTGGCGCGCCCCAGGCCGATGGCCAGCGCCTCGCTCGCGCCCGACGTGAAGATCACCTCGCCGTCCCAGCCGAGCGCCGCCTTCACGCGCTCGCGGGCATCTTCCAGCGCATGGCGCGCGGCGCGGCCTTCGGCATGCGGGCTCGATGGATTGGCCCAGATACCGAACCCGCGCAGCATCGCCTCTCGCGCTTCGGGGCGCAGCGGCGCACTGGCCGCGTGATCCAGATAGATGCGGCTCATCGCGCGGGAATTGCGAAAAAATGCATGAACCCTATATAGCCCGGCACTTTCGAGGCGCCACCCGCGCGCCCCGTGCCATCCTTTTTTAGAGCGAACCTATGCCCTCAGTGATCTTTCCCGGCCCCGAAGGCCGCCTTGAAGGCCGTTTCTCCCCCGCCCCGCGCCCGCGCGCGCCGGTTGCGATGATCCTGCATCCGCATTCGCAAGGCGGCGGCACGATGAACGATCGCATCGTGCAGCGGCTGTACAAGACATTCGTCGATCGCGGCTTCGCCACGCTGCGGTTCAACTTCCGCGGCGTTGGCCGCAGCCAGGGCAGCTTCGATAATGGCATTGGGGAGCTGAGCGATGCCGCCGCCGCGCTCGACTGGGTGCAGGCGATCCATCCCGAAGCGCAGGTGACCTGGGTTGCCGGGGTGAGCTTCGGCGCGCTGATCGGCATGCAGCTGCTGATGCGCCGGCCGGAGATTCGCGGATTCATCTCGATCGCCCCGCCGGCCAATATGTATGATTTCTCGTTCCTAGCCCCCTGCCCGGCAAGCGGCATCTTCATCCAGGGGGCCGCGGATACCGTGGTGCAGCCGAGTTCGGTGGTGAAGCTGGTGGAGAAGCTGCGCACGCAGAAGCACATCACCATCCATCACGAGGAAATCCCCCGCGCCAACCACTTCTTCGAAAACGAGATCGAAGACCTGATGGGCTCGGTGGACAATTATCTCGATTTCCGGCTCGATCCGGCCTGCCCGATCCGCTGATCGCCGGTGCCCGGCAATACCAGACTATGGAGGCGAAGAAGCCGGCGCGGGCCCCGTGGGGCACACCGCGCCGGCTCCGGTTCCGCATCCGCGCCTGGCCCTGTGAGGGCCGCAGGCGCGCCGCTTGAGGATCAGATGGCGTCGTCCGCGTCCGGCCCCGCCATCATCTCCTCCGCCACCGCCTCGGTCCGGCCGCGGATCGCGGCTTCCAGGCGGTCGCAAACTTCAGGATTTTCCTTGAGATACTGCTTGGCGTTCTCACGCCCCTGACCGATGCGGATGCTGTCGTAGGAGAACCACGAGCCCGATTTCTCGACCAGCCCGGCCTTGACGCCAAGATCCAGTATCTCGCCGATCTTGGAAATCCCCTCGCCATACATGATGTCGAATTCGACCTGCTTGAACGGCGGAGCGACTTTGTTCTTCACCACCTTCACCCGCGTGGCATTGCCGACGATCTCATCCCGATCCTTGATCTGTCCGGTACGGCGGATGTCGAGGCGGACGGAAGCATAGAACTTCAGGGCATTGCCGCCGGTCGTGGTTTCCGGGTTGCCGTACATGACCCCGATCTTCATCCGCAGCTGGTTGATGAAGATCACCATGCAGCGCGAGCGGCTGATCGATCCGGTCAGCTTGCGCAGCGACTGGCTCATCAGCCGGGCCTGCAGGCCGACATGCGAATCGCCCATCTCGCCTTCGATTTCCGCCCGGGGAACGAGCGCGGCGACCGAATCCACCACCAGCACGTCGATCGCGTTCGAACGCACCAGCGTGTCGACGATCTCCAGCGCCTGCTCACCCGTGTCGGGCTGCGAGACGATCAGCTCGTCGATATCGACCCCCAGCTTCTTGGCATAGACCGGGTCGAGCGCGTGTTCGGCATCGACGAAGGCGGCGGTGCCACCGGTCTTCTGCGCTTCGGCGATGACATGCAGCGCCAGCGTGGTCTTGCCCGAGCTTTCCGGCCCATAGACCTCGATCACCCGGCCGCGCGGCAGGCCGCCGACGCCGAGCGCGATGTCGAGCCCGAGCGAGCCGGTCGAGATCGCTTCGACCTGCATCGCCTCCTTCGAGCCCAGCTTCATGGCCGAGCCTTTGCCGAATGCGCGATCGATCTGTGCGAGCGCCGCTTCGAGCGCCTTCTGACGGTCCACGCCCAATTCCTTTTCCACCAGCTTCAGTTCCGCCGCCATGACATGGCCTCCGTCAGTTGCCTAGGGTTGCCGTACAACTCGTCAACGGAGGCGTTCGTATCCCATTTGTTCTATTGGAACAAGTAGGGAACACAACTTTTTCGCCAGCGCCTTAATCGGCGGCACCGGCCGGGCGCGCGATCCAGGCCAGCTCGCGGCGGCCATTCCCCGGCACTGTCGTTTCCACGATGACTTCACCGTCTTTCACCGAGGTGCCGCGCAGGCCCGTGAAGCGCCAGTCTGCCGAGCGGCCCAGCACCACGCGCACCTTGGCAGGCATGCGATTGGCATTGGTCAGCACGACACGCGGCGACCAGCGCTCCCGTTCCCGGGCCTCCGGCGCGGTGCACTGGCCGAAGACCTGGCTGCTCTCGCCCAGTGCGATCTCCACATCCTGCCCTTCGGCATAGTCACGCAGTCGGTTCTCACCGATCAGCAGGTCGCCCGCCGCGCCGGGCTCGAACAGCGTGATCCCGCCCATGGGCAGCGCCATGCCCAGGCCGTGCTTACGGTCGTTGACCGTGGCGAGCAGCATGGCGGTGGGTACGGCTTCTTCGGTATCCTCGCTCGGAGTGCACCGTGTCGTGTAGAGCAGGCGTCCCTCCACGCCGTCCCGATCGAGGAACGCCACTTGCTTCAGCCCCTTGGCCGAAACGGTCACCCGTTCGGGCACGCGGTAGAGTTTGAGATCGCCGACCGCCTCTTCAACCGCGATAACCGCGAGGGGAGAACTTGCGGCAAAACCAGCCGCCCTCTGCGCCGTCACCACGATGCTATCGCTCATCATCGGCGCAGGCGCTGGTGGCGGCGGGGGTGGTGGCGGCGGATAATTCTCCGGCGTGCCCGCCGCCGTACTGCCCAGCGGATAGCAGGTCAGCCGCAAGGGCCGCGCTTCGGGCGGATCGGACAGGGCATCGAAATCGCTCACCACGTTGAGCCGGCCGGCTACCACCAGCAGTTCAGCGTCAGGGAAGCTCTGGCCGTTGTCGTTGAGCAAAGTGAGCCAGCTCATCAGACGCAAGGCGATCCGGTCGCTACGCCCCGGCTCTTCCAGATGGGCCACATAGTGCGCCTGCCAGTCGAAGCCCCAGGCGAGGTAAGTCAGCTCCACCGTATACGTGCCGCCCTCTGCCGAACGGGTATCGACCGAGAACACCGGCTGCGCCGAAAGCCCGGCGGGGACGCGGTCGAACGTGAGCTTTTCCGGCAGGCCGGAGCAGCGCACCGCTTCGAAGCCTTCGGCCGTTTGCAGGACCAACCCGCCATCGGAGCGCGTACGGACCACCGCGGATTCAGAAGCGGCTTCACCCGTCGCCGGATTGGTGCGCGTGATCGTCACCCGGTTGCCCAGCGTGCCGTCGACCAGCGCAGCCGGGCTCAAGAGATCGGCGTTGCGGTTCTTTTCGATAGTGCCGCCGGGCAACCCCGTCACGATCGCGCTGACCGCGACCATGCCTTCCGCGACCCCGCTGAAGCGCACCGTGGATTCGCCCGCCGGCAGCGTGACTTGCCGCGTTTCGGTGATCATCGCGAAGCCGCGCGGCCAGTCGCGGTCCATCTCCTCATCCGGCCCGCGACTGGGATCGCGGTAAAGCGTGACGGCAAGCGCCGAGAACGCCGAGGCTTCCACGGCTTCACGGGCAAAGGCAGGAACAGCGTGGAGAGCGAGAAAAGCGCCGACGGCCAGAATCAGGATTCCGCCGCCCTTGATCCCCTTCCTGCGACAACGGCGCATCGCGCTCACCTCAGTACCGCGTCTCGTAAGTAACCCGCACCTCGCGCTTTCCGTTCGCCGGCACGGAGATCACATACTTGCGCCGGTCGGCATTGATCTGCTCGCCAGGCACGTCCTCGCTCACCACGCGGAAATCACGGCTCGACCAACCCCGATCGAGCCCACCCTGGACCAGTGCCACCTCCACTGGTGTGGGCTTGGCGTTGGTCAGGGTATAACGCATCGTGGTGCGCCAGTAATCGACCGCGCGGTCGATCTCGATCGTGCGAGTCTCTTCACCGTTGACGCGCACGCGATAGCGCGCGCTGCGTTCGTATTCGGCGGCGGTGATGCGATCGCGCTTTTCCACTTCCGCCTGCACGAACACGTCGAATGCATCGCCCGTGCTCAGGGTCAGCTCGCTGCCCATCGGGGTGTGGCCGATGCCGTTTTCACCGATGAACTGCGGGTTGCCCGCGCTGTCGCGCTGATAGAAGCGCACCGTACCCGCCGGCAGGGCGTCACCCAACCCGCCCTGGCGCGAAGAGGAGAAGGCGATCTGGCTGGCAACGTTGACGGGCTGGCTGTCGGAACTGAGCCAGCCCACCGTGCGGCCATAGACCTTGCGCGCCGCCACCCCCTGCACATCGAGGAAGCTGACCTGCTTGGTCTGGTTGTTGGCGATCGTGGTCCGTTCGCCGATGGGATAGAGGTAGAAATCGCCCAGTCGCTCGCGGTCGGCCGTTTCGGTGCCGGGTACCATCTGCGGGACAGGCCGGATCGGGGGCCGCGCCACGCGCGATCCGCCGGTGCCATTGGGGTTTCCCGCCACCAGCAGCGTGTTTGCCTCGTGGAAGGTCGTGCCGGTGCTGTTGGTCAGGGTGACCCAGCCCTGCATGTCGATGGTATTGCGCGCCTCGTCATAAAGCGCGACGTAATCCGCCGACCAGCCAAGGCCCGGCGTCAGATAGCGCAACGCGGCGGGGCGCGTGCCCGCGCGGCCGCTTTCCACGGTGACGGAAAGCGTCGGCCGCGCCCGCAGGTTGGGCGGCACGCGGTCGAAGATCACCCGCACCGGCAAGCCATCGTCGCGCAGCACCTCTATCCTCTCTCCGATCTGGACCACCGTACCGCCGGCGGTGCTGAGCACGGTAGCGCGCTCGCGCGTTTCCAGGCCGGTGGCGGGATTGGTGCGGATCAGGGTGACCGTCTGGCCGATGGCCTTCTCGATCAGCTTGGCCGGGGTCAGCAGGTCGAAATCGAAGTTCTGCTCGACGATGCCGGTATCGGCGGCGGCGAAGCTCAGCGTTTCGGGCCGAATCTGCGCCGAGACATCGGGGAACGCGATCGTGCTGCGCCCTGACGGGATCGGCAGCTGGCGCACGTCCTGAACCAGGCCGAGGCCGTTGTTGTAGATCGTCACCGAGACATCGCCCTGCGCGCTGGCTTCGGGATCGGCCTGCGCCAGGCCCGGCGCGCCGGTGGCGAGCGCCAAGGCGGATAATGCGGCGAAAGCGGCGATACGTGGCATCGTCGGATCTCCCATGGCCACTAGCGATGCAAGCATCGTATTGGAGGTTCGCCCGCGGTCAACGGGCAGCGAAAAGGTCAGCGCCGGCTGCCGCGGAGCACCTCGGCCACTTTGGCGGCGATCTGCTGCACGCTGAAGGGCTTGGCGATGAAGTGCATCTGCTCGATGTCGATTTCGCGGCGCAGCTGCTCTTCGGCATAGCCGGACATGAACAGCACCGGCAGGCCGGGCGCGAGCTGGCGGATTTCGCGGGCCATCGCCGGACCGTCCATGCTGGGCATGACGACATCGCTGACCACCAGGTCGAAATCGGGGTTCTTGCGCACTTCCTCCACCCCTTCGTCGCCATCGGCGGCGGTGACGACGGTGTAGCCCTGGCGGGTCAGAGCGCGTTCGGCCACGGCACGGACCATGTCCTCGTCCTCCACCAGCAGGATGCGCCCGCCGCCCGACCAATCACGCGCTTCCTCCTCGCTGGTGGCCTTGCGCAGCTCCTCTTCGGTCACCTGGTGGACCGGAAGGTAGATCGTGAAGCGGGCGCCCTTTTCCCGGCCGTCGGGCCCGATGACGTTGTCGGCGAAGATGAACCCGCCCGATTGCTTGACGATGCCATAGACCGTGGACAGCCCCAGGCCGGTACCCTTGCCCAGTTCCTTGGTGGTGAAGAACGGCTCGAAGATCTTCGGCAGGTTCTCCGGCGGAATGCCGCCGCCGGTATCCTCGGCGATGAGCACCGTGTAATCGCCGGCGGGGATGATCTCGCTGCCGGTGCGGCGCACGTCGCTGGCCGCCACGCGGCGGGTGGAGAACGCCAGGGTGCCGGTCGCGTGCTCGCCGCCCCGCGCCTGGATCGCATCGCGCGCGTTGACCGCCAGGTTGATGATCACCTGCTCAAGCTGGCGCGGATCGGCCCGGATCGCGCCGAGATCGCGATCGTGGTGGGTCTTGAGCGTGATCTTGGCGCCCAGCAGCCGCTTGAGGAGCTGGCTGACCTCGCTGATCACGTCGGGCAGCTGAATCACCTCAGGCCGCAGAGTCTGCTGGCGGCTGAAGGCGAGCAGCTGGCGCGTCAGCGAGGCGGCGCGGTTGGAATTGGCCTTGATCTGCTGGATGTCGTCATAATCGCTGTCGCCCGGGGTGTGGCGCAGCAGCATGAGATCGCAATAGCCGATGATGGCGGTGAGCACGTTGTTGAAATCGTGCGCCACGCCGCCGGCCAGCTGGCCCACGGCCTGCATCTTGGTGGCCTGGGCCACCTGGCGCTTGAGGCGGGTCTCCTCGGTGGTGTCCGCCAGGCTGAGCAGCACCGCCGCCTCGCCCAGCCCGCGCACGCCGGCCAGGCCCAGCGAGACCGGCTCGTCAGGCTCGGCGCGCAAGCGCACGGCGATGTCGCCGCTCGATGCCGGGCCCTGGCCGTAACGGCGCACCGCGTCGGACAGTGCGGTCTTGTCCTGCCGCACCACCAGGTCGGAGGGATAGGGCGGCATCTTGCCTTCGGTCCCGGCGGCGCGGCGGAAGGCGGGGTTGGCGAACAGGAAGTGGCCGTCGCGATCGGTCATCGCCAGGCCCAGCGGAAGCTGTTCGAGCAGGGCTTCGAGCTGCGGGGTATGTCCGCGCACGTCAGCGCTCCATCCGCCCAGGCCCACGCCGCTGTCGAGCAGCAGCATTAGCGAAGGGGCCTCGCCCGCTTTCGCCCCTTCGCCTTCCTCGGGATCGACCAGCGGCACGTTGACCAGCGTTTGCGGCGTGCCCTTGCGGCCTTCGCGCGCGAAGTAGATCCGGTCACGCTCGTCAGACCGCAGCAGGGCCACGAAATCCTGCCCCGCCATGCTGGCGCTCTCGTCGCCCGCGGCGCGGCGGGCGAAGCCAGCGCTGGCCGCGCGGATCGCGCCATCGGAACCGACCAGCGCGACCTCGATGCCGGCCATGCTCAAGATGCGTCCGAAAGCGCCGGTGATGTACTTGCCGATGCCGGCCAGCGATTCGCCCCGCACCACGGGGGCGAAGCGCCAGATCAGGTAATCGTCGCCCCGGCCGGCGCGCTGGGCGGAAGCGGTCCAGTTGTGAGTCCCGTCAGTGACCATGACCGACCCGCTGTCCCCCTCGCGCCAGGCGGCGCGGGCTGCGCGGGCCAGCTGATCGGCCGAAGCGCCGTCAACCGGCAGGCGCGGCGGCGCGAAGGTGGAACCGAACCACAGCTCGAAAGCAGCGCTGGCGCAGACCAGCCGGTTGGCGCGGTCGGTGATCGCGATGGCCATGCCCGGCTGCTCGATCGCCGCCACCGTCACCGACCAGTCGGGGAACGCGCCATGGGCGGCATCCACCGGCGCGGGGCGGCGGCGGGCAGCGGCGAAAGCGGTCAGCGCCAGCACCACCAGCCCGCCCGCATAGGCAAGCGTCACCGCGCTGCTGCCTGTCGCCAGGCGGATCATCGCGATGCTGGCGAGCACGGCGGCAGCCACCGCCAGAGTGTCCACCAGCCCGCGCGATCCGCTCTGGCGGAAAAGCGCGCTCATTCCGCCGGGCTCCGCTGGCGCCGATGGCGCCGGCGCGCCCATTTCCGGGCCACCATGGCCCGCCAGACCCACCCGGAGATTACATAGCTGAACACGGAGGAAACCAGCGCGATCACCACCAGCCCGAAAGCCGTGACCATCGTCGCGCCCGTCAGCCATTCGAGGAAGTGCTGCAAGTCGGTCTGCTCGATGGCGGTGTTGACCGGGGCCACGATCGTCGCCGCGTCGATCCGCAGCATCCACTTGCCCACCCAATAAGCCGCCACCCAGATGGCCGGGGTGGTGGCCGGATTGGTGACGAAGGTCATCAGCGCCGCCAGCGGCACATTGGCCCGCACCGTGGCGCTGAGCAGCGCGGCGAAGAGGATCTGGGCAAAGGGGACGATGATCCCCACAGCCAGCCCCAAGGCCACCCCGCGCGGCACCGATCGACGGGTGAACCGCCACAGTTCCGATCGCAACACGCGATGCGCGAACGGGCGGACGAAGCGGTTCTCCTCCATCTGTTCGCGCGTCGGCATGTTGCGGCGAAGGAAATCCGCCAGGAAGGTCTTGGATCGTGCCATATTATCCCGTCTTCGCCTTGCTCGGCTGAACCAGCCCTTGCAAGGGAGGTTAGCGACACACCGTGCTTCCCGACAGGTCCTTGCCCACCCGGCAGCCCGGATGCGGGGTCAGCCCCGCTCGCGCATCAGCCGGGCCTTGTCGCGTTTCCAGTCGCGCTCCTTGATGCTGGCGCGCTTGTCATGCGTCTGCTTGCCGCGTGCCAGCGCCAGTTCCACCTTGGCCCGGCCGCGCGCGTTGAAATAGACACTGAGCGGGATCAGCGTCATCCCCTTGCGCTCCACCGCGCCGATCATCTTCTCGATCTCGCGCTGGTGCAGCAGCAGCTTGCGGGGCCGCTTGGGTTCGTGGTTAAAGCGGTTGCCATGGCTGAACTCGGGGATGTTGGCGTTGATCAGCCATGCCTCCCCATCGTGCACCTGGGCATAGCTTTCGGCGATCGACCCTTCACCGAAGCGCAGGCTCTTCACTTCGGTCCCGCTCAGGGCGATCCCCGCCTCGAACGTCTCCTCGATGAAATAATCGAACCGCGCGCGCCGGTTCTCGGCGACGACCTTCTTCTTGTCGAACGTGGAGGGTTTCGGGCGGGCCATGAGACGCGGGCATGTAGGCGCGAACTTGACGAAGGGAAAGGCGGGAACCCTTTCAAGCGGTCACTCGCTCTTTTGGTCATCTGAAAGGAGAGTGGCCATGCCACGTGGAGACAAGAGCAGCTATACCGACAAGCAGAAGCGCAAGGCGGAACACATCGAGCAAGGCTACGAGGATCGCGGCGTTCCGGCGAAAACGGCCGAGAGCCGCGCCTGGGCCACGGTGAACAAGGAAAGCGGCGGCGGCAACAAGTCCGGCTCCGGACGCGGGAAGAAAGATACTCACGTATCCTCCTCGCGCGGGGGACGGGCGCACAAGTCCGGCTCGTTCGAGCAGCGTTCGGCCGCTGCCCGCAAGGGCTGGGTCACCCGCCGCAAGCGCGCCGGCGGAGGCTGAGCCTCAGGCCAGCCCCAGGGCCGCCAGCGCGGCGTCCACCGCCTGGCGGCCCTCTTCGCTGCACGGGGCGATCGGCAGCCGCGTGTCGCAGGCAAACCAGTCATGCAGCCGGGCCAGGGCATACTTCGTCGGCGCCGGGCTGGCATCGGCGAACAGCGCCTTGTGCAGCGGAAACAGCTGATCGTGCAGCACACGCGCCCGGGCGAAATCGCCGGCCTGGGCCGCAGCGTGGAAGTCGGCGCAAAGCGCGGGGGCGACATTGGCGGTCACCGAAATGCAGCCCACCTGGCCCAGCGCATAGCCGGCCAGCGCCAGCGGATCGTCGCCCGACAGCTGGCAGAAGCCTTCCCCGGCCCGCCGCCGGTGCTGCGTCACGCGCTGCAAATCGCCGCTCGCATCCTTCAGGCCGACGATCCGATCGGGATAGCGGCGCACGAGTTCGGCCACCGTGGCGGGCAGCAGGTCGGTCACCGTGCGGCCGGGCACGTTGTAGAGGACGATCGGCAAGTCGCAGCTTTCGGCGAGGAACGAGAAATGCGCCAGCAGCCCCGCCTGGCTCGGCCGGTTGTAATAAGGCGCGACCATCAGGGCCGCATCGGCCCCCAGTTCCTTCGCCACTTCCATGTGCCACAGCGCGGTGCGGGTATCGTTGCTGCCGCAGCCGGCGATCACCGGAACGCGGCCCGCCGCCTGTTCCACGCACAGGCCGATGACCCGGTGATGCTCTTCATTGTCCATGGTGGACGCTTCGCCGGTGGTGCCGCAGGGAACCAGCCCGGAAGAGCCGCTGTCGATCTGCCAATCGACGAAGCGGCGAAAGGCGGCCTCGTCCAACACTCCATCGCGAAAAGGAGTCGCCAGGGCCGGAATCGAGCCAGAGAACATTTACATCGCTCCACTCATGTCGTGTAACCCGGCCAAGGCACCGCGGGGCGGGCCGGGGGAATAATCCGTTAAGCGCCTGATAAGGAGCGGCTCGGCACGATGTCCAGCATGGTTCGCAAGGCTCTTTTTACCGCTCTTCTCGCATCCGCCGCCTTTGGCTCACCCCACGCCTCCGCGCAAGGCAGCGAATGGGACACCGGGCGCGCCAGCCTGGTCGCCACACAGCCACCGGCGGAAGTGGCCATGGCCGTCAGCCGGTGGGAGCAGCTTTCCGCCAGCCCCAGTTTCACGTTCGAGGATTACGCCGGGTTCCTGCTGGCCAATCCCGGCTTTCCGGATGAAGCCAAGCTGCGCGGCTATGCCGAGGATCGCCTGGCGCGGGACTATGCCCTTCCCGCTCGCGTCGTCGCCTATTTCGATCGTTTCCCGCCGGTGACGAACGGCGGCCGCGCCCAGCGGGCCGTGGCTCTCATGGCCGCGCGCCCCGCAGAGGCGCTGGAAACCGCCCGCGCGGCCTGGCGCGGCGGCGGGATGAGTGAAGCAGCCTATGCCACGCTGTTCGCCGCCTATGGCGGCAGCTTCACGCCCGACGATCAAGACGCACGAATGGACGCCTTGCTGTGGCAGCGCGATGCAGCCGCCGCCGCGCGCCAGCTTCCCTATGTCTCACCCGCCAAGGCGGCGCGGTTCGCGGCGCGGCTGGCGATTCTCCAGGGCGGCGACGGAGCGACGATCGATCCCGGCGCGCAAAGCGATCCCGGCTATCTCTACAACCGCAGCCGGGAACTGCGCACCGAAGGCCGGCCGCTGGAAGCGATCATGCTGCTCGCGGCCCATCCGCCGCTGGCCGGCACCCCGTTCAATCCCACCGCCTGGGTGGAAGAACATCTCAACGTCGCCCGCATGGCGGACGCCCGCTCCGCCCAGCAGATCGCCATGCGCGCGGGCGAAGCCTTCCCCAACCCGGATGCGATCGCCGATGCGCCTTACAAGCTGCGTGACGATTATACTTCGCTGATGTGGCTGGGCGGCACGCGCGCGCTGTGGGATCTGGGCGAAGGCAACAGCGCCGCGCCACTGTTCTATCGCTATGGCGCCGCCGCGCGCACGCCGCAGACCCGCTCCAAGGGCTTTTTCTGGGCCGGCCATGCCTCCGCACAGGCCGGCAACACAGCCGAGGCGACTCGCTATTACGAGATGGCCGCTGCCTATCCCGAATATTTCTACGGCCTGCTGGCGCTCGAACGGCTGGGGCGGCCGGCGCCATCCCCCGCTGCCGCGCCCGCTCCCCAGCCGACGCCCGAACAGCGCGCTTCGGTGGCGGCGGGCCCGCTGGCTCAGGCCGTCCGCGTGGTGGCCAGCGCCAGCTATCCCTGGCAGACCAAGCGCAAGTTCTACACCGAACTGGCCAGCCAGGCGCAAAGCCCGGGAGAGATGGCGGCGGTGGGCGAACTGGCGCGGCAGCTCAACCTGCCCGAACTGGCCGTGGTCGTCGGCCGCGTCGCCCCGGAAAAGGGCTTCCCGCCGCTGACCCAGCTCGGCTTCCCCACGGTGGCGACTCCCTCCGGCGCGGACTGGACGATGGTCCACGCGATCGCCCGGCAGGAAAGCGAATTCGACCGCACCCGCACCAGCCACGCCGGCGCGCAGGGCCTGATGCAGCTCATGCCCGGCACCGCGCGCGAGCAGGCAGGCAAGATCGGCGTGGTCTACCTTTCCGCCTCGCTGACGGCCGATCCGCAGTACAACATCCAGCTCGGCAACAGCTATTTCCAGCGGATGTACAACAATTACGGCAGCTATCCGCTGGCGGTGGCGGCCTATAACGCCGGGCCGGGCAACGTGAACAAGTGGCTGCGCGACAACGGCGATCCGCGCACCGGCTCGATAAGCTGGATCGACTGGATCGAGCGGATCCCGATCTTCGAGACCCGGAACTACGTCCAGCGCGTGCTTGAGAATGCGGTGATCTACGAGGAGCTGCATCCGGATCAGGCGACCTTCGGCCGCCCTCGCCCGCTGCGCGAATTCCTGCGCTAAAGATAACCACTTGATCTGAATCGTCATTGCGAGCGTAGCGAAGCAATCCAGAGCGCATTGCACCGCCGCCCTGGATGGGTTGGCCTTTGGCCAGCTTCGCTTCCGTCGCTGCGCTCCTCGCAATGACCATTCAGGTTAAGGTGAGCACGCTGCGTACTTGCCGTTCCCGATCTTAGTCTTAGACCGCGCCGCCATGAAGCCGCCTGAAAACCTCATCACCCCCGCCGGCCTCACCGCGCTCAAGGCGCGCTACGATCATCTGCTCGGCACCGAGCGGCCGGAGATCGTGGCGATCGTCAGCTGGGCGGCGGGCAACGGCGACCGCAGCGAGAACGGCGATTACCTCTACGGCCGCAAGCGCATGCGCGAAATCGACCGCGAGCTGGCGCATCTCGCGCGGCGGATGAAGGCCGCGCGCGTGGTCGATCCGGCGCAAGCGCCCGATCGCACCCGCGCCTGGTTCGGCGCCACCGTCACTATCGCGGACGAGGACGACAGCCAGCGCACCGTCACTCTCGTCGGCGACGACGAGCAGGACCCCTCCGCCGGCAGGATCGGCTGGAGCGCCCCTGTCGCCCGCGCGCTGCGCGGCGCGGCGGTGGGCGACTTGCGCACCGTCCGCCTGCCAGGCGGCGAGAAAGAGTGGGAAGTGCTGGCCATCGAATACCCGCAAGGATAGCACCGCGCGCGATGCTTCGCGCCGCCGCCCTTGCCCCTGCCACCTTTGCCCTTGCCGCCCTAGCCTTGTCCGCCCCCGTGCAGGCCAAAGACAGCCTCGGCGTGTTCGGACAGTGGGGCGCGTTTCGCGATCCGGCGGTGCCGCGCTGCTATGCCATCGCCGCGGCGCAGGAGAATGCGCGCGATCGCCGGCGCGAAACGGCGCCCTTTGCCACGATCGGCACCTGGCCCAAGCGCGGCATCCGTGGGCAAGTGCATGTGCGCCTCTCGCGCGGGGCGGCCCAGGGCGCGGCGATCACGCTGAGGCTCGGCGGGCGCAGCTTCGCGCTCACGGGGCGCGGCGCCGATGCCTGGGCGGCCGACGCGCGGATGGATGCGGCGATCATCGCCGCGATGCGCTCCACCCCAACCATGGCGGTTTCCGCGCGCGACGGCGGCGGGCGGCTCTTCACCGATCGCTACAGCCTGGAAGGCGCGGCCACGGCGATGGACGCGGCCACCGTGGGCTGCGCGCGCCTGCGATAGAAAAAGGGGCCGGAAGGTTTCACTCCCGGCCCCTCGATGCATCTTCCGAAGAAGGCTTAGAAGCGCCAGCCGACGCTGGCCACCACCTGGTGGCGATCGGTGTCGATGTTGAACCGGTCGCTATCGGCGATGCCTTCGGCCTCGAAGTCGATCTCGCCCTTCGAATAGTTCGAATAACGATATTCGACCTTGGCGAAGGCGTTGGTGCCGATCTTCTGCTCCACGCCCGCGCCCACGCGCCAGCCATCCGTGTCGAGGTGCTCGCTATAATCCGTGGTGCCATCGGTACCGATGAAGTTGTACCGGGCATTGGTATAGCCGCCCTTGGCATAGACCAGCGTGCTCGGCGTCGCCTTGAAGCCCACGCGCGCGCCGACATAGATGTCGCGCCCGGTGTCCACGCTGCCCAGGCCGAAGTCGCTGTTCGGATTGCCATATTCGGAATCCGCGGTGGAATCGGTCAGTTCGGCTTCGCCGCCGACCACCACGCCGCCGAGGTCGGCGTCATAACCGATCGCGGCACCGTAGACGATGCCGCTGGCGGATTCGTCCTGCTGGAATATGCCGTTGTCGGGGTCGGCGTCGTTGTCGACGCTGCTGCCGGCCTTGTTCTTGTCCCAACCGCCGACGGCTGCGACCCACGGGCCGGAGAACGTCGAATCCTGCGCTGCCGCCGGCGCGACGATGAAGGCCAGCGAACTGGTGGCCAGCAGGAATGCGATACCCTTTTTCATTGTAAGCTCCATTCGAAACGGGCGCGGAGCCTTTCCGCGCAGCCGGTGAAATGGTGCGGCAGGGGGTCTGGTTTCATGAACGTAACACAACGAGATAATTGATGTTTTTGGGCAACAGTGCCGCTCGGCGGAATGCCGGCCTCTTGCGATGAACCGAACGATGCGGTGGTGCCCGCCCCCCATTCAGGCCGCAGGAGGCAACGCCCCGGCGATAATCGCGCACGCATTGCCGAGCGGTTTTGCGCTTCGGCTCCGCTCACCCTATATGCGCCACCGATGGCCGACACCGCCCTGATGAGCATTCCCGGAACGATCGATCCGGTTCCCGTCGCGCGCGAGATAACACCGCGCGCCGATGGCCGCGTGGATCTCGTCGGCTTGCCGCGCAAGCGCATCGCCGAGCTGTTCGAACATGCCGGGCTGGACGCGCGCCAGGCGAAGCTGCGGGCCAAGCAGGTGTTCCACTGGCTCTACCATCGCGGCGTGACCGAATTCGCGGCGATGACGGATATAGCCAAGACCATGCGCCCGTGGCTGGCGGAACGCTTCGTGATCGGCCGGCCCGAGGTGGTGGAGGCGCAGCACAGCACCGACGGCACGCGCAAGTGGCTGCTGCGCACCGCGGACGGGCACGATTTCGAAATGGTGTTCATCCCCGATGCGGACCGGGGCACGCTGTGCGTTTCCAGCCAGATCGGCTGCACGCTGAACTGCCGTTTCTGCCACACGGGCACGATGCGCCTGGTGCGCAACCTCACGCCGGGGGAGATCGTCGGCCAGGTCATGCTCGCGCGCGATGCGCTGGGCGAATGGCCCAAAGGCCGGATGGACATGCTCGATGAGGAAAGCCCGGCCGAATATACAGCCGATGGCCGCCTGCTGACCAACATCGTGATGATGGGCATGGGCGAGCCACTGTATAACTTCGAAAACGTGCGCGATGCGCTGCGGCTGGTGATGGATGGTGACGGGCTGGCCCTGTCCCGCCGCCGTATCACTTTGTCCACCAGCGGGGTGGTGCCGATGATGGCGCGCTGCGGAGAAGAGATCGGGGTCAACCTCGCCGTCTCGCTCCATGCGGTGAACAAGACGGTGCGCGACGAGATCGTGCCGCTCAATCGCAAGTACGGCATCGAGGAACTGCTCGAAGCCTGCGCCGCCTATCCCGGCGCCTCCAATGCCCGGCGCATCACGTTCGAATACGTGATGCTGAAGGACAAGAACGACCGTGACGAGGACGCGCACGAGCTGGTGCGGCTGATCAGGCAGTATGGCCTGCCCGCCAAGGTCAATCTGATCCCCTTCAATCCCTGGCCCGGCGCGCCGTACGAATGTTCTACGCCCGAGCGTGTCCGGCGCTTCTCCGAAATCGTGTTCGAAGCCGGCATCTCCGCCCCCGTGCGCACACCGCGCGGGCGCGACATCGATGCCGCCTGCGGCCAGCTCAAGACAGCGGCGGAAAAGAAGAGCCGGGCCGAACTCGATCGTCTGGCGGCCGAAAAGCAGGCCGCCCTGGGCTGACCGCCCGCGCGCGCCTGTCGGCCCTTTGACGGAGTTGCACTCAAGTCAAATGGGTATATCCTGCGATGATGCGTTTGTTGGACAGAATGCTCGGCAAGCTCCTCAAACATGGGGAACTTACGGTGATCGGCCCGGATGGGAAGGCGCGGCGCTATGGCGCCCCCGATCCCGAACTCAATCCCGTCACCATCCGTTTGATGGACCGACGAACCATGCTGGACCTCGTGCGCGATCCCACGGTGGGCGCGGTCGAAGCGTGGATGGACGATCGGCTGCGGCTGGAACAGGGTGAGATCATCGATCTTACCCTTATGGTCCGGCGCAACCTGCGCTGGGAAGACCGCAACCGCTCCAGCAACTTCCTGCGTGGAAGCGGCAGATTCCGCCAGTGGCTGAACACCCACAACCAGCGGTCGAAAGCACGCAAGAACGTCGCCCATCACTATGACGTGGGGAACGACGTCTATCGCCTGTTCCTCGATTCCGACATGCAGTACAGTTGCGGCTACTTCACCGATCCGTCGAACAGCCTGGAACAGGCGCAGCTCGACAAGAAGGCCCACATCGCCGCCAAGCTCCACCTGCAACCGGGGCAGCGGGTGCTCGATATCGGCTGCGGCTGGGGCGGCATGGCGCTTTACCTCCATCGCGTGGCGGATGTGGACGTGCTCGGCGTCACGCTGTCCACCGAACAGCTCGCCCTGGCGCGCCAGCGAGCGGAAGAAGCCGGCGTTGGCGACCGGGTGAAGTTCGAGCTGATCGATTACCGCGACGTCACCGGCGAATTCGACCGGATCGTTTCCGTCGGCATGTTCGAACACATCGGCACTTCTTACTACCCCGCCTTCTTCCGCAAGGTGCGGGAACTGCTGAAGCCCGACGGCATGGCGTTGATCCACACGATCGGCCGCATGGGCGCGCCGGGCAGCACCGATCACTTCATGCAGAAGTACATCTTCCCCGGCGGCTACGTGCCGGCGCTGTCGGAAGTGATGAAGGCCAGCGAGCCCGAGCGACTGATCATGTCGGACTGCGAGATCCTGCGGCTGCACTACATGTACACGCTGCGCGCCTGGTACGATCGGTTCACCGCCCATCATGAAGAGATCGTGCGTCTGCGGGGCGAACGGTTCTACCGGCTCTATGCCTTCTATCTCGCCGGGGCGATGACGATGTTCTCCGATGGCGGCATGGTCAATTATCAGCTGCAATTCATGCGCAACCGCTGGGCCGCGCCGATCACCCGCGACTACATGATGGAAACCGAACAGCGCCTGCGCGCGCTGGATGCGGAACAGGAAAGCCCGTTGCGGCAAGCCGTGCACGCCTGAACCGGGCGCGCATTACAGGTCCATGGCGGTTTTCTGACCGCGCGGTCACGCGGGGGCCAAGGCTTGGCCACGCGAATCGCCTTTGCCGGTCATAATCGCCGGATACCTGCTCCCTCATCACACACGAATGAGGGACGATCCGATGCACGACTTCAATCCGGCACGCGGCTATTCCGATGGCGACGTCGATACGAACAATACCCAGGCCAACCCGCACCTGGGTGAAATCGTGGCCGAGCGCTATTCCCGCCGGCAGACGCTGCTCGGCGGGCTGGGCGCCACCTCGGTGGCCTTCCTCGGCACCGCCGCCCTAGCCGCCTGCGACTGGCTCGACGGTTCCAAGGGCGGATCGGGCGGTTTCGTGGTCCACGCCGGCAGCAGCGGCACGACCAGCGCGGGCAATCCGGTGACCCTGAACGGCGCCATGGTCGCTGGCAGCGCCTCTTCCGTCCGCTGGACCCAGACCGGCGGGCCGGCCGTCGAACTGGTGAATGCCGATACCAACACCGCGAGCTTCATCGCCCCGGCGGTGCAGGCGGCATCGCCGCTCCAGTTCACGTTCGAGGCAACCGGCGGCAACGGGCAAACCTCGTCGCAGGCCACCACGGTCACCGTCAATCCGGCCGTGCTGGGCTTCAATGCCGTGCCGCACAGTTTGGGCGACGTGGTCGTGGTTCCGGCCGGCTATCAGGTCACGGTGATGACCCGGCTCGGCGATCCGCTCGCCGCCGGCGTTCCGGCTTACGCCAATAACGGCAGCGATACCGACTTCGCCCACCGTATCGGCGATCATGGCGATGCGCTGCACTGGTTCGGCCTCAACGCCGCCGGCACCCGTGACGACAACAGTTCCGCTCGCGGCCTGCTGGTGCAGAACCACGAGAACCTCAACATCCAGTATCTCCATCCCAATGGCCCGACCAATGTCAGCGCCGGCCCCCGCCCGGCGGCCGAAGCGGTCAAGGAGATCGAGGCGCACGGCGTCAGCGTCACCGAATACCGCGACGCCGGCGATCGCAAGTGGAGCTATGTTCAGGACAGCGCCCTCAACCGCCGCGTCACGCCGAACACGCCGGTGGTCTTCAACGGCCCGGCGCGGGGCAGCGACCTGCTCAAGACCGTGGCCGATGCCACGGGCACCGTCGGCACCGGCACGATCAACAACTGCGCCAACGGCCTCAGCGGCTGGGGCACCAATCTCACTTGCGAGGAAAACTGGGCCGGCTACTTCCGCCGCACCGGCGACGATGCCGCCCGCACCCCGCGCGAATTGACCGCGCTGCGCCGCTATGGCGTGACGACCGGCGGCAACTATGCCTGGTCCACCGCCGGCAGCGAGCCGATGTTCGCCCGCTGGGACGCCCGCTCGACCGGCGCCTCCGCCGCCGCGGATTATCGCAACGAGCCGAACAAGATGGGCTGGGTGCTCGAAATCGATCCCTACGATCCCACCAAGGCGCCGCGCAAGCGCACCGCACTGGGCCGCATGGGCCACGAAGGGGCCTGGCTCGGCCGGCTGACCGGCGGGCAGAAAGTCGCCGTCTACATGGGCGACGATTCGCGCCGCGAATATCTCTACAAGTTCGTCTCCGCCGCGGCGTGGAACCCGGCGGACGCGCAGGCGGCCGATCGCCTGGCCATGGGCGACAAGTACCTCGATACCGGCACGCTCCATGTCGCGCGGTTCAATGCCGATGGGACGGGCGCATGGCTGCCGCTGACCTTCGGCTCCGTGCCGAACCGCGCCGCCGCCGGCTCCGATCCCGAATATGTCTTTGCCGATCAGGCCGATATCCTGGTCAACGCGCGGCTGGCGGCCGATGCCGTGGGCGCGACGCCGATGGACCGGCCGGAATGGACCGCGGTCAATCCGGCCACCGGCGAGGTCTATCTTACGCTGACCAACAACAACGCCGCCGGCCGCCCGATCAACGGCACCGATGCCGCCAATCCCCGGCATTACAACGATCCGAAAGGCGGCACGGCGCAGTATGGCAATCCCAACGGCCATATCGTCCGCATGCGCGAAAACGGTGACGACAACGCGGCGACCGGCTTCACGTGGGATATCTACCTGTTCGGCGCCGATGCGGCGGACTCGGACCCGGCGAACGTCAACCTCTCCGGCCTCACCGCGGATAACGACTTCTCCAGCCCGGACGGCCTGTGGTTCTCGCGCCCGCAGAATCCGGCGGGTCAGATCAAGCCGCTGCTGTGGCTCCAGACCGATGACGGGGCGATGACCGACCGCACCAATTGCATGATGCTGGCTGGCCTGCCGGGTACCGTGGGCGATGGCGGCGCACGCACTATCACCAATGTCGGCGCCGGCGGTGCGACCGGCACCCAGGCCACCCCCGTCGGATCGCCGGCCACGGCGGCCACGCTCAAGCGCTTTCTGGTGGGGCCGAAGGAATGCGAGATCACCGGCGTGGATACCACGCCCGATGGCCGCACCCTGTTCGTCGGCATCCAGCACCCCGGCGAAAACGGCAGCGCCGCCGCGCCTAGCAGCAACTGGCCGCAAAGCCAGGCGGGCAACGCTTCGGGCCGCCCGCGCTCGGCGGTGGTGGCGATCACCCGCACCGATGGCGGCGTGATCGGTCTGTAAGTGCGCCCGAATCCTCTCCCGGTTCGCCGGGGGAGGATCAGGCGGCCTCTCCTCTCTGCTCGCTATCGAACCGCTCGCGCGCGCTGGCGATCGTCTCTCGGTGAGCCACGGCCCAATCGCCCAGCAAGCCGACCGGCCGGCGCAGCGATTCGCCCAGCGGGGTCAGCGCATAGTCCACGCGCGGCGGGATGCTGGGCGTGACCATGCGGCTGACCAGCCCGTCACGCTCCAGCGCGCGCAAGGTGCGCGTCAGCATCCGCTGGCTGATACCGTCCACCGCGCGGCGCAGCGCGTTGAAGCGTACCGGCCCATCGGCCAGGCTCATCACGATCTGCATCGACCACTTGTCACCGACGCGGGCGAGAACTTCGGTCACCGTCCGGCAGGCCGAAGGCGCATGGGCCTGGATTCGGCTCAGGGCCTGGGCAGGCACATCGCTGTCCCCAGTGGACAGCAAAGTGCCTTCTTGCGGGAGTGTATCTACGGTTTCCATATGGCTCCTAGTTATTAACAGTAACCAGGAATTTCCAGTAATGAAGATTCTCCGCATCGATACCTCGGTCACCGGAGCCGAATCGGCCAGCCGCTTGCTGACTCAGGCCACCGTCGATCATTTCCGCGCACGCTATCCCGAAGCGGAGGTCACCGAGCTGGATTTCGCTGCCGATCCGCTGCCGCACATCGACCCGGCCTCCATGGGCGCCATCCGCTTCCCCGCCGAGCGGCATGACGAGGCGATGAGAGCTGTCCATCCGGTAGAGCGCGCAGTGCTGGACCAGTTCCTGGCCTCCGACATCGTGATCGTCGGCGCGCCGATGTACAACTTCACCATTCCCTCTTCGCTCAAGGCCTGGCTCGACCGGCTGGGCGTGCCCGGCGTCACCTTCAGCTATTCCGAAGGCGGGCCGCGTGGCCTCGCCGGCGGGCGCAGGGTGATCGTCGCCCTGTCGCAAGGCGGCCTTTACGAGGTGGACACCCCGTTCGAGCATCACGAGAGCTACTTGCGCGATTTCTTCGCCTTCATCGGCATCGACACAGTGGAATTCATCCGCGCCAACCGCATCGGCTTTGGCCCCGATGCACGCCAGCAATCGCTGGCCGAAGCGCAAGCGGCAGTCGCCCGGCTCTAGGGCGATACGATAGTTCATCGGATGAACTATTTACTGGCCTCGCCCCGCTCGCGGCGCTAGTTTCGCCGCGAGTCACGGGAGAGTCCGACATGCTGAAACTGCCCTTGCTTGCCGCTGCCGCGCTGGCCCTTGCCGGCGCGGCCCAGGCCGCCGGCCCCACGCCGACGGAAATCGTGCAGCGCCACACGGCGGCCGGCGGCGACCTCGATAAGCTCATGCAGGACTATGCCGATGATGCGGTGGTCTTCCAGCAGGGCCGCGCGATTCAGGGCAAGCCGGCGATCCGCGAGCTTTACGCCCGGATGTTCCCTCAACGCCCGGCCGGCGCGCAGGCCCCCGCCTCCAGCCCCTCTTCGGGTGGCGGCATGAAAGTGACCAAGGTGTGGGAAGAAGGCGATGTCGGCTTTATGACCTGGGAAGCCGGGCCGGTGAAGGCGACAGAGCAGTTCCTGGTTCACGACGGCAAGATCGTGCTCCAGGCGATCTTCATGTCCGGCGCGCCCGCCGGGCCGGCAGGCGGCTGAGCCGGCACCCACGGTTCGCCGCATGAGCGAGGCCGCTCGTCGCGCAAGTCGCCGGGCGCGGATTTGTTCATCTGAGGTTGGGGAGCGCTGAACAAAAAACCCCGTTGAGGCAACGAAATCAACGGAAAGGTATTCCGATGCGCACCACCCTTCTCGTCCTGGCCGCTGCTGGACTGGCGCTACCCACCGCGCCGGCCATGGCCAAGCGGCATCATCATGCGGAGCGGCACTACAAGCGCACGCCCAACGGCATCCAGTACTGGCGCGGCGATGACGGGCGCTATTACTGCAAGCGGTCCAACGGCACCACGGGCCTGATCATCGGCGCCGCCGCTGGTGCGCTGGCCGGCCGCGCGATCGATACCCACGGCGAACGGACCACCGGCACCGTGCTCGGCGCCGCCGCCGGCGCCCTGCTGGGCCGCCAGATCGAACGCGGGCAGGTTCGCTGCAAGTAACCCCGGCTTAGCGCAGCGGCGCGAGGGCGCTCCCGCTTGGGGGCGCCCTTTTTCATTGCAGCGGGGGCGCGGCGCTGCCATTCCCTTCGCAAGCTAAGGAAAATACCCGGAGAGTGCCATGATCGAAACCGCGCTCGTCTCCTGCGACGATCACCTCGACCTCAATATGCTGCCCGCCGATGTCTGGACCCGGCGCATGGCCAGCTGGGGCGACCGTGCGCCGCGCGTGGAGGTGCCCGATGCCGGCCCCGCCCTGTGGATGGCCGATGGAGAGCGTTGGGGCATGTGGTCGGGCGCCAAGGGGCGCGGCTTCGGCCCCGGCCCCAAGCCGCTCCACACCGCTTACGATCGCGGCGGGATCAACGATGTGAGCGAGTTGCGCGCCGGCAACGCCGCCTTGCGCCTGGCCGACATGGACCGCGATCAGGTCTGGGCGCATCTGGTGTTCGGCCCGGTGACCTCGATCCGCACGCAGGACGAAGCCTTCATGCGCGCCTGCTATGCCGCCTACAACGATTGGCTCTACGAAGATTTCTGCTCGGCCGCGCCCGATCGGCTGATCGGGGTCGCCATGCTGCCGCCTTACCCCGAGGCCGCTTATGACGAGTTGAAGCGCCTTGCCGAAAAGGGCGGCTGCCGGCAGGCCAACCTCCAGATCGCGGTGGCGGAACCCCGGCTGGAAGACAAGCGATGGGAACCGCTGTTCGACCTGCTCGAACAGAGCGGCATCGTGCTTTCCTTCCATGTCACGGTGTTCCCCAAGGCGGGCGATGCCTTCGACAAGTACAAAGGCAGCCCGGGCGCGACGTTCCTCCACGCCAAGATGTTCATCGAACAATTCCTCGATCCCTTCGTGGACCTGTTCGCCTGGGGTATCCTGGAACGGCATCCGAAGCTGAAGATCGTCATTGCCGAAAGTGGCGTGGGCTGGGTGCCGTGGGTGGTGGAAGAACTCGACTACCGCCATTGGCGCCTGTGGGAATGCAAGGATTTCTGGGACGACAAGGGCGGCATCCCGCACAAGATGAAGCCGAGCGAGGTGTTCCAGCGGCAAGTCTACGGCACCTTCCAGCAGAGCCCCACGGCGATGCGCCTCACCGAGTTCTGGGGGCCGGAGAACCTGCTATGGGCCAGCGACTATCCGCACCCGGATTCCATCTGGCCGAACAGCGTGCGGACCATCGGCGAGACGATGGGGCACATGGACCCGGAAGCCGTGCGCGGCATCGTCGGCGGCAACGCGGCGAAGCTCTACGGGCTCGACCTTTCCAAGGCCACCGTGCGCGCGCGCCTGCCGATCGGTGACGATCGGGCCGCCGCCTGACCGGAACCAGTCGCCTTCTCGAACGATAGAAGCCGCATGGCCGAAACGCTCGATCCCGCCCTACCGCCCGAAGTGCAGCAGCGGGCGGAAGAGGTGCTGGCCAAAGCCCATGACAAGGGCCTGAGCCTGGCGACGGCGGAAAGCTGTACCGGCGGCCTCCTGGCGGCGCTGCTGACGGACATCCCCGGCCTCAGCCACGTCTTCGAACGCGGCTTCGTCGTCTATTCGAAGGACGCCAAGTGCGACCTGCTCGGCATCGCCCGCGAAAAGCTCGAAAGCTGCGGCGCGGTGAGCCGGGAAGTCGCGCTGGAGATGGCCCAGGGCGCCCTGCGCCGGTCCCGCGCGGACCTGGCCCTCGCCATCACCGGCTTCGCCGGGCCCGGCGACAACGGTGACGAGGAAGGCCTGGTCCACTTCGCCTGCGCCCCTCGCGATGCCCCCGCCCGTCACCGCGAAGAACACTTCGGCCCGATCGGCCGCCAAGGTGTCCGCATCGAATCCCTGCGCATCGCACTCCAGATGCTGGACCGCGCCCTCGAATCCTGAGCGCGCGCGAAGAAGATTGGCGCTCGCGGAGGCGCGGAGACGCGAAGAGGTAGCGCGACGGGGCGGGTAGTGTGCCCTCTTCGTCTCTCCCGGGAGGCAATGAAGACAGACGGCTTCGACGCAGGGCGCTACCTTGGCCTCTCGCCCTTACGTGAGCATCTCCTCCTCCGTCATCCCCGCGAATGCGGGGAACCAGGGCGATATGGCACGACAAGAGCCGACTGGGTTCCCGCGTTCGCGGGAATGACGAAGGGTTCAGTGTGTTTCTCTCCGCGCCTCTGCGCCTCCGCGAGCGCAATCTCTTAATTGCACCTCGTATCCCTTTCGGATACATCCCTTCTCATGCACAAGGCCGGCCAAAAGATTCGCGCCTGGCGCGAGGCGCAATCGCCGCCCCTTTCTGCGGGGGAGTTCGGAGAGCGATACGGCGCGCCCGATCCCTGGCCCAGCCGCACCGTCTATGGCTGGGAAGCGAAGGACAAGATTCCCCGCGCCGCGGCGCAGCGGCGCCTGGCGGAGCTTGGCATCTGCCAACCAGAGGACTGGCTGCTCCCGGCCGAGGTTTCCCCCCAGAGCAACGGCGCGGGAGACGAGCGGGCGCATCCGTTCTTCGACCTCCACACCCACGGCTTCGTCCGCGTGGCGACCAGCACGCCGCCCGTCCGCACCGCCGATGTATCCTTCAATCGCGATGGCGTGATCGCCGAAGCCAGGCGCGCCCATGCGGCGGGCGTGGACCTCCTGGTCTACCCCGAGCTGTGCGTCTCGTCCTACGCGATCGACGACTTGCTGCTGCAATCGGCCCTGCTCGACGCGGTGGAAACCGCGGTGGGCGCGATAGTCGCCGCCAGCAAGGGCCTGTCTCCTGTGCTGCTGATCGGCGCGCCGCTGCGCCAGGGCGGGCGGCTCTACAACTGCGCGCTGGCGATCGCCGACGGCGCCTTGCTCGGCGCGGTGCCCAAGAGCTTCCTGCCCAATTACCGCGAGTTCTACGAGAAGCGGTGGTTCGCCAGCGGGCTGAACGTCCGCGGCCAGACGATCCGCGTCGGCGGGGAGGAAGTGCCCTTCGGCGTGGACCTTATCTTCGCCTCGCAACGGATCCCCGGCTTCCGCCTGGCGGTGGAGATCTGCGAGGACTTCTGGGCGCCCGATCCGCCCAGCACCGCCGCCGCGCTGGCGGGGGCCACTGTGCTGGCCAACCTTTCGGCCTCCAACATCGTCATCGGCAAGGCGGACGAGCGGCACATGCTGTGCCGCTCGCAGAGCGCCCGCACCGCCAGCGCCTATGTCTATTCCGCCGCCGGGCATGGCGAAAGCACGACCGATATGGCGTGGGACGGCCATGGCATGATCTACGAATTGGGCGACCTCATGGCCGAAAGCGAACGCTTCGCGCCACGGCCCGAACTCGCCATCGCCGATATCGACACCGGCCGCATCCTGGGCGATCGCCAGCGCCTGCCGACATTCGCAGATGCGGTCGAAGCGGCAGGCCGGCCGGAGGAGTGGTTCCGCGTGATCCGCTTCGACCACAAGCCCGCGCGGGGCGACAGCGGCCTGGTACGCCCCGTGCGCCGTTTCCCCTTCGTGCCCAACCGCCCCCAGCGGCTGGACGACGATTGCTACGAGGCGTTCAACATCCAGGTGGATGGCCTGATGCGGCGGTTCGAGCAGACCGGCGGCGGTTCCGGCGGCCATTCGATGGTGATCGGCGTTTCCGGCGGGCTCGATTCCACCCACGCCCTGATCGTCGCGGCCAAGGTGTGCGACCGGCTGGGCCTGCCGCGCACGACCCTGCGCGGCTATACCATGCCCGGCCTCGGCACCTCCGAAGGCACACGTTCGAACGCCTGGCGGCTGATGCGTGCGCTGGGCATCGCGGCGCAGGAGATCGACATCCGCCCCGCCGCGACCCGGATGCTGGAGGACATTGGCCATCCCTTCGCGAAGGGAGAGCCGGTTTACGACGTGACGTTCGAGAACGTGCAGGCCGGCCTCAGGACCGATTACCTGTTCCGCCTTGCGGGGCAGCACAACGGCTTCGTGATCGGCACGGGTGATCTGTCCGAGCTAGCCCTGGGCTGGTGCACCTATGGCGTGGGCGACCAGATGAGCCACTACGCGGTCAACGCCGGCGTGCCCAAGACGCTGATCCAGTACCTGATCCGCTGGGCCACCCGCACCGACCAGTTCGATGCGGAAACCGATGCGGTGCTGGAAGCGATCCTGGCGCAGGAGATCAGCCCCGAGCTGGTGCCGATCGGCGAGGACGGCGAGGTGCAATCGACCGAGGCGAAAGTCGGGCCTTACGAGCTGAACGACTTCTTCCTCCACCACACGGTGCGCTACGGCCAGCTTCCCTCTAAAGTCGCCTTCCTTGCCTGGCACGCCTGGCGCGACGCGGCGCAAGGGGCTTGGCCCGCCGGCTTTCCGGAAGGCAGCAAGCACCAATACGACCTTGCCACCGTGAAGCACTGGCTGGAGAGCTTCCTGCGGCGGTTCTTCGCCATGAGCCAGTTCAAGCGCAGCGCGATCCCAAATGGGCCAAAGGTCTCCACCGCCGGCGCTCTCAGCCCGCGCGGCGACTGGCGCGCGCCGAGCGACGCATCGGCGGCGGTATGGCTGGATGAACTGCGCGCGAACGTGCCGGATGGTCCGCGCATCTCGGGATAGTTTGCGCTGGCTCAATCGCCGGCACATTCGATACTGTAAGATCGTTGTTATCCAGCGAAAGGAGCGACGCCGTGGCCCAGACATACAAGCACGCGATAATCGTCTGCCATCCGGAGACGGAGAGCTTCACGTTTTCGGTGGCGCAGCGTTATGCGGACGCCGTGCGGGCGCATGGGCATGAGGTGGTGATGCGCGATCTCTATCGCATGGGCTTCGACCCCGTGCTCCGCGCGCAGGAGCGGCTGGGCGATCCCTGCGGCGACGTCACTCACGAATGGGGTCTGCTCGGCAAGCCGGACGTGTTCGTGCTGGTCTATCCGATCTGGTTCGGCACCCCGCCGGCCATGCTCAAGGGCTATATCGACCGCGTGTTCGGCGCCGGGCGCGAAGTGGGCTTCGGCGGCGAAGGCGGCACGCGCGAACTCCTGGCCGGCAAGCGGCTGGTCTCGCTCACTTCATCCGGCACGATGCGCGCGTGGCTATCGGAGAAAGGCGTGCTGGGATCGCTGAGGACGGTTTACGACCGTTATTTCTCCGAGGTGTTCGGCTTCGAGGAAACGCATCGCTATCATTTCGACGGGGTGACGGAGGATATTCCCGAGCGGGACGTCGCCATGCACCTGAAGGCGGCGGAAAACGCGGCGCGCGAGGTCATGGCCCGGATGACCGTGGTCGCGCGCGACCGGCCGGCCCCCGAAGCCTGAGCCCCGCGAGCCCCACCGCGCTCAGCGGTGGGGTTCCATCCCGTAAGGCAGCTCCGAGTTGAAAGCCTGGATCTCGGTGATCTCGCCCTTATCGAAGCGGAACAGCTCAACCACCTGCGACGTCATCGGATAGCCGGTGCCGGAATCGGCCGGAATATCTTCGAACGTGCGATAGACGATCAGCCCGCGCGCTTCGTCGGCAGCGATCACGTCGCGATCGCGCACGCGGGCGATCGTCTTGAGGCCAGGGCCCGCAAAGGACGCGGCGCAGGCCCCGAAGTCCTGCCCGTTGACGAACCAGTGGCAATTCGCGGCCAGGCCGTCCGGCGCCGACCCGTGGCCGTTGATCGCGGAATAGACCTTCTCCGCGCCAGCGATCATGGCGGCGCGATCGGTGCGGCGGGCGGCGGGCAAGGCGGCATAGCTCGGCCCGGCGGTCGGCTCCACATAAGGGGCGCCGTATTCCTTGCGGCGGATCAAGGCGTCGATGCCGCCGACCTCTGGGCCGGCGGAAGTGACGGTGATCGCCGCCCAGGCAGGCTGGCCATGCTCCTCGATCCGTCCGATCCATACGGCCTTGCCGGTCACGGGATCGGTGACGACCAACGGCTTCGCGTCGATGGCAGTGACCGTGGCCCAGATGCCTTCGCCCACACGGATGCCCACGCTGTTTTCGGCATAGGCGACCTTGCCGGCCCAGTTCACCGCCTGCCACTTGTTGTTCACATAGGCACCCATCACCGCCGTGGCCTGCCGGGCAAGGCAAGCCGCATCGCATTCACCCCGCTGCGCGGCGTGATCGGGCGCGGCGGCCGACGGACCCCAGAAGGGGTTGTGCATGAAATAGGGCACATAAGTGAACACCGCCTCGATCCGCTGGATCTCGCCATTCCGGATGCGGAAGGCTTCCAGCAGGGTGATCGAATTGGGCCACTTGAGCGCCGTCTTCATCTCACGCCCATTGGTGAGCTTATAGGTGTCGAACTCGTTGGCGTGGTCGAAGAAGCCGCGCCCCACGGCCACGCCGCGCTCTTCATCGATGATGAAGAAATCGCGGCGGATGCGCTTGTTGATCCGATAAATGCCCAGTTCGAACTGGGCGCGGCAACCGCTGGCGATGGCCGCCGCGTTGCCGCCCGCGCCCCCCGGGGGCGGTGCGGTGGTGGAAATGCCGTTCTCCAGCCGCGCGCAATCTTCCGCGAAGGGCGCGAAGACCTGCCCGTCGTTCAACTCCACCGTGTCGAAATAGGCATCGGCGATAGCGTGCAGGCGCTCGCGCGGGCGGCGCTCGCCGGCCGGCAGGGCCTCGTTGAAGGCCGGATCGTGGACCATGTGCTCGACATCGCCGAACGGCGCGGGAAGCCCCGTCTTGCGGTGGACCACGCTTTCGATCTCGTCGATCGCGCCGTCTTTCACATGGATGCGCACGGCATAGATCGCCGGTTGGCCGTTCTCCCGCACGGAGCCGAACCAGGCGGCGTTGCCCGTGCTGGGATCGGCGGCTTCGAGGCCTGTGGCATCGACCGCGGTGACGGTGTCCCACAGGCCATCGCCCACGGGGATGAACACGTTGTTTTCAGTAAAGCGCACGTCGCTCGCCAGCTTGAGCCGCGAGGGATCGCGTGCCGCCAGCGCCTGCATATGATCGCGGACGAAGCCGATCAGGCAGGCGCGGTCGCAAGCCGGGGCGCTGACGGCGCTGTGTTCGCCCGGGGCCTGCGCCGCCAGCGGCGCCGCGCCCAGCGCGAGGGCGGCAGCGAGGAACCCGCCGAGTGTAACCCTTGGCCTGACGCATAACGGCCTGGAGAAAAACCGTAACCTTGGGCGGCCATCATCCGTAAACCGGCCTTTTTCGCGGTCGGCGGTGTCACCTTTGGAAGAGCGGAAATCGTGGCGGTCAAAAATCATCGAGCGGGTCCCCCTTGGATCGGTCGTGGCATGGCGGGCGCGCTGTAGGAAAGCCCGGCGCGCGGCCGCGAGCCCCCTCCCCCGGCCCCTCCCCACTGAAGAGAGGAGATGGTCTGGCCAGGCGTCATTGGGCTTTCGCCGCCATATCCTGGTAATCCTCGTTGCCGCGGGCAATCAGGTAGGCGTGGATGGCTTCGACTTCGCTGGTCGTCAGGACATCGGCGAAGCTGGCCATGCCCCGGTCGGCGCGGATGCCCCTGAGGACGATGTCGTTGAACTGGGCATGCGTTTCCGGCGTCATGAACCGCAAGTCCTTGACCCCGCCGATGGCGTTATCGCCGTGGCAGCGATTGCAGGTTTCGGCATAGAGCGCGCGGCCTTCGCCCACTTGCGCTTCCGACGCGCGCAAGGCTGGCGGGCGCGGCAGGGCGCTGGGCGGCGGGGGCGGCGGCAGAGTGACGCCCTTCGCGCCGAGCTTGAACACCAGCAGCTTGGCGGTGGAAGTCTGGAACGGGCCGAGGTTGTAGACCGGCGATCCGCCCCAGCCGGCGTTGATGGCGATATATTGCTCCCCATCGACCATGTAGGTGATCGGCCCGGCGACTGGCGCCTGGTCGATGTTCATCTCCCACAGCTTCTTGCCGTTGTCGGCGCGGTAGATCGCCAGGGTCTTGTCGATCGTCCCCTGGATCAGGAGGTTGCCGGCGGTTGCCAACACCCCGCCCGAGCCGGGATGGGCATAAGGCACGCGCCAAGCCTCGCTCTGCGTGCGCGGATCCCAGGCCAGCAGATAACCCTTTTCCTTGGCGTTGGCTTCCTGCTGCAGCCGCG
Source organism: Altererythrobacter sp. (assembly GCA_017308255.1). Taxonomy (GTDB): domain Bacteria; phylum Pseudomonadota; class Alphaproteobacteria; order Sphingomonadales; family Sphingomonadaceae; genus Croceibacterium_A. The sequence goes on along the minus strand of JAFKFN010000010.1, from coordinate 21,122 downwards.
CGCGCAGTTCCGGCTCGTTGCCGTAGCCCTGCCCGCTGTTGGAGCGGTGGGGAACGAAGGTGAAGCTGTCCGCCAGGGCATAGGTCGAGCCCTGTTCCTGCGCGCCGAAATAGACCAGCCCCGTTGCCGGATTGTAGGCCATCGGATGCCAGGAGTGGGCGGCGAGCCAGCTGGGGCTCATCAGGTGCGGGGTTGTGGTGTTGTGCGCACCGGGTTGCAGCACCGGCCGGCCCGTGGCGAGATCGATGCTGCTGGCCCAGGTGTTTTCAGAGACATAGCTTTTGGCGGAGATCAGCTTCCCCGTCACCCGGTCGATCACGTAGAAGAAGCCGTTCTTCGGCGCCTGCATCAGCACTTTGCGCTGCTGCCCGGCGATCTGCATGTCGGCCAGCATGATCGGCTGGGTGCAGGTGTAATCCCACTCTTCCTCGGGCACCATCTGGTAGTGCCACTTGTATTCGCCGGTATCGGCATCGACCGCCACGATCGAGCACAGGAACAGGTTGTCCCCTTTCCCGTCGCTGCGGAAATGCCACATGTGGGGAGAGCCGTTGCCGGTGCCTATATAGACCAGGTTGAGATCGGGATCGTAGGCGAAGCTGTCCCACGCGGTGCCGCCGCCGCCATACTTCCACCATTCGCCGTGCCAGGTCGGCAGCGCGATCTTCATGGCGCTGTCGCTGGCTTCGCCGTCCGGCCCGTCCGCCGGATTGCCGGGCACGGTGTAGAACTTCCACAGGCGCTTGCCCGTCTCCGCATCATAGGCGACGACGAAGCCGCGCACCCCGTAATCCGCGCCGCCATTGCCGATCACGACCTTGCCGTCATAGACGCGCGGCGCACCGGTGATCGAATAGGCGCCGAGCGGGCCGCTGCCGTCGAACGTCTGCGCGGACCACAGCTCGCGCCCATCCCTGGCGTCGATCGCGATAAGCCGCCCGTCGAGCGCGCCGATGTAAAGCTTGCCGTTCCATGCCGCGATCCCGCGCGAGGACGGGCCGCAACAGGCCAGCCGCGCCCATTCGGAGCCGACCTTGGGATCATAGGTCCACAGCTTGCGCCCGGTCTTCCCGTCATAGGCGGTGACGATGTTGAAGATGCTTTCGTTGTAAAGCACCCCGTCGATCACCAGGGGGCTGGCCTGCACCCCGCGATAGGTTTCCAGATCGGCATACCAGGCGAGGCCGAGGGCCTGCACGTTGCCATCGTTGATCTGGGCAAGCGGGCTGAAGCGCTGTTCGTCCCACGTGCGGCTGTAGCTGAGCCAATCGCCGACCTGCGCCGGCGCATCGGCCTGGCGCATGGCTTGGCCGTTGACCACGGTGTCTTGCGGATCCTGCGCCCAGGCGCCGGTGAGGGCCGCGGTAAGAGCCAGCCCCGCCGCCGCGCACAGAACCGTGCCCGCGATGCTTCGCCGCATGCCTTCGACCATTCCCGATCCCGTCCTTCTTCTTGTTGCCCGCTGGGATAAAGCAGGTGCGGCGAAAAGAAACCCCGGAAGCGGCCGCGCCGCCCCCGGGGCCATCCGCCAAGTCTAGAAGCGCTTGCGCACCGTCAGCGCCACCTCGCGCGGCCGGCCGGGCTGACCGTTGACGTAGAAGGTGGCGAACTTGTTCAGGAAATAGAACTTGTCGAACAGGTTCGTCGCTTCCAGCGCCACCGACCAGTCCGCGTCAGGCGAACGATAGGTCAGCCGAGCGTTGACCAGCGTGTAGCTGTCCACCTTGATGTTCGGATCGCACGTGAAGTTGCCGCAGTATCCCGGCGTATAGGCGACATCGATGCGCGGCGTAAGCGTGCCGATGTCGTCCCCCAGCAGCGCTTCGTACTGGGCGCCCGCGCTCCACTTCCATTCGCCGATGCCGGGCCGCTTGGCGCCCACGACGATCGAGGTGGTGGGATAATTGATCGAGGTGAATTCGAAATCGGTGAGGCTCATCGCCCCGTCGATGCTCAACCCAGCCACTGGCCGCAGCGTGGTCTCCAGCTCGAACCCGCGCACGCGCGCGTCGCCGATGTTCAGATACTGGCCGCACAGACCGGGGACACCGCCGGCATCGACCGGCAAGGGCTGGTCATCGAGGCCGAGGCAGGTGGTCGGCGTGCCCTGATAGCCGGTGTAGTCCATCTGGAACACGCTGCCGTTGAGGCGCAGGACCCGGTCGAGCACATCGGCCTTGAAGCCCAGTTCATAGGCCTTCAGTTTCTCCGCGCCGAACGGGCGGATCTGCTGATAGACGTAAGGCCGGGGCGCCACGCCGCCGCCTTTGAAGCCGGTGGAGAACTGCGCATAGACCATCACGTCCGGCGTGATCTTGTAGGATGCCACCGCGCGGTAGTCGGTGATCGTTTCATCGTAAGTGCCGACGTAGCCGGTCAGCGGATTGGACGGGTTGCTGAGCGGCAGGTAGTCCCCGTTCCCATCGGGATTGAGGCGGTTGTAGAGGTATTCCTTCTTCTCGTGCGTCACGCGCACGCCGCCTTCCAGCGTCAGCGCATCCGTCACCGCCCAGGCGGCATTGGCGAAGCCCGCGTAGCTGGTGAGATCGGCCGTATCGTCGTTGATGAACGAGAAGCACGGCGTGGCCGCCGGACAGAAGCCCGAGAACGGCGTGTGGATGCGCGCGTTATAGCGGGTCGAGGCATCGTAATAATAGCCGCCGACGATCACATCGAGCGCATCGTCCAGGAACTTGCCGGCCAGCCTCAGTTCCTGGCTGAACTGCTTGTGCGTGTAGTCGGAATCGTCCTGGATGAAGACCACGGGGGAGTGGTCGTTGTCCGAGCCGGTCTGGCTGAACATATGACGATAACCGGTGATCGACTTGAGCGCGAGGTTATCGCTGAGCTCGTAATCGATCGTGGCGGCCACGCCCCAGGCTTCGGCCCCGGCGGCGGAAGGCGCGATGAACGGCCCGAGCGGCGCACCCGCCACGTAGTCGGACGGCGGCCCGGGCGGCGCCGCGATGGCCGAATACATGACGCCTGGATCGTAGAAGTTGGCATAGCTGGCGTAAGGATCGTTCAGCACGGCGTTCGACCGGCGATAGGGCCCGTAGGTGACGAAGCGATCGTCGTAGGCGACGCCCTGATACGGGATCGACATGCCCGATCTGTCGACCGGATTGGCCGAGCCGGCACTGGCCGATTCAGCGCTGGCGATGAGCACGGAGGCCTGTGTTTCGGAAGTGTCCTTCGTATAGTCCGCGCTGAGGTTGACCTCCAGCGGGCTTCCCGCCGGCGCGATGCGCAGCGCACCGCGCATGGCGTACATCTTCTGGTTACCCATTTCGCCGAGCTTGCAATCGCCGGTGGATGCGAGGCGCGGCAGTTTCCCGTCGATCACGTCCGGATCGTCGGGGTTGAGGCAGGCATAGTCGTAGCGCGTCACCTGGCCATCGCGATTGCGCGTCACGCCGGTGATGCGCGCGAAGACGGCGTCGGGAACAACGGTGAAGTCCGCGCTGGCCTTCACATCGCGGCGGCCGAGGTTGCCGATCGACGCCTCGACATAGCCGCCATCCCCTTCGGGCTTGCGCGAGTAGATCTTGATCGCCCCGCCCAGGGTGTTCATGCCCGAGAGCGTACCCTGTGGCCCGCGCAGCACTTCGATACGTTCGATATCCGTCAGATCGAACGCGCTGCCGAGCACGGTGCCGTAGTAGATGTCATCGATATAGGTGCCGACGCCCGGCTCCACCGACGGGCTCTGGTCGGACTGGCCGACGCCACGGATGAAGACGCGCACGGAGTTGCCCTGCCCGGCCGGGTTCTTTTGAAGCAGCAAGCTGGGCATCTGCGCGGTGATGTCGGTCAGCGTCGTCTGGCTGCGCTGTTCGATCTGTTCGCCGCTGACCGCGCTGATCGACAGCGGGACGTCCTGCAGGTTCTGTTCGCGCAACTGCGCGGTGACGACGATCTCGTCGCCGCCGGTCTGCGCGGCTGCCTTGCTTCCGTCCGCATCCTGTGCGGCGGCCGGGCCGGCCGCCATGCCGAGCGCCAGGCCCAGCGCGAGCAGCGGCAGTTCCACGCGGCGCGCGGATCTCGATCGTGTACGGTTCATCTGCTTTCCTCTCCCCTTGCGGCCACCTGCCCGGTTTTCCCGACGTGCGGGGGCCTGAGCCTTGCTGGCGACTTCGCCCTTGCATATCCGAACGTTGGTACGCGCACCTTGACTGGTTTGGCCGCATTCCTTGTCGCAATTGGAAGGGGAGAAGCAGTGCCCGGCGATGCCCTGGTCGACCTGGCCGCGCTGGAGCTTCCGCACCGCCGTCCGGCGTGGGACGACGCGGCGCGGCAGCTGTTTCCGGGGCTGTCAGTGCGGATCACCGAGCATAGCCCCCAGCGCGGAACGATAACGCGGACCTGCCTGGGGGCGGCGGAACTCTACACCATCGAATCCGCCCCGGCCGAAGTGCACCACCGCTCTCGTTCGGCGCAAGACACCGTGTGGACCCACGTTTCGCTGATGGTCCAGTCGCGCGGTTCCACCAAGGTGACGCAACGCGGGATGGAAGCCCAGCTGAGCGAGGGCGACATGTGCCTGATCGACGAATACGACCGCTTCGCGCTGTCGAGCGCCGACTATGGCACGATCCTGTTCCTGCGCCTGCCCCGCGCGCCGGCGATGAGCCGCTATCCGCACCTCGACCGCCTGTTCGGTGCACTGCTGCCGGCGCAGGAATGCGGCACGCGGCTGCTTTCCGACACGCTCCTGCGCCTCAGCGAAGTGGCGCCGCGCCTCACCCAGTTGCAGCGGACGGCAATGGTCGGCTCGGTGATCCAGATGCTGGGCGTCGCCAAGTCCTTCGCCGAGCTTCCTCAAAGCGCGGGCTGGCGCGTGCGCCGCGCGGTCGATTTCATCGAACTCAACTTCCCGGTGGCGGGGCTCACCGCCGAAGAGATTGCCCGCGACCAGCACATCAGCCGCCGCCGGCTGGACCAGTTGATGCAAGAAGCCTGCGGCCATTCCATTGCCAGCCGCCTGTGGCAACGGCGGATGGAGCAGGCGGCGGCCGACTTGCGCGATCCCGCCAAGGCCGGCCTGTCCATCGCCCAGATCGCCTTCGCGAGCGGCTTCGAGGACGCGGCACACTTCTCCCGCGCGTTCCGACGGCGATACGCCATGCCGCCCGGCCGATGGCGGCTGGGCGCGGAGGCGGCGTAGCGACAGGGCTTTCCTCCGGGGCGCGGCGCTCTATCATGGGCCCGAAAACCAGCTTTCCGGGAGGATTTGTGCGTACCAACGGTATTCAGAACGGGATTGCCCTGATGGCCATCGCCGCCGGCCTACTGGCCGCCTGCGCCAGTGTTTCCACCGCCGCCACGCCAGTGGACATCACCATCGCGGGCACGCGGGTCTTCCCTGAAAGCATCGCTTCCGACGCGGCGGGCAACATCTATGTCGGCAGCAACGGCGGGACGATCTATCGCGCTGAGGCCGGGACCGACACCGCGAAGCCGTGGATCGTGCCGAGCGCCGAGAACGGCCTCCGGTCGCTGTTCGGCGTCTTCGCCGATGAACAGCACAAGGTGCTGTGGGCCTGTTCGATCCCCAACCTCTTCGCCCAGCCGCGCGAGACGGGCACTTCGGTTCTCAAGGCCTTCGATCTGGCGACGGGCGCCTTGAAAGCGAGCTATGAGTTTCCGGCCGACAAGCCATCGGCGTGCAACGATATCGCGGTGGCGGCGGACGGCACCGTCTATGCCACCGAAACCCTTTCCGGCCGCATCTTCGCGCTGGCGCCCGGCGCCAAGGCGCTGACGCTGTTTGCCGAAGGGCAGGACCTGACCGGCGTCGACGGCATCGCTATCGGCGGCGACGGCGCGATCTACATCAACAATGTGCGGCAGAACCTCTTCCAGCGGGTGAACCGCAAGGCCGACGGCAGCTATGCCGGGCTGACCACGCTGACCCTGTCCGACAAGCTGAACGGCCCCGACGGCCTGCGCGCCATGGGCGGCAACCGCTTCCTCCAGGCCGAAGGCCCCGGCGGGCGCGTGGCGCTGATCGAGGTGAACGGCGACAGCGCCACGGTGACCCCGGTCAAGACGGGCCTCGAATCCTCCCCCGGCGTGGCCTTCGTGGGCGACGTCGGCTACGCGATCGAAGGCAAGTCCAGCTACATGATGGACCCCGCGCTGCGCGACAAGGACCCCGGAGTGTTCGTGGTCCGGGCCTTCCCCCTTCCGCGATAAGCCTTGCGCCGAGCGGCGCTTTCCGGCTTCTTACCGGGAAGGGAGAGATTCATGACAGGTGCGGGACGGGCTCCGCTATCGCCGGCGCGGAGCTGGTGGGCGATCTTCATCTTTATGATCGCCTTGATGTTCAATTATCTGGACCGGCAGCTGATGACGCTGCTGATCACCCCCATCAAGGCGGATTTCGGGATCGGCGATACCGAGGTGGGGCTGCTGATCGGCTTCGCCTTCGTGCTGTTCTACGTGCTGGCCGGAATCCCCATCGCCCGCTTCATCGACCGGGGGCCGCGCAAGTGGATCGTCGCTTCGGCGATCGCGTTCTGGAGCCTGATGACCGCCGCCTGCGGCCTGGCGCGCAATTTCCCCCAGCTCCTGGCCGCGCGGATGCTGGTGGGCGTGGGCGAAAGCTGCAACGCGCCGGGCACCTATTCGATGACCAGCGACATCTTCCCGCGCGAGCGGCTGGCCCGGCCGATGTCGATCATCGGCATAGGCACGGTGGCGGGCAGCGGCATGGCGCTGCTGGTGGGCGGCTGGCTGATCGGCTGGCTGACGGACATCGGCCCGCAGACCTTCCCGCTGGTGGGCACGCTGAAGCCCTGGCAGATGACCTTCGTGCTCGTCGGCGCGCCCGGCGTGCTGTGGGCCTTGCTGCTGCTGGCGACAGTGCCCGAGCCGCCCCGCCGCGAAAGCGCGGGGGCGACGGCGCCCAGCTTCACCGCCACGACAAGCTATCTGTGGAGCCGCCGCAGCGCCTTCGCGCCGATGTTCCTGGCCAACGGCATCAAGGCGATGCTCAGCTTCGGCGTCACCGTGTGGTCGCCGGTCTTCTTCGAACGCAAGTTCGGCTATGCGCCGGGGGAGCCGGGGCCGACGCTGGGGATCATCTCGCTGATCGTCTCGCCCATCGGCCTAGTGCTCGGCGGCTGGCTGGCGGAGCGGATGGCCGCCAAGGGTCACAAGGACGCCAACATGCGCATGGTCTGGCTGGTGACCATTCCGCTGATCCCGGTGGCGGTGCTGTTCCCGCTGGCGAGCCAGACGTGGCTGGCCTTCGCGCTGGTGGGGCTGTCCTTGTTCCTCGGCTCTATGGGATCAGGCCCCGCCAATGCGGCGATCCAGGCGATAACCCCTGGCCGGATGCGCGGGACGACCACGGCCATCTACATCGCGATCTACAACGTGATCGGCTATGGCCTTGGCCCGCTGGTGGTCGGCTGGTTCAACGATCACGTGTTCGGCGAACAGGGCATCGCCAGCTCGATGGTGGTGCTGGCGCTGGTTTCCGGCCCGCTGGGGCTTATCTTCGCCTGGCTTTCGCTCAAGCCCTATGCGCGCGAGATGGTGGCGGCCGAGGCGCGCGGCGATTGACGGTGCCGGCCCCGCCGCTTGCCACTCCCCTTCCCAATTGCTGAAAGGAAACCCGATGGCCCGCATCCTCGTGCTTTACTATTCCTCTTACGGCCACATCGCCAGGATGGCCGATGCGGTGGCGGCCGGGGTTCGCCAGGCCGGGCATCACTGCGATGTGCGGCGCGTGCCCGAGACCGCGCCGGCCGAAGTGGCCGCGGCAGCCGGGTTTGTGGCCGATGAAAGCCACCCGCTGATCGGCGGGATCGAGGCGCTGGCCGACTATGACGGGATCGTGGTCGGCGCGCCGACCCGGTTCGGCCGCATGCCCAGCCAGATGGCGGCGTTCTGGGACCAGGCCGGCGGCCTGTGGTTCACCGACGCGCTGGTCGGCAAAGTGGGCGCGGCCTTCACCTCCAGCGCCGCCCAGCACGGCGGGCAGGAGACGACGCTGTTCTCGATCCTCACCAACCTGCTGCACCTCGGCTGCACGCTGGTGGGCCTGGACTATGGCTTCAAGGGGCAGAACGGGGTGGACGTGGTCATGGGCAATTCGCCCTATGGCGCCTCGACCATCTCCAACAACGACGGCTCGCGCTGGCCGAGCGAGGTCGAACTGGACGGTGCCCGCTACCTGGGCCGCCGGGTGGCGCTGACGGCATCGAAACTGCACGATTGAGTGCGCGGCGATCCTAAGACGGGAGGCCGGCCCGCTTGCGCGGACCGGCCCCTAGCGATCGGGTGCCCCGGGGCACAGTGGGGAGAGGAGCGTCCCCGGAGCCTAGCTGAACGGCCCGATCAGAACTCGAACCTGGCAGTGCCGCCCCAGGTCCGCGGGTCGCCGGGCACGCCGGCGATCAGGCCAGTGTTGCTCGGCCCGAAGTTGAGCTGATCGTAATAATCGGTGTCGAACGCATTGCGCACCCAGGCATAGATGTTGAACCCGTCCGCCGCCCGGAAGCCGAGGCGGAAGTTGCTGAGCGCGTAATCGTCGATCCAGGTATAGATCGACGGCGAAGGGTTGGACGAGAAGCGCGAGCGGTAATTCCCGTCGTAGCCGAGATAGATCTGCCCCTCCTTGCCGAACAGCGTGGCCGGAACGTTGGCCTCCGCCCCATAGGAGAACGCCCATTTCGACACGCCCGGCAGGACCTGGCCCGAAACGTCGCAGTTCGCCGGGCTGAGCGAACCGGGCACCCCGGCCGGCCCCGGGACCTGCCCCGCGCCAGCCACCGTGCCGCCGGCCAGTTCAGGCGGGCATGGCGCATCGACGAACTTCACGTATTTCGCATCGGTATAGGCGCCGTTGACATAGGCGGTGAACCGCGCGCTGGGCCGGATCGAGAAGTCCAGTTCCACGCCCTGGCTGCGCACCCGCTCCGCATTGGCGAGATAGCCGCGCAGGACGCCCAACTGGCCGTTGCTGACGTTGGCCTGGAAATCGTCGATCGTGGTGCGGAAGGCGGCCAGGTTCAGCGTGGCGCGCCGGCCCCAGAACTGGGATTTCAGGCCGGCTTCGAAGTGCTGCACCGATTCCGGCTTGATCGTATAGGCCGCCGCGATCGGCGTGTTGCTGGCATCGACGGGTACGCCGTTCTGGTTGATGCCGCCCGATTTGAACGTCTTGGCATAAGTGCCGTAGAGCAGCACATCGTCGGCCAGGGCGTAGCTCAGCGTCAGGTCATAACTGAAGTTCCAGTCGCTGAAGCTGGCTTGATACAGCAGCGGCGCATAGATGCCGCGCTGCGCCGCCTGGATCGCGGTGCCGCCACTGGCCGGCACCGCGTTGCCCTGCCCATCGAACACCTCGCGGTGATAGAAGCCATCCTTCTTGTCATAGTTCAGCCGCGCGCCCGGCTGGATCGTCAGCCGATCGGTCAGCTTGAAATCGAGCTGGCCGAACAGCGCCAGGCTGGTGGCTTTGAGCCATTGCGTATTGATCGCGGTGAGCCCTTCGAGAACGCTTGGATCGGTGGCCAGCGCATTGCTGTTGCCGCCCGTCAGGTTCCACGCGCTGGCATCGGAACCCTGCTGCTCCGTGCCCTGGGTATCGATCCGCTGCTGGAAAGCGAAGGCGCCGATCACGGCGTTGAGCCGATCGCCACTGTAGTTGTAGCGCAGTTCCTGCGAATACTGGTCCTGCTGCGACGGGTTCTGCGATTTGCTGACGATCGACAGGCCGGTGTAATCGCGATCGTTCTCGGGCTTCCAGTCCCAGAAGCGCCACGCGGTGATCGAGGTCAGCGTGCTGCTGTCACCGATATCCCATACCGCCCGCAGCGATGCCCCGCCGGTCTTGTTGCCGGCATTGAGCGAGGCATCGAGATCGGTCACGCGATCGAAAGGGGAGGTGCTGGCCGGCGTGTAAAGGGCGGGAAACTGGCGGCTTGCGGCGCGCTGGGTGGGGCCATAACCGACATAGACGCCGCCGCAGCATTCCGGGTCCTGCGCGCTCCAATCGCCCGACAGGGTCACGTCCAGATTGTCGGTCGGCCGCCACAGCAGCTGCCCGCGCAGGCCGATATTGTCCTGCCCGTTGATCCAGTTGTTGCTGGTGACGTTGTAGATCGTGCCTTGCCGACTGGTGCCGGAAACCGCGATCCGCGCCGCCAGCGTATCGGACAGAGGGCCCGACACCGCGACCTTGGCCTGCTTGAAATCGTAATTGCCGATCGAAACCTCGGCATTGCCCTGGAAGTCGAACGTCGGCTGATTGGTGCGGATGTTGATCGCGCCGGCGGTGGTGTTCTTGCCGTAAAGCGTGCCCTGCGGCCCGCGCAGCACCTCCACCTGCGCCACGTCGAGGAAATCGAACACCGCGGACGCGACGCGCGCGTAATAGACGTCATCCACATAGATGCCGACGCCTTGTTCGAACCCGTCATTGGTGAGGCCGAAGGGAACGCCGATGCCGCGGATGTTGACCACGGTGTTGCGCGGGTTCGACGAATAGACCTGCAACGTGGGGGTGAGCTGTTGCAGCTTCTGGACGTTGAACGATCCGGTATCGTTGATCGCGCGGCCATCGAGCACGCCGATCGCCAGCGGCACCTGCTGCGCCGCCTCATCGCGGCGGCGGGCGGTGATGATGATCACGTTTTCGGGGGCGCTGGCACCCGTGGCGGCCGCCGGGCCGGCGGGTTGTTCGGCCGCGCTGTCGGCTGCCGCATCGGCGGCGTCATCGGCGAAAGCGGGGGCAGGCAGCAGCGCGAAAGCGGCGATGCCGGCCAGAAGAAGCGAGCGTTTGGTCATGTTTTCCGGTTCCTCATAGTGGCTGAGACTCCCAGCCCGCTGATGGAGAGAACACGATGTCTCGCCCGCGCAGGCTGGAGACGCATCCGGAGGTCCGGTCTGCTCTGCTGTTAAAGAATGGCTTAGGGGCCTTCGCGCCCCCGTGGATCAGGCGAAGCGACGCCGTTCGGTGACGTCGACCTGCATCAGCTTGCCGTCATGCAGGGTAAGCTGGATCACGCCGTAACGCAGGCGCCCGAGCGCCTCGACCACGACGCGAAGATGCTCGGGCAAGTCAGCCTGGCTGACGGAATCGAGCCTATCGACAAGGTTTTCGACTGGGGCACCCATAGGGCGTCTCCGGCTTCTCGCCGCGGAATTGCGACGCGCCTTCTTTTAACTCAACTGTTTTAGTTGACAATAACAATGCGGCCGTCCGAGGGAAAATTAATGCTGATCGGTGGCCAAGATCAGCTTTCGTCGGGAAGATCGGCCGGTTCCGGCTCGATCGGATCGGACAGGCGCACCGAATCGAGCAGTTCCGCCGTGCGATCGCGCACTTGCAGCATCAGCGCGCGGGTGCGGCATTCGCCTTCCTCCACGCAGTTCACGCATTTCTCGTGCGCGAAGCGGCTGGCGCAGGGGACGAGCGCCAGCGAGCCGCGCATCACTCGGATCAGATCGCCGTAAGTGATGTCGATCGGCGGGAGCGCCAGCCAATAGCCGCCGTCCTTCCCCCGCTGCGAATCGACGATGCCGAAGCGGCCCAGTTCCGACAGGATCGTGGTGAGGAAGTTCGCCGGAATGTTCTGCGCCCTGGCGATTTCGGCCAGCTGCACGGGACCCTTGCCGTAGTGATCAGCCAGGTGCTGCATCGCGCGAATGGCATAGCGGGTCTTCTGCGACAGCATGGGGGCATGCAATGCCTACGCCCCGCGCGATGAACAAGCCATGCGCGGGTGGAAATTGTTTATGCGGGAGGAGGCGCGCCACCTCTTTTCGTCATCCCCGCGAAAGCGGGGACCCAGGGGCGCCATTGCGCAAGAGCCGACTGGGTTCCCGCGTTCGCGGGAATGACGAGGGATTGGCGGAGATCAGAACGCCTGGCTCAATCCCAGCGTGGCCGTGAAGCCCAGCGGGCTGGCGGTGAAGGGATCGAAGTTCTGGTCCAGCCGGGCGAAGGGCGGATCGGCATCGAACAGATTGTACAGCGCCAGCGAGACCGTGGTGCGATCAAACACGGTCCACCGCCACACGGCGTCCACCGTGGTGAAGCTGCCGATCGTCTTGCCCGCCGTGACGCTGGCGCCGGCCAGCGCGCTGGCGTTCGGCCCGAACACGTCCGCCCCGCGCTGGTCCCGGTAGCTGTCGACATAATTGACTTGCAGCCGCAGCGAATGATCGCCCAGCGCCCCCTGCACCCACGCCTGCCCCTTGAGGCGCGGCAACGGATAGGCCGTGGTCTGGTAATTGAGCAGGCCGGCCGCGTCATAGGCCGGCTGCACCAGCACGCCTTCCACCAGTACGTCATCGACATCGTAGTGGATCACGTAGCTGCCCGAGACGCCCGCCTGCGCTTTCACCGGGCCCAGCCTGGCGTCGTAGCTGGCCTGGAAATCCACCCCGCTGGTCGAAACATCCGCCGAATTGACCGCATAGGTCGCCAGCCGCTGCACATTGGCGGCCGAGCACAGGCCGCCGGAGAAGGTGAAGCGCGCCTCCAGCCCGGCATAGGCGGGATTGCCGCAGTTGGCCGTTCCGCTGGCGCCGAACAGGGCCGAGACCATGCCGCTCACCGGCTCGCTTTCGATCGGCCCCCGGAAATCGTAGCGCCAGTAATCCACGCTGGCGCGCAAGGCCCCGCGATCGACCAGCAGGCCGGCGCTGTAGGTCGTCGCGCTTTCCGGCTTGAGATCGGGATTGCCGAGCAGTTCCACTGGGCGGAACGCGCCGCCGATGAAAGTCAGCGTTACAAGGTCGGACAAGGTGTTCTGCGGCGGCGGGCCGCGGAAGGTCGTCCCCGCGCCGCCGCGGATCGCCAGCCAGTCGGTCAACTCGATCCGGACGCGCGCCTGGGGGTCGAAAGTCGATCCGGCCAGGCCGTGATCTTCATAGCGGGCGGAAAGCTGCGCCTGCACGCGGTCACTGATCGGCAGCCGCACTTCGCCGAACAGTGCCCAGACATCGCTCGATACCTGGACATCGCGGTTGGCGCCGAGGAAGCCGACCGCGCCCACTTCCGGATCGCATGTGGCGGCCGGGTCCAGAACCGATCCGGGGCAGGGATAGACATCCAGGTTGTTGGCTGCGCTGTAAGTGCGCCGGTAACCGTCGCGCCGGTATTGCGCGCCCACGGCGAAACCCACCTCTCCGCCAGGCAATTCCAGCCCCGTCAGCCCCGAGGCGACCAGATCGGCGACCCACAGGCTGGTGTTCGCCTGGCGGTGCATCACGGTGTAGAAATCGCCGAGCGTGGAGGCATCGTTGACCAGCCCCGCCCCCGGCTCGAGGCTGAGGCCGAGCGGATTGCCGGCGCCGGCATAACTCGGGTTCGCCGCGCCGGTGAGGGCATTGGCCGCGATGCCGGTGGAGAATGGATTGAAGTAGTGGCAGCCATTCGTCCCAGCGACAGCCGCGAGTTCGGCCAGCGTCATTCCGGCGCGCGACTGGGGGGACGCGTAAGCGCAGGAAGCGCCGCCGAAGCCGGCCAGCGCGTTCTGCAGCAGATCGACGAAATTGTCGGTCGCTTCGAAATAGCGATCGTATTCGGAATAGGTCACGCCGGCGGTAAGATCGATCGCCGGCGTCAGCGCGGCGGTCAACTCGCCGCTGAACTGATAGAGGTCCGAATGGCGCGGCACGACGGCGGTCTGCCGCGCGTTGTCGAACAGCGGGTTGCCGCCCATGAGCACCGGGCGGAACCGCACCGGATAGGCCAGCGCCGGCTCCCGCGGCGCGCGCCCGCCATCGACCGAGCAGCCCGCATCCGCCCCGAAGCGCGCGCAATAATCGATCAGAGCGGGCGCATATTGCGGGATGACGAACAGCCCGCCGCCCCCGAACGCGGCGCTGGCCGACGGGGCGATGGTCGGCAGGTAGCTGGGGCTGGTGGTCATCACCGTGTCGGTGCGGCCATAAAGCCCGGTGAGGCGCAGCGAGACGCCGTCCGCCAGATCGACCGCGGCATCGGCGAAAAGCTGATAGCGGTCCTCCGGCTCGACCAGGTTGGTGAAGCCGAGGTACTGCGTCTGGCACAAGTCCGCGTTCGATCCGGGCAGCGAGCGGAAACCGCCCAGATCGGCGCAGCCTTCATCGGCATCGAAGCGCACGCCGTTCAGGGTACCGTCGAAATCGAAGTTGCCCGGAGAGCCGCCGCCCGACCAGCCGCCTTGCGGATTCGCCGGATAGGACAGCTGCGTGAAATCCCGGTCGAGCGCGGTGAGTTCGCCCCGGCGATGATAGCCGCCCGAGACCAGCAGCCGCGCAGGCCCGATCTGGCCGCCCCAGGACAGCGCGGCGTTCCAATCCCCCGCCGAGCCATCGACGTAACGGTAATCGCCCGAGGCGAGGAAGCCCTGCTGGTCCGTGCGCGTGATGAAGTTCGCCACGCCGCCGATCGCATCCGATCCGTATGTCGCGGCGGCGCCGTCCTTGAGGATCTCGATCCGCTCCAGCGCGCCGGCCGGGATCAGGTTGACGTCCACCATCGGCAGGTTGCCCGAAGCGACGGAGGCGAGGCGCCGGCCATTGAGCAACACCAGCGTGCGCTGCGGCCCCAGTCCGCGCAGGTTGATCGAGGCGACGCCTTCGTTGAACTGACTGCGCAGATCGAACTGGCTGGCATCACCCATCACCCCGGCAGAGGCCGACAGGCGCTTCGTCAGCTCGAGCATGGAGGGGGAGCCTTGCGCCGCCAATTCCTCGGCGCTGATCACCTCGACCGGGGCGGGCGCCGCCTCGCGGCTGGCGCCGATCAGCGATCCGGTGACGACGATAGTGTCCCGCCCGGCGTCCTGCGCCAGGGCCGGAACGGCCAGCACGGCGGCGATCGTGACGGCCGAAACCGACGTGGTGGTGCGGAAAATCCTCATGGCGGCCCGATCCCGTTTTTTTGCCGGCAGCCGCCTAGCGCCCCCGCCCCGCCGTCGCAATTGCCTTGCCGGCCGCCAGTGTGTATAGCGCCCGCTCGCGCCCCGGCCCGAGCAAAGCCGCTCTGCCGGGGCGCCGTTTTTCCACCTCGAAGGGTTTGCCATGTCCCGCCGCCGCCAGCTCTATGAAGGCAAGGCCAAGATTCTCTACGAAGGGCCTGAGCCGGGCACGATCATCCAGTACTTCAAGGATGACGCCACGGCCTTCAACGCGCAGAAGAAGGGCACGATCAACGGCAAGGGGGTGATCAACAACCGCATCTCCGAGCATGTCTTCCTGCGGCTGGCCCATATCGGCATCCCGACACACTTCATCCGCCGCCTGAACATGCGCGAGCAACTGGTCCGCCAGGTGGAGATCATTCCGCTGGAAGTGGTGGTGCGCAACGTGGCCGCCGGATCGCTGTCCAAGCGCCTGGGCATGGAAGAGGGCGAGCCGCTGCCCCACACCCTGATCGAGTATTACCTGAAGTCCGACGAGTTGCAGGACCCGATGGTGGCCGAAGAGCATATCGCCTGCTTCGGCTGGGCCAACAATGACGAGATGCAGGATATCGCCGCCATGGCGATCCGTGTGAACGACTTCATGTGCGGAATGTTCGCCGCGATCAACATCCGCCTGATCGATTTCAAGCTGGAGTTCGGCCGCATCTGGGACGGCGACTATTCGCGCGTGATCCTGGCCGACGAGATCAGCCCGGACAATTGCCGCCTGTGGGACATGGCGAGCGGCGAAAAGCTGGACAAGGACCGCTTCCGCCGCGACCTCGGCGGCGAGGAAGAAGCCTATCAGGAAGTCGCCCGCCGCTTGGGTCTGTTGCAGGACGACAATGGCCCGGGCGAGGTGTTTGACCTGTCCGCCCACCGATCCAAGCTGCGCACCACGCCCAAGCCGAAGAAATAAAGGCCGCCCGCCACAAGACGGGCGGCATTAACCAATTCCGTTTACCAATAACGCCGGTTGCGCCGCCGCTGTTGCTTCCGGCGCCGAAAATACAGCAGCAGAAGTACCGCGCCCATGACCAGCACTGCGATCAGCAAATAGGCCAGGACTATCCGTAGTTCCATTACGAGGGCCTCCAAATCCCCTCACCGTCCGGAAGGCGGTATTACGCAAATCGGCCATGCCTGCGCGGCACTTGCGGCGGCTTGTGGCCGCGTTCGGCTGGGCGGAAGCGGTCCGCCGGGGGCCTGACAGGCCCGCCATCCCCATTGCCGGTTAAGGATTCATCCGTCACAAGCAAGGCGATGATCCGCCGCCTGCTGCTTGCTTTCCTCCTCATCATCGGCCTGCCCGCCTTCGCCCAGGAGGGTGCGGGACCGGCCCCCGTTGCGCCCGCGCACGAATGGCCTTTCGCCAAGAGCGACCTGCCGCCCGATCCCGCCTATCGCTTCGGCCGGCTGGACAACGGCATGCGCTATATCATCCGGCCGAACGCCACGCCCAAGGGCACGGGCATGGTCCAGTTCTGGGTCGACGCCGGCTCCATCGCGGAAACCGACGCGGAACGCGGCTACGCCCATTTCATCGAACACATGGCCTTCAACGGTTCAACCAACGTGCCCGAAGGCGAGATGATCAAGCTGCTGGAGCGCGAGGGGCTGGCCTTCGGCGCGGATACCAATGCGTCGACCGATTTCGATGCCACGATCTACAAGCTGGATCTTCCCCGCAACGATCCGGCGCTGCTCGACACGGCGCTGATGCTGATGCGCGAAACGGCCAGCGAGCTGAGCTTCAATCCCGCCGCCGTGCAGCGCGAGAAAGGCGTGGTCCTTTCCGAAAAGCGCACGCGCGATACCTACCAGCTGCGCGACCTGGTGGATGGGCTCGAGTTCCTCTATCCCGGCGCCCGTTTCACCGATCGGCTGCCGATCGGCACCAGCGAATCGATCCAATCCGCCACGCCGGAAAAGCTGCGCGAACTTTATCGGCGCATCTATCGGCCCGAAAACACCGCGGTGATCGTGGTGGGCGATTTCGATCCCGATGCCGCCGAAGCGGCGATCCGCAAGCACTTTTCGAGCTGGCAGGCCCAGCCGCTGGTGCCCGCCGCCGATCCCGGCCCGATCCGCACCGATCTGGCCGGCGAGACGGACATCTACGTCGATCCCGCGCTTGCCGAACAGATCACCGTATCGAAGAACGGGCCTTGGCTGGACGATACCGACACCCTGGCCTTCCGCGAAAGCAACGTGCGCCGCCAGCTGGGCTATGGCATCATCAACCGCCGCCTTCTGCGCCTTGCCAGAGGCGAGAACCCGCCGTTCCGCGGCGCTTCGATCAGCACATCGCAGGTATTCAAGGCCGGCCGAACCACCAATCTGATGATCGAGACCGGCGACGGCGAATGGCCCCGCGCGCTGGCCGCCGCGCAGGCCGAATATCGCCGCGCAATGGAACAGGGCTTCACCCAGGCCGAGGTGGACGAGCAACTGGCCAACTTGCGCGCGGCGCTGGAAAACAACGCCGCCGGCGCCGATACCCGGCCGAACGCCGCCTTCATCACCGGCGCGCTGTCGCTGCTGCAGGACGGCCAGGTGCCGACCACCCCGGCAAGCGCGCTCAAGCGTTTCCTCGATCACTTGCCCGAGATCACACCGCAGAGCGTGCTGGCCTCCCTCAAGGAAGAGATCGTTCCGCTGGACGATCCGCTGATCCGCTTCGAAGGCCGCACGGCGCCGCAAGGCGGCACCCAGGCGCTGCGCGCGGCGTGGGATCAGGGCATGGCCGCCCCGCTTATCGCCGGCAACGCCGCCGAGCTTGGCCAATGGGATTATACCGACTTCGGCCCGCCCGGCACGGTCGTTTCCGACCGGGTGGAGCCGCGCCTGGGCATCCGCGAAGTCGTGTTCTCCAACGGCCTCAAGCTCAATCTCAAGCGCACCGATCTGCAGCAGGACCGGGTGGCGGTGCAGCTCAACATCGATGGCGGCCAGCTGCTCAACACGCGCGAGGATCCGCTGGCCGTGGCCCTGGTGGGCTATCTGCCGATCGGCGGCCTGGGCAAGTACACCTCGGACGAATTGCAGACGCTGCTGGCAGGCCGCAGCGTGGGCTTCGGCGTCGGCGCGGGAGAGCGGTCCTTCGTCATGTCGAGCAGCACCACCCCGCGCGATCTGGAGCTCCAGCTCCAGCTGTTCACCGCCGCGCTGTCGGACCCCGGCTATCGCGCGCAAGCGGAAGCCCAGTATCGCCGCAATATCGAGAACTTCTTCGCCAGCCGCACCGCCACGCCGGAGAATGCCTTGAGCAACGCGCTGGGCGGGATCATTTCCGATGCGGACCCGCGCTTCACGCTCCAGCCCGAAGATGCCTATCTCGGCCTCAACTTTGCCAGGCTGCGCGAGGCGCTGTCCGACCGCCTGGCGCGCGGGGCGCTGGAACTGGCGCTGGTCGGCGATTTCGACGAGGACCAGGCCATCGCGCTGGCGTCGAGGACGCTGGGTGCCCTGCCCGCGCGCGAGGCGGAGTTCCGTTCCTATGACACCAATCGCCAGCGCGGCTTCACGGCCGACCGCAGCGCCCGGGTAATCTACCACGACGGCGCGCCGGACCAGGAGATCGTGCGGATGGACTGGCCGACGCGTGATGACAGCGATTTCGACGAAGTGCTCCGGCTCGAACTGCTCGAACGGGTGCTCCAGGTAGAGCTGACCGACACGCTGCGCGAGGAGCTGGGGCAGACCTATTCGCCCGGCGTCAATGCCACCCAATCGAAGATCTACCCCGATTTCGGCTATTTCACGCTGGCCGCCCAGGTCGCCACCAGCGAGGTGGAGGCCACGCGCGAAGCCATGCTGGACACCGTGCGCACAGCGATCGCCAAGCCGGTGGACGACGATGTCCTCCTGCGCGCCCGCCGGCCGATGCTGGAAGCCTATGACAACGCGCTGAAGACCAATGCCGGCTGGATGGCCCTGGTGGACCACGCCCAGAGCCAGCTGGAGGACATCACCCGGTTCTTGGAGGGCAAGGCGGCGCTGGAAAAGCTGACGGGCGAGGACATTCGCGCAGCGGCGGCGCGCTATCTCAAGCCGGAAGAGCGGCTGGAGATCGACGTGCTGCCGCGAGAGAAGGCCGGCAGCCCGGCAAACTGACCGCGGATCAGCGCGCCCCGCGCCGCGCCGGCTGCGGCGTGATGTCGTAATCGATCCTGATCCGCACCCATTCGCCGACCAGCGAGCGGCCACCGAGCCGCGGAGGGCGGACCTTGAATTGCCAGGCGGCCGCCAGAATGGCGCGGTTGATCATCGAGCCGAGCGGGTGTTCCTCCAGTGCGACACAGTCCTCCACCCGATAATCCGGCGCCGTGCGGCATGCGATCAGGCCCCAGCCCGGGCCGGTCGCGGTGGACAGATAACCGCGCAGCTCATCATCGTAAGGCTCGCGATACCATTTCGCGGCATAGAGCGGTTCGCCATTCGGCGCGGTGCCGACCCGCGTCGAATCGTCGGAGGGGCGAGAGCCGGTATCCGGCGGTCCATATGCCTGGCCTTTGATGACTGCCTGCACGGGCCGCGGGGTAGCGGGCGCGGCGGGCGCAGGCACGACAGGAATAGGCGGCGGCGATACCGGAGGTGCCACGGCGACCGCTTGCGGCGCGGGCGCTGGCGCGGGCAGTGGCGGTTCGGGCGTCTTCGGCACCGGGCGCTCATCCCGGCGCGCTTCCGGTTCGGGGTTCGTGGCGGGCTCGGGCTCCGGCTCCCGATTCACCGTGATGTTCACCAGGGTCGAGCGCTTTTCAGGTGGAGCCTTCGACTGGCCCAGCGAAAGCAACAGCAGCAATAGCACCGCTTCGAACAGCAGAGCCGCGAATATCCCCAGGGCGCGCCGTCCCGCCTCCGTGCGGAACCGCTCGGAAAGGGCACCGGCTGGAACAAGGCGCAAGCGGATCAACGGACCTCGGTATCGATATTGGGGATCGACGCATCCCAGGGTTTCAGGATGCGGGATAGGAGCGCGAACCGCCAGCGACAAGCAATGGCTGCGGCGGGCCAAGGCGCACCTTCCCAAGCTTTCGATGCCCCTGGGCTACGCCGGGCTTTCGATGCAGAGGAATCGCCCCACCCCCTTGTTCCCGTTCCCCTCAATCGCCATAGGCTTTCCTGACTCCCACAGCGCGCAGGAAAGCCGTTTCGCATGAAGGTCCGCATCCCATGAAGGTCATCGTTCGGGTCAGCCTCAAGCCCGGCGTGCTCGATCCGCAAGGGCGCGCCGTGCACCATGCGCTGGAAGGGCTCGGCTTCACCGGGATCGAGGACGTGCGCGTCGGCCGGCTGATCGAGCTGGACGTGGCAGACGGCACCAGCGATGCCGTGATCGACGACATGTGCCGCAAGCTGCTGGCCAACATGGTGATCGAAAACTACCGCATCGAGAAGCTGGAGACGGCGTGATGGCGTTCCGCGCGGCCGTGATCACGTTCCCCGGCTCCAACTGCGACCGCGACCTGGCACTGGCGCTGGAGAAGGTTTCGGGCACGCCGGCGCTGCGCGTGTGGCACGGTGACGCGGACTTGCCCGAGCGGCTCGATTTCATCGCCGTGCCGGGCGGGTTTTCCTATGGCGATTACCTGCGCTGCGGATCGATCGCAGCGCAAAGCCCGGTGATGCGCGCGGTGGTGGAGCAGGCAAAGCGCGGCGTGCCGGTGCTGGGCATCTGCAACGGCTTCCAGATCCTGGCCGAGAGCGGCCTGCTGCCCGGCGCGCTGATGCGCAACGCCCAGCTCACCTTCACATGCCGCACCGCGCCGCTACTGGTGGAGAACAGCCAGTCGCTGTTCACCGCAGGCTATGAGGCCGGCTCAACGATCCATCTTCCGGTGGCGCATCATGACGGCAACTATTTCGCCGACGAGGCCACGCTGGACCGGATCGAGGGCGAAGGCCGGGTGGCGTTCCGCTATGCCGAAGAGGTCAACGGTTCGCAGCGCAGGATCGCCGGCGTGCTGAACGAAACCGGCAACGTTCTGGGCATGATGCCCCATCCGGAACGGGCGATCGAGCCCGAGCTGGGCGGCACCGACGGCCGGGCGCTGTTCGAAAGCGCGGTGCGCGGGCTGGCCGAGGCGTGAGGCTGTTAAGGGGGCCGAGAAGGACCCCCTTTCCGATAACAGGCCCCCGTGGCCCCTCCCGCAAGCGCGACAGGCCATGATCACCTATCCTTGACTCGTCATTGCGAGCGTAGCG
>JAFKFN010000009.1 GCA_017308255.1 Altererythrobacter sp. | reverse complement strand
CCCGAGCCCGGACCGTAAGTGATTTCCACACGGCGGTTCTGCGGCTCGCGCACACCGTCGGCAGTCGGCACGCGGGGCATGCTCTCGCCGAAGGCCTGGCTGCTGATGCGCGCCGCCGGGATGCCCCGGCCGGTCAGGTAGTTGCGCACGCTGGTGTTGCGGCGCTCCGACAGGCCGACGTTGTACTGCGTCGAACCCGAACGGTCCGCGTGGCCGGCCAGCATGATCGCGGCGGTACCGCAGTTCTGGTAGGCCGTGACGGACGGCGCTGTTGAGGATGCCCGCGGCTTCCGGCGTGATGTCCGACTTATCCCAGTCGAAGAACACGATGTACGGCCCCTGGTTGCACTGCGCGACCGGAGGCGGCGGCGGAGGCGGTGGGGGCGGCGGAGGCGGAGGCGGCGGGGGCGGCGGAGGCGGCGGTGGGGGCGGCGGAGGCGGTGGCGGCGGAGGAGCCGCACGGCCGCCGAAGTTGACCAGCAACGAGCCGAGCACCGAATGCGTCCTGATGTCAGCCTTCATCGGCTGGCCCAGTTCATTGGCGATCTTCAGGTTCTCCACGTTGAAGTAACGATACTTCACGCCGAGATCGACATGGTCGCTGAGCGGAATGCGCAGCGCCGCGATGCCTTGCCAGGCAAAGGCCGTGTCACTGGCATCGAGGAACGCCGGGGTATCCACGTTGGCCTTGACGCCGGCGATACCCGCGCCGCCACCGAACGACACGCCGATGCCGTCGTTGCCGCCCATGTCGAACAGGGCGTTGACCATGCTGGAATAGATCTTGACGTCGCCATCTGCCGGGACGGTGTCCCCGAACGGCGCCGGAGGCCCGCTCCAACGCAGCGCGTTGATGTCGAAGTTCTTGTAACCGGCTTCACCTTCCAGGCGGAAGGCGCCGAAATCATAGCCGAGCAAGGCGTCGGCTTCCCAATTGTTGCCGGTGTCGGCGCGGATCGTTTGATCCGTGGAGGTGACATCGAACTTGATGTCGTTCGGAATATTCACGCCTCCTTCGATGCCGGCATACAGCGAGCCGTCTCGCGCAAGCGCGGGGGATGCGAAGACAGCCGCGGCCGTCGCAATCCCTAATACTACTTTTCTCATCTGAACTCCCCTTTGGTCGAGCTGCCCGACGCGGTCCCTTTGCCGTCCGGGTGAAAGCCGTGCGACGCCTACAATACTCACAGTGGTGACAAGCGTTCCGCACTGCAAAATATTTTGGTGTGGCGGAATTGCACCGCCCGGTGCGCCGGTCAGCCCTCCGGGAACAGGGGCAATTGCGCCGCGTCCCCGCCGGGGCGGAAGTGCGTGCAATCAAGCTCGAAGCGCACTTTGCCCATGCCGGCCCGCTTGCGGGCCAGGCGGAACCGGGCGCGGAAAAGATCGGCCCAGACGCCGCTCGGCCTCATCCGGGTGACGAAACCAGGGTCATTGTCACGCCCCCCGCGGATGGAGCGGACGATGCCCATCACCTTGTCATGCCGATCGGGAAAGTGGACCAGAAGCCATTCGCGAAACAGCGGTGCGACTTCATAAGGCAGGCGAAGCGGAATCCACCCGGCGGAGGGGACGCCCAGCCTGCCCGCGCTGGCGACGATTTCCTCCATGAATTCGTCGGTGATCGCCGGAATGACCGGGGCGACCGAACAATGCGTGGGTACGCCGGCCTCCACCAGCGTGCCGAGCGCCGCCAGGCGCTTCGCCGGCGCCGGCGCGCGCGGTTCGAGCAGGCGCGAGAGCCTGGGGTCGAGCGAGGTGACCGAGACGGCCACCGCCACCAGCCGCCGCGCGGCCAATTCGCGCAGCAGGTCCAGATCGCGTAGCACGCGGTCGGACTTGGTGGTGATCGTCACCGGATGGCGCGTTTCGAGGCAGACCTCGAGCACCTGGCGGGTGATGCCGTAACGGCCCTCGATCGGCTGATAGGGATCGGTATTCGTGCCCATGGCAATGGGCTTCGGCCGGTAACGCGGCTTGGCGAGCGTCTGGCGGAGCAGCGCGGCGGCCTGGGGCTTGGCGAAGAGCTTGGTTTCGAAATCGAGCCCGGGGGACAGGTCGTGGAAGGCGTGGGTGGGCCGGGCGAAGCAATAGATGCAGCCATGTTCGCAGCCGCGATAGGCATTGATGGAACGATCGAAGCCGATGTCGGGCGACTGGTTGAAAGTGACGATCGTCTTGGGATGTTCTTCGATGACCGTGGTGCGCAGCTTCGCCGGGGGGCCGTCAAGCGCCTCCATCGCGTCGCGCCAGTCCCCATCCGTTTCGCGGCCGGGCAGGCCGAAGCGATCCGGCACCTGGGCGGACTGGGCGCCGCGCCCCTCGACAGCGGGGAATTTGTCGCGCTCCATGCCAAAGAACATAAAGAGAACATTTATCCGTAGCAATACGGTGGCGAGAATTGAGATGGTGATATTGCTGCAACAGAAGCCGTGTGATGAGCCGGAACGACCGCCGTGTGCGCATTTGGCGCTTTGAGGAGACAAAAAAGTCAGCACACCTCTTCACAAAGGGGATTGCGTGTATCACTGTATTATGATGCTATAGCACATAGGGGCGGCAGATGGGCGGGGCCTGTGACCGATTGGCGCAATAAGAAGGTCCGGATAGCGGCGCGCGGCGGCTCGTCCGGCCTTGCCGTGCAGAGAAACCGTTTGATGAGTGAGCGCTCACTCACTATCATGCGGTCCATGAGCAGGGCTCCCGCATTACCGGCCGCGGAACGGCGACGGGCGATCATGGCCGTGACCGAGAAGCTGCTGGTAGAGCGGGGCAAGGACGTAAGCACCCGCGAGATCGCCGAAGCGGCCGGCATTGCCGAGGGCACTATCTTCCGCGTCTTCGCCACCAAGGATGCGATCATCGATGCGATCTTCGCCGATGCCTTCGATCCCAAGGGTGGCTGGGATACGCTGGCGGCGCTCGGTTCGGAGGCTGATCTGGAAACCTGCCTGGTGGAGCTGGTCACGCTGCTTCAGGCGCGGATCAAGCGTGTCATGGCTTTGTTCGCCGCCATCGGTTTCCGCGAGCCCACTTCGGCGCCGCACATGTTCGAGCAACGCCGCCTCGGCTATCAAGCCGTGGCCGACTTGTTGCACCCTCACGCCGCACGCCTGCGTGTCAGCCCGGACGATGCGGCCCGCACGCTGCACGGGCTGGTGCTGGCGATGACCCATCCGATGCTGACCGACCGGCCGATCGGCGATCCCAGGGAGATCGTCGATATCGCCCTGCGCGGCATCGGCCGTGCCGACCCCTTGCCAGGATCACAGGAATGATGACCAGCGCTTCGGTGTCCCGAAAACATGCGCTCGCCGTGCTCGCCGGCCCGATCGGTTCGTTGACGCTCGCCGGTTGCGCGACGCCGGTGATCGCGCCGCCCGATGCCGGCATCGCCGTCCCCGCCACATGGGCGGAGACCGAGCAGGCGCCGGCATCGCTGGATGTCGCGCGGTACTGGCGGCTGCTCGACGATCCGGTGCTCACTCAGCTCGTCGAGGCTGCGCTGGCGAACAACCTCGATCTGGCACAGAGCGCCGCGCGGCTGGATCAGGCGCGCGCGCAGCTTGCCGGCACGCGCGCCGGTTACCTGCCGCAAGTGTCCGGCAGCGGCCGGGCCCAGCAGGACCTGCTCGACAACGCGGCCGACGATCCGCTGATTTCTCTCGGCGCGGATGCGAGTTGGGAACTGGATCTGTTCGGCCGCATCGGCGCCAATGTCGCCGCGTCGCAGGCGGACCTGGCTGCCGCCGGCTATTCGCTGGCCGATCTCCAGCGCGTGATCGCCGGGCAAGTGGCGCTGGCGACGATCAGCGCGCGCGCCACCGCGCAGCAGCTCGCCACTGCCCGCGACACGCTGAATTATCAGGACGAGAACCTGCAGATCGCCCGCTGGAGAGTGCAGGCCGGCCTCGTTTCCAGCCTGGATGTCGAGCAGGCGCGCGGCCAGCGCGCGCAGACGGCGGCGACCATTCCCTTGCTGGAGAGCAACCTCGCCTCCACCGCCAATGCCATCTCCACCTTGATCGGGGAGCCGCCGGGCCGCGTGCTGCGCCTGCTCGAAGCGCCCGCCGCCATCCCCACACCGCCGGCAGTCGCGGGGTTCGAGGCGCCGGCCGAAGTGTTGCGCCGCCGGCCGGACGTGCGCGGGGCGGAGGCTTCGCTCGTCGCCAGCATGGCGCGCATCGATGTCGCCCGCGCGCAATTGCTGCCGGCCATCCAGCTCGGCGGCACGGTCGGCACATCGTCGCTCGGCCTCGGCAACCTGTTCGACGTCATCACCGGCGGCGTGTTCGGCAGCATCAGCCAGCTCATCTTCGACGGTGGCCGCACTCGCGCGCAGATCGACAGTGCCCGGGCCGCCGCTCAGGGATCGCTCGCCGCCTGGCGGCAATCGATCCTCGGCGCTCTGGAGGATGTGGAGAGCGCCGCCGTGGACCTCGACCGATCCGGGCAGCGGGTGGACATCTATGCGGAAGCGCTCGACGCGGCGAACAATTCGGCGATCCTCGCTCGCAGCCAGTACCAGGCGGGCCTGAGCGATTTCCAGAACCTGCTCACTTCCGAAAACCAGCTGCTCTCGGCGCGCAATGCCCAGGTCGGCGCCGAGGCGGACCGCGCCAGCGCCTTCGTGCGGCTGACGCAAGCGCTCGGCGGCGGCTGGTCGCCGGCCGATTATCCCCTGCCCATCAGCGACGGGACCGAACAATGAACGAGACGAGCGCAATGACCCCCGCGGCCGATCAGCCGCAGTCGGTGGATGAATTCCTTGGCACGACGGAACGGCCGCGCTGGCTCCGCTGGGCGAAATACTGGGTGCCGGCACTGATCGTGCTGCTGCTGGCCCTGTGGTATTTCGGCGGTTCGCGCGGGAACAAGCCGGAATACATCACCCAGCCGGTGGCGCAGCGATCGCTCGATCTCACCGTGACCGCCACCGGTAACCTGCGGCCGACCAACCAGGTGCAGGTCGGTTCGGAAGTCTCGGGCCGGATCGACCGGGTGTTCGTGGACGTCAACGATCGCGTCGCGCGCGGCCAGGTCCTGGCTGAGATCAACACCGACGTGATCGAGGACCAGATTCGCCAGGCGCGGGCCAACTTGGATGCGGCGCGCGCGCAAGTGGCGCAGGCGGCGGCGACGCTGAACGTCGATACGGCGCAGCTTGCCCGCTTGCAGGAAGTCTCACGCCTGTCGGGCGGCAAGGTGCCCTCGAAAACGGAGATGGAAGCGGCCGAGGCGAATGTCGCCCGCGATAAGGCGGCGGTGAACTCCGCGCAGGCCAATGTCGTGGCGTCGCAGGCGCAGCTTTCCTCCAACATGACCAATCGCGACCGGGCGGTGATCCGTTCGCCCGTTTCCGGTGTCGTCCTTGCCCGCCAGGTAGAGCCGGGGCAGACCGTCGCCGCCTCGTTCAACACGCCCACCCTGTTCGTGATCGCCGAGGATCTTTCGGCGATGCAGCTCAGGGTCGCCGTGGACGAGGCTGATGTCGGCCAGGTGAAGGCAGGGCAGAAAGCCGATTTCACCGTGGACGCCTATCCCGGCCGCCGCTTCCCGGCGCTGGTAGAGAGAGTCGATCTTGCCTCCAGCAACACCGCCAGCGCGGCACAGGCCAGCCAGAGCGGGACGCAGGCGCAGGCCAACACCGTGGTCGATTACGAGGCGCGCCTCGCGGTGGCCAATTCCGACGGTCTGCTGCGCCCTGGGATGACGGCGACGGCGACGATCGATACCGGCAGCACCGCGGTCAGCCTGCTGGTCCCCAACGGCGCCCTGCGGTTCAATCCCGATGAGGCGAACAAGCCGCAGACGGGGGGCGCGGGCCTGAACGTCCAGGTCGGCTTGCAGCAGGAAGAGCAGAAGGCCACCATCGGCGCCGGCAGCCGCCAGCAGGTCTACGTGCTGAAGGATGACGGCACATTGCAGAAAATCGATGTGGTCACCGGCGAAAGCAACGGGCGCCTTACCGCCGTCAGCTCCAAGGAGCTCAAGGCCGGCATGAAGGTCGTCACCGGGATCAAGGCAAAGGCCGCCAAGTGAGCGAGCAACCCACCGGCCAGCCGCTCATCGAGCTGAAGGGGATAACCAAGACCTTCGGCCAAGGCTCGGCCGCCTTCCAGGCGTTGAAGGGCATCGACCTGCGCATCGCCTCGGGGGATTTTATCGCGGTGATGGGCCCGTCCGGATCGGGCAAGTCGACCACGATGAACATCCTCGGCTGCCTCGATACGCCGACATCGGGTATCTTCCGCTTCAAGGGGGTGGAAGTGCAGTCCCTGACGCCCGACCAGCGTTCGCTGCTCCGGCGCAAGTATCTCGGCTTCGTGTTCCAGGGCTTCAACCTGCTGTCCCGCACCAGCGCGATCGAGAACGTGGAGCTGCCGCTACTCTATCGGGGTGAAAAGCGCGCTGCCCGGCGCGAGGCGGCGATGAAGGCGCTCGACATGGTGGGCCTCGGCCCCTGGGCCGATCACACGCCGGCCGAGCTTTCCGGCGGCCAGCAGCAGCGCGTGGCCATTGCCCGCGCGCTCGTCACCGAGCCGGAAGTGCTGCTGGCGGACGAGCCGACCGGCAACCTCGACACGGAGCGTTCGATCGAGATCATGCAACTGCTGTCGGAACTCAATGGCCGGGGGATATCGATCCTGTTGGTCACGCACGAGCCGGAGATGGCCGCCTTCGCCCGCACCATCGTCCATTTCCGCGATGGCCTGGTGGAACGCACCGAGCGCGGCCACCGGGCCGGCGAACCGGTGAGCGCCTGATGTTCGGCGCCACCCTCCTCCTCGCGATGCGCGAATTGCGCCGCCACCTGATGCGCTCGTTCCTGACGACGATCGGCATCATCATCGGCGTGGCCGCGGTGATCACCATGGTCGCCTTGGGCAAGGGCGTCACGGCTTCGATCCAGGAGCAGATATCCTCGCTCGGCTCGAACGTGCTGATCGCCTTCCCGCAGCAGACCGAGGACAACCGGCCGCCGCGCCCGTTCAAGGAGGATGACGTCATCGCCGTGCGCGAGCAACTGGCCGGCGTCGAATCCGTGGCGGGCCAGGTCAACAAGAGCGTCCAGGCGTTCCACAACGGCCAGAACTGGTCTTCGCGCGTGGAAGGCGTGAGCAATGCGTTCATGGATGCCCGGGGCATCGGGATCGACCAGGGTCGCCGCTTCACTCCCGCGGAGGAATCCGCCGGCGCCAATGTCTGCATCATCGGGCCGAAGGTACTGCAGGAGATCTTCGTCCCGAATGTAAGCCCGTTGGGCGAGCAGATGCGGCTCGACGATGTCTCGTGCACGGTGATCGGCGTGTTCGCCAGCCGTTCGCAGGGCGGCAACAACCAGGATGATGACAATTCGGTGTTCATGCCGCTGAAGAACGTCCAGCGCCGCTTTACCGGCGCGGATACGATCGGCTACATGGTAATTTCCTACGATCCCGCTTACCAAAGCTCGTCGATCCAGCAGGCGCTGATCGACCTGCTGCGCCAGCGGCGCCTGCTCCAGCCGGGTGAGCAGAACGATTTCAACATTATCGATTCCGCTCAGGTGAACGATGCCGTGCAGACGGCCGTCTCGACGCTGACGGTGGCGGTGGCCGCGATCGCCGGGATCAGCCTGGTGGTCGGCGGCATCGGCATCATGAACATCATGCTCGTTTCGGTGACGGAGCGGACGCGGGAGATCGGCATCCGCCTGGCCATCGGCGCCCTGGCGCGCGAGGTGCAGCTGCAATTCCTCACCGAGGCCGTGGTGCTGTGCTGCTTCGGCGGGCTGATCGGGATCGTGCTGGCGTTCGGCTTGTCCTATCTCCTGGCGGGCGTGATCGATGTGCCTTGGGTCGTCGATCCAGTGTCGAACGTCGGCGCGTTCCTGTTCTGCGCCTTGCTGGGCATCGCCTTCGGCTACTACCCCGCGCGCCGGGCCTCCAGGCTCGATCCGATCGAGGCGCTTCGGCACGAGTAGGCGAAAGTACCCCGCAACCCACACTCGTCACCCTGAACTCGTTTCAGGGTCCAGTCCTCCGTCCAGCGCGCAACCATCGGGGTGACACGATGTAAGCCGCGTGGCCGCGCTCAAAATACGCGGTTCAGAGAAATCCGCGGGATGGACCCTGAAACAAGTTCAGGGTGACGGAATGTGGAAGAGGTCGGGCAGAGTCCCGAACTACGTCTCGCGCAGGCGCGGCATCAACTCGACGAAATTGCAGGGCCGGTTGCGGCTGTCGAGTTGTTCGGCGAGGATGCCGTCCCACCCGTCCTTCACCGCGCCGTTGGAGCCGGGGAGGGCGAAGAGGTAGGTTCCCCGCGCCACCGCTGCGCAGGCGCGCGATTGCACGGTACTGGTGCCGATCGTCTTGT
The DNA here is from genome assembly GCA_017308255.1 of Altererythrobacter sp. Taxonomy (GTDB): domain Bacteria; phylum Pseudomonadota; class Alphaproteobacteria; order Sphingomonadales; family Sphingomonadaceae; genus Croceibacterium_A. The sequence goes on along the minus strand of JAFKFN010000009.1, from coordinate 206,860 downwards.
AGCTGATCCAGCGGAACAGCTCGCCGAAGCCCTCGATGCTCTTGTCCTGAACCCGGCTCATCGCCTCCGGCGTCACGTCGCGGCCGGTCAGCCCCGTGCCGCCGGTGGAGACGATCGCATCTATCCGGGGATCGTCGATCCAGGCGTTGAACCGGCGCTCGATGGCGTCGGCATCGTCTTTCTCGATCGCCCGTGCGGCGAGCGCGTGACCGGAGGCGACGATCCGCTGCGCGAGGATGTCGCCCGAGGTATCCTCCGCAGGCCCGCGCGTATCGGATACGGTCAGCAAGGCGATGTTGATCGGCTTGAAGACCCGGTTCTCGTCGATCGCCATCAGCGCGACCCGGCGGAGAGATAGACGCGCCCGCTGCCTTGTTTCCGGCTGGGGAAGACGGGCCAGGCGTTCTGCGCCAAGGCAACGCGGCTGGTGGATTCGGCATCCGCCTGCCGTTCGTACATCCAGTAGTTACGCATGACGATGGCAACGTAGCCGCGGGTTTCCCAATAGGGAATCGATTCCATGTACAGCAGCGGATCGCCCTGGTCCCGCACTTCGGAATTCCAGCGCGTCACCGGGCTGAGCCCCGCGTTATAGGCGGCCATGACCTTGGGCAGCGCGCCGCCCGTCGCCGGGCTGTCGCGCAGCATCTCCAGGTTCTGCTGCCCGAAAGCGAGGTTGGTTGCCGGATCGAAGATATTCACCTGGCTGGCGCTGAGGCCCAGGCGGGGCGCATGCTCGCGCACGGTGATCGGTGTGATCTGCATCAGGCCCTGCGCGTTGGCGGGGCTGACCGCGCTTGCCCGGAAGTTCGATTCCTGCAGCGTATGGGCATAGGCCAGCGCCGGGTCCACCTGCCAGCCGTTGGCCGGTGCCCACTTGGGCGCCGGATAGGCGGAGGCCGGATCGGGCGCGGCGCCGTTCGGCGCGTTGTAGGCCATGTAGAGCTGGGTCGACGGAAGGCTGAGCGCGCGCGCCAGCCGCGAGAGGCCGGCATACTGGTTCGGATCGCCGATCTTCGCCTGATGCAGCAGCACCTTGCTGGAAAGATCGTCCCGCCCGATTTCCGCCAGCGCGATGGCGATACGGACGTTCTCGATACCGCCCAGCGTGCGCCAGTCGCTGGCCGAGAAGTCCGATTCCTTCAGCCGCGCCGGCAGTTCCGTGCCCAGCTGTTCGGCCGCGAGCATGCCGTAAAGCGTCTCGTCGTCGCTCGCCGCCGCGCGCAGCAGCGCCGTGCTGCGCGCCGGATTGCGGCAGCGCACGGCGGCGCGCGCCGCCCAGTAAGAGGCCGCGGCCCGCAGCTCCCGATTGGCGGCGCCCCGCGCGGCCCGCTCGAACGCTTCACCGGCCTGCGTGCAGTCGCCCAGCCGCCAGGCGGCGAGCCCGGCGGTCCATTCGCCTTCCGCGACCCAGGCCCCGCTGCCATTCATGGACACCGTCTGGGCGATCGCCAGCGCCTGGGGATCCATGTTCTCGATGTAATAGCTCCACGCCACGCGCTGGCGCCATTCGGCACGCGCCTGAGGGCTGAGCACGGCGTCGATCCCGTCCAGCAGCAGGCGTGCGCCATCGGGGTCGTCGCCGGTGATCCTGTCGAGAATGGCCTGGCGGATATCCGCCGGCATCGTCCCGTCCTCGATCGTGGCGGGGCGGATGCGCTTGGGCTGGTTGTCCAGGCGATAGAAGCTGCGCTCGGCCGGCAAATCGGGCATCGTCTTGGCGCCGCGCGAAAGCGCCAACCGGCCCAGTTGCGCCGCTTGCGGCAGGTTGCGCCCCCGTTCCAGCCATGCCTGGATGCTGGGAAGCTCCACGCGCGGCGAACCGGCAGCGAGATAAAGCTCTGCACGGGCAACGGGGGCCAGCAGGCCATCTGGCTTCTGGTCGATCAGCGCGGCGGCGCCCGTCCAGTCGCGCCGGTCGATAGCCGCGAACACCGCGCGGTAATAATCGCGCTCCTGATCGTCGAGCTGGCGCGGCGTCACGCCGCGTTCCGCCAGGGCGGAGAAGTATTCGCGCGTGGGTTGGGCACTGGCCGCGACTGCTCCGAATGCGAGCGCGGTCAACGCGGCGAACCCCAGCCAAGCCGGCTTCAACACATATCCCCCTCGATCCAATCCAGCCAACGCTGCCACAGGCCACGGCGCAGTCTGGGATGTTCCAGCAGGCGCGCGGGTGAAAAGCTCGTCATCAGCGGCAGCTTGCGCCCTTGAATCGCTAATTCGCTAAAGGCGGGAGGCGATTGCGTCGGATCGTGCCCCAGCAGCGGTGAAACGTCCCGTCCCAGCACGATCAGCCGTTCCGGAGCCGCCAGGGCGAGATGATGGAGCAGTACCGCGCCCAGGCCGTCTCGGGCCATGCCAGCCCAGTCGGGCAGGGCCATATGGCGGGGCAGGGCGCTCGCCAAATAGATCGCCTCCGGCTGGAACCCCATGGCCTGCGCCATCGAGGCCACCAGCCGCCCTTGCGCCCCTAACAGCAGCATCTCGCCGTCCTCCGCCTCGGGCATCGGCACCAGGATTGCCAGCGCCGCCCCCTGCGGACCGCGCGGGGCAACGCGGGGATGGGTGCCGCCCCGATCGAGGCTCGGTTCTTCCAGCCACCAGCGGTGGAAGGCTGCCAGGTCCTGCGGCCAGTTCGCGGGATCGTCGCCGATGCGCGGCGCTTCCGGCTCGGCTGGCGCGATTCCGGCGGCGGACACGGGCGAAGGGGCCTGTTCCCCGGTCGTGGGCTCGGCCAGCCAGCCTTGCGGCTCGTCGGCGAATGCAAGGTCGACACCGGCTTCGCGCCACCAGTCTTGCGCGGCGGCGATCTGCTCGGCGAGGGGAAGGGCGGGGCGGCTTGGCATCGTCAGGGCCGGTCTTGACCTGCCGCGCGCGGCGTATCAAGCCCGACTGCATGGTGACACACATGCACGGCCGCTATCCGTGAGCGAACGCGAATCCATGCCGGTCGACGTGGTGATCGTCGGCGCCGGGCCGGCGGGGCTGGCGGCGGCGATCCGCCTCAAGCAGTTGAACGATGCACTCGAAGTCGTGGTGCTGGAAAAAGGCTCCGAAGTCGGGGCGCATATCCTGTCTGGCGCCGTGATCGATCCGCGCGCGCTGGACGAGCTTCTGCCCGACTGGCGCGAGACCTGTCCGCTGGCGGATGTGCCGGTGACCTCGAACGAGCACTGGATCCTTACCCGGCGCCGCAAGTGGGCGATGCCGCACCTGCTCCTGCCGCCGCTGATGGCCAATACCGGGAACTACACCGGTTCGCTCGGCACCTTGTGCCGCTGGCTGGCGGAGCGGGCCGAGGCGCTCGGCGTGCAGATCTTCCCCGGCTTCCCCGCTTCGGAAGTGCTGTTCGACGATCCTTCGACGGGCTCAGAAGGCGCGGTCATGGGCGTGGCGACGCAGGATATGGGCGTCGCCGCCGATGGTTCGCACAAGGCCGATTATCAGCCGGGGATGGAACTGCATGCCCGCTACACCCTGCTTGCGGAGGGGGCGCGGGGCCATCTCACCAAGCGGCTCAAGACCCGTTTCGCGCTTGATGCGAAAAGCCAGCCGCAGATTTATGGGCTGGGTATCAAGGAATTGTGGGACATTGCTCCCGAAAAGCATGAACCCGGCCGCGTGATCCATACCCAGGGCTGGCCGCTGTCGGAACGGGACGCCTGGGGCGGCGGGTTTCTCTACCACCAGGCGAATGGCCAGGTGGCGCTCGGCTTCGTCACCGCCCTCGATTACGCCAATCCTTATGTAAGCCCATTCGAGGAATTCCAGCGCTGGAAGCACCATCCGGCGATCCGCGAGGTGCTCGAAGGCGGCCGCCGCGTCGCTTACGGCGCGCGGGCAATCAACGAAGGCGGTTGGCAAAGCGTGCCGCAACTCGCCTTCCCCGGCGGCGCCCTGATCGGCTGCGCGGCCGGCTTCGTGAACGTGCCGCGCATCAAGGGCACGCATACCGCGATGAAAAGCGGCATGCTCGCCGCCGAAGCTGTCGCCGCCGCCATTGCTGGCGGGCGAGAGAAAGATAAGCTTTCTGAATATGATAGTGCCGTACATTCAAGCTGGATCGCGGATGAGCTGAACAAGGTGCGTAATGCCCAGCCGCTGGTGGCCCGGTTCGGCGGCGCGCTCGGCACCGTGCTCGCCGGCCTCGACATGTGGCTGCGCACGCTGAAGCTCGGCCTGCCGTTCACGCTCGGCCATCACACCGACGCCGAGAACACCCGCCGTGCCGATCTTTATCAGCCGATCGCTTATCCCAAGCCCGACGGAGTGCTGAGCTTCGACCGCCTCTCCTCGGTGTTCCTATCCGGAACCAACCATGAAGAGGATCAGCCCTGCCATCTCCTTCTGAAGGACCCGACAATTCCGCCCCGCGTCAACTGGCCGCTCTACGCCGGCCCCGAAGCGCGTTATTGCCCGGCGGCGGTGTACGAGTGGGTGGGCGTGGAAGAAGGCGCGCCGCACCTCGTCATCAACGCCCAGAACTGCGTCCACTGCAAGACCTGCGATATCAAGGACCCCCCGCAGAACATCGAATGGGTCACGCCCGAAGGGGGCGGCGGACCGAACTATCCGAATATGTGAGGATCCTCTTCCGCGCCATCGCGGATGTTCGTGTGGGTTAGTGAAAAGGCGTGTGCATGACAGCGTTCACCAAACTCGAACTCGCTGTCCTTCATTCCATCTTTGAGGAGGCACCTGAACTGGCGTCAGTGCTGCTAGGGCTCCTGTAAACCAGAAAAATTGGACCGATGTTCGCTGAAACCGCCTACGCCAAAATCAACCTCGCGCTGCACGTCAGGCGGCGGCGGGAGGATGGTTATCATGAGCTCGAAACGCTGTTCGCCTTCGTCGATGCAGGGGATCGGCTGACGGCGCGGCCAGCAGCGGCGGATGAGTTGCGTGTCATTGGCGAGTTCGCGGATCAACTCGCTGATCCATTTGATAATATCGTTGCCAAGGCACTATCCGTACTGCCTCGTCCCGCCGGACTGGCGATCACGCTGGAAAAGAACCTGCCGGTGGCCGCCGGGCTGGGCGGTGGATCGGCGGATGCGGGGGCAGTGTTTCGGCTGGTGCGGGAGGCGCATGGCTTGCCGGAGGACTGGCGGGCGCGGGCGGCGCGGCTTGGCGCGGATGTGCCGGCCTGCGTGGAAAGCGTGGCGTGCATAGGGCGCGGCACGGGGACTGAGCTGGAGCCGGTGGAGAATGATCTGGCGGGCACGGCCGTGCTGCTGGTCAACCCGCGCGTGCCGCTGGCGACGGGGCCGGTCTTCGCGGCGTGGGATGGGATCGATCGCGGGCCGCTGCCGGAAGGCCCCGCCTCGGCCATCGCGCGCGCGGGCCGGAACGATCTTGAAGCGCCCGCCATCGACTTGTGCCCGCAGATCGCCGAGGTGCTGGCCGCCCTGGGCCGGACCGATGCCGATCTGGTCCGCATGAGTGGCTCCGGCGCAACGTGCTTTGCGCTTTATCGCCGTCATGACGTCATGCGTGAGGCGGCGGGAAAGCTGGCTTTTTCGCATCCGGACTGGTGGCTGATGCAAGGCACGTTGAGATGAACTCCGAAGAATCCTTCCGCCTGATCGGCCGGCCCCGCGCGGGCGGTATCGTGGTGATCTGCGATCACGCCTCCAACCGCGTGCCGCCGGACATCGATCTGGGCATCGATCCCGCGCTGCTGGAGCAGCATGTCGCTATCGACATCGGCGTCGCCGCAGTGGCGGAACGGATGGCGCGGCAAGACGGCATCGCCGCCTTCCTGGCCAATGTCAGCCGCCTGGTGTGCGACTTCAATCGCGAGGAGGATGCGCCCGCCGTAATCCCCCACGCCAGCGATGGCCGTGACATTCCCGGCAATCTGTTCGACGTGGCCGGCCGCGAGGAGAGGCTGGAGCGGTTTCACCGGCCTTACCACCAGGCGCTCGCCCTGCTTCTGGAGCAGAGCCCGCCGGCGCTGATCCTCTCGCTGCACAGCTTCACGCCGGTTCTCGAAAGCCGACCGGAAGAGCTTCGGCCCTGGCAGGTCGGCGTTCTGTACAACGAGGACGACCGCGGCGCCCGGCTGGCCATTCCCCTGCTGGAGGCAGAAGGGCTCATGGTCGGTGACCAGCAACCTTATTCCGGCCGCCTGCTCAACGCCACGATGAACCGCCATGCCGAAGCGCATGGGCGGCTCTATCTTGGTATCGAGGTCCGGCAGGATCAGATCGGCGAGCCTGGCGGCCAGGCCGAATGGGCCGAGCGGCTGACGCGGATCGTCACGGCATTGGCGGATGAAGCCAAGCGATAGGCGCGCTTTGCGCGGCTGCTGCCGATTTGGTCTTCGGCTTCACCGCCATCTGATATAGTGCGCCGCGATCCAGCCCTTATATATCCCAATATCCAACTCAGCGGAAAACCGATCGATGCCTGCTTACCGTTCCCGCACTTCCACCCATGGCCGCAACATGGCCGGCGCTCGTGGCCTGTGGCGTGCCACGGGGATGAAGGACGGGGATTTCGGCAAGCCGATCATCGCGGTGGTCAACAGCTTTACCCAGTTCGTGCCCGGCCACGTCCACCTGAAGGACATGGGCCAGCTCGTTGCGCGGCAGGTCGAGGCGGCGGGCGGCGTGGCGAAGGAATTCAACACCATCGCGGTCGATGACGGGATCGCCATGGGGCATGACGGCATGCTCTATTCGCTGCCGAGCCGCGACCTGATCGCCGACAGCGTCGAATACATGGTCAACGCCCATTGCGCCGATGCCATGGTGTGCATCTCCAACTGCGACAAGATCACCCCCGGCATGCTGATGGCGGCGCTGAGGATCAATATCCCGGTCGTGTTCGTCTCGGGCGGGCCGATGGAAGCGGGCAAGGTCGTGCTCAAGGGCAAGGAAGTCGCGCTCGACCTGATCGACGCGATGGTTGCCGCCGCGGACGAAACGATGACCGATGCGGAAGTGACCGATATCGAGCGGTCCGCCTGCCCCACCTGCGGCTCTTGCTCGGGCATGTTCACCGCCAATTCGATGAACTGCCTGACCGAGGCGCTGGGCCTTTCGCTGCCCGGCAACGGATCTCAGCTCGCCACCCATGCCGATCGCAAGCAGCTGTTCGAGCGGGCCGGGCGCCTGATCGTCACCTTGGCGCGCCGGTATTACGAGGAAAATGACGAGAGCGTGCTCCCACGTTCGATCGCCAGTTTCGAAGCGTTCGAGAATGCGATGTCGCTCGATATCGCCATGGGCGGGTCCACGAACACCGTGCTCCACCTGCTCGCCGCCGCGCATGAGGCGGAAGTCGATTTCACCATGGCCGATATCGACCGGCTTTCGCGGCGGATTCCGGTGCTGTGCAAGGTGGCGCCGGCCAAGGTCGACGTGCACATGGAAGATGTCCATCGCGCCGGCGGGATCATGGCGATCCTGGGTGAGATGGACCGGGCGGGATTGCTTCACACCGCCTTGCCCACAGTCCACAGCCCGACCCTGGCCGATGCGCTGGAGGACTGGGACGTGGGCCGCACGCGCAACAACAAGGTGCATGAATTCTACTCCGCCGCGCCGGGCGGCGTGCCTACGCAGACGGCTTTCAGCCAGGCCCGCCGGTGGGATTCGCTCGATCTCGACCGTGAGACGGGCGTGATCCGATCAGCCGAACATGCCTTCAGCAAGGACGGCGGACTGGCCGTGCTGCACGGCAATATCGCGCTGGACGGCTGCATCGTGAAGACGGCGGGGGTGGATGATTCCATCCTCACCTTCAGCGGGCCGGCCAAGGTCTATGAAAGCCAGGATGCCGCGGTCATGGGGATTCTCGGCGGCCAGGTGCAGGCGGGCGACGTGGTGGTGATCCGGTATGAAGGGCCCAAGGGCGGCCCGGGCATGCAGGAAATGCTCTATCCGACGAGCTACATCAAATCGAAGGGGCTCGGCACGGCCTGCGCGCTGATCACCGATGGGCGCTTCTCCGGCGGCACATCGGGCCTGTCGATCGGCCACGTTTCACCCGAAGCGGCCGAAGGCGGCGCGATCGGCCTGGTGCAGGATGGCGATTTGATAGAGATCGACATTCCCCACCGCACGATCCACCTCGCCGTGAGTGACGAGGAACTGGCCGCGCGCCGCGCCGCGATGGAAGCAAAGGGACACGCCGGCTGGCAACCCGCCGCGCCGCGCCCGCGCAAGGTTTCGACGGCGCTCCAGGCTTATGCGGCAATGACCACCAGCGCCGCGCGCGGGGCGGTTCGCGACGTGAGCCAGCTCAAGCCTTGCCGCTGAGTCATCGGATGGCGGCTCGCCGCCGCCCGAGGCGCGGATGCAGTCGTGGTTGCGCCCGTGGTTTTCCCACAAGCGTCCTCGGCCATGCTGGGCGATAATCCGATCCTGACCGCCGCGCAGATGCGCGAGGCCGAGGCACGCGCTGCTCCGGATGCCCGCGCGCTTTACGCGCTGATGGAACGTGCCGGCGCGGGCGTCGCCGATCTCGTCTGGCGGGTCTCGGCCGGGGCCGAAGTGCTGATCGCCTGCGGGCCGGGCAACAATGGCGGCGACGGCTATGTCGCGGCTCGCCTGTTGCGGGAGCGGGGCGGGCGCGTTCGAGTGGCTGCCTTCGCCCCTCCCAGCTCGCCTCTCGCCCAGCAGGCTTGCCGAAGCTGGGACGGGCCGGTGGAGACGCTGGGTGAAGCCGCGCCGGCGCCGGTCTTCGTCGATGCCGTATTCGGCTCGGGGCAGACGCGGCAGATCGGCCGCGATATTCTCGATCCCCTCGTTCGCCTGGCCGGGGCAGCGCGCTTCAGGGTATCCGTCGATGTGCCGAGCGGTATCGAAACCGATACGGGCCATGCGCTTGCATCGCGGCCCCTGCCGCTCGACCTCACGCTTGCCATCGGGGCGCTGAAGCCGGCGCATGTGCTGCCGAGCGCCCTGCCAAGCTGCGGCATCGTGCGCCTCGTCGATATCGGCCTCGACTTGGCGGCATGGCCCATTCGCACGGTGCGGCGGCCAAGCCCTCCGCGCCCCACGGGGGACAGTCACAAGTACAGCCGGGGCATGGTCGGCGTGATAGCCGGAGAAATGCCGGGTGCGGCCGTGCTGGCGGCGACGGCGGCCGCCCGCGCGGGGGCTGGTTACGTTGTCGTCTATGGAGAGGCCACCGGCGGGCCCGCCTCGCTGGTGCATCGCCCGTTGACCGACGCGGCCTTGTCCGACGAGCGGCTTGACGCTGTGCTGGTCGGCCCGGGGCTGGGGCGCGGTGACGCGGCGCGCGAGCGAGTGAACTGGCTGCTGGGCCAGGACCATCTGAAGCTCGTCATGGATGCCGATGCGCTGGAGCTGTTCGATCCCGAACTGCTGGTCCGGCGGACCGCGCCGGTGATCCTGACGCCGCACCTGGGCGAATATGCCCGGTTGAAGGAGCGTCTGGGCCTAGCCACGGATGAGGCGCCCGACATGCCTGCAGGCCTTCTCGCCGAAGCGGAGGCGATCACGCAGGGCAATCACCTCCTGGTTCTCAAGGGATCGACCACTTACGCGGTGCGGGGCGAGGATATGCGCGTCTCTCCGCGCGGGAACCAATGGCTTTCCACGGCGGGGACGGGCGACGTGCTGGCAGGCACCATCGCGGCCATGATGGCGGCTTATCCGAAAGCCGGTGGGGACGTGCTGGACGCGGTTGCTGCCGGGATCTGGCTTCATGCCGAAGCGGCCCGCCGGCTTGGCGCGAGTTTCATTGCCGATGACCTTGCCCGGGAGCTGAGTGCGGCTAGAGCCGCCTTGTGAGCCAGGCCGAACCCATCGTCCGCGTCGCCGCGAAAGGCGACGGCGTCACCGCGTCGGGCCGCCATGTCGCGCTGGCCGCGCCCGGTGATCTCCTGCTGCCCGACGGCACTGTGCAATGGGGCCCGCATCACGCCGCGCCGCCGTGCCGCCAATTCGGGCGCTGCGGCGGGTGCCAGCTCCAGCATCTGGATGAAGAGGCGTTGGCCGGCTTCGTGCGCGATCGCGTGCTCAACGCCGCCGCAGGGCAGGGGCTGGAGCCGGAAGCCGTGGCCCCGGTCCATCTCTCGCCCCCGCAGACCCGGCGCCGGGCGAGCCTGCGCGCGATCAACGGTGGAGGCCGGCCGCTGATCGGATTCAGTGAGGCGGGATCGCACCGAGTGGTGGACATGCGCGAATGCCACGTACTCGCGCCGGAATTGTTCGCGCTGGTGGAACCCCTGCGCGATGCCTTGGCGAGCCGCCGGGGCAAATATGCGCTAGCGATCGAGTTGACGCTGGCCGACCAGGGCGTCGATTGCGCGATAAAGGGGCTGGAGCTCGATGGGCTTCAGCAGACCGAGGCCCTGCTCGATTTCTGCCGTGAGCAGCGCCTTGCCCGGCTGATGCTGGATCAGGGGTTCGGCCCGGAAACGTTCTGGGAGCCCGATCCGGTCACGATCACGCTCGCGGGCGTCCCGGTCGACCTGCCGGCCGGCGCTTTCCTGCAGGCCACCGCCGATGGCGAAGCGGCGCTGGTTTCGGCGGCGCGCGAATGGCTCGGTACCGGCGGGCGGCTGGCGGACCTGTTTTCCGGCCTCGGCACCTTCGCGTTCGCGCTGGCCGGGGCGAACAAGGTGCTCGCGGTGGAGGCGGCGCGCGATGCGCACCTGGCCTGCCGCACGGCCGGCCGCCGCGCGGGCCTGCCGGTGGAAGCGGTGCATCGGGATTTGTTCCGCAATGCCCTGCGCGCGGAGGAACTGCGCGGGTTCGATGGCGTGGTGCTCGATCCGCCCCGCGCCGGCGCGCGCGAGCAAGTGCCGCACCTTGCCGCCGCGGGTGTGCCCCGGATCGTCTATATCAGCTGCAACCCTTCGAGCTGGGCGCGCGACGGGCGCACGCTCGCCGATGCGGGCTACCGCCTTGCCGAGCTGCGCCCGGTCGGCCAGTTCCGCTGGTCGACCCATGTGGAGCTTGCCAGTCTATTCGTCCGCTAGCCGCGGCCGAGCTTGGCTTCGACGAAGCGGAGCAGCGCGCCGTAGGTTTCGAGCATCTCGCCGTCGATTTCATCGTCCTCAATGACGATGCCGAGCCGGTCCTCGATCTCGGTCAGCAGGCCTGCGACGGCCATCGAATCCAGTTCCGGCAAGTGGCCGAACAGGCCGGTATCGGGCGTGACCATCTCGGCCCGTTCGGCGGCCAGGCCCAGCACATCGCGCAGGATTCCGCGCAAAGCACGGTCGATATCGTCGCCCTGGGCAGCCATTGGCGTGCTCGTCATGGATCCGCCCCTAGCCATGCCCTTTGCGCGAGACAAGCGGGGCCCGCGCGTGAAGGGCGGGTCTTGCAGAACCGTCACCGTCCCGTGATAGCTGACCGCTGTCACCACGCCGTTTCCATGGAAGCCCCTGTGCTCGATCCCATTCCCCGGCCGCTCGATCATCTCACCGAACGGGGGAGGGATGAAGCGCCCGCGCTGATCCTGCGGGAAAAGACGCTCGGCTGGAAGGACTTGAGAAGCCGGGTCGGCCGCTTGGCGCACTGGCTGGCGGAGCGGGTGCCGGACAAGGGCGCACGGGTTGCCAGCTGGGTGGCGAAGGGAGAAATGGCCTGTTTACTGCCCCTTGCGGCCGCCCGCGCGGGGCTGGTGCACGTGCCGATCAACCCGCTGCTCAAGAGGGGGCAAGCGGCGCACATCGTCAGCGACAGCGGGGCAAGCCTGCTCATAGCGACGCCGGCACGGCTCACCAGCCTGGAGCCGGGCGACCTGCCCGATCCATGCGTGCGGATCGCCGAGGATGCGGCATGGGACGAGGTCGAGGCAACCGCGGGTTCCCTCCCTCCTTCGTCCGCCGATCCGGACGGATTGGCTGCCCTGCTTTACACCAGCGGATCGACCGGACGGCCGAAAGGCGTCATGCTGAGTCATGCGAACCTGTGGCTCGGCGCCGTAAGCGTGGCGCATTATCTCGGGCTGGCGGAGGACGAGGTGACGCTGGCGGTGCTGCCGCTGAGCTTCGACTATGGCCAGAACCAGCTGCTTTCGACGTGGTATGCGGGGGGGAGCGTGGTTCCGCTCGACTATCTGGTCCCGCGCGATGTCATCAAGGCTTGCGGGCGCTATGGCGTGACGACTCTGGCGGCGGTCCCCCCGCTGTGGCTGCAACTGGCGGAGAAGGAATGGCCGCCGGAAGCGGTGGCGGCGATGCGGCGGCTGACCAATACCGGCGGGGCGCTGACCGTGGAACTGGTTAGAAAATTGCGGGCTATCTTCCCGCAGGCAAAGCTTTTTCCGATGTATGGGCTGACCGAAGCGTTCCGTTCCACCTATCTCGATCCGGCGCTGGTGGACAGCCATCCCACCTCGATGGGCAAGGCCATCCCCTTTGCGGAGATCATGGTGATCGGTGACGATGGGGAACCGGCCGCAGCTGGGGAGGAGGGGGAACTGGTCCATGCCGGGCCGCTGGTGGCGCAAGGCTATTGGAACGATCCGGCGCGGACGGTCGAGCGGTTTCGGCCGGCGCCGGCTTCTTCGCGTTATGGCGGCACGGCGGTATGGTCCGGCGACCGCGTGCGGCAGGATGAAGAGGCGCTGCTCTATTTCGTCGGCCGGCGCGATGCCATGATCAAGAGCGCCGGCAATCGTATCAGCCCGCAGGAGATCGAGGACGCCGCCCTGGCCAGCGGCCTGGCGCGCGAGGCGGTGGCCGTGGGCGTGCCGGACGCGCGGCTGGGGCAGGCGATCCGCCTGGTCGTGCGCGGGAGCGGCGATAACGAAGCCCTGCGCGCGGCTCTGCTGCGGGACTTGCCCAATTTCATGCAGCCGCGAGACATCCGCTGGGTCGATCACATGCCCCTGAACGCCAATGGCAAGATCGACCGCGCGGCCTTGCAGGCGGAACTGGCGTCATGAAGCCACTCGGCCCCATTCCCCCCGGCTTCGAGACGATCGACGGCGAATTGGCCGTGGACGGGCGCAAGCTGAGCGCGATCGAAGGGGGCGAGGGCACGCCGGTGTTCGTCTATTCCGCTGCGCTGATCCGGCAGCGGATGGCCCGGCTGCGAGATGCGATGCCGCGATCCCTGCGGATACATTATGCCGTCAAGGCAAATCCTTACGCTCCCTTGCTCGAGTTGATGAGAGCGTTGAGCGATGGGTTCGACATCGCATCGGCAGGCGAACTCACCCTGGCGCTGGCCGCCGGGCAGGCGGCGGAGCGGATCAGCTTCGCCGGCCCCGGCAAGCGCGATGCGGAACTGGAACTGGCGATCCGCCACGGCGTGACGCTCAATGTCGAATCCGAAGCCGAGGCGCGCCGGGCGCTGGCGATCGGCGAGCGGCTGGGCGTGACGCCGCGGCTTGCCATCCGGGTCAATCCCGATTTCGAGCTGCGCGGCTCGGGCATGAAGATGGGCGGCGGGGCCAAGCCTTTCGGCGTGGATGCGGAGCGTGTGCCGGCCCTGGCGCGAGAAGTGATCGGCGCCGGAGCCCACTGGCGCGGCCTGCACATCTTCGCTGGAAGCCAGGCGCTCGACGCCGGGGCGGTGATCGAGGCGCAGGCCAATACGCTGGCGCTGGCCACGCGGCTCACTGGGGAGATCGGCGCGCCGCTGCCGCATCTCAACATGGGCGGCGGGTTCGGCATTCCCTATTTCCATGGCGACATACCGCTCGATATCGCGGCGGTGGGCGGTGTGCTGAGTGAACGGCTGGAAGTGCTTCCGCCGGAGCTGCACGGCACCGAATTCGCGATCGAGCTTGGCCGCTATCTCGTCGGGGAGGCCGGGGTGTACCTGACGCGGATCGTGGACCGGAAGGAGAGCTACGGGCAAGTGTTCCTGGTCACCGATGGCGGGCTGCACCACCAACTCGCCGCCTCGGGCAATTTCGGCACGGTGGTGCGGCGTAACTATCCCGTCGCGATCGCCAATCGCTTCGGCGAGAAGGCGGCCGAGGAAGCCAGCGTGGTCGGCTGCCTGTGCACCCCGCTCGACCGGCTGGCCGACCACGCCCTTCTGCCCCCCGCCGACAGGGGCGATCTGGTGGCTGTGTTCTGCGCCGGCGCCTATGGCGCGACTGCCAGCCCCTCCGCCTTTCTGGGACATGGTCCGGCGCGGGAAGTGCTGGTCTAGCCCGCGCTTTCAGCCAGTGGGATCGCCCGACCTCTGGCGGGAGCAGGTCCGGCAGTGCGCTCACGTTTCCACCTCCTGGGCGATCCGCGCGTTGTCTCGGCTTTTCGTGCCCTGGCTGATGCCCCCTTGGCGCTGCTGCCACCAGTTGCCGAGGAAAAGGAGGATGGGCGCCGCGATGAAGATGGAGGAACTGGTCGCGATCACGATGCCGAACACCATCGGAATCGCGAAGCTCTCGACGGCGGAGCCGCCCCAGACCGCCATGGGCAGCAGGCATAAGAAAGTCGTCAGCGACGTGTAGATGCAGCGGGACAGCACCTGATTGATGCTGAGGTCGATGAGTTCCTGCAACGGCATCTTCCTGTGGAGGCGCAGGTTCTCTCGCATGCGGTCATAGACCACCACTTTATCGTTCACCGAATAACCGATGATAGTCAGAAGCGCGGCAATCGCCGTGAGATTGAAATCGAGGCCGGTCACGGCGAAAAAGCCGACAGTCTTCGTGGTATCGAGCACGAGCGTGGCTATCGCGCCGATGGCGAAATTCCATTCAAATCGCCACCAGATGTAAACCAGCATCGCAAGGCTGGCGATGACCACCGCGAGCACGCCCGATTGCGCCAGTTCGCCGCTGACTTTCGGGCCCACTACCTCCGAGCGTTCGATAGATGCGCCGGGGTCCATCTTGGCGATTTCCGTGCGCAGCGTTTCAATCGCCGCCGTCTGGGCTTCTTCACCGCCAGCCTGCCGCTCTACGCGGATGAGCACGTTGCTTTCGCCGCCGATGCTTTGCAGCGACACTTCGCCTAGCCCGAGTTTTCCGATCCTTTCGCGCAGTTGCGCAAGATCGGCAGCCTGGGAGGTTTCGACCTCCACCTGGATGCCGCCCACAAAGTCGATGCCGTAGTTGAGGCCGGGTTTGACGAACAGGGCGACAGAGGCGGCGGAAAGCAGGATGGAGACGGCAATTCCCAGAAATCTCGCTTTCATGAACGAGATTTTCGTGCCCTCCGGCGCCAGCCTGAACAGCGGTTCGATGTGAAGGGTCTTAAGCCTGCGCCGCCGCACGATCTCGGTCATCAGGATCCTGACAATCGCGACGGCGGTGAACATCGAGATCGCAATGCCGAGCATCATCGTGATCGCGAACCCCCGCACCGGCCCGGAGCCGAACATGAACAGCAGCGCGGTTACGATCAGCGACGTGACATTGGCGTCGACAATGGTCGAGTAAGCCCGTTTGAAGCCGTGATCGAGGGCGGCAAAGGCGCTGGCGCCCTTGCGTGTTTCTTCCCGTATCCGCTCGTTGATGAGGATGTTCGCATCCACTGCCAGGCCGATACCGAGGATGATGCCGGCAATCCCCGGAAGTGTCAGCGTGGCGCCGATGAAACTCAGCACGCCGATCGTGAGGATCACGTTCAGCGCCAGAGCGAAATTGGCGATCAGGCCCCAGCCCCGATAGAGCACCAGCATCAGCGCCACGACCAGCCCGAAACCGGCGAGGCCGGTGAAAAGGCCCATGCTGATGACGTCACTTCCAAGGTCCGGCCCCACTGTCCGTTCTTCGATAACGGTGAGCGGGGCGGGGAGCGCACCGGCGCGGAGCAGGGCGGACAAGACCGCTGTTTCCTCGACCGTGAAATTGCCCTGGATCCGGCCAGATCCGCCGACGATGGGTTGCTCGATGACGGGTGCCGACAGCACTTTCCCGTCAAGCACGATGGCAAAGGGGCGCCCGACGTTCTTCGTTGTGATTTCGGCGAATTGACGCGAGCCCACATTGTCGAACTTGAAGGTGACGATCGGCCTGTTCGTGGTCGGATCAAAGCTGGCGCGCGCGTCCATGAGCCGTTCCCCATCGAGCGCGACCCGATCCTCGATCGCGTAGCTCATTCCGGTTTTCGCATCGGGCAGAAGCGTGAAGCCGGGCGGCGGTTGCTGACCTTGCGGCACGTTCGCAACCATATGGAATGTCATCTTGGCCGTGCTGCCAAGGAGTTCGCGCAAGCGCGCCGGATCTTGAAGGCCGGGTAGCTGCACCAGCAATCGGTCCGAACCCACGCGCTGGATCGTCGGTTCTGCGACGCCGACCTGATCGATACGCTGCCGCATTATCTCCAGACTTTGTTCGAGCGCGGAATCAACCCGGTCCGCCCAGCCGGCTTCGGTGAGCGAAAGCCGAATCCGGCCTTCTGATACGGAAACCTTGATGTCAGACTGGGCCGAACCGAAACCGAGGCCGCCGACCGGATTGCCGAGGCCCCGAAGAAGCTCGACGGCTCTGGCCCGTTGCGCGTCATCCGCGACACTCACGGTGACGGCGCCATCGGCCACGCGCACTGATTGGGTCTCTATGTGCTCACTTCGCAGGGTGTTGCGCACTTCTTCGACAAGCGATTGGAGGCGCGCGGTCTTGAGCGCGGCTTCATCGACCTCCAGCACCAGATGGGCACCACCCCGCAGGTCCAGCCCAAGAGTGACTTGCTGTTTCGGAACCCAGCGAGGCATCGACGCGAGCTGCTGGGCGGTAAAAAGATTGGGTAGCGCGGCAAGGATGCCGGCGAGAATGATGATGGCGTAGCAAGCCATCACCCAACGAGGGGTTCGCATGATCTTGATTCCCATGAGGGCCAGCGCCGCGCTGCAACAGCGCGGGCAACAGGCAGAATTCGAGTGCACTGCTTCAACAGAAGCAGCGCCTCTCAAGGATGAATCAGATCAGCGTGGGAGGTGCGCGGGCGTTATAGCCGCTGGCTTCTGTGCCGCTCAGCGCCTGCTGGACAGCGGTAGCGAACTGCTTTTCAGAAAGATGTTCGGGAAGCGTAATCTCGTCCGGCGCTATTGCCGGATGAGGGCCCCCGCCGTGGTCCAGCCCCAGGCCCTTGTCGGACTTTGAAGCCGATACGACTGCCTGACGATTTGGATTGACCAGGAAAAGGGTGGAGGGCCGATGCGATACATCCGCTCCATCGGAGTACGGCATCGGCGGAACGACATCCGGTGTGGTGACCCGCCATGATCCGCCGGAACCCCCCAGTGCGACGACCAGGCAGAAGAAGATGGCCGACAGGAGGCCGGCGATCCGCAAATTGCCTGGATGGTTCAGTCGCTTGTCCATAGCCTCCCTAGGGCATCGGTTTCCGTGACCTTTGCCTGGCCGGAGCCCCTTCGTCCTAAAGGGCGATTTTGAGGTAAAGGGCGACCGTGTGCAAGCGAGATTGCCGGCAGGCATACGATCAGAGCGATAGACCGGGTGCCCGCTCGAGGTGCCACTACGGCGACTATCGGCTGGTCCGGCTGGCACCTGTGCCGTAACGGATGGGTGTATGGGCGGGATCGCGGGGATATTCCATTGCGGCACGGTGAAGCCGGTCGATCCCGCGCGGGTTGAGCGGATGTGCGATGCGCTGGCCCATCGCGGGCCGGACGGATCGGGCGTGTGGACCGCGCCGGGCGTATGTCTGGGGCATCGTCGATTGTCGGTGATCGACGCGGCCGGATCGCCCCAGCCGATGCAGGCGGCCGACGGGCGGGCGGTGATCGTGTTCGACGGCGAGATCTACAACTATCGCGCGTTGCGGCGGGAGCTTGAGGCATTGGGCGCGGCGTTCCGCACTCAGGGCGATACCGAGGTGATCCTGGCAGCGTGGCAGCAGTGGGGGCCGGAATGCCTTTCGCGCCTGCACGGGATGTTCGCCTTCGCGATCCACGATCTGGGCCGCCGGACGCTGTTCCTCGCGCGCGACAGGCTGGGGGTGAAGCCGTTGTTCATGGCTCACCTGTCTGATGGGAGCCTGGCTTTCGCCTCGGAATTGAAGGGCCTTCTGGCGCATCCGCTGCTGCGTCGCGATGTCGATCCGCTGGCGGTGGAGGACTATCTCGCCTGGGGCCATGTGCCCGATCATCGCTCGATCCTGAAAGGGGTGGAGAAGCTGCCGGCGGGGCATTTCCGCCTACTGCGGCACGGCGCCCCGCCGCCCCCGCCGCAGCGCTGGTGGGACGTGTCGTTCACCGGGCGCAGGCGCGGATCGGAGCGGGATCTCGAAGCCGAATTGCTGCATCGCCTGCGCGAAGCCGTGACCAGCCGGATGACGGCCGACGTGCCGCTTGGCGCTTTCCTGTCGGGCGGGATCGATTCCGCCAGCGTGGTGGCGCTGATGGCCGAGGCGAGCCGCGATCCGGTGCGGACCTGCTCGATCGGCGTCGACGGCGCGGCGCTGGACGAGACGGACTCTATCGCGCGAGTGGTGGATCTGTTCGGCACGCGCCACGAAGCGCGCCAAGTGAACGCCGACCCGTTCGAGGCGATCGAGGCGCTGGTGGCGATGTTCGACGAGCCTTTCGCCGACGCTTCCGCCTTCACATCCTGGCGCCTATGCCAGCTCGCGCGGGAGAGCGTCGGCGTCGCGTTGTCGGGCGACGGGGCGGACGAGGCACTGGCGGGCCATCGCCGGCAGATGTTCCACACGCATGAAGAGCGGGCGCGTTTGCTGCTGCCCGCGCCCTTGCGCGCCAGGGTGCTGGGGTCGCTGGGGCGGGCGTGGCCGCAAGCGGATTGGGTGCCACGGCCATTGCGAGCGAAGGCCGCACTGCTGGCGCTGTCTGGCGACGGCAAGGAAAGCTATGCGCGCGCTCTGTCCGTCACCGGGCCGGAACAGCGTGCGGCGCTCTATTCGGCCGGGTTCGAGCGGCTGCGCGGAGCCTATCGCGCGGAGCAGCCGATGATCGCGCTGATGGAAGGCGCGCCGGCGCGCTCGGGCCTCGATCGGGTGCAATACGCCGATCTCAAGGCCGGGTTGCCCGGCCACATCCTGACCCGGCTCGACCGCACCAGCATGGCGGTGGGGCTTGAGGCGCGTGCGCCTCTGCTGGACCATCGCCTGATCGAATTCGCCGCCATGCTGCCGGAGCGGATGCGGGTGCGGGGCACGCGGGGCAAATGGCTGATGAGGAAGGCCATGCGGCACTATCTGCCCGATGCGCTGCTGTATCGGCCGACGCACGATTTCGCGATCCCGATCGCGCAGTGGCTTCGCGGTCCGCTGGCGGGGGAGGCGCGGGCACTCGCCGGCAGCGCGGCCCTGGCGCGAACTGGCTGGTTCGATCCCATCGCCCTGGGCCGCCTGGCGGAAGAACATGTGAGCGGCCGGCGGGATAATGCGCGTCTGCTTTGGCAACTGGTGATGCTGGATCGCGCGCTCGTCAGGCTGGGGGCGATCGGCTGAAACAGGCCCGCGGGACTATTTCTCCCATGTGCCATTTTGGACATAGGAGAAATCATCATGAAAACCTATGGTTAATATTATGTTGTCTCGAACCCCAGTCATGATAGCATCACACTGCGCCTGAATAAGAAAGCACAGGCTATACAGTAAGTTGCAACCGGGGTGTGCGTGTATGGACAGGATATCGGGTTACCTGGACCGTGCGAACGAAGGAGACGGGTCCGACCGGCCGGCGGTCGGCTTCGGGGCCGGTGACGAACACCTCGTCGATGGCAGCGAAAGCGAGCTTCGGATAGACGAGCAGCTGTTCGGTCTGATCGAGCTGGAGTGCCAATACAGCGAGGAGGACGCCGCGCTGTGGACGTTCATGCGCCCCGCCGGTCGGCCGAGCTTCACCCCGGCCATGCTGCTCGATTTCGTGGACTGGCAGCGCCTGATCGTCGAGAACTTCGGCCCGGGACAGGTCCCGCTGCGCTATCTGATCCTGGCCAGCCGCGCGCCCGGCGTGTTCTGCTTCGGCGGCGACCTGCAACTGTTCGAACGCCTGATCCGCAGCCGCGATCGTGATAGCCTGGCGCGCTATGGCTATCGCTGCGTGGAGATCCTCCACCGTAACATGCACGCGCTCGACCTGCCGATGCTGACCATCGGCCTGGTCCAGGGCGCGGCGCTGGGCGGTGGGTTCGAAGCGCTGCTGTCGTTCGACTATATCGTGGCGGAGCGGGGCGCGACCTTCGGGCTGCCGGAGGTCCTTTTCGGCCTGTTCCCCGGCATGGGCGCCCACGCGATCCTGTCGCGCAAGCTGGGAAGCGCCATGGCCGATCGCCTGATCGTTTCCAACCGGACTTATACCGCCGAAGAGATGTTCGAGCTGGGCATCGTGCATCAACTGGCGGAGCCGGGCGAGGGCGTGGCCGCTTGCCAGGACTTCATCCGCAAGTCGGAGCGGCGCCATCCCGGCCTGGTCAACGCCCGCAAGGCGATGAAGCTGACCAGCCCGATCGGCCTCAGCGAACTGAAGCGCATCGTCGATCTGTGGGCCGACGCCGCGCTCCAGCTCTCCGACAGCGATCTCAAGGTGATGAACCGCCTGACTCGCGCGCAGGATCGGATTGGCACGGCGGCTTGAGCGTTCCTCGCACCGCGAGGTGACGGCAGGGTCTAGCGCGCGTCCACCAGGACCAGTTCACAGGGCTCGATCGCCTCGACGGCGATCTCGTCCTCGCCGGTGATGGCCACGCCGTCACCGGGATCGGCTTCCTGGCCGTTGATCCGGATCCGGCCGCCCTGGGCCACCAGGTATTGGTGGCGCGCGGGATCGGTGCGGTAAGTCGCGATCCCGCCGGCGGGCAGCGTCGCCGCGAGCACGCGGGCGTCGGTGCGGATGCCGAGGGTGCCGTCCTTCTCGGGATCGCCGCTGGCGAGAATCTCGAACTGGCCGGCGCGTTCGCCGCGTGGAAACGCACGCATGCCCCAGCTGGGCGGCTCGCCGGCGCGATCCGGCTTGATCCAGATCTGGAAGATGGAGGTGTCCTCATCCTCCAGGTTGTATTCGGCGTGAAGCACGCCGCTGCCCGCGCTCATCACCTGGACGTCACCGGCGGCGGTACGGCCGACTTTGCCCATCGAATCCTTGTGCGAGATCGCGCCTTTGCGGACGAAAGTGATGATCTCCATGTCGCGATGCGGATGGGGCGGGAAGCCGTTCCCGGGCGCGATCAGATCGTCATTCCACACGCGAAGGGCGCCCCAGCCCATGCGGTCGGGATCATGGTATTCGGCAAAGCTGAAATGATGGCGCGTATCGAGCCAGCCGTGATCGAAGTGCGCCAGGCTGGCGTAGGGACGGATATCGATCATTTTCGGTAATCCACATCAGCGGGGTGTTGCCGCTGGAATGCCGGACAAAATGGGCGCGACGCCTGCGGTTTCAAGCCGTGGGGCCAGGCAGGCGCGGGTCGCTGCCGGCGGGCTCATAACGGCGCTCTCCGGTGAGCGGATCGATCCATACTTCCAGCAGCTGGCCGGTTTCATCGTCCACGAAACGCTCGCTGGTCAGTTCCCAGGCATGGGGCGGAACGTCGGTCGGTGCGCCGGGGCGGCCGTAGCGGCCTTCCAGCGCCAGGCTGGCGATCAGCAAGGCGCCGAGCAGCATGAAGCCGATGCCGCCGCCGGCCTGCATCGTCAGCAAGGTTCCCCCGGCAAGGGACAGCGCGCCCAGGACGAATACGGCGAGGCGGGCGTTGCGGCTCATGCCGGGGCCAGCTTCACCGCCGTGCCATAGGCGACCACTTCGTTCATCGTCTGCCCGATCGAACCGGAATCGAAGCGCATCATCACCACCGCGTCGGCACCCATGAGCTGGGCGTTCATCACCAGGCGGTCTATCGCGTGGCGGCGGGTATCCTCCACCAGCGCGGTGTATTCCTTGATCTCCCCGCCGACCACCGAACGCAGGGCGGCAGCGATATTGCCGCCGAGCCCCCGGCTGCGCACGACCACGCCGAACACCTGGCCGATCGTTTCGACCGTGCGATAGCCGGCGACGTTTTCGGTTGTGGCTACCAGCATCACACTCTCCCCCGGTTGTTCGGGCGACAACCTACACCCTGCCGTGCCCTTCGGCGAGATATTCGGCGCTCCGCATTTCCTTGAGGCGGCTGACGGTGCGTTCGAATTCGAAGCGGCCCCCCTCGTTTCCCTTGGCCCCCGCGGGATAGAGATCTTCCGGCTGTGCCGCAGCGGAGGCGAGCAGCTTGACCTTGTTTTCGTAGAGCGCGTCGATCAGCGTGACGAAGCGCGCCGCCTCGTTGCGCATGTCGGGCCCCATCAGCGGGATGCCGACGATGATGACGGTGTGATAGGCATGGGCCACGGCGAGATAATCAGCCGCGCCGCGCGGTTCGCCGCACAGTCGCTTGAAGCTGAACACGGCCACGCCCTTCAGGCTCTTGGGCACGCGCAGCGTGCGCCCGCCGCCCAGGTCCAGGTCGGCCGAAGGGACGTTCGCCGCGTCTTCCGGCGGATAATCGGTAAGCCGATAAAAGGCCTCGCGCAGCTGCGCGGTGGCGTGGTCGTCAGCCGGAACATGCCAGGTGCCGATGCCGCCGAGCCGTTCGAGCCGGTAATCGACCGGCCCGTTGAGCTCCAGCACGTCCAGCTCTTTCTCGATCAAGGCGATGAAGGGCAGGAAATGTTCGCGATTGAGGCCGTCCTTGTAGAGATCGCGCGGGCGGCGGTTGGAGGTGGTGACCACGGTGACCCCCTGGTCGCAGATCAGGGCGCGGAACAGGCGGCTCATGATCATCGCATCGGCGCTGTTGTTCACCACCATCTCGTCGAAGGCGAGGCAGCGCAGGTTCTCGGCGATCGCGGCGGCGACCGGGGGGATCGGATCGCCTTCTTCGCTCTTGCGCGCTTCGCGCAGGCGCTGGTGCACTTCGAGCATGAAGGGATGGAAATGTACCCGCCGCTTCTGCGGAATGGCGAGCGTTTCATGGAACAGGTCCATCAGCATCGATTTGCCGCGCCCGACACCGCCCCACAGATAGACGCCCCGGATGCGGTGGGGTTTGCCGAACAGGCGGCCGAGCCAGCCACCGGCATTCCCCGCTTCGAGATCGACCTGGAGCGCTTCGAGCCGCTCGGCCGCGGCGGCTTGCTCGGGATCGGGGCGCAGCTCGCCGGCTTCGACGAGCGCGCGATAGCGGCCGAGGAGGCCGCTCAGCCCGCTCGCTCCGCCAGCAGCTTCTTGGTTTCGGCAATCGCCTTGGCCGGGTTGAGCCCCTTGGGGCAGGCGGTGGCGCAGTTCATGATCGTGTGGCAGCGATAGAGGCGGAACGGATCTTCCAGATCATCCAGCCGCTCCCCGGTCATCTCGTCACGGCTGTCGGCCAGCCAGCGATAGGCCTGGAGCAGGATGGCGGGGCCGAGGTACTTGTCGGAATTCCACCAGTAGCTGGGACACGAGGCCGAGCAGCAGGCGCACAGAATGCATTCGTAAAGCCCATCGAGCTGCGCGCGCTGTTCCGGGCTTTGCAGCCGTTCCTTGCCGCTGGGCGCCGGGCTGACCGTCTGCAGCCAAGGCCGGATCGAGGCATATTGCGCGTAGAACTGCGTGAAATCGGGGACCAGGTCCTTGACCACTTCCATGTGCGGCAGGGGGGTGATGCGGATTTCCCCCGAGAGGTCTTCCATGGCGGTGGTGCAGGCAAGGCCGTTGCGGCCATTGAGATTCATCGAGCAGGAACCGCAGATGCCTTCGCGGCAGGAACGGCGGAACGTCAGCGTGGGATCGATCTCGTTCTTGATCTTGATAAGCGCGTCGAGAACCATCGGGCCGCAATGGTCGAGGTCTATCTCGAACGTGTCGTAGCGCGGGTTCTCTCCGCTTTCCGGGTCCCAGCGATAGATCTTGAAGCGCCGCACGCGCTGGGCGCCTTCGGCTTTGTGCGAGCGGCCCTTGCCGGTGATCCTGCTGTTCTTGGGGAGGGTGAGAATGGCCATCGGAAAATCCTGCTGCGTCGGGAGGCTATCTAGCCGGTGGGACGAAGAGAGCAAGCCGACCAGGTGTTGACGGGGGTGACACTGTGCTGGGCGGGAAGACCGGGCGCGCCCGCGAGGCCGGCAAGGCGGGCGGAAGCAGCGGGCTGGTGGGTTCGTCCATAGGCGCCGCATAGGCCGCCCGGGTGGCAATAGGGAAGGGGCTTGGGGATTATTCCGGGCTGTTCGTGCCCCCTTTCGTCATTGCGAGCGTAGCGAAGCAATCCAGGGCGGCGGTGCCATGCGCTCTGGATTGCTTCGCTACGCTCGCAATGACGAGGGTCGGGGAAGGGGGGCGGCGGCCACCGACTGGTGGGGCCGCCCCCGCTCCCAACCCTCTCCCTGGTGGGGAGAGAGCCTTTGTCCGGTTATTCGCCGAAGGTGCGCTGCCACCAGCCGGTGCGGCGGGGGCGGGCGGCTTCGGATTCGCCGTTGGCGTCGTTGGCGGCGACCGGCGCTTCCGGTTCGGCCGGGGCTTCGGTGACCGCCGGAGCAGGCTCGGCGTTTTCGGCCTCGCTTGCTTCGGCCTTCTTGCGGCGCGTGCGCTTGGGCTTGGGCGCTTCCTCGGCCGGAGGCGTGGCTTCGCTTGCGGCCGCTTCGGGCTCGGGCGTGGGCTCGGCCGGTCCGGCTTCGCTTGCCTCGACCTTCTTGCGGCGCGAGCGGCGAGGCTTGGGAGCCTCCTGGGCCGGTTCCGGCTCGCTTGCTTCCACCTCGGCGGCAGGCGCGGGTTCGGCCGGTTCGGCTTCCACAACCTCGGCCTTCCGCCGGCGCGTGCGGCGCTTGGGGGCGGGGGCCTCGTCGAGCGCTTCCTCGGCCGGAGCCTCGATCTCGGCCGAGACTTCGGCGGCGATCGTCTCGGCGATCTCCTCGCCCGCCTCGCTGCCTTCGAAGCCGCTGGTCTCGCTCACTTCTCCGTCCTCGGAGCGGCGCCGCCTGCGGCCGCCGCGCCGGCGGCGCTTCTTCGGCCGTTCGCCGTGCTCTTCAGACGATTCGCCGGCCTGGGCTTCCTCGGATTCGGTCTCGTCCTGCGCGTCGGCATGGTGTTCGGCGTCGGCGCCATCGCCGGCGTCTTCGCGCTCGCCGTCCTGCCGGCCCCGCCGCCGCCCGCCGCGGCGCCGCCGGCGGCGCTTGGCGTTGCGATCGCCGTCGCCGTTCTCACGGTCTTCCTCGCTCTCGAACGCCTCGTCCTCATCCTCTTCGGGGAGAGCTTCGTCCTCTTCTTCCTCGGCAAGGGTTTCGAAGCGGGGAACCGAGGCCGGACGCGGCCCGGTGCTGGTGACGCGCATCTTGGCGCCTTCTTCCTCCCCTTCGGGGCGGACTTCGACCGCGACGCCGTAACGCTCCTCGATCTCGGTGAGATCGGCACGCTTGGCGTTGAGCAGGTACACCGCCGCCTCGGTGGAGGCATAGAGCGTGATCGTGGTCCCCTTGCCCTTGGCCGCTTCGTCCTCGATCAGGCGCAGGGCGGAAAGGCCGGCGCTGGAGGCGGTGCGGACAAGGCCGGTGCCGTCGCAATGCGGGCACGACCGGGTGGTGGCTTCGAGCACGCCGGTGCGCAAGCGCTGGCGGCTCATCTCCATCAGGCCGAAGCCGGAAATGCGGCCGACCTGGATGCGCGCGCGATCGTTCTTGAGCGCTTCCCTCATCGCCTTCTCGACCTTACGGACGTTCGATCCGTATTCCATGTCGATGAAGTCGATCACCACCAGCCCGGCCATGTCGCGCAGGCGAAGCTGGCGGGCGATCTCACGCGCGGCTTCGAGATTGGTGCTGAGCGCGGTCTGCTCGATCCCGTGCTCCTTGGTGGAGCGGCCGGAGTTGATGTCGATCGAAACCAGCGCTTCGGTGGGGTTGATGACCAGATAGCCGCCGCTCTTGAGCTGCACGACCGGGTCATACATCGCCGAAAGCTGATCTTCCGCGCCGTAGCGTTGGAACAGCGGCACCGGATCGGCATATTGCTTCACCCGCCGGGCGTGGCTGGGCATCAGCAGCTTCATGAACTCGCGCGCCGCCTTGTAGCCTTCGCCGCCTTCGACCACGACTTCCTCGATATCGCGATTGTAGATATCGCGGATCGCGCGCTTGATGAGGTCGGAATCCGAATGGATCATCGCCGGGGCGCTGGAGGCCAGCGTCTTCTCGCGGATCTCGTCCCACAGGCGGGCGAGATAGTCGAAATCGCGCTTGATCTCGGTCTTGGTGCGCTGGAGGCCGGCGGTGCGGACGATCAGGCCCATGGACTTGGGCAGCGAAAGCTCGCCCACGATCTGCTTCAGCCGCTTGCGGTCGCTGGCCGAGCTGATCTTGCGGCTGATGCCGCCGCCGTGGCTGGAATTGGGCATGAGCACGCAATAGCGCCCGGCAAGGCTGAGATAGGTGGTCAGCGCCGCGCCCTTGTTGCCGCGTTCTTCCTTGACGACCTGGACCAGCAGCACCTGACGGCGCTGGATGACGTCCTGGATTTTGTAGCGGCGGCGCAGCGCCTGGCGCCGGGCCTTGAGATCGTCCATCTCCTTGGCGCGCGAATTCCCGCCGCCCTGGCGGCGGCCCCGGCGCCCACGGCCGCCCCGGTCGCGCCCACGGCTTTCGCCGGTGTCGTCTTCCTCGTCGGACGCGGTGTCTTCCGCCTCGGCTTCGTCATCCTCGTCTTCGTCGTCATCCTCGAGCTGGCCGTCCTCGATCGTGGTGACGTCGTCCTTCTCGCTGGTGTCGATTTCCTCGACGCCGGAAAGATCGGCCTCGTCGGCTTCGGATTCCTCGTTGTCGCCGAACTCGTCCTCGGCGGCGCGCAGCGCGGCTTCTTCTTCCGCATGGGCGCGCTCTTCCGCCAGCAGAGCCTCTCGGTCCGCTTGCGGGATCTGGTAGTAGTCAGGGTGTATTTCGCTGAAGGCGAGGAAGCCGTGACGGTTCCCCCCGAAATCGACGAACGCCGCCTGAAGCGACGGTTCTACCCGCGTAACCTTGGCGAGATAGATATTGCCCTTGATCTGCTTGTGTTCGGCAGATTCGAAATCGAATTCTTCAATCCGGTTGCCCTTGAGCACGGCCACCCGGGTTTCTTCCGGGTGGCGCGCATCGATCAACATGCGGGTTGCCATTGAATAGTCTCCAGGCGCGGGCGGCGTTCATGCCCCGGTCCCGAAGGACCGCGACAGGAGCCGGAACGCGCCGTTCTGTGTGGATTGCGCCCCGGAAGCATCCGAGGTCGCCAAGTCTGGAAGCGCCGCTGGGGGCGCCGCGGATCGTGTCTCCCGCAAGGGGAAGGCGCAGGGGTACGGTCTGCGCTGGAGCCGCCGCCGCGACGCAGCCATGGGGCTGCGAGTTGGCGAAATGGCTCGTGCTTCTCATTGCGGCATCAACCTGTAAGCGTGCCGAACCTGCGAAAGGGCAGGGCCGGTAGAGCCGGACGGCCCAAGCTGAAACAAGGGCATCCGAACTGCCCGTTAGCTAGCATCGGGGGAAACACTCGGCAACCTTGTTGCGTGTTTTCGCAAATTTCCCTTTGGGTTTTCCGGCGGCGCGCCGTTAACCATGGGAGCGGGGTCATCAGAGGAACAAGGGCGCCCGGAATGCCCTATCGCCTGCAGATCGCGCTGGTCTTCGTTGCGCCTGTGGTCCTGCTCGCGGCGCTCTATGCGCTCGGCGCGGGCCTGGCACTGCGCGTGCCCGTGCTGGGGCGCGGCTATGTGATCCGTATCGAGCTGCCCGAGGCGGGAAAGCCGGTGGGATTGCCTCCGGTGCTCGGGCCCGCCGATCCCTCGCGCCCGCTGCTGGTGATCGACGCAGGACACGGCGGCCATGATCCGGGGGCGAGCGGGCAAGGGGTGCCGGAAAAGACGCTGGCCCTGGCGCTGGCCCGCGCCCTGCGCGACCGCCTGCTGGCGGACGGCGGTATCCGCGTGGCGCTGACTCGCGACGACGATCGCTTCCTGGCGCTGGAGGAGCGGGCCGAGATCGCCCGACAGCTCGGCGCCGACCTGTTCCTGTCGATTCACGCGGATTCGGCCGGTGACAGGGGCGAAGTCAGCGGCGCGAGCGTCTATACCCTGTCCGAGCGCGCATCCAGCGAGGCGGCGGCGCGCGTGGCGGCGCGAGAAAACAGCGCCGACGTGGTCAACGGCGTGCCGCTGGCCGGGCGGGATGACGACGTCAACGCCATCCTGGTCGAGCTGTCGCAGCGGCACACGCAGGAGCAGTCGGGCGAATTCGCGCGGCTGATCCTGCGCGAAGGCAAGGGCCTGCTGACGTTCCACCCGCAGGCCAGCCGATCGGCTGCGCTGGCGGTGCTGCGGGCGCCGGATGTTCCTTCGGTGCTGTTCGAGGCCGGCTTCGTCTCCAATCCGGAAGAGGCCGACCGGCTGTCTTCCCCCGAAGGGCAGCAGCGCTTCGCCGAAGCCATGGCGCGCGCGGTGCGGGTCTATTTCGCGCGGCAGGGGGAAGGGTGATCTGCGCGCGGCTTTCAATTCGCGGCCGGCCGCTGAGGTGGAGGTGAAGCAGGTATCTCGCCCTTGCGGCAGGCTATCCATCGCAACGGTGTGGCGTCTTGCGGAATGGCCATGCTAAGGGCGCGCTCACGATGGCCGACACCGAATTGAGCGCGGGCGAGAACTTCAAGTATCGTATCCGCCGCGATACGCGCGGAGCGATCAGCTGGTTCCGCGAGAATTTCCGCCAGAAGCGATGGTTCCGCTGGGGCTCGATCGCCCTTGCGGCGCTGCTGGCGGTATGGATCGTCGGCTGGGTGCTGCTGGCCCGCGGCCTGCCCGACGCGCGCACGCTGCTCGATTACGAGCCGCCGTTGCCGACCATGGTGCGCGGCACCGATGGCGAGATCGTCCACAGCTATGCCCGCGAGCGGCGGGTGCAGCTGCAGTTCCAGGATATGCCGAGGCAGCTCATCAACGCCTATACCTCGGCGGAGGACAAGACCTTCTGGACCCACGGCGGGATCGATCTGGGCGGCTTCGTCGGCGCGGTGATCGACTATGTCAGGAAGATCGGCAGCGGCCAGCGCGCGGTGGGCGGCTCCACGATCACCCAGCAGGTGGCCAAGAACATCCTGGTGGGCGACGAGTACTCGGTCACCCGCAAGCTCAAGGAAATGATCCTCGCCCGGCGAATCGAAGGGGTGCTGAGCAAGCAGGAAATCATCACGCTCTATCTCAACCAGATCCCGCTCGGCCGGCGCAGCTTCGGGGTGCAGGCGGCGAGCCGCGCCTATTTCAACAAGGACGTGGGCGAGTTGAGCCTGCCGGAAATGGCCTTCCTGGCAATCCTGCCCAAGGCCCCGGAACGCTATAGCCGCGCCACTTACCGCGACCAGGCGATCGCCCGCCGCAACTGGGTGCTCGACGCCATGGTCAAGAACGGCCACATCACCACGGCGCAGGCGGAAGCGGCCAAGGCGCAGCCGCTGGGCCTCGCCACCGAGCAGAACGATACGCAATCGGTCGATGCCGGCTATTTCCTGGAGGAAGTGCGGCGCGAGTTGATCGCCCGCTATGGCGAGCAGGCCGAGGACGGCCCGCACAGCGTCTATGCCGGCGGCCTGTGGGTGCGCACCTCGCTCGATCCCGAGATGCAGGAGGCGGGGCGCGACGCGCTGCGGGCCGGAATCATGAACTATTCCGCCGGCCGGGGCTGGCATGGCCCGGTTGCCCGGCTCGACCCCAGCAAGGGCAATCTCACCGGGCAGCTTGCCTCCGCCTATCTCGGCATCAATTACCAGAACTGGCGGATCGGGGTGGTCACCGAACGGTCCGGTTCGTCGGGGCGGATCGGTTTCGCCAATGGCACCGAGGCGCCGCTGACGGGCATGCCCGACGCACTCAAGGTGGGCGATGCGATCGCCGTGGCCCCGGCCGGCAATGCCTGGACGGTGAAGACAGTGCCAGAGGTTTCCGGCGGGTTCGTGGCGATGGACCCGCACACGGGGCGCGTGCTGGCGATGCAGGGCGGGTTCGACAGCCGCCTGTCCGACTTCAACCGCGCGACGCAGGCGCTGCGCCAGCCGGGATCGACGATCAAACCCTTCGTCTATGCCACCGGGCTCGACCAGGGAATGACCCCGGCGACCATGGTGCCCGACGATACCTATTGCTATTATCAGGGCGCCAATCTGGGCGAGAAATGCTTCCGCAATTTCGGCGGCGTCAGCGGCGGCGAGCACACGATGCGCTGGGGCCTGGAACAGTCCCGCAACCTGATGACCGTGCATATCGCGATGGATGCGGGGATGGAGAACGTCACCCGCACGTTCGAGCGTGTGGGGATCGGCAAATACGACAATTATCCCTCGTTCGCCCTGGGGGCGGGGGACACCACCGTGATGAAGATGGTGGATGCCTATGCCGCGCTGTTCAATCACGGCGTGCAGCACAAGCCGACGCTGATCGATTATGTGCAGGATCGCCACGGCAAGGTGATCTGGCGCGCCGACAGGCGTGAATGCACGGCCTGCAACATGCCGCAGTGGGACGGCAAGCCGATGCCCCGGCTGAAGGAAGTGGGCGTGCAGGTGCTCGACCCGCGCACGGCCTATCAGGTGGTTCACATGATGGAAGGCGTCGTGCAGCGCGGCACGGCGGTGCGGCTGCGTTCGTTGGGCCTGCCGCTGGCGGGCAAGACCGGCACGACCAGCGGACCGACCAACGCCTGGTTCGTGGGCGGATCGCCCGATATCGTGGCCGGGACTTACATCGGCTTCGACAAGCCGCGCAATCTGGGTGGCTGGGTGCAGGGCGGCAACACCGCGGCGCCGATCTTCAAGCAGTTCGTCGAAGCGACGCGCGATCGTTGGGAAGGGCGGCCTTTCCTGGCCCCGGCCGGCATCCGCATGGTGCGCATCGATCGCCGTTCGGGCACCCGCGTCTTCGATGCCTGGCCGACCGACGATCCGCTGGCGAGCGTGATCTGGGAAGCGTTCAAGCCCGATACCGAGCCCCGCCACAGCGGCCGGCAGCGGGAAAGCGACCGGTTGCGCGAACTGATACTGGCGCAGCTGCGCCGCAGCGCCGGGAATGGCGACGGGACCGGTTCGGCCCAATCGAACACCGGGGCGCAGAGAGACTTCGTCGAGGAGAGCGGCGGCCTCTACTGAGGCGCGATATGGACTCGGTCCGGGGCGGGGTGCATAACACGGTGCGAGCCGCGCGTACGCGCGTCGACTCCGCCGACATACGGGGTGGACCAGTGATGACCAGAGCCACGTTTATTCTCGCTTCCGCGGCCGCCCTGCTGGTGGCTGCCCCTGCGGCCGCCGTGCTGCACGAAGGCGCCACCGCCCCCGCGCTGACCGCCACCGGCGCGCTGGCGGGCAAGACCTTCTCGTTCAACTTGCAGAACGAGCTGAAGAAGGGGCCGGTCGTGCTCTACTTCTTCCCGAAGGCCTTCACGCCGGGCTGCAACATGGAAGCCAATGCGTTCGCCCAGCATATCGACGATTTCAAGCGCGCCGGCGCGCAGGTGTTCGGCATGTCGGGCGACAACCTGGACCAGCTCAAGGAGTTCTCGGTCAAGGAATGTGCCGGGAAGTTCCCGGTGGCGACGGCCACGCCGGCCACGATCAAGGCCTTCGATGTCGCCCTGTCGATGAATGGGCAGCGCAACGATGCGATGACGGGGCGGACATCCTATGTCATCGCGCCGAGCGGCCGGATCGTGATGGTCCATGATGACTTGAACTTCAACGAGCACGTCGAAAAGACGCTGGCCGCCGTCAAGGCGCTGCGCAGCTCGTAATCCTCTCCCCTCAAGCGGGGGGTAGCGTTGCGGCAACGCCTTTTCATCGCCTTTCGGGTGGTCTCCGCTCGGATTAGCGGCACTTCCCCAATCCGCGCGCCTGCGCTAGGCGCGGCGCTTTCTGACGGAGACTTCCCATGCGTGCCGAAGGGCAGGCCCATATCGACCGTATCGAGGCAGCGCTGGCGCTGGTGCGCCGCTCGCTCGATTGGGATCGCGCGGTCCGCCGCCTCGACGAACTCAATGCCCGGGTGGAAGACCCGAAGCTGTGGGACGATCCGAAGAAGGCCGAGGAAGTGATGCGCGAGCGGCGCCGGCTGGACGGCGCGATCGGCACGGTTAACGAGATCGGCCGGGAAATGGCCGATGCGATCGAGTTCATCGAACTGGGCGAGGCCGAGGATGACGAGGCCGTGGTCAGCGAGGGCCTGGCGACGCTGGCCCGGCTGGCCGAACGCGCCGATGCCGACAAGGTCCAGGCCCTGCTTGCGGGGGAGGCGGACGCCAACGACACCTACCTGGAAATTCACGCCGGGGCGGGCGGCACCGAAAGCCAGGACTGGGCCGAGATGCTGATGCGGATGTATTCC
Organism: Altererythrobacter sp.; assembly: GCA_017308255.1. Taxonomy (GTDB): domain Bacteria; phylum Pseudomonadota; class Alphaproteobacteria; order Sphingomonadales; family Sphingomonadaceae; genus Croceibacterium_A. The sequence goes on along the minus strand of JAFKFN010000009.1, from coordinate 174,658 downwards.
CGCTGGGCCGAGCGCAAGGGCTACAAGGTGGAAGTCGTCGAATACCAGGCCGGCGAGCAGGCGGGGATCAAGTCCGCCACGCTGCTGATCAAGGGCGAGAACGCCTATGGCTATGCCAAGACGGAAAGCGGCGTTCACCGCCTTGTCCGCATCAGCCCCTATGACAGCCCGGCCCGGCGGCACACCTCGTTCAGCTCGGTATGGGTCTATCCGGTGATCGACGACAATATCGAGATCGAGATCAACGAGAGCGAGCTGAGGATCGACACCTATCGTTCGTCCGGCGCGGGCGGGCAGCACATCAACACCACCGATTCCGCGGTGCGGATCACGCATATTCCCACCGGGATCGTGGTCGCCAGCCAGGGCGACCGCAGCCAGCACAAGAACCGCGCCACGGCCATGAACATGCTGAAGGCACGCCTCTACGAAGCCGAACTGGCCAAGCGCGAGGCGGTGACGGCGGGCGAATACGAGGCGAAGACCGAAATCGGCTGGGGGCGGCAGATCAGAAGCTATGTGCTGCAGCCCTATCAGATGGTGAAGGACCTCCGCACCGGAGTCACCTCCAGCAGCCCCGGCGATGTGCTGGACGGCGAGATCGACGACTTCATCGCCGCCGCGCTGGCCCAGCGCGTCACGGGCGAGGCGGTCGAGGTGGAGGATGTGGACTGAGCCCGGACGCAGCGGGCGGCGGCTTTGCCAGTGCCCGCGCAAACGGCTAAGCCGCGGCCCAATGATGCGTTTCGTCATCCTTGCCCTGACGGCGCTGACGCTTACCGCCTGCCAGCAGGCGGACGACAGTGAGCGCCCGGCAACCTCGCGCGAGTTTCCCCGGGCCTATCGGCCGGTGTCGATCCAGGGGGAGACGGCGTTCTCCACCGAGCAGCAGCGCGACGATCGCAACGAAGCCACCACGGTGATGGACCTGGCGAAGATCCGGCCGGGCATGACGGTGGCCGATATCGGCGCGGGGGAGGGTTATTATACCATCCGCCTGGCTGAGCGCGTCGGCAGCAAGGGCCGCGTGCTTGCCCAGGATATCGATCGCTCCGTGCTCAATCGCCTGGGCGAACGCGTTCAGCGCGAACGGCTCGACAATGTCTCGATCAAGCTCGGCGCCGAGGATGACCCTGGCCTGCCGCCCAACAGCTTCGACCGCGTGTTCCTGGTGCACATGTACCATGAGGTCACCGAGCCTTATGCCTTCCTCTGGCGGCTGCGCCCGGCCTTGCGCGACCACGGCCAGGTGATCGTGGTGGACGTGGATCGCCCCACCGACAACCACGGCATCCGGCCCGAACTGCTGTTCTGCGAATTCAAGGCGGTGGGATTCCGCCTGGTGGAATTTGTTCGCAAGCCCGAACTCCAGGGTTATTATGCGCAATTCGAGGCCACCGGTACGAGACCGGAGCCGAAGGATATCCAGCCCTGCAACGAGCGGGCACCAAGCAAGGGGAACGCGCCCGAATGAGGCGCCAGTAAGGACGGCAAATGCAATTCAAGGGCGTGAGACCTATTCTTTACAATGGACGCGAGGTGTGGCCGCTGATCGAGGGCGGCAAGGGGGTTTCCGCGACCAATCACATGAGCTCCGGCGCCTGGGCGGCGGCGGGCGGCATCGGCACGGTCAGTGCCGTGAATGCCGACAGCTATGACGCCGAAGGGCGGATCATTCCGCAAGTCTATGACCAGCTCACCCGGCTGGAACGGCACGAGCAGCTGGTCCGCTACGCGATCGACGGCGCGGTGGAGCAAGTCCGCCGCGCTTACGAGATCGCCAGCGGCAAGGGGGCGATCAACATCAACGTGCTGTGGGAAATGGGCGGCGCGCAGCAGGTGCTGGAAGGCGTACTGGAAAAGACCCGCGGCCTGGTTTCCGGGGTGACCTGCGGCGCCGGGATGCCTTACAGGCTGAGCGAGATCGCCGCCCGCTACAACGTCAACTACCTGCCGATCATCAGTTCCGCCCGGGCATTCCGCGCCTTGTGGAAGCGGGCCTATCACAAGGTCAGCGAGCTGATGGCGGCCGTGGTCTATGAAGACCCGTGGCTGGCCGGGGGGCATAACGGCCTTTCCAACGCGGAAGATCCGACCAGGCCGGAGGATCCCTATCCGCGGGTGAAGGCCGTGCGCGACACGATGCGCGCCGAAGGCATTTCGGACGACGTGCCGATCATTATGGCCGGCGGGGTCTGGTTCCTGCGCGAATGGAACGACTGGATCGACAACCCGGAACTGGGCACGATCGCCTTCCAGTTCGGCACGCGGCCGCTGCTGACCGAGGAAAGCCCGATTCCGCAGGGATGGAAGGACAGGCTGCGCGAGCTGGAGCCGGGCGACGTGTTGCTGCACCGCTTCAGCCCCACGGGGTTCTACAGCTCTGCCGTGCGCAATCCTTTCCTGCGCAACCTCGAAGCGCGCAGCGAGCGGCAGGTGCCTTATTCGCGCGTGCCCGCCGGCGAGCACACCGTGCAGCTCGACGTGGGCGTGAAGGGCAAGAACTTCTGGGTTGCCCCGAAGGACCTCGACCGCGCGCGCGCCTGGGCGGCGGAGGGCTATACCGAAGCGCTCAAGACCCCCGACGATACGGTGGTGTTCGTCACCCCGATGGAGCGTTCGATCATCCGCGAGGATCAGGCCGCCTGCATGGGCTGCCTTTCGCATTGCGGGTTCTCGTCATGGAAGGACCATGACGATTACACGACCGGCCGCCTGGCCGATCCGCGCAGCTTCTGCATCCAGAAGACGCTGCAGGACATCGCCCATGGCGGTGACGTGAATCAGAACCTGATGTTCGCCGGGCATTCCGCGTCACGCTTCAAGCAGGACCCGTTCTATTCGAACAACTTCACCCCCACGGTGAAACAGCTGGTCGACCGGATCTTGACCGGGGATTGATCGGCCGAAGCGAGCGCTGGCGCCGGAATCCCGGTTGAAGCGCGGCGCCTGGCCTTGTTAATGGGGAACGATGCGTCATCTCGCCGCTTCGTTCCTCATCCTGCTCCTGGCCTGCTTGGCCCGCCCCGCCGCCGCGCAGGACCGCGAGGTGCCCTATTGGGCGACCTTGCGCGTCGATGAAGTCAACATGCGCGTGGGGCCGAGCGAAGCCTATCCCATCAGCTGGGTCTATCGGCGGGAGGGCCTGCCGGTGAAAGTGGTGCGCGTGCGCCAGGGCTGGCGCCTGGTGGAAGACCCGGATGGGGAGCGCGGATGGATCGTCGCCCGGCTGCTCAATCCGAAACGCGGGGCGATCGTGATCGGCGAGGGGCTGGCGGACATGCGCGCCGGGGCGGCAAGCGGCGCGGACCTGCTGTGGCGCGTGGAAGCCGGCGTGGTCGGCACGCTGGGCAACTGCGAGGACGGCTGGTGCCGCTTCGAAGTGGAACGCCGCAAGGGCTGGGTCCGCGCCGAACGCCTGTGGGGTGCGGGCAACCCTTGATGCAGGGCTAAGGCGCGGCTTTGCTGCCGGCCGAAAGCCGCGGCGTTCCCAGCGCGATGATGGCGGCGGCGGAGCCGATCAGCGCGGCAGCGATGAGGAAGGCCGCCCCGTCGAAACCCCGTTCGGAACCCCAGGCAAGGCTTTGCGAGGCGATCAGGGGGCCGATGATCGCGGCCACGCTGTTCATCGCCCCGAGCCCGCCTTGCAGCGCGCCCTGGCGCGTGGCGTCGACCATGCGGCTGAGAATGCCGTTCAGCGCCGGATAGGCGAAGGCGCCGAGGCTGCCGACGAGGAAGAAGGCGTAGACTTGCCAGCCTTGGGTGGTGAAAGCGTAGGCCAGCAGGGTCAGCGAGCCGGCTGCCAGGCCGATGACGGCCGAGCGCCGCTCTCCCAGCCGCGGCATGACGCGCGGGGTCAGCACCAGTTGGACCACGATGGTCAGGAAGCCGACCCACGCCAGGCTCCAGCCGATCGCGCTGGCGCCCCACCCGAAGCGGATCGCCGCCCAGAACGCCCAGACCGCCGGATAGACCACGCCGCCGAGCTGCCACAGGAACCAGGCGAGCAGGAGCGGCGCAGCATTGCCGGCGTGGAACAGCGGCCGGAAAGCGCCGATCACGTGCGCGTCACGCAAGCTGAAGGGGCGGCGATGGGCAGGATCGAGCGTCTCAGGCAGCAGGAAGAACATCGTCGCCGCGTTGATCAGCGCCAGCACGGCGGCGATGACGAACGGTGCGCGCACGCCCCAATCGGCGACCAGGCCGCCCAGCGCCGGGCCGATGATGAACCCGGTGCCGAACGCCGCGCCCAATATGCCGTAAACGGCGGCGCGTTTTTCCGGTGGGGTGACATCGGCGATCACCGCCCCGGCCGGCCCGAAGGTCGCGCCGGCGATCCCGGCAATGGCACGGCCGACGAACAGCCAGGCGATCGTGGGCGCCGCTGCCATCAGCAGGTAATCCACCCCGAAAGCGGCCATGGCGGCGATCAGCACCGGGCGGCGGCCGAAGCGATCGCCGATGCTGCCCATCACCGGCCCGGCGAAGAATTGCGCCAGGGCGAAGACGGCGAGCATCCAGCCCGACACGCGCGATGCGGATTCGAGCGACAGGTCGCCCAGCTCGGTGATGAGCTGGGGCAGGACGGGCATGACGATGCCGTAACCGATCACGTCGATCACGACAGCGGCAAGGACGATCGGAATGGCGCGGTGTTCGAAACGCGGCAGCATGGGGGAAACCTTGCAAGGAAAAGGGCGGCCACCCCGGGCCGCCCCACGAAACAATCACGCCGGCCTTAGCCGACTTGCTCGATAATCTCTTTAACGAACAGTGTCGTCGTTGCCTTGCACCTTTTCGCTGCTGCCGCCAGCGCGGCCGCGCGAGCCGTCTTCATCGCATCCCCTCCCTCGACACGCCTTCACCCGCGTTTATCACATCGCGGGGCGAGACCAAGAGGCCGCCGCGGAGCCGGGGGAGGGGAGCGACGGGCCTTATGTGGCGGTAGAAGGCCTGACCGTGGCGACTTCGCCATCGTCGCCCGTCACCTGAATGCTGCCATCCTCCTTGGGCGGTGTGCCGGAGAAGCAGCGATGGCCCTCCACGCCTTCGGTGACGAAGCAGTTCTTCCCGTCCTGGGCGAAGATGGTGCCGCCCGTGGCGTCACCGTTGGCGGCGACCATCGACCAGGTCAGGCCGGGGTTGACGATCAGCTTGTCGATCGTGCCATCCGCGTGGATGATATCGTAAGTGCCCGGCGCGACGGCTTCGAAGCCGGCCTTGGAGGGGTCTACCGTTGCCTCGGTCGCTTGCGCGCCCGGCGCGGGCGCGTCCGGCGCCGACTGGTTGCAGGCGCCCAGCGCGGCGACCGCGATGACAAGGATCGTTCTTTTCATTTTATCGCTCTCCCTTTCGAACCGCTCGGTAGGCTTTCCAGTTATTACAACCAGCTATTACAAAAGCTGATGGACCGCCCACTTAGCGGACGCGTGAAGGTCAAACGAGTTCCAGCGCCAGGGCGGTGCCTTCGCCGCCGCCGATGCACAGACTTGCCACGCCACGCCTGCCGCCCCGCTCCTTGAGCGCATTGAGCAGGGTGACCACGATCCGCGCTCCGCTGGCGCCGATGGGATGGCCGAGCGCGGTGGCGCCGCCGTTGACGTTGATCCTCTCATGCGAAATGCCGATGTCGCGCATGGCGAACATGGCGACGCAGGCAAAGGCCTCGTTCACTTCCCACAGGTCCACGTCCTCGACCGACCAGCCTGCCTTGTCGAGCACCTTGCGGATCGCGCCGACGGGGGCGGTGGTGAAATCTTCCGGCGCCTGGGCATGGGCGGCCATGGCCACAATCCGCGCAAGTGGCGCCTTGCCTTGCGCATTGGCCACGCTTTCGCGCGTGATGACGAGGGCAGCCGCGCCGTCCGAAATGGAGCTGGAGCTGGCGGCGGTGATCGTGCCGTCCCGGGCAAAAGCGGCCCTGAGCTGCGGAATCTTCTCGGGATTGCCCTTTCCGGGCTGCTCGTCCGTATCGACCAGCAGTTCGCCCTTGCGGGTCTTCACCGTGACCGGAACGATCTCCGCCGCGAAGGCGCCCGACTGGATCGCTGTGTTGGCGCGGGCGAGCGATTCGATGGAATAGGCGTCCATCTCCTCACGCGTGAGCTGATAGGCATCGGCCGTGCATTGGGCGAAGGCGCCCATGGCCTTGCCCGCCTCGTAGGCATCTTCCAGCCCGTCGAGGAACATGTGATCATAGGCGGTATCATGGCCGATGCGCGCGCCCGAGCGATGCTTCTTGAGCAGGTAGGGGGCATTGGTCATGCTCTCCATGCCGCCGGCGACCACGCAGTCGACCGTGCCGGCGGCCAGCGCCTCGGCCCCCATGATAACCGTCTGCATCCCGCTGCCGCAGACCTTGTTGACCGTGGTCGCCTCCACGAAAGTCGGCAGGCCGGCCTTGATCGTGGCCTGGCGGGCCGGCGCCTGGCCGAGCCCGGCGGGAAGCACGCAGCCCATATAGACCCGGTCGATCGCCTCACCCGCGATGCCGGCCCGCTCCACGGCCGCCCTGACCACGGTGGCGCCGAGATCGGTCGCCGAGACTTCGGCCAGCGCGCCTTGCATGGCGCCCATCGGCGTGCGGGCATAGGAGAGAACGACGATCGGATCGGATTCGCTGAATGAGGGCATGGACAAAGGCTCCGCTGGAAAAGGGCTTCCCTAGACATCATCTAGTGACGGGCCGGCGACAGGGCAAACAGCTTCCCTTCGCCCCGCGCCGGGCAAATTGGCGGCATGTCCCCTTGAACCGGTGCCGGTGCCGGACTAGGGCGCGTGGCGAATTCCTTACCCCAAGCGAGTCAGCCCTTTGGTAGACCTCACTCAATACCTGCCGATCCTGATCTACCTGGTGATCGCCGCCGGCCTTTCCGCGGCCTTCGTGTTTCTGCCGATGGGCGCCGCGCGGCTGACGGGGACGCACAAGCCGAACGCCGACAAGCTCAGCGAATATGAATGCGGCTTCCCCGCTTTCGAGGACCCGCGCAGCCAGTTCGACGTGCGATTCTATCTGATCGCCATCCTGTTCATCATCTTCGATCTCGAAGCCGCGTTCCTGTTTCCCTGGGCGGTCAGCCTGGATCTGACGGGCTGGCCGGGCTGGATCACGATGATGGTCTTCCTGTTCGAACTTGCCGTCGGCCTCGCTTATGCGTGGAAGAAGGGGGCATTGGAGTGGGAATGAGCGAGAATCCGCGCCTTGACCATGAACTGGCCCAGCGGGCGGCGACCAACGTCACCGGCCCGGCCGTCAATCCCACGATCCACCCGGAAATCCTCCAGCCGGGCGAGGACTATTTCAACCAGATCAATGCCGAAGTAAGCGACAAGGGCTTCCTGGTCACCAGCACGGAAGAGCTGTTCCAGTGGGCCCGCACCGGCTCGCTGTGGTGGATGACCTTCGGCCTTGCCTGCTGCGCGGTGGAGATGATCCACGTCAACATGCCGCGCTATGACATGGAACGGTTCGGCGTCGCCCCGCGCGCCAGCCCGCGGCAGAGCGACGTGATGATCGTCGCCGGCACGCTGTGCAACAAGATGGCCCCGGCGCTGCGCAAGGTCTACGACCAGATGTCGGACCCCAAGTACGTCATCTCCATGGGCAGCTGCGCCAATGGCGGCGGCTATTACCATTACAGCTACAGCGTGGTCCGCGGATGCGACCGGATCGTGCCGGTGGACATCTACGTCCCCGGCTGTCCGCCGACCGCCGAGGCCCTGCTTTACGGCGTGATGCAGCTGCAGCGGAAGATCCGCCGCACGGGGACCATCGAACGGTGAGGGGCTCGAGGTAAGATGGCGACCGTTCTGCATTCCGCCCCGCGCTTCGCTTCCAGCGAAGGCGTGAGGGAAACCCTAGCCGCCGCGCTGGGCGACATGCTGCTTGCTTCGAAAGAGCGGCATGGCGAAGTGGTGTTCGGCGTCGAGCGCGAGCGGATCGAGGATGCGCTGCGCCTGCTGCGTGACGAGCACGATTACCAACAGCTCATGGAAATCGCCGGCGTGGATTATCCGGACCGTGAGGAGCGGTTCGAAGTGGTCTACATGCTGCTGTCGTTGACCAAGAACCACCGCATCATGGTCAAGGTCCGCGCGGCCGAGAATACGCCGGTGCCGACCGTCACCACGCTGTGGCCGGTCGCCGGATGGCTGGAGCGCGAGGTGTTCGACCTCTACGGCGTGATCTTCGAAGGCAATACGGACTTGCGCCGTATCCTCACCGATTACGGGTTCGAGGGCTTCCCCTTCCGCAAGGACTTCCCGCTCACCGGCTATCAGGAGCTGCGCTACTCCGAGGAGGAGAAGCGCGTGGTGTACGAGCCGGTGGAGCTGCCGCAGGACTTCCGCACCTTCGAGTTCACCAGCCCTTGGGAAGGCGCCGATTATCCGCTGCCTGGCGACGAGAAGGCCGCCATGCCGCAAGTGGTCGAGGTCAAGACGACCGAGGCCCCGAAGCAGACCGGCTCCAACGCGAAGACCAATGCCAAGGCGGCGGAGAAGGTCGCTCCCGCCCCCAGGAAAACCGCGACGAAAGAGCCGCGCGCGCCTGAGCCGACCGAAGATCGCCCGGCGAAGGCACCGCGCAAGGGCAAGAGCGCGGGGACCAAGGCCGCGACGCAGCCGAAGCCTCGCACGCGCCGCAAGAAGACTGACGGAGACAGCTGATGGCCGGGCTCATCCAGGAAGCCTCGCCCACCACCGGCGACGAGGTCATCACCAACTACACGATCAACTTCGGCCCCCAGCACCCGGCCGCGCACGGCGTGCTGCGCATGGTGATGGAGCTGGACGGCGAGATCATCGAGCGGATCGATCCGCACGTCGGCCTGCTGCATCGCGGCACGGAAAAGCTGATCGAATACAAGACCTATCTCCAGGCGCTGCCCTATTTCGACCGGCTCGATTATTGCAGCCCGCTGGGCATGGAGCACAGCTATGTGCTTGCCATCGAGAAGCTGCTGAACCTCGAGGTGCCGCTGCGCGGGCAATACCTGCGCGTGTTGTTCGCCGAGCTGACGCGCATCTGCAACCACATGCTGAACCTGGGCTCCCACGTGATGGACGTGGGCGCGATGACGCCGAACCTGTGGCTGTTCGAGGTTCGCGAGGATTGCCTCAATTTCTTCGAGCGCATGTCGGGCGCGCGGATGCACCATGCCTGGTTCCGCCCCGGCGGCGTGCACCAGGACGTGCCGCTGAAGCTGCTGACCGACATCGGCGACTGGCTCGACACGCGGCTGCCGCGGCTGTTCGAGGACGCGATGAGCCTGGTCATCGACAACCGCATCTTCAAGCAGCGCAACGTCGACATCGCCGTGGTGAGCAAGGAAGACGCGGTTGCCTGGGGCTTCTCCGGCCCGATGATCCGCGCGTCCGGGATTCCATGGGACCTGCGCAAGAGCCAGCCATACGACGTCTATGACCGGATGGATTTCGAAGTGCCGGTGGGCACCAATGGCGACTGCTACGACCGGTTCATGGTCCGCGTGGAGGAAGTGCGCCAGTCGGCCCGCATCATGAAGCAGTGCCTGCGCGAAATGCCCGAAGGCCCCGTCGCCAGCACCGATCGCAAGGTGGTGCCGCCCAAGCGCGCCGAGATGAAGCAATCGATGGAAGCGCTGATCCACCACTTCAAGCTCTACACCGAAGGCTTCCACGTGCCGGCGGGCGAAGTTTACGTGGCGACCGAAAGCCCCAAGGGCGAATTCGGCGTCTATCTGGTCAGCGACGGCAGCAACAAGCCTTACCGCTGCAAGATCCGCCCGACCGCCTTCAGCCATCTCCAGGCGATGGATTTCATGAGCAAGGGCCACATGCTGCCCGACACGACCGCCATTCTCAGCGCGATCGACGTAGTGTTCGGGGAGTGCGACCGGTGAGCGGGACGGAACGGTTCAGGATGATTGCCATCATGGCGCGGGGAGCGGCGGCAAATGGCTGAGCGGACCATCGAAGCCGATACTCCCGAGCTGCGCGCGCGCTGGGGCAATTTCGCCTGGACGGCCGAGAATGCCGCCATGGCGAAGGAGATCGTCGCTCGCTATCCCGAAGGGCGGCAGCGCAGCGCGGTCATCGCGTTCCTCGATCTGGCGCAGCGGCAGATCGGGGCGGAGACGAATACCCAGGGCTGGCTGCCGATCCCGGTGATAGAGTTCGTCGCGCGCGAGCTGGATATGCCGGTGATCCGCGTGCTCGAAGTCGCGACGTTCTACACGATGTTCAACCTCGTGCCCGTGGGCCGCTTCCACGTGCAGGTCTGCGGCACCACGCCGTGCATGCTGCGTGGGTCCGACGATATCCTGGCGGCTTGCTACAAGCGCGGGATGAAGAAGGGCCACACGACCGAGGACGGCCTGTGGACCTTCAGCGAAGTCGAATGCATGGGCAACTGCTCCAGCGCGCCGATGGTCCAGATCAACGACGACAATTACGAGGATCTGACCGCCGAGCGTTTCGATCACATTCTCGATGAACTGGCCGCCGGCCGCCAGCCGAAGCCCGGCACGCAGGAGCCCGGCCGCCACACGGTGGAACCCGTCGGCGGGCCGAGCACGCTCAAGGCCATGGTCACCGAGAACCACGATTATCGGGGCGAATGGTGATGGACCCGATCATTGTCCTCATCATCGTGCTGATCGCCGTGGCGCTGGCGTGGAAGCTGCTCAAGGGGTTGGCCAAGACCGCCGTGCTCGCGGCGATCCTGGTGATCGGCGCCGTGCTGGTTTTCGGAGGGTTAAACTGATGCTCGCCGAGGCTTTTTTTGGGACGCTCGCAGATGCTCGCTGATCGGGATCGCATCTTCACCAATCTCTATGGCTATCAGGACTGGCGCCTGAAGGCCGCGCAGGCGCGCGGGGATTGGGACAACACCAAGGCGCTGATCGCACGCGGGCAGGATGCGATCATCGAGGAGGTGAAGGCCAGCGGGTTGCGCGGGCGCGGCGGCGCCGGGTTCCCCACGGGCATGAAGTGGTCTTTCATGCCCAAGGAAAGCAAGGACGGCCGCCCGAGCTTCCTGGTCATCAACGCCGACGAATCCGAACCGGGATCGTGCAAGGACCGCGAGATCATCCGCCACGATCCGCACAAGCTGATCGAAGGCGCGCTGATCGCCGGCTTCGCCATGCGCGCGCGGGCCGCCTATATCTACATCCGCGGCGAATATATCCGCGAGGCGGAAACGCTGTTCGCCGCCGTGGCCGAGGCTTACGACGCCGGCCTGCTGGGCAAGAACGCCGCCGGCTCGGGCTATGATTTCGACGTCTTCGTTCATCGCGGCGCGGGCGCCTATATCTGCGGTGAAGAGACCGCGATGATCGAAAGCCTGGAAGGCAAGAAAGGCCAGCCGCGCCTCAAGCCGCCGTTCCCGGCGGGGGCGGGGCTTTATGGCTGCCCGACCACGGTCAACAACGTCGAATCCATCGCCGTCGTGCCCACGATCCTGCGGCGCGGCGGGGCCTGGTTCGCCAGCTTCGGGCGCGAGAACAACAAGGGCACCAAGCTGTTCCAGATCAGCGGCCACGTGGACAAGCCCTGCGTGGTGGAAGAGGCGATGAGCATCCCCTTCCGCGAGCTGATCGAAAAGCACGCCGGCGGCATCCGCGGCGGTTGGGACAACCTGCTGGCAGTGATCCCCGGCGGCTCGTCCGTGCCGCTGGTCCCGGCCGAGCAGATCATGGACTGTCCGATGGATTTCGACGGGCTGAGGGAACTCGGCTCCGGCCTCGGCACGGCGGCGGTGATCGTGATGGACAAGTCCACCGACATCGTCCGCGCGATCAGCCGGATCTCCTATTTCTACAAGCACGAGAGCTGTGGCCAGTGCACCCCCTGCCGCGAAGGCACCGGGTGGATGTGGCGGGTGATGGAACGTCTGCGCACTGGCGATGCCGATGTATCGGAAATCGACGTGCTGCAGCAGGTGACCAAGCAGGTCGAAGGCCACACCATCTGCGCCTTGGGCGATGCCGCGGCCTGGCCGATCCAGGGCCTGATCCGCCACTTCCGGCCGGAACTGGAACGCCGCATCGCCGAACGCGAAGACGCGATGCAGGTGGCGGCGGAGTAAGGCGCGGGGAAGCTTTGCCTTGCCCGAAACCGCGGAGCTGATACCCTCCTTCCCATAGAACGCTCGGTTCCTTGGGGGGAGGCTCGGGTATGCGGAAAGTCTGGACACTTGTCCTGGGCGTGGCCCTGGCGATCACCGCCGCGACGCCTGCGGTGCCGCAAAGCAACAACGACGATTACACGCCGCTCAATTCGCGCATCAAGCGCACCCGGCAGTTCCCGCTCGATCTGCGGTCCCGCTTCGATCCGGCGCGTACGACAAAGCTGATGCGCGAGCGCGGCAAGGATATGCTCAGCCAGCTCAGCGGATGCCTGTACAACCGGTCGCATGAGGATGCGCTGGCGCTGCTGGAGCGCACCGATCTGGGCTTCATGGATTTCCGGCAGATCGACCTGGAGCCGAATCGAGCGGTGCGGATCTATGGCTTCAGCGATTGCCTTCGCCGCGTGGCCAGTTCGAATAACTCGGACGTGCAGCTTCGTTTTACGCCCGGCGCCTTGCGCCAATGGCTGCTGCAGGAAGCTTATCTCGACCGCTACCGGGATGGCCCGAGCTGGGTGAAACCGGGCAATGTGATCGCCGAGCGTGCCTTTCCGCTATCGCAGAATGCGATCTCGGTGCGTGCGCCGCTCGATTTTGCCGACTGCGTGGTGGAGACCGATCCGTATGGCGCCGACGATTTCTTCCGCGCCACCGCCGGTTCGGAGGCTGAGAAGGCCGCTATCCAGAACCTCGTCCCGTCGCTGGGCCCCTGCCTTCCGCAAGGGCAGCAGATGGAAGTGAATCCCGCCGCATTGCGCGTGTGGCTGGGGGAAGCGCTGTGGCATGCCGCCAATCACAGTGCGCCGCCGGCCGTGGCCGGACAATAGCGCGCCGGACAGCGCCGGAGCCAAGTCTGGCAAGCCCCGATCCGGCGCGGAAATCCGCGGAAAAAGTGGATCGAAGGCGCTTTCGGCGCCTTTGTCTGTGCGAGCAGGATAAAACGGGGTTGCACTGATGTGCTCCCTCGGACAGAGACGGCCCGCGCGTTCGGGGCGGCTCGTTCGGAGTCTCCCCATTGTCCAGTCGTGTCTCAACAGGAAGATCCATGCCCAAAGTCACCGTCGACGGACAGGAGATCGAGGTGCCCCATGGTGCCACGGTCCTCCAGGCCTGCGAACTGGCCGGCAAGGAAATCCCGCGCTTCTGCTATCATGAGCGGCTGAGCATCGCCGGCAATTGCCGGATGTGCCTGGTGGAGGTGAAGCCCGGGCCGCCGAAGCCGCAGGCAAGCTGCGCCCTGCCGGCTGCGGACGGCCAGGAAATCCGCACCGACAGCGACATGGTCAGGACGGCGCGCGAAGGGGTGATGGAGTTCCTGCTCATCAACCACCCGCTCGATTGTCCGATCTGCGACCAGGGCGGCGAATGCGACTTGCAGGACCAGGCGATAGCCTATGGCCGCGGCGCCTCGCGCTATGAAGAGAACAAGCGCGCCGTCACCGAAAAATACATGGGCCCGCTGGTCAAGACGATCATGACCCGCTGCATCCACTGCACCCGCTGCGTGCGCTTCTCCGAAGAAGTGGCCGGCGTGGACGAGATCGGCGCGCTCTATCGCGGCGAGGACATGCAGATCACCACGTATCTCGAACACGCGGCCAAGCACGAGCTGAGCGCCAACGTGATCGACCTGTGCCCGGTGGGCGCGCTGACCAGCCGGCCCTATGCCTATGAAGCGCGGCCGTGGGAGCTGAGCAAGACGCTCTCGATCGACGTTTCCGATGCCATGGGCGCCAATATCCGCGTGGACAGCCGGGGCGGCGCGGTGCTGCGCGTGCTGCCGCGCATCAACGATGACGTGAACGAGGAATGGATCAGCGACAAGGCGCGCTATCAGGTGGATGGCCTGGCGCTGCGCCGGTTGGACAAGGTCTGGCTCCGCAAGAAGGGCCGGTTGCAACAGGCGAGCTGGGACGAAGCCTTTACCGCGATCGCCAAGGCGAAGGCGGGCAGCAGCGTCGCGGCCGTGGCCGGCGACCTTGTCGATTGCGAGACGATGTTCGCCGCCAAGGCGCTGCTCGCGGCGCTGGGTTCGGACCTGCTGGAAAGCCGGCAGACCGGCATGAGCTATCCGACCGACAGCCTCGCCCTGGTCAATTTCAACAGCACGTTCGCCGGGATCGAAGAGGCCGACGCCATCCTGATCGTCGGCAGCCATGTGCGCTGGGAAGCGCCGCTGCTCAATGCCCGGCTGCGCAAGGCGGTGAAGCGCGGGGCGAAAGTCTTCATCGTCGGCCCGCATTGGGAAACCACTTTCCCCGCCGAATTCCTCGGTGAAGACGCGGGCGTGCTGCACAAGCTGCCCGGCCATGTCGGCGAGGTGATGAGCAAGGCGGAGCGGCCGGCGGTGATCGTCGGCGGCGGCGGGCTGGTCGCCGGGGCGCTTCATCCGGCGCTGGCGCTGGCGCAGGCCTGGAACGCGGGCTTCAACGTGCTGCACTTCTCCGCCGCGCGGATGGGCGCGCTGATGCTCGGCTTCGCGCAAAAGGGCGGGATCGCCGACATGGTGAACGCCAAGCCCAAGTTGCTGCTCTCGCTCGGCGCGGACGAGGTGGATTACAGCGCGTTCGGCGATGCGCTGAAGGTCTATATCGGCCATCACGGCGACAAGGGCGCTCATGCCGCCGACGTGATCCTTCCGGCCAGCGCCTACACCGAAAAGCCCGGCACTTACGTCAACACCGAAGGCCGCGTTCAGCTCGCCGACAAGGCCGTGTTCGCGCCCGGTGACGCGCGCGAAGACTGGACGATCCTGCGCGCGCTGGCCGATGCCCTGGGCGTCAACGTCGGGTTCGACAGCTTCACCGAGCTGCGTGCCGCCATGGCCGCCGCGGTTCCGGCGCTGGGCCGGGAAGGGCTGGCGGATTACGGCCCGCTGCCCAAGGCCGATGCCAAGGCGAAAGCCGCGGGCGCGATCGTCTATCCGATCAAGGATTTCTACCTGACCAACCCGATCGCACGGGCGAGCCACACGATGCAGCGCTGCTCCGCCGAATTGCTCCACGGCGAAGATTTCGCGGAGGCGGCGGAATGAGGATCGTTCATAACCTCGCCATCCCCGCGAAAGCGGGAACCCAGTCGGCTCCGAAGGCGCCTGCGACGCCCTGGGTTCCCGCTTTCGCGGGAATGACGAATGAAGGGTGTGTGTCGTGACCGCCTTCTTCGAAAACCAGCTTCACATGAACTCCGACTGGGCGTGGTTCGTCGCGACGATCTGCGGCATCCTGCTGATCGCCCTGCCGCTGATGCTGGCGGTGGCGATGATCATCTATGCCGACCGCAAGATCTGGGCGGCGATGGCGCTGCGGCGCGGGCCCAACGTGGTCGGGCCGTTCGGCCTGCTGCAAAGCTTTGCCGACGGGCTCAAGGTATTCCTGCAGGAAACCATCATCCCCAGCGCGGCGAACAAGGGCCTGTTCCTGATCGCCCCGATCGTCACCTTCACCGTGGCGCTGATGGCCTGGGCGGTGATCCCGTTCAATTCCGGCGCGGTGCTGGCGGATATCAACGTCGGCCTGCTCTACATCCTCGCGATCAGTTCGCTGGGGGTTTACGGCGTGGTCATCTCAGGGTGGGCGTCCAACTCGAAATACCCGTTCTTCAGTGCCATGCGGGCCGCGGCCCAGATGATTTCCTATGAAGTCTCGATCGGCTTCATCCTGATCTGCGTGGTGCTGTGGGCCGGCAGCTTCAACCTGAACGCGATCATCGAGGCCCAGCGCGGGCACGGACTGGGGATCGTCAACGGGTTCTGGTTCAACGTGCTGCTGTTCCCGATGTGGGTGGTGTTCCTGATCTCCAGCATGGCCGAAACGGCGCGCACGCCGTTCGACCTGACCGAGGCGGAAAGCGAGCTGGTCGCCGGTTACCAGACCGAATATTCCAGCATGAGCTTCGCGCTGTTCTGGCTGGGTGAATACGCCAACGTGCTGCTGATGTGCGCGCTCAACGCCATTCTGTTCTTCGGCGGCTGGCTGCCCCCGCTCGACTGGGCGCCGCTCTACTGGATTCCGGGCTGGATCTGGTTCTTTGCCAAGATCCTGTTCTTCTTCTTCATCTTCAGCTGGGTGAAGGCGACCGTGCCCCGCTATCGCTATGACCAGCTCATGCGGCTGGGATGGAAGATTTTCCTGCCCTTCTCGCTCCTGTGGGTCGTCCTGATCAGCGGCTACCTGATGGCTACCGGACATTTTTCATGACCGTCGCGCAGTTTATCAAGTCGTTCACGCTGTGGGAGTTCATCCAGGCCCACTGGCTGACGCTGAAGTATTTCTTCAGGCCCAAGGCGACGATCAACTTCCCGTTCGAGAAGAACGCCTTGAGCCCGCGCTTCCGGGGCGAGCACGCGCTGCGCCGTTATCCCAATGGCGAAGAGCGCTGCATCGCCTGCAAGCTGTGCGAAGCAGTCTGTCCGGCCCAGGCGATCACCATCGAGGCCGAGCCGCGCGAGGACGGCAGCCGGCGCACCACGCGCTATGACATCGACATGACCAAGTGCATCTACTGCGGCTTCTGCCAGGAAGCATGCCCGGTGGATGCGATCGTCGAAGGGCCGAACTTCGAATTCACCACGGAAACGCGGGAAGAACTGCTCTACGACAAGGCGAAACTGCTGGCCAACGGGGACAAGTGGGAGCGGGCCATCGCCGCGAACCTTGAAGCCGACGCGCCCTATCGCTAGGCGGCGCGGCGTGACTGGCACCCCTTTGATTCCTCTCACCCTCGTCATTCCCGCGAAAGCGGGAATCCAGGGCGTTGCGCGCGGCGCCCGAGCCGACTGGGCCTCCGCTTTCGCGGGGGTGACGAAGAGGTAAGACATGATTCAAGCAATCGCCTTTTACCTCTTCGCCGTGCTGATGATCGCCAGCGGCGCGCTGACCATTCTGGCGCGCAACCCGGTGCATTCTGTGCTGTGGCTGATCCTGGCGTTCTTCAACGCCGCCGGCCTGATGATCATCGTCGGGGCCGAGTTCATCGCGATGCTGCTGGTCATCGTCTATGTCGGCGCGGTCGCGGTGCTGTTCCTGTTCGTGGTCATGATGCTCAACATCGACTTCGCGGAACTGCGTGCGGGCTTCGTGCGCAACTTCCCGCTGGGCATCGCCGTGGCGCTGGTGCTGATCGCGGAGCTGGTGCTGGGCATCGGCGCCTATCGCGCTGGCGCGCTGCAACTCGGCATTCCAGACGGCGCGGCGGCGGCGCTGCCCGGCCGCGGCAACATCGATAGCATCGGCGCGGTCCTCTACGGCAAGTACCTGTTCCTGTTCGAAACCGCCGGCCTGATCCTGCTGGTGGCGATGGTCGGCGCGATCGTGCTCACCCATCGCGAGCGGCGCGCCTATCGCGGGCAGCAGGACATCGCCCGGCAGAACGCCCGCAAGCCGTCGGAAGCGACGGTCAACACCCGGCCGGAAGTGGGCGGGGGGGTGCAGCTGTGAGCGCGGTTTTCCCCGGAGAGGCGGCATGATCGGAATCGAACATTACGTCGTCGTCAGCTCGATCCTGTTCGTGCTCGGCGTTCTCGGCATTTTCCTCAACCGCAAGAACGTGATCATCATCCTGATGGCGATCGAGCTGATCCTCCTGGCGGTGAATCTCAACCTGGTGGCGTTCAGCGCTTTCCTCCACGATCTCACCGGGCAGATCTTCGCCATGTTCGTGCTGACCGTGGCCGCGGGCGAGGCGGCGATCGGCCTGGCGATCCTGGTCAGTTATTTCCGCAGCCGCGGCACCATCGCGGTCGATAGCGTCGACCGGCTGAAGGGATAAGGCGTGCCCCCGATTCTGATCATTGTTTTCGCGCCTTTGCTCGCGGCGATCATCGCCGGGCTGGGCAACCGCGCCCTGGGCAATGTGGCCGCCAAATCGATCACCACGGGCGCGCTGTTCCTGTCGTGCGCGCTCAGCTGGCCGATTTTCCTCACCTATCTCGGCGGCGATGCACCGGCGACGGTCACGCCCGTGCTGCACTGGGTGCAATCGGGCAGCCTGACGTTCGACTGGGCGCTGAGAGTCGATACGTTGACGGCGGTGATGTTGGTGGTGGTGACGACCGTCTCGGCGCTCGTCCATCTCTACAGCTGGGGCTACATGGCCGAAGACCCGGATCAGCCGCGGTTTTTCGCCTATCTCAGCCTGTTCACCTTCGCGATGCTGATGCTGGTGACGGCCGACAACCTGGTGCAGATGTTCTTCGGCTGGGAGGGCGTCGGCCTCGCCAGCTATCTGCTGATCGGGTTCTGGTTCAAGAAGCCCAGCGCCAATGCCGCGGCGATCAAGGCCTTCGTGGTCAACCGCGTGGGCGACCTCGGCTTCATGCTGGGCATTTTCGGCACGTTCCTGGTGTTCCAGACCGTGTCGATCCCCGAGATCCTCGCCGCCGCGCCGGCGATGAAGGGCGCCTCGACCATCGGTTTCGTCGGCTTGCGCGTCGATACGATGACGGTGCTGTGCCTGCTGCTGTTCGTCGGTGCGATGGGCAAGTCGGCGCAGCTCGGCCTGCACACCTGGTTGCCGGATGCGATGGAAGGCCCGACGCCGGTTTCCGCGCTGATCCACGCGGCCACCATGGTCACCGCCGGCGTCTTCATGGTCTGCCGCCTTTCGCCGATGTTCGAAGCTGCGCCGGCCGCGCTGACGTTCGTCACCTTCATCGGCGCCGCGACCTGCTTCTTCGCCGCCACGGTGGGCACCACCCAGTGGGACATCAAGCGGGTGATCGCCTATTCGACGTGCAGCCAGCTCGGCTATATGTTCTTCGCCGCGGGCGTGGGCGCCTATGGCGCGGCGATGTTCCACCTGTTCACGCACGCCTTCTTCAAGGCGCTGCTGTTCCTGGGCGCAGGCAGCGTGATCCATGCGATGCATCACGAGCAGGACATGCGGTATTATGGCGCGCTGCGTAAGGAGATCCCGCTCACGTTCTGGGCAATGATGGCCGGCACGCTGGCGATCACCGGCGTGGGCCTCGCGGGCGTGTTCGGCTTTGCCGGCTTCTATTCCAAGGACTCGATCCTAGAGGCGGCGTTCGCCAGCGGCAGCGAGATGGGCCGCACGGCGTTCTGGCTCGGCACTTTCGCCGCGCTGCTGACCAGCTTCTATTCGTGGCGGCTGATGTTCCTGACCTTCTGGGGCAAGCCGCGCTGGATCGAGAGCGAGCACATCCAGCATGCCGTCCATGGCGAGCATGACGATCCCGCGTTCGAGGGCGCCGGCGCCGACGTGGCGCACGACGTTCCCGATCCGCATCATGCCGCGGCCACCGGCGGCTATCACCCGCACGAGAGCCCGTGGACGATGCTCGTGCCGCTCGGCGTGCTGTCGCTGGGCGCGGTGTTCGCCGGGTTCCTGTTCTACACCCCGTTCATCGAGGGCGAGAGCTTCTGGAACGGCGCCATTGCCTATAACGAGCACCTGATCCACGCGATGCATTCGGTGCCGTGGCCGGTGAAGTGGGCGGCGACGATTGTCATGCTGATCGGCTTCGCGATCGCCTGGCTGTGCTATAT
Source organism: Altererythrobacter sp. (assembly GCA_017308255.1). GTDB lineage: Bacteria > Pseudomonadota > Alphaproteobacteria > Sphingomonadales > Sphingomonadaceae > Croceibacterium_A. The sequence continues at coordinate 155,038 of JAFKFN010000009.1, read as the reverse complement.
CCGCGATACCTCGATCCCGGCGAAGATGGCCACGCAGTTCGCGCCGATCTACCGCTTCCTGTTCAACAAGTGGTATTTCGACGAGCTTTACAACTTCCTGTTCGTGCGCCCGGCGTTCTGGTTCGGCCGGCTGTTCTGGCGCCGGGGTGATGTCGGCATCATCGATCGCTTCGGCCCCAACGGCATTGCCTGGGTGGTCGAGAAAGGCTCGGTGGTCGCTCGCAAGGTACAGTCCGGCTATCTCACCAGCTATGCGCTGATCATGCTGCTCGGCCTCGTCGCCGCGCTGACCTGGGTGATGGCGTGATGGGGGGCTTTCCAATTCTTTCGCTGATGCTGCTCGTGCCGATGGTCGGCGCGGTCGCCTGCCTGCTTGCCGGCGCCAAGGCCGCGCGCATGATCGCGCTGGTCGCCACGCTGGCCGATCTCGTGCTCGGCATCGTGCTGTGGGCCAATTTCGACATCGGCGGGGCGCAGTGGCAGTTCGCCGAGCGGGCGCCGATCTTCGCCGGCTTCTCGTGGGCGCTGGGTATCGACGGCATCGCGCTGATGCTGATCATGCTCAGCGTGTTCCTGATGCCGATCTGCATCCTGGCCAGCCACTCGATCGAAAAGCGCGTCGGCGAATACATGGCGACCTTCCTGTTCATGGAAGTGCTGATGATCGGCGTGTTCTCCGCGCAGGATCTGTTCCTGTTCTACATCTTCTTCGAGGCCGGCCTGATCCCGATGTACCTGATCATCGGCGTCTGGGGCGGCCAGAACCGGATTTACGCCGCCTACAAGTTCTTCCTCTATACGCTGCTCGGCTCGGTGCTGATGCTGATCGCGATGCTGTGGATGGCGAACGAGGCGGGCACCAGCGACATCCCCACGCTGATGAATTACAGCTTCCCGGTTCATGCGCAGACCTGGCTGTGGCTGGCCTTTTTCGCCAGCTTCGCGGTGAAAATGCCGATGTGGCCGCTCCACACCTGGCTGCCCGACGCGCACGTGCAGGCGCCCACGGCCGGCTCGGTGATCCTGGCGGGCGTGCTGCTGAAGATGGGCGGCTATGGCTTCATTCGCTTCAGCCTGCCGATGTTTCCCGAAGCGAGCGCGCAGTTCGCCTGGCTGATCTTCGCGCTGTCGATGATCGCGGTGGTCGTCACCAGCCTGATCGCGCTGGTGCAGGACGACATGAAGAAGCTGATCGCCTATTCTTCTGTGGCGCACATGGCGATTGTCACCGTGGGCCTGTTCGCGTTCAACGTGCAGGGCCTCGAAGGCGGGATGATGGTCATGCTCGGCCACGGGCTGGTCTCGGGCGCGCTGTTCCTGTGCGTGGGCGTGATCTACGACCGGCTGCACACGCGTGAGATCGATCGTTACGGCGGCCTGGCGATCAACATGCCGCATTATGCGACGTTCTTCCTGCTGTTCACCATGGCCAGCATCGGCGACGCTGGTCTTCATCACCGGCAGTAGCCTCGGCGCGGCTTACATGCTCTATCTCTACTGGCGCGTGGCTTTCGGCGTGCAGAAGAATGCCGATGCGGCGGCGATGCCCGATCTTTCGGGGCGTGAGTGGGTGATGCTCGGCTCGCTCGCCGCGGTGGTGCTGTGGATGGGCGTCTATCCCGAGAGCTTCCTGGCTCCGATGCGGCAGGACATCCAGACGCTCAACGCCCGCATTTCCGTGGCCGCGCCGGAAGGAGACGCCAGGCTGGCGTTCCATGGGGCGGCCGCTGCACAAGCTGACGCGCACGAGGGGGCGCACTGATGGATTTCGCGGCGTCTCTCTCGCTGATCGTGCCCGAACTGGTGCTGTCGGTCAGCAGCCTCGTGCTGCTGCTCGCCGCCGCGTGGATGGGCGACAAGGCATCGCAGCTGATCAGCACGATCGCTTGCGTGGTGCTGGCTGTGTGCTTCGTGCTGGTGGCGCCGTCGGTCTGCGCCGGGGTCTCGGGGCCGGATACGCTGGCGTTCGGCGGGCAGTTCCACGCCGATGCCTTCGCCGGTTTCGCCAAGCTGATGATCTATGCCGCTAGCGGCGCGACGATCCTGGTGGCGCCGGCGTTCTTCGGCCGGATCGGGGCGATGCGGGCCGAGTTCCCGGTGCTGGTCCTGCTTGCCGTGGTGGGCATGAGCGTGATGGTCTCCGCGGGCGACCTGATCGCGTTTTACATCGGGCTGGAGCTGAATTCGCTGGCGTCTTATGTCCTCGCCGCGTTCCTGCGCAGCGATACGCGTTCGTCGGAAGCGGGCCTCAAGTATTTCGTGCTCGGCGCCCTGGCCAGCGGCATCCTGCTGTTCGGCATGAGCCTGGTCTACGGCTTCACCGGGACGACCGATTTCGACGGCATCCACCTCGCGCTTAGCAATGGATTGCCGACCGGGGCGATGTTCGGGCTGGTGTTCGTGCTCGCGGGACTGGCGTTCAAGATCAGCGCGGTGCCGTTCCACATGTGGACGCCGGACGTCTATGAAGGCGCACCCACGCCGGTGACCACGTTCTTCGCCAGCGCCCCCAAGGTGGCCTCGGTGGCGCTTACCGCGCGCGTGGCGATGGAAATGTTCGGGAGCGAGGTCGACGCCTGGCGCCCGATCGTGATCTTCGCCGCGCTCGCGTCGATCATCGTCGGCGCGGTGGGGGCGATCGGCCAGAGCAACATCAAGCGGCTGCTGGCCTATTCCTCGATCAACAACATCGGCTTCCTGCTGATCGGGCTGGCCGCGGCCACTGCCGCCGGCGTCAGCGCGATGCTGGTCTATCTGGCGATCTACGTCGTGATGACCGTGGGCAGCTTCGTCGTCGTGCTGATGATGAAGGATGAGAACGGCCAGCAGATCGAAGGCATCGCCGATCTAGCCGGCCTTTCGCGCACCCGCCCGGTGCTGGCCTGGTGCTTCATGATCCAGCTGTTCAGCCTGGCGGGCATCCCGCCGCTGTTCGGCTTCTGGGGCAAGTTCGTGGTGTTCTGGGCCGCGGTGGACGCGGGCCTGTTCGCCCTGGCCGTGCTCGGCATCGCTGCCTCGGTGATCAGCGCCTTCTATTACATCAAGATCGTCAAGATCATGTTCTTCGACGAACCGGCCGATACCATCCGTGGCGAGAGCGATTGGGTGCACTGGGCGCTGCTGGCGATCTGCACCGTGCTGATCTCGCCGTTTGGCTTCCTGCTCACGGCCTGGCTCGGCAATCTCGCGGATCAGGCCGCCGCGGCACTGTTCCTGCTGGCCTGACTTGGCCCCCACGATCGAGATCGTTTCCGAAACCGGCTCGACCAGCCTCGACCTGCTGCGGCGCCTGGGCGCGGGCGAAGCCGTGCCCGAAGGCTACTGGCTGGTTGCGGATCGGCAGACCGCCGGGCGCGGGCGCCAGGGGCGCGGATGGCTGGATGCGCCGGGTAATTTCATGGGCTCCACCGTGGTGCGGCTCGGCGCACGGGACCCCTTGGCCTCCACCCTGTCGTTCGTCACCGCGATGGCCGCCTATGAGGCGGTGATCGGCCTTCTGGGCAATCCGCGCGCGCTGCAACTCAAGTGGCCGAACGACCTGCTGCTCCGGGGCGCGAAGCTGTCCGGCATCCTGCTCGAACGCGTGGACGATGCGGCGGTGATCGGCATCGGCGTGAATCTCGCGGGCGCGCCAAGCCTGGCGGAACGCGCCACGGGCAATCTCGCCGCGTTGGGGCCGGCGCCCGATCGGGATGCCTTCGCCCGCTTGCTCGCCACCTCGTTCGATCGCGAGTTGGCCCGTTGGCGAGAGTTCGGGCTGGAACCGCTGTTCGCCCGCTGGCTGTCGGCGGCGCATCCCCTGGGCGCGGCCTTGTCGGTCCACGCCAGCGACGGGGCGCGCGTATCCGGCACGTTCGACGGGCTGGAGCCGGACGGGGCTTTACGGCTGCGCTTGGCGGACGGCACGCGCCGTGTCATCCACGCGGGCGACGTCATGCTGGAAGGAAGCTGAGCCGATGCTGCTCGCCGTCGATGTCGGCAATACCAATGTGGTCTTCGCCTTGTTCGAAGCCGGATCGGACCCCGGGCAGCCTGGCGCCATCCGCGCCCGCTGGCGCATCGCCATGGACACGCGCCGCACGGGCGACGAATACGCCGTCTGGCTGATGCAACTGATGGAGATCGAAGGGATCGAGCGCACGGCGATCACCGGCATGATCGTATCCACCGTGGTCCCGCGCGCGCGGCACAACTTCGAAGTGCTGGGCAACAAGTATTTCGGCCTGGCCCCGCTGTTCGCGGGCGAGGGCGACGCCGGGTGGACTTTCCCTCTCGACGTGGACGAGCCGCGCTCGCTCGGCGCGGATCGCGCGGTCAATGCGCTGGCTGCCCACGCCACGTATCCGGGTGACCTTATCGTGGTCGATTTCGGCACCGCGACTACCTTCGACGTGGTCGATTTCGACGGGGCCTATAAGGGCGGGATCATCGCGCCCGGGATAAATCTGTCGCTTGATGCGCTGGTCGACCACACGGCCAAGCTGCCGCGCATTGCCATCGAAAGCCCGCGCGACACGATGGTCATCGGGCGCAACACCGAGGATCAGATGCTGATTGGCGTATTCTGGGGTTATGTGGCCATGATGGAAGGCCTGATCGCCCGGCTCCGGGCGGAAATCGGCCGTCCCGCGCAGGTTATCGCCACGGGCGGGCTGGCGCTGCTGTTCGATCGGCACACCGCGATCTTCGACGCGATCGATCCCGATCTCACCTTGCGCGGCCTGGCGATCCTGGCTGGAAAGGCGGGGCAGGCGTGAAGAAGAATTTCGCCCCTGAGGATGAACTGCTGTTCCTGGCGCTGGGCGGGTCCGGCGAGATCGGCATGAACGTCAACCTATACGGATGTCGCGGCAAATGGCTGATGGTCGATCTGGGCATGAGCTTCGGGGCCAATGAGTATCCCGGGACGGAACTGCTGTTCGCCGACCTCGAATTCATCGAGGAACGGGGGGACGATCTGCTGGGCATCGTGCTCACGCATGCCCACGAGGACCATATCGGGGCCGTGCCCTATTTCGCCGCCGATCTCGGCGTGCCGCTCTATGCCACGCCGTTCACCGCCGATCTTGTGCGGCGCAAGCTGGCGGAAGCAGGGCTGACGGGCGAGGTGGAGCTGAACGTGATCGAGCGTGACCACGGCTCGATCCAGCTCGGCCCTTTCGAAGTGAGCTATGTTCCGCTGGCGCACTCGATCGCGGAGGGCAACGCGCTGATTATCGAGACGCCGTTCGGCCGCGTGTTCCACACCGGGGACTGGAAGATCGACGAGGAACCGCTGATCGGCGAGCCTGCGACGGAAGACGAGCTGACCGAGATCGGCGATGAAGGCGTGCTGGCGCTGGTCTGCGATTCGACCAATGTGTTCAATCCCACCCCATCCGGGTCGGAAGGGGCGGTCTATCGCGGGCTGCTCGATGAAGTGAAGCGCCACACGGGCAAGCGCGTGCTGGTGACCACCTTCGCTTCCAACGTGGCCCGGCTGCAGACGCTGGGGCACGTCGCGCGCGAAACCGGGCGTGCGCTGTGCATCGCCGGCCGCTCGCTGGAACGGATCATCGAGGTATCGCAGGACAACGGCTATCTGCGGGACTTTCCCGAGCCGGTCGATTTCGACACCGCCATGGGCCTGCCGCGCGGGGAACTGCTGATCCTGGCGACCGGCGGGCAGGGCGAGCCGCGTGCAGCGCTGGCCCGGATCGCGGAGGGCCAGCATCCGCTCAGTGTCAGCGAAGGGGACGTGGTGCTGTTCTCCAGCAGGCAGATCCCCGGCAACGAACTGGCCATAGGCCGGGTGCAGAACCAGCTTGCCGAGCGCGGAATCACGATGATCACCGATCGCCAGAGCATGATCCACGTTTCGGGCCATCCGGGGCGGCCGGAGCTTGAAATGCTCTATGGCTGGCTGCGGCCGCAAATCCTCGTCCCGGTCCACGGCGAAATCCGCCACATGCAGGAGCAATGCCGCCTGGGCGAGGAAAGCGGCATTCCGATGCAGGTATTCCAGAAGAACGGCGATATCGTGCGCCTGGCGCCGGGCAAGCCGGGCAAGCTGGCCGAAGTGCGCGCCGGCCGCCTCGTGCTCGATGGCGACATCATCGTTCCTGCCAATGGCGATGCGATCGTCACCCGCCGCCGCCTCGCGCGCGATGGGCTGCTGGTGATCGCGGTGGACCGGCAGGGTGGCGCGCAGGTCCATGGCATCGGCCTGCCTCTGGAAGAGGATTACGACGATTTCATCGCCGAAGCCGAAAGCGACGTGTCGGAGGCCATCCGCAAGCTGAAAGGCAAGCGCGATCCGGATGCCGTGGCCGAAGCCGCGCGCCTCGCCGCGCGAAGGGCCGCTCAACGCTGGTCGGGGAAGAAGCCGCAGACCAAGGTCCTGCTGCCTTCGCCGCAAGGGGCCGAGCGGTGAAGTGGACTTCGATTCTGGCGATCTACGCCTTGTTCTGGGTGATGTGCGCGTTCGTGTTCCTGCCTTTCGGCATCAAGACCCACGATGAAGCCGGCATCGAGAAAGTCCCCGGCCAGGCCGACAGCGCCCCGGCCAATTTCCGCCCCGGCCGGGTGGCCTTGCGCGCGACGATCCTTGCGGCCGTGCTCTGCGCGCTTTTCGTGGCGAATTACATCAATGGCTGGATCGGCACGGACGACATCAATCTGTTCCCTGAGCCGCCGGAAATGGCCGGCCAACCGGGCGGCAGGGCCTGAGCCGGAGGGCTAAGGCCAACGGCTCAGCAAGACAGAACTCGTCATTGCGAGCGAAGCGAAGCAATCCAGGGCGCATTGCTCTGACGCACTGCATCGTTGCCTTCGCTCGCAAATGACGAATGAAAGTTGTGTTAGCTCCGCAGGCGCTCGATCGCCTGGGCCAGCGCGACATAGAGCTTGCCCACATCCGAGGACAGCAGGGTAACGGCCAGCGCGTTGCCGTCGCGGGTCGAGAGCACGGAGCGCAGCAAAGCTTCGAAATCGTGGATATAACGGTTCACGGTTTCCCGGAACTCGCTGTCCTCTCCATAGATGTCGGCAATTGCGCGGGCCTGCTGGTTGTCGAGCAGCCGCACGGCCCGCCGGGTGAATATCCCGCGATCGCCGCGCAGATAGCTGGCCCAGGCTGTATCGGTCACATCGGTGGCGAAAGCCTTGGTGATATCGATCGCGCTCGAATGCAGGCTTTCAGTGATCAGCGCCATGCGCCGGGCAAAATCGTTATCGACCTGCTCCTCGGCTCGCTGTCGGGCGTGGGCCACGCGATGTTCGAGATTGCCGGCCAGCTCATTCACCGCGGCGAGCTGATCGCGCAGCGCACTGGCCGTTTCGCGCCCGGCCTCACCCGCACGCTCCGCCGCCGATTCCAGATCGGCGATTACACTGGCGGCATGATCGCGCAGCGCCCTGTCGATCGCTTCGCCGCTGTCTTCGGCAATGCGTTCGGCCATGGCGCGGATCGCGTCGGCCTGTCGCGCCTGCATTCCAGCCAGCACTTCGCGCGAGGCGTGTTCCAGCGTGGCGATCGCCTGCCCGAGCTCGCCGCGCGCCTGGGCGGTGAGCGCCGTGGTGCCGCGCGCCAGCTCCGCCAGGCGCGCTTCCAGCTGCGCCAGTTCGTCCGCCGTTGCCGAGCCGTTTTCGCGCGCGAGGGCGACATGGCTGGCCAGCGCCGCCCCTTTCTCCCCCGCTTCGGCGACGAGCGAGTGCAGTGCACCCACCTGATCGCGGAACGCCACCAGGCGCTGCTCCGCCTGCTCGATCGCTCGCGGCAGGTCCGCGCCGGTATGTTCCGCACTCGAACGGATCAGCTCCAGCAGGCGCACGCTGTCGTCTGTCAGCCGGCCTATCTGCGCTTCGCTGGATTCGATCAGCGTCCGGCTTTCCTCCAGCCGCGTGCCCAGAAGCTGGGCGGCCTCGGCCAGGTCTTCGCTGGCGCCGCGTCCCTGGTCGGACAAGGCCGCCATCCGCGCGCCGAGTTCCGCCAGGCGCGAGGCGAGGGCCTCGCTCCGCTCCGTCAGGCCGGAGACGTGGGCGAGATGCTCTTCCTGCCGCTCAGTCACGCGCGCGTCGAAATCGGCAAGCCGCTGCTGCAAGCTCTCCAGCGCGGCCGCCTCATGCTCCTGCGCCTCGCCCGATCGGCGCATGAGCTGCGCATGGGCGGTTTCGGCACGCTGGGCGATGTCCGTATCGAGGCGCTGCGCCGCCTCGCCCAAGGCCGCCAGCCGCTGGCGGGCATTGTCCATCGCCTGCTGATCGACTTCGGCGACCTTGCGGATCGCTTCCAGCATCCGCTGCTCGATCGCGGCGATGCTTTCGGACCAGCGCTCGGCCGCATCGCTTTCGCCGGTGCGCAGCGATGCCGCCACACGCACGCTTTCCTCGCGCAACTGATCGAGGCGCTGTTGCAGGGCCTCGGTGGCTTCCGCTTCCGCGCTCGCGACGTCCTGCCGCCGCGCATCCAATTCTTGCGCCAGCGCATCGGCCCGCCGCCGGATCGCCGCGAATGCCTCGACCTCGCGCCCGTCGAGTTCCGCCCGGAATGCCGTGCTGCGTTCCGCAAGCGCGGCGAAGCGCTCGCTGGCGATTTCCTCCAGCCGTTCCGCCTGCCCTTCGAAAGCGGCGAGCGCTTCATCGACCTTGCCGCGCAGGATGTTGACCTGGCGCCCGCTCGCCTCACCGAATTCGTTGAGGCGGTTGAAGCCCGAAACCAGCTCGTCCAGCTGATCCTTGGCAACCCCGCCAGCGCGGCCGATCTGGCTGGCGACATCGCGGGCGGAATTGGAGATCACCGGCAGGTCATCCCGTAACCGGTCCATGTTCTCGAGCGCGGTGGTGCTGACGCGGCCGATCGTTTCGACCTGGGCGCCGTTGTCGCGGATCAGCGCTTGCAGCCGGTCGGCGTGCTCGGAAATCCGCTCGCTGGCGATGCGCCCCAGCGATTCGAGATCGCGCGATTGCGCGGCGATGAAATCACGCGCGAGGCTCAATTCGCGGTTCACCGTGGTGAGGCGCCGTTCGAGCAGGCTCGATTCCTGCGACAGGGCGCGCGCCGCCACGGCGAAGCGGGTCGCCTCGCGGCGGCTGTTGCGCATGGCGAGCAGCCACAGCGCCACCACCAGCAGCACCGGGACGGCCCAGTCCGCGATCCATGCCGCCCATTGTTCCGGACTGGCCCCGGCGGTGATCGCCTGCTGGTGGACCCAGCCGAAGAACGCCGTCCAGCCAAGCACGACCAATACGGCCAGCGCGGGCGCTATCCAGGAGAAACGGCTGAGGGACGGCGAGGATTCGTCTTCCTCCTCCCATTCGCCATAGGTTTCCTGCTCCGCTTCCAGCGTGTCCGCGCGAGCTTCGTCGAGAGGCGCTTCAGTCGCCTCTCCCGATTGTTCCCGGACCGCGTCGGAGCCGATCGCCACGAGATTCTTCCTGCCTGCCATATGCCGCAGGTTATCACAGTGCGCCGCGGGTTAAACCCCGGCTTAAGCACTCATCCACTATGCGCGGGTGATGGCCTATCTCGCTGGAGAGTTCGACGCCAACCTGGCCGCTGCAGCGGGTGACGATCCGGCTCTGCTGGCGGAGCTGCGGCAGGCCTTCGCCGAGAGCTTCGCGCATCATCTCGATCTGCTTCGGCGGGCGCGGTGTGACGGCAACTGGAAAGTGGCCGCCGGGCGTCTCAAGACGTTCGGAGCCGGCTTCCATCTCGGCGAACTGGCCGATCTGGCCGATGAAGCGTTGGCCGGCGCCCCCGGTGATCCGCGCATTGTCCGCAAACTCATCGCTCTCCACCAACGCTTCATCGCCGACCGCATCGCGTAGCGCACGGCATTCTTGGCACCGGCGCGCGGAGCGCTTACCCATTCGCGATTGCAAACAGGAGTGACGGGTGCGCTCGGCGCTGATTTCAATCGCCGGACAGCCGCGCGCGGCGGCGGACAGGGGCAAGGCCGGCTTCGCAGGCAAATCGCTGGCGCGGCGGCAGCTCGATTTCGCGCTGGCGGCGGGGGCTGAACAGATCATCCTGCTCGGCGATGGCGCCGCGCCCGAGACGATTGCCTTGCGCCATGTGGCAGAGGGCGCGGGGGCCAAGGTCCTGGCGATCGCGGATGGGCACGGATTGCTGGGCGCGGTGCGGGCGGCCGATCACTTGCTGGTGCTGGCCCCGGGCGTGCTTCCCGAAGCGCCGATCGTGCTGGAGATGCTGGGCAAAGGAAGCTCTCTCCTGGTGGTGCCCGCCGCGCAAGGCATTGCCGCCGGCTTCGAACGGATCGACCTCGAACGCGCCTGGGCCGGCGCGCTGGTGGTGCAGGGCGGGCTGGTGGAACGGCTTGCCGAGCTCACCCCCGACAGCGACCCCGCGGCAGCCCTGTTGCGAATCGCGCTGCAGGCCAAGGTGGTCGAGCGGCGAGTGCCGGAAACCCTGCTGGCCGACGGATCGTGGGCCATGGTGCGCTCGGCGGCTGACGCTGCGGCGGCGGAGCGGGCCTGGATGAAGCGCAATGTGCCGGAAGCGCCTCGCAACCGGCCGGCGCGCTGGCTCGCCACCCTGGCGCTGCGCCAGCTGGCGGCGCGCCTGCTCCAGCAGCCGCGAGCGGCGGCGCTGCTCGCGGGGATTACCGCCGCGTTGCTCGCTGCCGGTATCGCCTGCGCCCTGGCGAGCTGGCCGGTCGCCGCGTTCCTGCTGGTCGCGCTGGGGGTTTTCGCCAGCGAGCTTTCGGCGGGCGTGGCCCGGCTCGCCTCGGCGCCGTTCGGGCTGGACAGGCGCGGGCGTCTGCTGGCCGGCGCCCTGACGGGGACAGTGGATCTGGCGCTTGCCGTCTGTGCCATGCTCGCCATCGGGCAGGACTGGCTCCATCGCCTGTTCCCGCCGATCGTCCTGGTGGGCCTGCTAGGGATGTTGCGGCCGGAGACATGGCCGGGGCCCCGGGCTTTGCTCGGCGATCGCCTGCTGCTGGCGCTGGTGCTGGCTCTCGCCGCGGCGCTGCACGCCACGGAACCCGCGGTGATGCTGCTCGTGCTTCTTGTGATGGCGCTCGAAGCCGCGCAAATGCTCACAAGACGAGGATAACGCCGGTTTAACCCAATCGCGTTATCGGGGGGCGATGAGCGAGGCTCCGATGACTGGCGACGCCGCGGATTCGATCGAGCGACTCCTGCGCGACGAATTGACGCGCGGCGATGCAGTCATCGCCGATGCGCGCCCGGTGCTGCGCTATTTCCTTTCGCACGAAGGGCATCCGCTGTTCAGCGAAGCCATGGTGGCTCGGGTGCGCGGCATGATGCTCGATCTCGCCTCGCAGCTTCTCCATGCGGAGGCCGAGGGGGGCGAAGTGCGCGACCGGGCCGCTTATGTCGCCGAGCGGCAGGACGAGCTGGCCAGCGCCCTGATCGAGGACGGGAGCTTTCTCGCCCATGCCCAGGCGCTGGTGATCGAGGCGGATCTGGCCGAGCGACTGCAGGCACGCAGCGGTATCGATGCGGTGCTTCCGCTGCTGGTGCAGGAACTGGCCGCCCGGGATGACGAGGCGACCGCCGCGCTGGCCATGGCGCTGCTCGCGGCCCAGGCGCGTTTCATGCAGAATTGCCGGCGCATGGAGCTTCCCATGCAGGAATTGCCGGGGGACCTGTTCCACGCGGCGCTGATGGCCTTGGGCAACCGTGGCGGCGCGGGGATCGAGCTGATCGAGCGGCGCTTGCGCGCAAGTTATGACGAAGGGGCGAGCCGCCTTGGCCTGATCGCGCGCGCGATCACCGGCCTGGGCGATGAGGCCCCGGATGCCTTGGCCATCGATCGCGCGGGGCCGGCGATTTTCGCCAGCGCCCTGGCGATGGCCTCCGGACAGGAGCGCAGCAGCGTGGTACTGTCCTTCGCCGAAGGCCAGTTCGCCCGCCTCCTCCTCGTCATGCGCGCCTCGGGGCTGGAACATGCGGTGATGGAACGGCAGCTGCTGTTCCTCCATCCCGACCACCGGCTGCCCCTGGCGTTCGACGCCATGAGCGCGGAGCGGGCGCGGGCGCTGCTGTTCGCGGCCGAAGCCGAGCGTGGGGGGCATTGAGCCGATGGCCGCCGGCCCTCCCTTTACCGCCCGCGCCAGGACCGACGCGCGCGACTGGCTGATCGAAGCGGAAGAGCCGCTCGCCGGCCTGCAATTGCGCGGCGGGGGCGAATTGCCGGGGATCATCGCTTCGCCGGCGCTGCTGGAACTGGTGCGCAAGGCCCGCACTTATGGCCTGTGCCTTGCCCGCGCGATCCGCGCGCAGGACGATCACGAACAAGTCACCGCCTGGGTTGAAGTCATGCCGTGCGAGCATGGCGACGGCTGCACGATCGGCGTCAGCAACTGGCAGAGCACCCCGCTGCCCGATGACGGAGGAACGGAAGCGGCCGAAGCGCGCATCGCCGTAGCGCGGCATCTGGCGGAACTTTCCGCGCGGCTCGGGCCAAGGCAGGAACTGCTGGCCGTGGAGGTTCGCACGGAAGAACTGGAAGATGTCGCCGGGCGGATGCGCGAGGCGCTGGGATCGCCGTGGACCGAATTCGCCCTGCTGGAAGGCAATGCCCAGCGCCAGCCGCTGCATTGGCGCCTGCTCGACGGCGCGCGCCTGCGCCTTCCCGGTTCGGAACGGCACTGGAAGGCGCACCTGGTCCCCTTGGGCGGAGCGGAGCCGGGCAGCGCCGGGTTCGAGCTTTATCTCGTCGCCGACGAGCCGCCGGTAGACACCACGCCCCTGGCCGAAGCCGACGAGAAGGGCGCGCCGGGCATGGCGGTCGGTCGGGAAATCGCGCCGGTCCTGCGCCAGCCGATCGCGCGGATCATCGCCAATGCCGAAACCATCCGCACCCAGCTCGCCGGGCCGCTGGCGGAGGAATACAGCCATTACGCCGCCGATATCGCCACCGCCGGCGAACACCTTCTCGCGCTGATCGACGATCTCGCCGCGCTCGAAGTGGTCGAGGACGAACAGTTCACGACCGCGCCGGATCGGATAGACCTTGCGGACCTGGCCCGCCGCGCCGCGGGAATCCTGAGGGTTCGCGCCGGGGAACGCGGCATTGCCATCGATGCCCCCAAGCCGGGCGAAAGCGCGCCTGCCATCGGCGAGTTCCGCCGGGTGCTGCAGATCCTGCTGAACGTGCTCGGCAATGCGATCCGCTATTCCCCGGAAGGCTCGCAGGTCTGGCTTCGCGTGGAGCGGGACGGGGCGCGTTCGCGCGTGATCGTGGCCGACCAGGGGGAAGGCATGACCGAAGATCAGCAGGCGCGCGCCTTCGCCAAGTTCGAACGACTGGGCCGCAGCGACAGCGGCGGTTCCGGCCTCGGCCTTTATATTTCGCGGCGGCTCGCGCGGGCGATGCGCGGCGACCTCACGGTCGAAAGCGCGCCGGGGCAGGGCGCTCGCTTCATGCTGGACCTGCCGGCGGATGAGGGAGCTTAGTTCTTCGACAGGCCCAGGATGAGCGGGCGGCGCTCCAGCGCCCAGCCCCGCTCATGCTTGTCGAAGTATCTGCGTCAGCGCTGGTCGAGCGGCACGTAATCGCGCTGCGTCGGGCCGGTGTAGAGCTGGCGCGGGCGGCCGATCTTCTGGCCGGGATCGGAAATCATCTCGTTCCACTGCGCCACCCAGCCGACCGTGCGGGCAAGGGCGAAGAGAGCGGTGAACATCGTGGTCGGGAAGCCGATCGCCGAAAGGATGATGCCGGAATAGAAGTCCACGTTGGGGAACAGCTTCTTCTCGATGAAGTAATCGTCGTGCAACGCGATCTCTTCCAGCCGCAGCGCCGTCTCGAACAGCGGATCATCGACCTTGAGCGCATCGAACACTTCGCGCACCGTCTTCTGCATCACGATCGCGCGGGGATCGTAGTTCTTGTAGACGCGGTGCCCGAAGCCCATCAGGCGGAACGGATCGTTCTTGTCCTTGGCGCGGTCGATGTAATGCTGGATGCGATCCGGCGTGCCGATCTCGCGCAGCATGTTGAGCGCAGCCTCGTTGGCGCCGCCGTGAGCGGGTCCCCACAGGCAAGCGATGCCGGCCGCGATGCAGGCGAAGGGGTTGGCGCCGGAGGAGCCGGCAAGCCGCACGGTCGAGGTCGAGGCGTTCTGCTCGTGATCGGCGTGGAGGATGAATATCCGGTCCAGCGCCCGCTCCACGGCAGGATGCACTTCATAGGCTTCTGACGGCACGCCGAACGTCATGCGCAGGAAGTTCGCCGTATAGCTCAGCGAATTGTCCGGGTAGAGGAACGGTTGCCCGACCGAATACTTGTACGCCATCGCCGCGATCGTGGGCATCTTGGCGATCAGCCGGTGCGAGCTGATCCGCCGGTGATCGGGATCGGAAATGTCCGTGCTGTCGTGATAGAACGCGCTCAGTGCGCCGACCACGCCGCACATGATCGCCATCGGGTGCCCGTCACGCCGGAAGCCGCGATAGAAGGTCGCCAGCTGCTCGTGCAGCATGGTGTGGCGAGTGATCGTGCGGGTGAATTCGTCCAGCTCGTCCGCGCTCGGCAATTCGCCGTTCAGCAGCAGATAGGAAACCTCCATGAAGCTGGAATGTTCGGCGAGCTGCCTGATCGGATAGCCGCGATGCAGCAGCACGCCGTTCTCGCCGTCGATGTAGGTCAGCGCGCTTTCACAGCTCGCGGTCGAGGTATAGCCGGGATCGTAAGTGAACATCCCGCTCTGATTGTAGAGCTTGCGGATATCGACGACGTCCGGCCCAGTGGTTCCTTCGAGGATCGGGAGGGGTAGTTCCCTGTCACCGATCGTCAGCATTGCCTGCTTGTCCGACAAAATGCGTCTCCTTGCGATCCGAATCCCTGTTAGCCGGCTACCTGCGCGTCGATCCGCGCCAGGCTTTCCTCCTTGCCTAGGAGGGCCAGCACATCGAAAATTCCCGGCGAGGTTGTGCGCCCCGTCAATGCTGCCCTGAGCGGTTGCGCGAGCTTGCCGAGGCCAAGTTCTCGCGCTTCCGCATAGGCTTTCAGCTTGGCCTCGAGGGCCTCTGTTGTCCAGTCCTCTTGCGGCGCGAGCAGGGCGGAAATGTCCTTCAGCAAGGCCTTGGCGGGTTCGTCGAGCAGGGCCTGCGCCGCCTCTGTCAGGCTGAGGGGGCGCTGCTCGAACAGGAACCGCGCGCCGTCGGCCAATTCGTTGAGATCGCGCGCCCGCGTCTTGAGCACGGGCATGGCCTCAGTCAGCCGCGCGGCGTCCGCCGTGGGCCCGATCCGTTCGGCCACCAGCGCCGCCAGCCGGGCATCGTCGGCGGCGCGTATGTAGTGGCCGTTGAGATTGAGCAGCTTCTTCATGTCGAAGCGCGAAGGGCTCTTACCCACGCCCTCCAGGTCGAACAACGCGATCGCGTCCTCGCGGGTAAATTCCTCGCGGTCGCCGTGGCCCCAGCCGAGCCGCAGCAGATAATTGAACAGCGCTTCCGGCAGGATGCCGAGTTCGTCGCGATAGGCGTCGACCCCGGTGGCGCCGTGACGCTTGGAGAGCTTGGCGCCGTCCGGCCCGTGGATCAGCGGGACATGGGCATAGACCGGGTCCGGCCATTCGCCGCCGGTTATCCCGTTCATCGCCCGGATGATCGCCAGCTGGCGGAAGGCGTTGTTGAGATGATCGTCGCCGCGGATCACGTGGGTCACGCCCATGTCGTGATCGTCCACCACCACGGCGAGCATGTAAGTCGGCGTCCCGTCGGAACGCAGCAGCACGAAATCGTCGATCTCGGCATTGCGCACGGCCACGCGGCCTTGCACGCGGTCCTCGATCACCGTCTCGCCCTCGCGCGGGGCCTTGAGCCGGATAACGCAAGGGCCTTCGCCCGCCTCCGTGGAATCGCGCCAGGGACTCTCGATTCGGAACGGCCGCCGTTCCGCCTGGGCGCTCTCGCGCTGCGCGGCCAGTTCCTCCTGCGTCATCCAGCAGCGATAGGCATGGCCGGACGCGAGCAACTCGTGCGCCACTTCGGCGTGGCGGGCGATGAATTGCGATTGGTAGTATTCGTGCCCGTCCCAATCGAGGCCGAGCCAGCGCATCCCGTCGAGAATCGCCGCGATGGCCTCGTCCGTCGAGCGGACGCGGTCGGTATCCTCGATTCGCAGCACGAAGCGGCCACCGTGGCGCCGGGCATAGAGCCAGTTGAACAACGCCGTGCGGGCACCGCCGATATGCAGGAAGCCGGTGGGCGAAGGGGCGAAGCGCGTGACCAGGGGCCGATCGGCCGCCGTGGCCGCGTTCGCCGCCGATACGCTATCGCTTGCCATGCCCGGACGCTTCCTCTTCAA
This sequence comes from Altererythrobacter sp., assembly GCA_017308255.1. Classification (GTDB taxonomy): domain Bacteria; phylum Pseudomonadota; class Alphaproteobacteria; order Sphingomonadales; family Sphingomonadaceae; genus Croceibacterium_A. The sequence continues at coordinate 138,759 of JAFKFN010000009.1, read as the reverse complement.
TCATCATATGGCCACACGGCAGTTGCCGATCGTTCCGCTGGGGGAGGAACCGGCCGATGCTGCGATGCAGCGGGGGCCTAGGCGAAACCGCGCGCGCTTGTCCAGCGTGGCCGACTATCTGGAACACTGGCTGGCGGGTGCGGGGTTCGATCGCGGGCCGTGGCTGGCGGTTGCGTTCGGCGGCGGAATCGCGCTGTGGTACGTTCTGAGGACGCCTGCCGAATGGGTGTTTGCTGTGGCCGTGGGCCTTCTGGCGGCGGTCGGCACGCTGGCGCTGTGGAAGGGCCGGGACGATCGGATCGAGCTGCTGCGGTCGGTAATGGCGTTGGGCCTGGTGCTGGCCATTGGGATCTGCGCGGCGTGGATTCGCTCCGAGCTGGTCGGAGTTCCCGCGCTGCAGCGGCCGACGTCCGCCGTTATTGCGGGCCGCGTGCTCGAACGGATCGAGCAGCCGGCCGAAGGCCGCGTGAGGCTGGTGCTGGCGGCACGCGAACCCGGCGGGGAGCGGGCGGTGAAGTTCCGCGTGAACGTGCCGCTGGACAAGGCCAGTCCGCAGATGAGGGAGGGGGCCGAGTTGCGCCTGCGCGCGCGCCTGATGCCGCCAGCCTCGCCGATGCTGCCGGGCGGCTATGACTTCGCGCGCAGCGCCTGGTTCCAGGGCCTAGCGGCGACCGGCAGCCTGCAGGGGGATATCGAGGTGCTGCGGCCGGCCGAACGCGGCGCGCCGCTGGCCTCGTTGCAGCGCAGCCTGTCGGAACATGTGCGTGCGCGGCTGTCCGGCTCGTCCGGAGCGATCGCCGCGGCCTTCGCCAGTGGCGATCGCGGAGCCATCGCGCCGGCGGACGAGGACGCGATGCGGGATTCGGGGCTCACCCACTTGCTGTCCATCAGCGGGCTGCACGTGAGCGCGGTGATCGCCGCGGCCTATGTCCTGGCGATAAAGCTGCTGGCGCTGCGGGTCCGCCTGCCGCTGGTGGCCGCCGGCGTGGGAGCGCTGGCGGGGATCGGGTATACGCTGCTGACGGGTGCGGAGGTGCCCACGGTGCGAAGCTGCGTCGGCGCCTTGCTGGTGCTGGCGGCGCTGGCGCTGGGCCGTGAGCCGCTTTCGCTGCGGATGCTGGCGACGGGTGCGATCGTCGTCATGCTGTTGTGGCCGGAATCGCTGGTCGGCCCCAGCTTCCAGATGAGCTTCGCGGCGGTGCTGGCGATCGTGGCGCTGCACGGCAGCGCTCCGGTGCGCGCCTTCCTGGCGCCGCGGGAGGAGGGCGTGTTGGCGCGGGGCGGGCGGCGCTTGCTGATGTTGCTGATCACCGGCGTGGTGATCGAGCTGGCGCTGACGCCGATCGTGCTGTTCCATTTCCACCGGGCAGGCATCTACGGCGCATGGGCCAACGTGATCGCGATCCCTCTGGTGACTTTCGTGTCGATGCCGCTGATCGCCCTGGCGCTGCTGCTGGATCTGGCAGGGGCGGGCGCGCCCGCGTGGTGGCTGGCGGGCCAATCGCTCGACCTCCTGCTGGCCATCGCGCATGTCACGGCCGCCCAGCCCGGAGCGGTCACGCTGATGCCGCAGATGAGCGCGCTGACCTTCGCGCTGTTCATCGGCGGCACGCTGTGGATCGGCCTGTGGCGGGGGAGGCCAAGGCTGCTCGGGCTGGCCCCCATGGGTCTGGCGACCGCGCTGCTGCTGGCGACGCCGATCCCTGACGTGCTGGTTTCGGGGAACGGCAGGCAGGTGGGCGTGACCAGTGGCGATGGGCGCCTATTGGCGCTGCGTGAGACGCGAAGCGACTTTACGCGGGAGAACCTGCTGGAGCTTGCCGGCGTCGCGGGCGAACCCATCGCCTTGAAGGACTGGCCCGGCGCCCGTTGCAGCCGCGATTTCTGCGCCCTTACCGTCGAACGAGCGGGGCGAGCCTGGCACTTGCTGATGAGCCGGAGCAGCAACCTGATCGAGGAACAGGCGCTGGCCGCTGCCTGCGCGCAGGCGGACATCGTCGTATCCGACCGCTGGCTTCCGCGCAGTTGCCGCCCGCGCTGGCTGAAGGCGGACGGGCGGATGCTGCGCGAAACGGGAGGCCTGGCCATCGTGTTCGACGGAAAAAAGGTCCGCACCGTGGCGGATACGCAAGGCGAGCACGGCTGGTGGCGGGGTTATCGGCCGCGCTGACCGGCCCCCTTACCGGGATCAATGATAGCGGCGCAGCAGGCCCGCGAGCTTGCCCTGCACCCGCACGTCTTCCGGCGGATAGATCTGCGGATCGTACTGCGCATTGGCCGGATCGAGCCGGACCATGCCGTTTTCCCGCCGCAGGTACTTGAGCGTGGCTTCCTCGTCCCGGACGAGAGCCACGACGATTTCCCCGTCGCGCGCCGTATCGGTGCGCTTCACCAGCGCGTAGTCGCCATCGAGGATGCCCGCTTCGACCATCGAATCGCCCGAAACTTCCAGCGCGTAGTGATCGCCGGGGCCGAGCAGCGCGGCAGGGACGGGAAGGGTGCGGTCGCTTTCCAGCGCTTCGATCGGCACGCCGGCGGCGATCCGGCCGTGGAGCGGGATTTCCACCACATCGTTCGCCGGCTCCGGCCTGGCGCGCGGCGGAGCGAAAGGCACGACGGTGTCATTGGCCGGCTTCTTGGCCGTGACGTTTTCCGGCTGGCGCAGCACTTCCAGCGCCCGTGCGCGATTGGGCAGGCGGCGGATGAAGCCGCGTTCCTCCAGCGCCGAGATCAGCCGGTGGACACCCGACTTGCTCTTGAGATCGAGCGCTTCCTTCATTTCCTCGAACGAAGGCGAAATGCCCGTCTCCTCCAGCTTGCGCTGGATGAAGAGCAGGAGTTCGTGCTGCTTGGCCGTCAACATGAAGCAACTCCCCACAGGTGTTCCAATTCGGGAACGAACGTGGAACAAGTAGGCAACTTTCCCGAGCCGGTCAAGCTGTTGTACCGCTATCCAGCAGATAGGCCGGAACCAGCTCCCCCGCCCGGGCCGGGGGAACGCCGATTTCACGGCGGATCAGCACGTCGCTGGTGGCCAATGCCTTGAGCGCGCTGCTGTCCTGGCTGCCCAGCGGCACCAGCGCTCCATCCACCAGGCGCGCCCGCACGAATTCCGTTCGCGGGCCCGCCATGGGGAGATCGCCCCCCAGCGGCAGGTAGAGCGTTTCGGGATAAGGCGCGCGCGCCCCCGCCAGCCGTCGCAGCAGAGGCAGCAGGAACAGGAACGCCGTGACATAGCTCGACACCGGGTTTCCCGGCAGGCCGAGCACGATCGTCTCCCCCTTGCGGGCGATCAGCAAGGGCTTGCCCGGCTTCATCGCCACGCGCCAGAAATCGATCGTCGCGCCCCAGGCTTCCAGGGCCGGGCGCATCAGATCGTGATCGCCGACCGAGGCCCCGCCGCTGGTGACGATGACGTCGGCCTCTTCGGCGCGCGCCAGCACGTCAGCCAGGGCGTCCATCCGATCGGCCACCGGACCAAGCCGCTTCACCGAAGAAGCGAAAGGGGCGGCCAGCGCGGCTATCATCGCCCCGTTGCTGGCGGGGATTTGGTGTTCCTCCCAGGTCAGGGTGTCTGGCGATGCGAGTTCGTCGCCGCTGTCGATCACCGCCACATGGGGCCGCCGGCCGACTCGCAGCGAGGCGGCGCCGTGCCCCGCCACCATGGCCAGCGCGAGCTGCGCCGGGCCGATTCGCGTGCCGGGCTGAAGAACGATGTCGCCTTCGATGAAGTCGAAGCCGCGCCGCCTTATGTGGCGGGATGACGGCTCCGCCCCCTGGATGGCTGCGATATGGTTCTGCTCGCGGATCGCTTCTTCCTGCAGCAGCACGGCCTGGGCGCCGGCCGGCATCAGCGCGCCGGTGCTGATGCGCACGGCTTCGCCCGGCGCCAGGCGTATCGTATAAGGCCGGCCGGCGGCGCTTTCGCCCACCAGCCGCCAGAACCCGTCCGCCGCGCCATTCACCGCATAGCCGTCCATCGCCGAAAGGTCGGCGGCGGGTTGAGTGCGCCGCGCGGTGAGCGCCGCGGCCAGGTAACGGCCCACGCAACTGGCCGCGGGCAGCGTTTCCACGCCCAGCGGCGCGGCGATCGCGAGAAGGCGCTGTTGCGCCTCCGCAAGCGCCACGTGCCCGCTCATGCGGGAGTGCCCAGCGGCAGGCGGAAATAGACCACTCGCTCCGTTTCTTCGAAGCCGATGGCCTTGTGGAAGGCGTGGCTCGCCTGGTTCGCCAAGAGCGCGTCAGAGGCGAATTCGGCGATTCCCCGTTCGCGGGCCCAAGCCATCGCTTCTGCCGCCATAGCTCGCGCCACGCCCTGGTTGCGGTGCGCGGGATCGACATAGATCCCTTCGAGGAAGGCAACCGGAGAGCCATCGCAGCCATTTACGTAGTCGCGGCGCACTGAGACTTCCGCGAAGCCGACGGGCCCGTCATCCGCTATCGCAGCCAATACCAGATATTCCGGCTTCACCGCGATAATCGCTTTCAACTGTTCGATCGAACTATCTGGCCACAAAGCACGACGGAGAGAATCGATCCCTGCGAGCCCTGACAGCGGGACAGGAACGATGCGCATGGCTCACGCCCTCCAATCGCCCGACTTGCCGCCGCTTTTTGCCAATAGCCGGACATCTTCGATCACCATCCCCTTGTCCAGCGCCTTGGCCATGTCATAGATGGTGAGAAGGGCGATGGAAGTGGCTGTCATGGCTTCCATTTCCACTCCCGTCCGCCCTGTCAGCGAAGCGCGCGCGGTGGCGCGCACGCCATCGTCCTCGAACGCGAAATCGACCTGGACGGCGTCCAGCGAAAGGGGGTGGCACAGCGGGATCAGTTCGCCCGTCTTCTTGGCGGCCAAGATACCGGCGATGCGGGCGGCGGCGAGCACGTCACCCTTGGGGCCGCTGCCCTCGCGCACGGCGGTGAGCGCTTCCGGTGACATGCGGATGCGCCCGGTGGCCGTGGCGGAACGGGCGGTTTCCGGCTTGCCGCCCACGTCGACCATCCGCGCCGCGCCTTGCGAATCGAGATGAGTGAGCCGGCTCATGCGATCATGCTGCCCCGGGCTGGTGTTGACACTGTTGACACAGTCCTGAGGGGAAAACCCGTATCGGGCCGGCAGGCGCGAAATCGAAGGGGCGCGGGGAGGGGCGGACGCGGGTTCATCGCGGCCTCATGACAGAAGCGCGATCGGTAGGACAGACCCTGATCGCGGCGCCCGCACACGATCCCGCACCCCAGGCACCACGGGTCGATCACGCCGCGTCGGCCACTCCAGCCGCCGATCGGGTGTGATGCCAGCTGGCGAGCAGGCGCGGCACCTCTTCCGCCTGCACGGCAGCGGAATAGAGGAAGCCCTGGCCGATGGTGCAGCCCAGCTCGATCAGCCGCGCTTCCTGCTGTTCCGTTTCGATGCCTTCCGCGACGACTTCGAGGCCCAGGGAATGCCCGAGATTGATCACCGCGCACGAGATCGCCTCGGCATCGGCGCTCCGCCCGAGAAGCCCGATGAACGAGCGGTCGATCTTCAGGAGATCGACCTGGAACTGGTTGAGGTGCGACAGCGAGGCATAGCCGGTGCCGAAATCGTCGAGAGCGATCTTCACGCCGTGGCTGCTGAGCTTGCGCAAGGCCGCTTCGACATAACCGGAATCGCGGCCGAGGAAGACATTCTCGGTCACCTCGATCTGCAGCAGCGCGGGCGATATGCCGCGTTGCGCCAGCGCGGCGATCAGCATTTCGGCAAAACTTTCGCGGCGGAAATCGGCGGCGGTGGCATTCAGCGCGATGTGCCCGAAGGGGATGCCGGCCTGGAGCCAGGCACGCATCTGATCCAAAGTGCGTTCCAGCATCCGATCGCTGAGCGAGGCGCCGAGCACCGGATCGTTGAACGCCGCCATGACGCCTTCCGGACCTTGCACGCTGTCCGCCGAATCCGTCCAGCGCAGTAGCGCCTCGAAACCGAGCACGCGCGAGGAACGCAGCGAAACCTTGGGCTGGAACCACGGGGTGACCCGATCGAGCTGAAGGGCCAGCCGGGCCGAAGCCATCATGGCTTCCCGCCGTTCGACTTCCGCCTTCATCGCCGGCTCGAATATCTTGAGCCGGCCGCGTCCGCCGGCCTTGGCCGCATAGAGGGCGATGTCGGCCGCCTTCATGATCTCCGAGCGGGTGGAGCCGTCACGCGGGATCAGGCTGGCGCCCACGCTGGCGCCGCAATCCAGGCAACGGCCGTCATAGTGGAAAGGGGCGGCGAGCGCGGCGAAGATCTCGGCGGAGATATCCATGACATCGGCGTCCGTCATCGCCGCGACGAGCAGGGCGAATTCGTCACCCCCTGTGCGCGTCACCAGGTCGCCCGGCCGCAAGGCGGAGCGCAGGCGGTCGGCGAAGCTGCACAGCAGCGCATCGCCCGCATCATGGCCCAGCGTGTCGTTGATCGTCTTGAAGTTGTCCACGTCGACGATCAGCAGGGCCGCGCTGGCGCCGCGCGCCCGGTCGATCAGGGTCGCGTCCACCGCATCCTGCAACACCGCCCGGTTGGGCAGGCGGGTCAGCGGATCGTGGCGCGCCATCCACAGCGCCTGCTCTTCGGAATTCTTCTGATGGGTGATGTCGCGCGAGACGATGATGATGCGCCCGGAATCGTCGCAGATCGGATTGGCGATGACATCGAACCAGAGCCGGTGCCCGTCATCCTCCGTATGGCTGGTGACGAGGTTGCCGCGACCGCCTGCCCGGGCGGTGGCCAGCACGTCCTCGCCGGCCTGGCGATGCTCCGACCCCAGGATGTCCAGCCAGTTCTTTCCAGTCAGGTCCTGCGAGCTGGCAAGATGGCCGTTCGGCCGGTTGCAGAACACGATATCGGCGTTCTCGTCGAGGATGAGCGTATAATCCGGGCTGGATTCGAGGATCGTCCGGTTGAACAGCTCGCTCTTCTCCAGGGCGCTGAGAGCGGTCATTTTCGACACAAGCATGCGGTGCAGCGAGAACGACGCCGCGAAGATCGTGAAGATGAAGATGGGCAGCTGGATGCTGATCACCCGCATGACGGTTTCATCCGTCAGGAGCCCGGCGATGACGCTGGGCACCAGCATCAGGGCGACCATCAGCGCCGCCAGGCGCGGGGTGCCGAAATTGCGCAGGCAGATGCCGCAGACCATGGCCGCGGCCGAGAGGCACACGATCGTCGCCAGCACCCAGTCGTTGCTGGTCAGGCTGATGAACGCGCCATAGCCGACCGATGCCGACCAGGCGCAGGAGAGCGTGGCCGCCAGAGCCGCCGGCGGATGAGCCCGCCCTGCACGGACGGCGCGCCGTCCGCGGACGACGATCGGCAATCTCAGAAGGCCGATAGCGATTTCGAGCCCCAGCCAGACGAAAAACGCGTGCGAGGGTTGCCGCCACGCGGCGATCGCGGCGATCGCCACGCTGTTGAAAACACCACCCAGGAAGATCGGCAGCGAGGTGTAGAGCCCGCCCTCGAGCTGCCTCCGGATCGCGTCGGGAAGCGGTTCCTTCGTGCCAAGAAGCCAGCGAAAGGGGCCAGCCGGCGGGGGATACGGCGCGTTCACGCGTGGTACGACCTGAATAATAGGGATCAGGCGCCGTGCTAGGTGGAAAAGGTTAAAAATGCGGTCAGATTCCGGCCCGATTTCGGGCTGCCGCAGGCGTTTGCTTCAGAAAAGCCGGCCGCCGTTGGGCACCGCCTGCGTCGGGGCCGCCAGCACGACCTTGCCCTCGGCATCGGGAAAGCCGAGCGTAAGCACTTCGGACATCATCGGGCCGATCTGGCGTGGCGGGAAATTGACCACGGCGGCGACCTGGCGACCGACGAGGTCTTGCAGCGTATAATGCTCGGTGATTTGGGCGGAGGATCGCTTGCGGCCGATCACCGGGCCGAAGTCGATCGTCAGCTTAAAGGCCGGCTTGCGCGCTTCGGGAAACGGCTCGGCGGCGATGATCGTGCCCACGCGGATGTCGACCGCCAGGAACTGGTCGAAAGCGATCTCCGGCGCGGCAGGCGCATCGGCGGAATGGTTCATGTGCATGGTCAGGCGGCCTGGGTGAGAAGCGCCCGGGTGGCCGCTGCGACATCGTCCTGCCGCATCAGGCTTTCGCCGACGAGGAAGCAGCGCACCCCACCGCGGGCGAGCCGTTCGAGGTCTTCATGCCGGTTGATGCCGCTTTCGCCCACCAGCAGCGCGCCGGCAGGCGCAAGGGGGGCGAGCCGTTCGCTGGTGGCGAGATCGGTGCGGAAGGTGCGCAGATCGCGGTTGTTCACACCGATGAGGCGCGAGTGCAGGCGGGCGGCGCGTTCCAGCTCTGCCTCGTCATGCACCTCGACCAGCACATCCATCCCGCGTTCGATCGCGGCGGCTTCGATTTCGGCCATTTCGACATCGCCGAGCGCGGCGACGATGATCAGTATCGCATCCGCCCCGATTGCGCGCGCTTCGGCCACCTGCCACGGGTCCACCATGAAATCCTTGCGCAGCACCGGCAAATCGCAAGCGGCGCGGGCATCCATCAGGTAATCCTCATGCCCCTGGAAATAGGGCGCGTCGGTCAGCACCGAGAGGCAGGCCGCGCCGCCGTGCTGATAGGCGAGGGCATGTTCGGCGGGGCGAAAATCGGCGCGGATCAAGCCCTTGGAGGGCGAGGCCTTCTTGATCTCCGCGATCAGGCCGAAGCCTTTGGCGGCCTTGGCTTCCAGCGCCGCGCGAAAACCCCGCGGCGCCGAGGCGGCGGCGGCCCGGCGATCGAGATCATCCAGCGTGGCGAGCGCCTTGCGCGCGGCCACTTCCTCGCGCTTCGTGGCGCAGATTTCGGCGAGCTTGTCCATCGTGGGGGGAGCCTATGCCGGGGGCGGTGGCCTGTGTCGATAGGCGGGGGCTTAGTTGGGTTCACGCGGAGGCGCGGAGACGCGGAGAACGGGCGTCTGCGGCGAAGCCGCTCTTAAATACAACGGTGGCAGCCAACCGCGCGGCGTGAAAATGGAGGCGGCTTCGCCGCTTGCGCTATCTCTCCGCGCCTCCGCGTGAACCGACTATTTCGCGTGCGCGATCCAGCAGTCGAGCAAGGCCTTGGCCAGGCCCTTGTCGATCGCCTCGGCCGCCTCTTCCGCGCCTTCGGCCCAGGTTTCCACCTCGCCCGCCATCAGCAGCGCGCCGGCCGCGTTGAACAGCACGGCATCGCGGTAAGGGCCGGTTTCGCCCAGCAGCAGCTTGTGCAGTTCGGCGGCGTTGTGTTGCGGATCGCCGCCGCGCAGGGCTTCGATCGGGGCGTGGGGCAGGCCGGCCTCGGCGGCGTCGACCCGCTTCATTCGCACTTCGCCATCCACCACTTCCGCCAGTTCGTTGCCGCCGGCGAGGCTGAGTTCATCCAGCCCCTCGTCACCCGAGACGACGAACGAGCGTTCGGTGCCCAGCCGCGCCAGGGCTTCGGCGTAGATCGGCACATAAGCCGGGCGGGCGATCCCCACGAGCTGGCGCCTGACCCGCGCCGGATTGGCGAGCGGGCCCATCAGGTTGAAGATCGTGCGCCGGGCCAGCTTCTTGCGGATCGGCATGATGCGGCCCATCGCCGGGTGGTGCCGCACCGCGAAGAGGAAGCAGATGCCCGGATCGCCCAGCGTTTCCTCGGCCGTTTCCATCGCCCGGTTGAGGTCCAGGCCGAGCGCTTCGAGCGTATCGGCGGCCCCGGCCTTGGAGCTGGCGGCGCGGTTGCCGTGCTTGGCCACCGGCACGCCGCACGCCGCGACGACCAGCGCCACCGCCGTGGAAACGTTCAGCGTGTGATGCCCGTCACCCCCGGTGCCGCAGACGTCGATGGCATTTGCCGGCGCGTTTATCGGAATCATCCGCGCCCGCATCGCCCGGGCCGCGCCGGCTATCTCGGCGGCCGTCTCGCCGCGATCGGACAGCGCGACGAGGAAATCGGCGATCGCCTCATCAGGCAAGTCGCCATCGAACATGGCGCTGAACGCGGCTTCGGCCTCGCTCTCGTCAAGCGGATGGTCGACCGGTGGAAGCCGGCTCATGCGCGGGCTTTCGGCTCTATGCCGCAGATCGTCAGGAAATTGGCCAGCAACTCGTGCCCGTATTGGGTGGCGATGCTCTCGGGGTGGAACTGCACGCCATGGATGGGCAATTCGCGATGGCGGAAGCCCATTGCGCTGGTGCCGTCGAGGCCCGGGGTCTCGCTAGTGGCGTTGACCACAAGGGCTTCCGGTACGTCCTCCACGATCAGCGAGTGATAGCGGGTGGCGGTGAAGGGGCTGGGCAGCCCGGCGAACACGCCCGTCCCGTCATGATCGACGGGGCTTGTCTTGCCGTGCATCAGCCCGCCGCGGGTGACGCGGCCGCCGAAATGCTGCCCGATCGCCTGGTGGCCCAGGCATACGCCCAGCAGCGGCTTGCCCGCATCGGCACAGGCGGCGACGAGATCCAGGCTGATGCCGGCTTCGTTCGGCGTGCACGGGCCGGGGGAGATGAGGAAACCCTGCGCGCCGCTGGACAGCGCTTGCCCCGCGCTGACCGCATCGTTGCGCACCACTTCGACCTTCGCCCCCAGTTCCATCAGGTAGTGGACCAGGTTGAAGGTGAAGCTGTCGTAGTTGTCGATGACCAGGATCTTGGGTTCAGGGATCATGGCCGGCCTACTGCCCGAAACCCGGTTCGGCGGCAATGCGCGCCGCTTCGCGCGCGGCGGCGATGAGGGCGCCGGCCTTGTGGCGGCATTCGGCGGCTTCGTAGGCCGGATCGCTGTCGGCGACGATGCCGGCGCCGGCCTGTACGTGCATCACGCCCTGCTTCACCACGGCGGTGCGCAGGACGATGCAGGAATCGACCGAGCCGTCGGGCGAGAAATAGCCCACGCCGCCGGCATAGGGGCCGCGCGTCTCGGGCTCCAGCTCGGCGACGATCTGGCAGGCGCGGATCTTCGGCGCGCCGGAGACGGTGCCCGCCGGGAAGCCCGCGAACAAGGCGTCAAGCGCATCCTTCGAAGGGTCGAGCCGGCCCACCACGTTGCTGACGATGTGCATCACGTGGCTGTAACGCTCGATCGCGAAGCTGGCGGTGACTTTCACGCTGTCCGCTGCCGCCACCCGGCCGACATCGTTGCGGCCGAGGTCCAGCAGCATCAGGTGCTCGGCGCGTTCCTTGGGATCGGCGAGCAGGCTGGCTTCGTTGGCGCGATCCTCTTCCTCGGTCTTCCCGCGCGGGCGCGTGCCGGCGATCGGCCGGATCGTCACCTCGCCGTCGCGGACGCGGACGAGGATCTCCGGGCTCGAGCCGACCACCGCGAAGCCCGGCAGGTCGAGGAAATAGAGGAACGGCGAAGGATTGACCCGGCGCAGCGCGCGATAGAGCGCCAGGGGCGGCAGCGGGAAGGGGCAGGTGAAACGCTGCGCCAGCACGACCTGGAAGATGTCGCCGGCGGCGATGTATTCCTTGGCCTTGAGGACCATGGCTTCATATTCGCCGGCATCCAGCACCGGGGAAAGCGCCAGTTCCGGCAAAGTCGCATCGCGCACCGGCGCGGGCGGCGCGGCGCAGAGTCGGCTCAAGGTTTCGTCGATCCGATCCGCGGCGCGGCCGATCGCGCGATCAGGGTCGGAGCCATCGGGCCAGAGCGGCGCGATGCAGAACAATTCGTCGGAAAGGCCATCGAAGACCAGCAGCAGAGTCGGCCGTGCGAACAGCATGTCGGGCACGGCGAGCTCGCTCTGCGCCGCGCGCGGCAGCTTTTCGACGAGGCCGATGGTCTCGTAGCCGAAATAGCCCACCAGGCAGGCGAGCGCGGGGGGCAGCGCCTTGGGCACATCGATCCGGCACGAGCCGACGAGGGCGCGCAATTCAGCCAGGCTATCGCCGGGAAGCGCTTCGAATGCTTCCCGATCGTGCTTCCAGGCGCGGTTGACTTCGGCTGCGTGGCCGGTGGCGCGAAAGATCAGGTCCGGATCGAGCCCGAGCAGGCTATAACGCCCCCTGACGGAGCCGCCCTCGACGGATTCGAGCAGGAAATCACCGCGCCCCGGCTCGATCAGCTTGAGTGCGGCGCCAACGGGGGTTTCGGTATCGGCCACCAGCTTGCGCCAGACGAGCGCGGGCTTCCCCGCGGCAAGCTGCGCGCGGGCGGCATTGGCGTTTTCCGGGGTGCTTTCGGCAACGCGCGCGGGTGGCGGGGCGGACAGGGCGGGCCTCAGTTGGCCTGGCCGGTGAGCTGCGCCACCACCGCCTTGATCGCGTTTTCATTGCGCTTCACGCCCACTTCGCCCTGCGCGGCGGACACGAACTGCGCGGCATATTCCTCGCCCGTGACCATCCCCAGCTGGCGCAAGGTGGAGGCGATCAGCGGATCCCCCGCTTCGACCTTGCCCGGTTCGACCTTGTCCAGCCGCACGACATACCAGCCGGCCTCGGCCGGCGCCTCGAGCTTCTTCTCGGTGCCCTGGGCCATGCTGAAGAACAGCGCCAGGCTGGGCGGCACCTGGCCCTGGCTGGCCAGTTGCTCGCGGTTGAGATTGACAGTTTCAGGCGCGGGGACGCCCGGCTTCTTCTCGGCCGCGACGGCCGCTGCCAGCGTGGCGCCTTTCGACAGCCGTTCGATGATGCGGTCCGCCGCGCCCTTGGCCGCCTTGGCCCCTTCGCTCCGCCGCCAGGCCTCGATCACGTCATCGCGAATCTCGGCCAGCGGCGCCACGGCGGACGGTGTGATGTCCGAGACATCGAACAGCAGGAAGGTTTCCCCCGGCACCACTTCGGCAACCTGCGGTTCGCCTTCCCGCATTTCGAACGCGGGGGCGAGCGCGCGCTGGAGGATCGCCGGCACGGTTTCGCTCTCCGTCCCATAGATCCGGCCTTCGGCTGTCGCCGGCCGCGTGCTGGTGACTTGCAGCTTCAGCTCCTTCGCCACGTCCGACAGGCTGGAGCCCTTGTCGAATTCATCCTCCAGCCGGGCGGTGAGGTCGGCGAAGGCGGCACGGCGCTGCTCTTCGGCCAACGTCTTGGCGATTTCTGCGCGAACCTGGTCGAGCGAGCGCGCCGCCTGCCGGTCGATCGCATCCACCCGGATCAGATACCAGCCGAGCGGCGTGCTGGCCGGCTGCATCAGGGAACCCTGCGCGGCGGCGAAGGCCGCCTGGGCCACCGCGGCGGAGGTGCTGTTGGCGAAGTCCGACTGGTTGATCGGGCCGACCGAGGCGGTGGCCAGCCCCTTTTCCCGCGCCGCGGTGTCGAGCGACTTGCCGCCGCGCACCTCGGCCAGGATCGCGTTCGCCGCATCCTGCGTGGGCACCACCAGCTGGGTGAAGCGCCGCCGTTCGGTCGCGGCATAGTTCGCCTTGTCGCGATTATAGCGTTCGGTGATCTGCGCCTCGGTCGGCGGCGGCAAGTCGCCCACGACCTCTGGCCCGAACGAGGCGTAGCGGATCACCCGCCGCTCCGGGCGGATGAAGCGGCTGCTGGCCTGCTTGTAGAAGGCCTGCAACTGGGCATCGGTTGGCTGGCCCTGCGGGGCATAGGCGGCGCTGGGAAGAACGGCGATCGCCCCCTGGCGCTGTTCGCGCAGCAGGGTGGCATAACGCTTGCCGATGCTTTCCGGCATGACCGGCGCGAACGATACCGGCGCCAGCAGCTGGCGGGCCAGCAGCCCGGTTTCGATATCCTGGCGCACGGCGGATTCGGTGATGCCGCGCTGGGCCAGCAGGCTGAGGAACGCGTTGCGATCGAACTTTCCGTCGAGCCCGCGGAAGGCCGGGATCTGGGCGATTTCGCTGTCCACCAGCCGCTTGCCGGCGCGCATGCCGTGCTTGCGGGCATATTCGGCCAGCGCCGTGCGCTGGATCAGCCCGTTGAGCACGCTGTCCACCCCGCCTTGCGCGATCATCGCCGGCATGGTGATGGTGGGGTCCGTCTGGCGCGCGTTATCGAGCGCATTGGTCAGCGCATTGGACAGTTCCGACGCATCGATCCGCTCGCTGCCGACGACCGCCACCCGATCGCCCCCGGAAACGCCGCCGAACACGCCGGTGTTCGCCACGTCCGAACTGGCGAAGGCAAAAGCGACGACTGCCAGGAAAACGAGCGTCAGGGCGAGGCCGAGCTTCGATTTGAAGACATTGCGAAACAGCGTGAGCATGGAAAGGCGTACTCGAGAATAGCGGCGCCGGGGCCCGGCGCATTCGAACGGGCGCTTTATCCATCATGCGGCCTGGCCGCAACAGTGGACGGGCCAATCCCACCGCAGCCATTGCCAAGGGCGAGCACTGGTCCTAACGGGCTTGCGCTCAAGGGTTCCGGCAAGGGGCCCGTTTCCATGTAAAAATCGGGAATACCAATGGCCCAGCGCCTTTACATTGTCGGTAATTGGAAGATGCAGGGCACCCGTGCCATGCTGTCCGAGGCCCGCGCGATCGACCGCGCCGCCGAGCGGCTGATCAAGGCGGAAGTGGCGCTTGCCCCGCCGTTCACGCTTATCCACGCCACTCGTAAGGAAGCCGGCCTGATCGGCGTCGGCGCGCAGGATTGCCACGCGGCCGAAGGCGGCGCGCATACCGGCGATATCTCCGCCCCGATGCTGAAGGACGCGGGCGCCGGTTTCGTGATCGTCGGCCACAGCGAACGACGCGCCGACCACGGCGAGACGGATGCCGATGTGAAGGCCAAGGCCGAAGCGGCGCTGGCGGCGGGACTGGCGGTGATCGTCTGCGTGGGCGAGACCGAGGCGCAGCGTGACGCAGGCGAGGCCGAAAGCGTCGTCGCCGCGCAGCTCGACGGTTCGCTGCCCCGTGCGGAAGGCGCGGCGGACAAGGTCACCGTGGCTTACGAGCCCGTGTGGGCGATCGGCACAGGCCGCACGCCCACCGTGGAGGACGTGGGCCAGATGCACCGTTCTATCCGTGCGCGGCTGACGGACATCTACGGCGAGGCCGGGGCGCATGTGCGCATCCTCTATGGCGGCTCGGTCAAGCCCGACAACGCCGCCGAACTGCTCGCGGCGGACGAGGTCGGCGGAGCCCTTGTCGGCGGCGCGAGCCTGACGGCGGAGAGCTTCCTGGGCATTATCGTCGCCGCGGCGGAGCTGGGCGAGGGCTGAGGCCCCGTTCCGCTTGTCGAAACCGCCCTTGCGGCCTACATGGCGCGCATAGCCAGTTAGAGAGATCGAATGTTCCTGTTCCTCACCGTGATCCAGGCGATCATCGCCGCCGCGCTTGTCGGCGTGGTTCTGATGCAGCGCTCGGAAGGGGGCGGGCTCGGTATCGGTAGTGGCGGAAGCCCCGGCGGCCTGATGAGCGCGCGGGGCGCGGCGGACTTTCTCACCCGCACCACCAAGTGGCTGGCGGTGCTGTTCGTCGGGCTGGCCATCGTGATCGGCGGCGTTGCCGTGAACACCACCAGCGGGGGCGAGTTCGATACCTCGCTGGATCGTACGGTGGCCCCGGCCAACCCGGACGGCGGCCTTAACGCGCCGGTAGTCGACACTCCCGCGCCGACGGGAACCGCAACCGCTTCGCCGCAGGGCAATGACCCGCTGGCCGGGGTGGCGCAGTAAACCCTTCACCCATCCCGGCGAAAGCCGGGATCGCGTGCCGCTCGCACTCCTTTCGCGGAGCGAGGTTTTCCGCGTTTGTCAGCCCGCGCAAGAGGCACACTGTGTAATTCGGCGGATCGGCGCTTGCGCCGAATCCGTTTGGCAGCTTAAGGCCCGACTCCCATGGCGCGGTATATATTTATCACCGGCGGCGTGGTCTCCTCGCTCGGCAAAGGTCTCATGGCGGCAAGCCTCGCGGCGCTGCTGCAGGCGCGCGGCCACAAGGTCCGCATTCGCAAGTTCGATCCGTATCTCAACGTCGATCCGGGGACGATGAGCCCCTATCAGCACGGCGAAGTCTATGTGACCGACGACGGGGCGGAGACCGACCTGGATCTCGGCCATTATGAGCGGTTCACCGGCGTTTCCGCGCGGCAGAGCGACAACATCACGTCCGGGCGCATCTATCAGCAGATCATCGCGCGCGAGCGGCGCGGCGATTATCTGGGTGCCACGGTGCAGGTGATCCCGCACGTGACGGACGCGATCAAGGCTTTCGCGCTGGCCGATACCGAAGATCACGATTTCGTCCTGTGCGAGATCGGCGGCACGGTGGGCGACATCGAGAGCCTGCCGTTCATCGAGGCGATTCGCCAGCTTCGCAACGAACTCGGGCGCGAGAACACCTGCGTCATCCACGTGACGCTGGTGCCGTACATCTCCGCCGCCGGCGAGCTGAAGACCAAGCCCACCCAGCATTCGGTGCGCGAGCTGACCAGCCTGGGCGTGCAGCCCGATGTGCTGCTGTGCCGCTGCGAATATCCGTTGCCTGCGGGCGAGCGGGCCAAGATCGCCTTGTTCTGCAATGTCCGGCCCGAAGCGGTGATCGAGGCGCTCGATGCCTCGAGCATCTATGCGGTGCCGTTGCAGTATCATGCCGAGGGGCTGGACGAGCAGGTCCTGCGGCACTTCGGGGTGGAAAGCCCCAAGCCCGACCTTTCGCGGTGGGTCGATATCGTCGACCGTTACGAGAACCCCGAGGGCGAGGTGACGATCGCCGTGGTCGGCAAGTATGTCGGCCTGCCCGACGCCTACAAGTCGCTCAACGAAGCGCTGGTCCACGGCGGCATGGCCAACCGGGTGAAAGTGGATATCCGCTGGATCGACGCCGAGATCTTCGAGCAGGACGATTCCGAGATCGCCGCCCAGCTCGAACCGATGCACGCGATCCTCGTGCCGGGGGGATTCGGCTCACGCGGGGCGGAAGGCAAGATCGCCAGCGTGCGCTTCGCGCGCGAACACAAGGTGCCGTTCTTCGGCATCTGCCTGGGGATGCAGATGGCCTGCATCGAAGGCGCGCGGAACACCGCCGGGATCGCCGACGCGGGTTCCACCGAGTTCGGCCCCACTTCGGAGCCGGTCGTCGGCATCATCACCGAATGGATGAGCAAGGAAGGCCTGCAGAAACGTTCCGCCGAAGGGGAACTGGGCGGCACCATGCGGCTCGGCGCCTATGAAGCCGTGCTGGCGGGCAACAGCCACGTTTCCAGCATCTATCATGGCGAGACCCACATTTCGGAGCGCCACCGCCATCGTTACGAGGTCAACGCCGCCTATCGCGAGCCGCTGGAGAAGGGCGGGCTGGTGTTCTCCGGCATGTCGCCCGACGGTCTGCTGCCGGAAATCGTCGAGCGGCCCGATCACCCGTGGTTCGTGGGCGTTCAGTTCCATCCCGAGCTGAAAAGCAAGCCGTTCGATCCGCATCCGCTGTTCGCCGGCTTCATCGCCGCGGCCGTACGGCAATCACGCCTGGTTTAACGCCGGCGCGCGTATTCGTCGCATTACGGGATACCCCGTGAGAATCCGCTTGCCTTCATTCGGGCAAGTCGTAGCTTCCCCCTCGGTCGCAAAATTTTAAGCAATGCCATGCCGACGGCGTGGAGGGGGAGCTGCGACTATTCATGAAACGCAATTCCGACCGTCCTCGCGGTAAGGCACGCAGAGGGGCTGAGGCCGGCCTGCGTTCGGTTCGGTCTTGCGTCTCGATGGGACCGTCTTTTGCGACCCGGGCGGTCCCTTTGGGGGGCAGGTCGGCGCGTTAAGCGCCGAGGAGGCGGAATTCGCTAGAATTCCGCCTCCACTTGTTTCGCGGTCAGGCGGCCGCCTGATCCCGGCCGGACACGACTTCGAGAGCCGGCTGGCCGCCGATGGCGATCTTCTTCGGCTTCATCGCCTCGGGCACTTCGCGCACGAGATCGATCACGAGCAGTCCGTCGGCAAGATCGGCGCGTTCCACACGCACGAAATCGGCCAGTTCGAAACGGCGCTCGAACCCGCGATTGGCGATGCCGACGTGCAGCATCTCGCCCTCGTCGGCACCTTCGCGCTTGCGGCCCTGGATCACCAGCAGGTTCTGATGCGCGGTGATGTCCAGGTCTTCCGGGCGGAAGCCGGCGATGGCCAGGGTGATGCGATAGGAATCTTCGGTCCGGCGCTCGATGTTGAACGGCGGATAGTTATCGCCGGTGCTGATACGGCCCTGGTTTTCCAGCAGGTCGAACAGCCGGTCAAAACCCACGGTGGAACGGCGATAGGGGGTGAAATCGAAACGGTTCATCGAAACAAATCCTCCTGTGAGCAATTTGAATGACATTCGATAGCTTGGGCCCGCGATGCGGCGCCCAGCCGCAACGCCCTCGCGGCGCGTTGCGGCCCATGCTAGATATGGCGTGTGCCCCGCCTTTCAAGAGGCTTCAACATACTGATAACAATGAAGGATTTAAGGTGAGCCATCCCCTCGTGGAGATCTACACCAAGGCGTGGTGTGGCTATTGCCACCGCGCCAAGCGCTTGCTGGAGGAGAAAGGCGTCGATTTCATCGAATACGACGTCACTCTGGGCGGCCCGAAGAAGGCCGAACTGCAACAGCGCAAGCCGGACGCCACGACCGTGCCGCAGATCTTCATCGATGGGAAAGCCATCGGCGGGTCCGACGATCTCGCCCGGCTCGACCGGGAAGGGAAGCTCGATCTCCTGCTGGGGATTTGACCATGGCCCGGATCGCCGTGCTGCAAATGACCTCGGGCATCGACCCTGCGGTGAACGCCGCCGTTATCGTCGAGGCTATCGGGCGCGCGGCTGAAGGCGGGGCGGCGATGCTGTTCACGCCGGAGATGTCGGGCCTGCTCGACCGCGATCGTGAGCGGGCGAGGGCGCACATCGTCCTCGAAAGCGAGAATCCCGTGCTGGCGGCCGCGCGTGCCGCGGCGGCGGAGCGCGGCATATGGGTGGCGATCGGCTCTCTGGCGGTAAAGCGCGCGGACGGCCGCTGGGCCAATCGCTCGTTCCTGATCGATGCCGACGGGAAGATCGCCGCGCGCTATGACAAGATCCACATGTTCGACGTCCAGCTCGAAACCGGCGAGACTTGGCGCGAATCTGCCGCCTATGGTGCCGGTGACAGGGCCGCCGTGGCCGAGACGCCGGTGGGGCGACTGGGTCTCACCATATGCTATGACGTGCGGTTTCCGGCGCTGTTCGAAGAGCTTGGCCAACAGCTTTGCGATGTCATCGCAGTGCCGGCGGCCTTCACGGTGCCGACCGGCAAGGCGCATTGGCATGTGTTGCAGCGCGCCCGGGCGATCGAGGCGAGCGCCTATGTCGTGGCCGCCGCGCAAGTGGGCCGCCATGCCGATGGGCGGGAGACTTATGGCCACTCGCTGCTGGTCGATCCCTGGGGGGAGGTGCTGCTGGATCTGGGGGGCGAAGAGCCCGGCCTGGGCTTTGCGGAGATCGATCCGGTCCGGATCGCGCAAGTGCGGCGCCAGTTGCCCAGCCTTGCCAATCGCCGGCCGATCCTTAGATCGTCGGGATCATGATCGTTTACGACCTTTCCTGTGATCAGGGCCACCGCTTCGAAGGCTGGTTCGGATCGTCGGAGGATTTCGCCGAGCAGGTGGCCGAGGGTTTCGTCTCCTGCCCGCAATGCGGTTCCTCGGCGGTCGCCAAGGCGCCGATGGCCCCGGCCGTGCCGCGCAAGGGCAACCGAGGTGCGGTGACGGCGGAGCCGAACCAGCCCAAGCACGCAATGGCCACCGGCGCCATGCCGCCCGAGGTGACAGAGGCGCTGCGCAACCTGGCGGAGGCGCAGGCCAAGGCGCTCAAGCGTTCGAAGTGGGTCGGCGATACCTTCGCCGAACAATCCCGCGCGATGCATTATGGAGAGCGTGAGGCCGAGACCATCCACGGCCAGGCAACGCCCGAAGAAGCCCGCGCGCTGGTGGACGAAGGCATCCCCGTATCGCCCCTGCCGTTCCCGGTGGCTCCGCCCGACGAAATCAACTGAGCGCGCCGCCGGGCATCCCCGGCTGCGACCGATTGTTATCCCTCGCTTTGCGATGCGGCGGCATCGGCGCCACCCGCCCGCGTGCGCTGGTTCCAGGTGCCCAGAGGGGTGCCGCTCGCGGCGTTCTCTATACGCACTTCATCCACCGACGCGGCGATCACGCAGATCGGCCGCTGGTCTATGCCTCCGGGCTGGATGCACCGCACAGGGCCGCCGCCCGGCACTCTCGCGATACGCCCGATCAACCGCACGCGGAAACCGCGCGAGGTGTCGATCGCCGTCGCGGGAACGCGCTGCACGACCGTGAACGCGTGGTCGCCGCGCCGGTCGGGGCCGGTCAGGAATTGCGCGATGGCCAGCGTCTGCCCGGGCAGGATGATCGGCTCCATGCCTTGGGCCATGGCCTGGCCCGTCTGGCTGGGGCAGGTTCCGCTGGAAGACCAGGGGCGGGCGATCCAGAAGCCCCGGATCGCGTCAATGCCGGCTTCGGGAACATTCCATTCCCGTGGCCGCCACTCCGCTGTTTCAGCGGTGACACGCAGTGTCTGCGCGGCGGTGTCATAGCGCCAGCGCAGGGGCAGGGTGCTTCCCTCGGCGCTGGGGCCGCCGCAGCCGAAGGGCAGCAGCAGGTCGAAGCGCTTGCCCGCCGCCTCGGCCACGCCTGTTGGCATCGGATCGCCGGCCGCGAACGCATCGGCCGCGCTTCCCGCCAGCGCCAGGAGCGCCGCGCGATCGAGCAGGCCGGCCGTTTCCGGGCCCGGCGCGGGGGTTGGGGAGGGCGCCGTGATCGCGGGCGGGGTTTGCGGGTGGGGAGATGGGTGCGCGGTGCCGCGGCCGAGGATGAAGCCGATTCCGCCCACTAGGATTACGGCGGCGAAACCGCCCGCTATGGCGAGCCGGCTGGTCCTGACACTGGGTTCCTGCATGGGGGAGTGATAGCAAATCCTACGCTATCCTCCATATCGAATTGGCTTTTTACCACCATCCCGGCGTTGACAGCCGCGCCTGCTCAGTCATGGCATAGAGGGCATGGCGATCGATCAGATTCTGACACTGCTGGTCCTCGCGGCGGTGATTGCAGCGCTCATCTGGGACAAGGTGCGATCCGACGTCGTCGCATTGGCCGGGGCCGCGGTGCTGCTGATGACCGGCGTGGTGCGCCCGATCGACGTGCAGGGGGCCTTCGCCAGCCCGGCGATCATCGCCCTCGCATCGCTGTTCGTGATCGCCTACGCGCTCGAGTTGTCGGGGCTGCTCGACCGGGCGATCGCGCTGGCGGTGCGAATGTGCGAGCGGCTGGGCGCCGCCGGCATCTGGCTGTTGCTGAGCGTGATCGGCTTCTTTTCCTGCTTCCTCAATTCGACGCCGATCGTCGTCCTGGGCGCGCCGGTGATACGCGATGTGGCCACCAGGCTGAACCTTTCGCCCAAGCGTTTCCTGATCCCCTTGTCCTACATCACCGTGCTCACCGGCTGCTGCACGCTGATCGGCACCTCGACCAACCTGCTGGTGGACGACATGGCGAGCCTTTCGGGCCAGCCGCGTTTCGGCATCTTCGAGATCACCCCGGTGGGCGTGCCGATCGCGCTGGCCGGCGGGCTTTACCTGTTCCTGTTCAGCGGGCGGCTTCTCGGCGGGAAGCACGAGGAAGAGATGAGGATGGGAAACCCCGACCTGGTTGGCGGGACCCACATCAACAGCGCCCAGGTGGGGGACGTGCAGGTCTTTGCCGAGCCGCGCCAGTTCCAGCCGGCCAAGGCAGCCGTGGCGCTGGCGACGTTCGTCGCCGCCGTTCTGCTGGCCACGTTCCACGTCGCGCCGATCGCCGCGACCGCCTTTACCGGCGCGGTCCTGCTGATCCTGCTGCGCGTCATCAGCGCGGACGAGGCCTATAGCGGGCTGCGGCCGGAAATCCTGATCCTGATCGCCGGCATGGTGGTGATCGGCATCGCGATGGAGCAGAGCGGCCTTGCCGACGAAGCTTCGCGCGTGCTGATCACCAGCGTGAACGGCCTCAGCCCGCTCGTGGCGATGATGGTGCTCTATATCCTCACCATGGTGCTGACCGAGCTGCTGTCCAACGCGACGGTCGCCGTGCTGGTGACGCCGATCGCGGTGGCGCTGGCGGAAAGCCTCGGCGTCAGCCCGCGGCCCTTTCTGGTCGTGGTCATGATGGCGGCGAGCGCCGCCTTCGCCACGCCGTTCGGTTATCAGACCAATGTCATCGTCTATCAGATGGCGGGCTATCGCTATCTGGATTTCGTGCGCATCGGCCTGCCGCTCAATGCCATCACCTTCGCGGTGGCCATCGCGGCGATCCACATGGCCTTCCCGTTCTGATCCACGGGCGCCGGCGGCGTCACTTGCAGAGCCGGGCCCCGGGCCCTTCGCGATCGGCCGGCAGCAGGCGCACGCCGGCGATTTCCAGCGTGCGGATCAGCTGCGCTTCGGTGGATCGGTGCAACTGGTGGCGCGCGCCTTCGAAATCGCGGACGGTGCTGCGGGAAACCCCGGCGTACCGCGCCAGTTCGGCCTGGGTCCAGTTCAGCAGTGCGCGCGCTGCGCGGCATTGTTCCGGCAATAAAATCATCAAAGGTCTCTTGCCTTGAACGGATAAAATCAACCATATTGGCTGACATTGCAAGAGAGCCGACAATGACGATGCCTTCAGGAAGCGCCGAACCCACTCATGGCCGTTGACCGGCTGCTGCTGATCGCGCTGATCCTGCCTTTCGCGGGAAGCATCGTTGCGGGTTTCCTGCCAGCGGGCGCGCGTAACGTGGCGGCCTTGCTGGCCGGAACCATCGCCCTCATCGGAACGGCCATCCTGATCGCGGCCTATCCGGCGCTGCCGGGCGGGGGGGGCCTGCGCTATGACATCGAATGGCTGCCTTCGCTGGGCCTGAACCTGAGCGTGAGGCTGGATGGCCTCTCGTGGCTTTTCGGCTTCCTGATCCTGGCGATCGGCGCCCTGGTGGTGCTCTATGCGCGCTATTACATGTCCGCGGAGGACCCGGTTCCACGCTTCTTCTCGTTCTTCCTCGCGTTCATGGGCTCGATGCTGGGCCTGGTCCTTTCCGGCAACCTGGTGCAGATGGCCTTCTTCTGGGAGCTGACCAGCCTCTTCTCGTTCCTGCTGATCGGATACTGGCACCAGAATCAAAGCGCGCGCGATGGCGCCCGCATCGCCCTGATCACCACCGGCGCGGGCGGGGTGTGCCTTCTCCTCGGCATCCTGATCATCGGGCGGATCGTCGGCAGTTATGACATCGACCGCATCCTGGCGTCCGAAAATCTGATCCGGTCCAGCGGGCTCTACATGCCGGCGCTGCTTCTCATCCTGGTCGGCGCCTTCACCAAGAGCGCGCAGGTGCCGTTCCATTTCTGGCTGCCCCACGCCATGGCCGCGCCGACGCCGGTATCGGCCTATCTCCACTCCGCCACCATGGTGAAGGCGGGGATCTTCGTTCTCATGCGCCTGTGGCCGGTGCTGGCGGGGACGGACGAATGGTATTTCATCGTCTCTTCCACAGGGCTGGCGACGCTGCTGGTGGGGGCCTGGGCGGCGATCTTCCAGCAGGATCTGAAGGGGCTGCTCGCTTATTCGACGATCAGCCATCTTGGCCTGATCACCCTGCTGCTGGGCCTCGGCAGCCCGCTGGCGGCGGTGGCGGCGATCTTCCACACCGTCAACCACGCCACCTTCAAGGCCTCGCTGTTCATGGCCACCGGGATCATCGACCATGAAACCGGCACGCGAGACCTGAGGCGGCTGAGCGGGCTTTACCGTTACATGCCCATCACCGCCACGCTGGCCATGGTGGCGGCGGCGGCGATGGCCGGGGTGCCGCTGCTCAACGGCTTCCTGTCCAAGGAAATGTTCCTGGCCGAAGCGCTGGCCGAACACAGCGGCACCTTCGTCGACCAGCTGCTGCCCGTTATCGCCACGCTGGCGAGCGCGTTCGCCGTGCTCTATTCGATCCGCTTCATCCATCAGACCTTTTTCGGGCCGCCGCCGGTCGACCTGCCGCGCCAGCCGGAAGAAGCGCCGCTGTGGATGCGGGTGCCGATCGAGGTCCTGGTTCTCGCCTGCCTGGTCATCGGGATCGTCCCGGCGCTGACGATCGGGCCGTTCCTGGCCACGGCGGTGCAATCGGTGCTGGGGGATCGGACGCCGGTCTACAGCCTGGCGATCTGGCACGGCTTCAACGCGCCCATGCTGATGAGCCTCACGGCGCTCGTTGCAGGCACAGTGCTGTATATGCTGTTCCGCGATCGGTTGAACGCGATGAAGCGATCCCCGGTGATCGGGCGGCTCAAGGGCCGCAAGACATTCGAGGCGGTTCTTGCCGTCATCGTCGCCGGGGCCCGATGGCTGGAGGCGCTGTTCGGGACGCGGCGGCTCCAACCGCAGCTGCGCGTGCTGGTCTGCCTGGCGCTCATCGCCGGCCTGCTTCCATTCGTGCGGTTCGACTATCGCCCCGGGCCGCTGCCGGTGACTTTGCTCGATCCTTCCTTTGCGATTGTCTGGCTGCTGGGTGCGGCTTGCGCCATCGGCGCGGCCTGGCAGGCGAAATACCATCGCCTCGCCGCGCTGATCCTCACCAGCGGCGCGGGCCTTGCCACCTGCATCAGCTTCATCTGGCTTTCGGCGCCCGATCTCGGCGTCACCCAGTTGCTGGTGGAAATCGTCACCACCGTGCTTCTGCTTCTGGGCCTGCGCTGGCTGCCCAAGCGGGTGCCCGACCACTGGCCGGAAGCCCGCGTGCCCATCCAGGTCGGCCTGCGCCGCTCGACCGACTTGCTGGTCGCCGTCGCCGCGGGTCTGGGCATGGCGCTGGTCTCCTATGCGGTGATGACCCGGCCGCTGCCGCACAGCATCTCGCGCTATTTCATGAAGCACGCCTATTTCGAAGGCGGCGGCACCAATGTCGTCAACGTCATCCTGGTCGATTTCCGGGGGTTCGACACGCTGGGCGAGATAACGGTGCTGGGCATCGTGGCGCTGACCGTCTTCGCGCTGCTGCGCCGGTTCCGCCCCGCCGCCGAAAGCGTCGCCAGCCCGGTGCAGCAGCGCGAGCAGACCGCTTCGGATCACGCCAGCCCCGATCGCGCCGTGGGCGACACCGCGGCGGATTACATGCTGGCGCCGAAGGTCATCATGGAATGGCTGTTTCCGGTCATCATCGTGTTCTCGCTCTATCTGCTGCTGCGCGGGCATGATTCCCCCGGCGGCGGCTTCGGGGCGGGCATCGTCATGTCGATCGCCATCCTGATCCAGTACATGGCGCGGGGCACCCGGCAGGTGGAGCTTCTGCTTTCGATCCGCCCGCTGCGCTGGATCGGGGCGGGGCTGCTCTGCGCGGCGCTGACGGGCGCGGGCGCGTCATTGTTCGGCTATCCGTTCCTCACGTCCTTCTTCAGCTATATCGCCGTGCCGGGCGTGGGCACCGTGCCGGCGGCCAGCGCGGTGCTGTTCGATTTCGGGGTGTTCGGCCTGGTCGTGGGCGCCACGGTGCTGATCCTGATCGCGCTTGCCCACCAGTCGATCCGCATTCCCCGCGCACCGGCGGATGAGCCGAAGGCTTCGCTGCCTGCGAGCGATGGGGGCGCGGCCTGATGGAGATCGTCCTCGCCCTCGGCATCGGTATTTTCACGGCTTCGGGCATCTGGCTGCTGTTCCGGCCGCGGACCTTCCAGGTCATCATCGGCCTTTGCCTGCTGTCCTATGCGGTGAACCTGTTCATCCTCGCCATGGGACGCTTACGGATGGACGCGCCGCCGATCATCGAGCGCGGGGTTGCCGTCGACCCCTCGCAATATGCCGATCCTTTGCCACAGGCGCTGGTGCTGACGGCCATCGTTATCTCCTTCGCCACCACCGCCCTGCTGCTGGTGGTGCTGCTTGCCTCGCGCGGGCAGACGGGCACCGACCATGTCGATGGCGAGGAAAAGGACGGCGAGCCGTGAGCGGCTGGGCCAGCCATCTGGTGATCGGGCCGATCGTCGTGCCGCTCGTCGCGGCGGCGGCGATGCTGTTGTTCAATGACCGGCGGACCTGGCTGAAGCGGGCGCTGGGCATCGCCACCACCGTGGCCCTGTTCGCCATGGCGCTGGTACTGCTGCAGACCGTCAGCACCCCCGCCGCCGATGGCGGGCCGGCCAGGCCGCTGGTCTACCTGCTCGGCGATTGGGCCGCGCCCTTCGGCATCGTGCTGGTGGCAGACCGGCTTTCGGTGCTGATGCTGATGCTGACCAGCATTCTCGGCTTCGCCGCGATGGTCTATGCGCTTGCCCGCTGGGATCGCGCCGGGCCGCGCTTCCACGCGCTGTTCCTGCTGCTGCTTATGGGCGTCAACGGCGCGTTCCTGACCGGCGATATCTTCAATCTCTTCGTCTTCTTCGAGATTCTCCTGGCCGCATCCTACGGGCTGGTGCTGCACGGTTCCGGCGTGGTCAGGATCAAGGCCGGCCTGCATTACGTGACGATCAATGTCGCCACTTCGCTGCTGTTCCTGATCGGGGTCAGCCTGATCTACGGCGTCACCGGCACGCTGAACATGGCCGATCTCGCAGCGCGGATTCCCCATGTACCGGCAAGCGACCTGATGCTGCTGGAAGGGGGCGCGGCCATCCTGGGCATCGCCTTCCTGGTCAAGGCGGGCATGTGGCCGCTCAGCTTCTGGCTGCCGACGACCTATGCCGCCGCTGCGCCGCCTGCCGCCGCTCTGTTCGCGATCATGAGCAAGGTGGGGATTTATGTCATCCTGCGCCTGTCCTCGCTGTTTTTCGGGCAGGATGCCGGGGCCGCCGCCGGCTTCGCCGACACCTGGCTGACGATCGGGGGCCTGGCGACGATCGCCTATGGCGTGATCGGCATCCTTTCCGCGCAGACGCTGACGCGGGTGGCGGGCAACTATATCCTGATCTCGTCGGGCACGCTCCTCGCCGCGATCGGGACGGACAGCGCCACGGTGTGGGCGGCGGCCCTGTTCTATCTGGTCAGTTCCACGCTGGCCGTCGCCGCGTTCTATCTGCTGATCGAGCCGGTCGAACGCGGCGAGCGCGATGAACTGGCGCCTGGCGCCCCCGGAGCCATCTTCGAGGACGAATATGTCGGCACCTTCGACGAGGAAGAGGATGAGAGCGGCATCGCCATTCCAGCGACGATCGCCGTGCTCGGGGGCGGCTTCATCCTCTGCTCGCTGCTGCTGTCGGGCCTGCCGCCGCTGTCGGGCTTCATCGCCAAGTTCGCCATCATCGACGGGCTGCTGATCTTCGAGGACACCATCGCCCCCACCACATGGGCGCTGATCGCCTTGATCATCCTGTCCGGCCTTGCCGCGATGATCACCATGACACGGGCCGGGATAGACTTGTTGTGGACCCCGGCGGACCGGCCGCAATCCTATCTCCGCGTGGTGGAGGCGGCGCCTATCGCGCTCCTCCTCGCGCTCTGCTTCGTGCTGATGGTCCAGGCCGGCCCCGTCATGGGCTATATGGAGGCGACCGCGCGGGCGCTCGGCCAGCCGCATCTCTATTCCGAAGCCGTGCTGTCCGCGCCGCGCATCAGCCAGCCGCCGGTGGCGCCGTGACGCGCTGGCTGCCCCATCCGCTGCTGCTGCCGGCCCTTGTCATCCTGTGGCTGGTGCTCCAGGAATCGCTGTCGCTGGGGCATATTGTGCTGGGAACGGCGATCGCCCTGTTCGCCTTGCGCGGCCTGGCGGCGCTGAAGCCGGAAAAGGTGTGGATACGCTTCACCAGCGCCATCCCGCGCCTGACGGTCATGGTACTGGGCGATGTGGTGCGTTCCAACATCGCGGTGGGGCGGATCATCCTGTCACGCCAGAATCCGCGGCGCCGATCCGGTTTCATCCACGTTCCGCTCGAAATGCGCAGCCGATATGGCCTCGCCGTGCTCGGCATCATCATCACGGCGACGCCCGGCACGTTGTGGATGCAATATGATTCGTCACGCGGCGAACTGCTCGTCCACGTGCTCGATCTGGTCGATGAAGACGCCTGGATCCGCCTCCTCAAGGATCGCTACGAGCGGCTATTGATGGAAATCTTCGAATGAGCATGGCCTTCCTCGGCTGGTCGATCACCATCGCGCAGATGCTGCTGGGGCTGGCGATGCTGTGCGCCCTCTGGCGCCTTCTCGGCGGCCCGCGCGCGCAGGATCGCGTCCTCAGCCTCGATGCGCTTTACGTCAATGCCATGCTCCTGCTGGTCACCTTCGGAATCCAGACGGGTCGCACGTTCTATTACGAGGCGACGCTGATCATCGCGCTGCTCGGCTTCGCCAGCACGGTCGCCCTGGCGAAGTTCCTGATGCGCGGCGAGGTGATCGAATGACCCAGGCACCCGATCTGCCGCTGTGGGCGGCCTTGCTGGTGGCGTTTCTCGTGCTGTTCGGCGCGTCGGTCTCGCTGATCGGCACGGTGGGGCTGCTTCGGCTGAAGACGTTTTATGAACGGATGCACGCGCCCACGCTGGGCACCACGGTGGGCATGGCCAGCATCCTGCTCGCCTCGATGATCTGCTTTTCCGCCCTGCAATCGCGCATCGTCATCCACGAAATCCTGATCGAACTGTTCGTCACCCTGACGACCCCCGTCACGCTGATGCTGCTGTCGCGGGCGGCGCTTTACCGGGATCGCAGCGAGGGGCGCGAGAGACGGGACAAGCCCTAACTCGGGTGAGGCGCTGGCCTTTGGGCCGGGACATGGGGTAGCCTGCCGGACATCGTTCGATCCGGTTCGAAAAGGAGAGCTTCCTTGTCCGACGCCGCGAATGCGGGTGCGCCGAAAACCGTTCTGCTGGCAACCGATCTCAGCTGCCGGTGTGATCGCGCGCTTGACCGGGCGATACGGCTGAGCGAGCGCTGGGACGCGAGGCTGGTCGTCGCCCATGTGCTGGCGCCTGCTCCTGAAAGGCCGGACCCGGTTGGGCGGGACGTGCCCGCCTGGTACCGGACACCGGACAGGGTCGAAAGCGCGCGCTGGCGGATCGGGCGCGATCTCGGGAGCGAGCTGGCCCATGCCGAAGTGCGTGTCGAGGAAGGCGATCCGGCTGAACGCCTGCTGGCCATCGCCGAACAGGAAGCGTGCGACCTGATCGTGACCGGTGTCGCTCGCGAAGCAGGGCTTGGGCGCATGCTGATCGGCACGACCATCAACCAGCTGGTGCGCCGATCGTCTGTGCCCGTGCTGGTGGTGAAGGATCGCGCCGCCAGTCCCTATCACCACATCGCAGTGGCCACCAATTTCTCCGACGCTTCCCGCCACGCGCTGGAGACTACGGCGGCGTTCTTCCCCACGGCCGACATCGTGCTTCTGCACGGGTATGATCTGCCTTACGGCGGCCTTCACGACAAAACCGACGTCAGCAGGCGCATGCGCGAGATGGAGGACGAGCAGGGCGCCGACTTCCTCGCCTCCGTCCCCATCGACGACGCCTTGCGCAAGCGCATCCGCGTCCTGATCGAACAGGGCAATCCCGAACGGCTGATCTGGGAATACGTTAGCAACAAGGGCGCCGATCTCACCGTGATCGGCAGCCACGGCCGCGGCGCGTTGTTCGATATTCTGATCGGAAGCATGACCAAGCGCCTGCTGGAATCGGCCGCCGGCGATCTCCTGGTCGTGATCCAGCCGCCTGCCGAGGAATAGGCGGCCTTGCTGGGCAAGGGTGGCGCGAACAGGCTGATATTCTGCGCGCGGGTCCCCTGGCACGACGTGCAGAATAGCATGCCGCGGATCGGCTAATTTGCTGGAAGGGCCATGGGTGTCGGTCCACTCAGAGAGTTTCTCGCATTACGCCAGCTCGACAGGAGGACAATGCCCGGTAGCTTCTCGCTCACGCCGAGAGACCCGCGCTCTTCTAATTGAGGCAACGTGTGGCGTGACCAGCTGGGACCGTCCCGCCGGTAGGCCGCGAAGGGTGAAATAGCCCAGATCGAACCGTCCCGCGTTTCAATCAACGCGAAGAACGCTTCGGTATTCTCCTCCGAATAGCCAGAAACGGCATCGCGGATATAGCGCTCGATTTCCGCACTTGCGACGTATGGTGCGCCCGACAGGATTCGAACCTGTGACCCCCGGATTAGGAATCCGATGCTCTATCCTGCTGAGCTACGGGCGCGTGACGGTGCCGTTTAGGTGAGCGGGATGGTTGTGGCAATCGGCTCGCGAAGAGGGGTGTTCGGCCGAGGTTCGGGGACCTAGATCGTCACGACCACCTTGCCCACCTGTTGGTTGGACTCGAGATAGGCATTCGCTTCGACGATGCTTTCCAGGCCCTTGAAGGTATGGGCGATCACCGGCTTGAGATGTCCGCTCGCCAGGCCGGCCAGGATTTTCTCCTTGGCAGCCTCGAAGCGGTGGGGATGGTTCCAAATCTCGCTCGCTACCCACCCGCGCATAGACAGGCCCTTCATCGCGCAGGGCCAGTGGGGGTAGGGCGTCGGCTGCTCGCTGAGGCCGCCGTAAATGAACAGGATGCCGCGCGGGGCGAGGGCGCGGGCGAGCGTGTCCACATAAGGCCCACCGACGGGATCGAAGGCTGTGCGGGCGCCCTTGCCGCCGGTGATCGCCATGACCCGTTCGACCAGGTCTTCCTCGTCGGTGGCGACGACATGAGCGGCGCCGAGTTCGCGCAGCGCCCCCGCCTTGGCCGAGGTGCGCGTGCAGGCGATCGAGACGGAGCCCGCCCAGTTGGCCAGTTGGATCGCCGCGATGCCCACGCTGGACGAGGCGGCGCGGACAATCACTCCATCGCCGATGCCGATATCGGCCACTTCGATCAGCGCAAAGGCGGTGAAATACTGCATCCAGACCGACGCGGCTTCCGCCGGCGTGAGACCGGGCGGGGCTGGCAGCAGGATGCGGGCGGGCACGATGGCCTGCTCGGCCCAGATGCCATACTGGCCCTGCTGGATCATCGGCAGCACGCAGACCCGATCGCCTTCGCTGAAGCCCGTGACGCCCGCTCCCAGGGCTTCGATCGTGCCGACGCCTTCATAACCGATCAGGCTCGGCAACTGCGGCTGCACGGGATAGCGGCCGGCGCGATACATCGCTTCGGAGCGGTTGAGCCCGACTGCCTCGACCCGAATGCGGACTTCCCCGGGATTAGGATCGCCGATGGGTAGGTCTTCGATTTGCAGGACGTCGGGGGCGCCGAGGGTGTGAATGCGAACGGTCTTGACCATCTTCTTCTCGCTGGTTGTCAAAATGCGATGCGCTGAGCCACGGCGATTGTCCACGTCATGAACCCAAAAAAAAAGGCCCTCCCACTGGGGGAGGGCCCGAATTTGGCAATCGCCCTTCGCTTAGAAGCGGACGTTCGCGCCCAGCGAGAAACGGCGACCCTGAACGTCGTGGAACAGGCTGTAACCACCACCAGGAAGCTGACCAAGCGCCGCGTCGTAATCGGCGTTCATGTTGGTAAGCGGCGGCTTGATATTGAAGACGTTGTCGATGCCGAAACGAAGCCGAACGGTTTCGTTCACCTGATAGCCGCCGTTGAGGTGGAACACACTGTACGCCGGAAGACCGGTGGCGGCGGTGCCCGCAGGAGCCAATCCATTGAGGAACATCGCCTCGGCGCCATCTTCCGTCTTCGGAATATACTGCCACTGCATCGACAGGTTCGCCGGACCCCAATTGTATCCAAGGGTGCCGAAGATCCTATATTCGAACGACGAGCCAGAGTTCACGCCCAGCGCAGTCGTGCCAGTCGTGCCGACATAATCAACGAAAGGCTGGCCTTCCATGGCCTTGACCTTGAAATCGATCATGTAGTTGGCGTTGAGGTTGGCGAAGACCGTACCCGGGCCAGCATCCATGCTCCAGCTGAGATTGGCATCGATGCCCGACAGCCTGATCTCACCATCGTTGCCGTAGCTGCCGATCATCTTGGGGCTGTTGACCTGGCCGGTGAAACCTTGGCCAGTGCTCGGGTTCCGGAACACGCTCGCGCAAGTGCCACCCGCCGCAAGCGCAGCCAGAGCACGTGCCCGGATTTCGGGACTGTCCAGATCGTCGGCGCTGGTCGCCCCCGCAGCCACGCCCGCGGCCGCCGGGTTAAAGTCGGGCGAGACACAGCGGAGGAACTGCGCGCCTTCACCAAGCCGCGAGATCGGATCCTTAATCTTGATGTTGAAATAATCGATCGCAAGATTGAGGCGTGACAAAGGCCCGTTCCGCATCGGAGACTGGATCACCGCGCCAGCAGTCCAGGTGTCGGCGATTTCCGACTTCAACGGGGTATAGTTCGCGTCAATGTGCTCGCGGTAATACTGGTTCCCGACCGCAGTCGCGAACGTGAAACCACCACCGCCAGCTGGCTGCCGATTAGTCGATTCCGGAGCGTAGTAATAGCTGTTTTCATCGGTGATCGGAACATAAACACCACCATTGTCACGCTGCATCAGCGCCAAGCACATCGCCTGCACGTCAAGGGCGTTCGTCGTATTGGTGTTCGGGTTGGCCGAGAGCGGATTGTTATGGCGCGTCGAGCAGACGTCGCCGATAACTTCCGTGCCAAACGACTGCTGTGGCGTGAGCAGGAGCTCGGCAATGTTGGGCATGCGTTCCGCGCGGTTAAAGCCACCGCGGAACCGGAGCCAATCGGTGACCTGCCAATCCCCCAGGACCTTGAACGTATAGCTCGTACCCGTGGTATTGTAGTGCGACATGCGGCCGCCGACTTCGAGATTCAGTTCCTGGATGAACGGCAGATCCCGCACAACCGGGATGAGAAGCTCGCCATAGAGTTCCTTCGCATCGATCCCCTGCATCTCCATCTTGGTGCCGGGGTAGATACCGATCAGAGAATCGAGAGAGTTCCGGCCCGCGGATGCAGCGGTGTCGGGAATGAACTCGTAACGGCTCTCACGGTAGCTGGCGCCGACCGCGAAGCGGAGCTGGCCCGCGGGAAGATCGAACAATCCACCCTGCAAGTTGGTTTCCACGATCGTCTGGCGCGACGTGCCCCGGTTGACGTTATCCGCGGCGATAGCCTCGCGGCAATCGTCGGAGATGCCCTGATAGCCGCCAAAGAAGTTGAGACCGGTGGTGCAAGTAGCCCTCGCCGCGCCGAATTCGCCACTGTACTCATTGCTGGCATGGTTGAAGCCCTGCCCAAAGTTCGGGGCGGTGAACACGGCCCGCACACGCTGCATGGAATACATGCCGGTTTGGCGGCTCCAAGTCTGCGACTGGCCGTGGTTGACGAAGGCTTCCCAAGTCCAGTCGGTGCCCGGAACCGAGCCCTCGAGACCTGCCACCAACATATAAGTCGTGACTTCGGAGTAGTTCGCACGCGGATTAGGGAAAAATCCCGACAGGCTGAAGGGGGCGTTCGGATTAGTCCGCTGGTTCAGCAAGGCCTGAATTTGTTGAGGCACTACCTGCTGGAACGCTTCCGTATTCGTACAGCCGCCCGTACCGGTAGTGTAGCCCACGCAGTTCAGGAACGGATAGGCTGCCTGGAACAGCGGATTAGTGGTGACTCCGTCTGCGAGAACGGAAGACATCACCGCCGGATTTTGATAAGCGGGCCGGCCCAGGAACGCGAGCGGATTAGCGACCGCGCCAGTGTAAGTTCCATTACCCCACGGAATGTTGACGTCCCAACCACCTTGCGCACCGCCGGCTTCCTGCACGGTGTAGGTCGTGCTGTTACTGAACATGCCCTGGCCGAACACGCCGATCCAGTCGTTGACCTCGAAGTTGCCACGAGCGAGGAAGTTGTAGCGCGTCGTCGGCACGGTCTGCGGCGTCAACGCATTGTACGCATAGAGCCGGCCATTGGCTTTGGTTGACCATATAGCGCCAGTCTCAGCGTCACGAGTCGGCCACGGCTTGAAGAAAGCCCCGCCGCCACGATCCGCGTAGGAACCGGCGAAGCTCGAGTTTCCGATGAAGAGCGAGCCGTCTTCGTTGACAAAGACGCTGCCCGTATTGTTGCGTACCGGCGGGTTCGCACCAGGGAACATGTTCGTCACGACGCAGCCTTGCGGAAGCACTTCGCAACCCGTTCCCGGCGTGGTCCCGTTAGCGGGGAAGGCCAGGCCGCTAATACCAGGCCGCGGTACAAAGAAGAATGCACCACTGGTAGTATTCGGATTGTTCCACAGATCCCGGTACCAGGGGTTATCCTTGTAGAGCATCGTCTCGCGAGTGTTCATCGACATCGCCAGGCTTACGTTGCCGCGGCCATCGGGCAGGTCCGTGCCGATGATACCACCGACCTGGTACTCGAAACCATGGCCGCGCTGGTCGAAACCCATTTGGCCATCGAGTTCGATGCCCTGGAAGTCCTTCTTGAGGATGAAGTTGGTGACGCCGGCGACCGCGTCCGCGCCGTACGTCGCCGAAGCGCCACCGGAGATCACTTCGACCCGCTGGAGCGCCGAGTTCGGGATTGTCGAGACGTCTACGGTGCCGGAAGCGTTGCCGGGAACGCCGCGACGGCCGTCGATCAGCACCAGAGTGCGGTTGGCGCCGACGCCGCGCAGCGAGACCGTCGCCGCGCCGGGCGTGTTGGTCGCGTTCGGCTGAATGTCACCGCCGGCGGGCAGAAGGCCCGACTCGCCGTTCGAAGCGGTAGACGATTGCGAAATGACGAACTGCGGCAGCTTATTGAGCTGTTGCTCGACGGCGGCCGTGCTGGACTGCTGCAAGAATTCCTGATCGACCGAAACGGTCGGGCTGTTGGACACGTAGTCGGGCCGCGCGATGCGCGAGCCGGTGACGACGATGGTGTCCTTGGTGGATGACGTGGACGTTTCGTCCTCATCATCCTGAGCCATGGCCGGTGCGGCCGCTAAAGCAAACGTGGTGGCGCAGCCCGCCAGCAGGAGAGCCCTGTAGATCCCCGGAGTATGCAATTTCCTCACTTCACGCTCCCTTTTCACAAAGAACACGGACGACCAGGCCGCCGCGGTGAAAACCCTATTCTCTTCAAGGGAAGGGTGAGGGAGATGGCGCCGATCTTATATGCCAGATCGTACGCGTGCCCCCACGCAGATGTTCAGAACATCCCTCCCTCGCGGCCCGCCTTGGAATCGACAGGTCCGTCAGGGATCGGTTCATATGGCGCACGGTTGATAGAGTCTAGGGGATCACGCGTGCCCGCGCTGTGCAAAATGTCCGGACAGGGCGCTTTGGAGCAGGATTATTGCGCAGAGTTCACCGCGGCGCTCCTCCAGGCCTCGGCGGGAAAAGGATCGTTTTTGGCGGAAATCAGCCGTTTTCATGATCCTGGGTAAGAGGTCGTCTGCGCGAGTGTTGCCTTACTGCATCGCCTTTCGCCTTCGATGTACGGTGCCTCGTCAGCTGGTTCAGCGCGCGGCGCGCGGCATCCGGCTATTCATCACCGTAAAAGCCCTCTAGGCTCTCTCCGTAACGACAACGGGTGGTCGGGGGAGTGGCCGCGTTGATGATCAGGGCTGGCGTGTCGCCGGGCGCCGCGCATATCGAGGCTGGCGAGCCGGGCGCTTCCGGGAACGACTGGCGCTCGATCTTGCGCCGGCATGCCGAGCGGGTCTGGCGAGATGGCGCGCGCGCGGCGCAGCCCTCCGCTGTCGATGCCACCGTGCTTGCGCGTACGCTGGGCCCGTTGACCGATGATGCGCTGCGGATCGTCGAGGCCTATGCCATGGGGGCGTCGCGCGCGGCCGGGGCTCCATCGCCGCCGCCGGATTTCGGCAGCCGCCTGGTCATCGTCCTGAACGGGGTCGAAGCGGCGATCAGCGGCACGCCCAGCGATGGCCTTCCCGAGGCCCAGGCGCCGCATGTGATCCAGAGCGAATTGTGGCAGATACTGAAGAAGGTGCGCGAAAGCGCGGACCTTTCCTATGCGCGCGAATATCCGCTGATCGAACTCGACCGGCGGATCGTGGTCCTGCTGCGAAGCGCGGGGCCGCTGGTGCCGGCGGATATCTCGGGCGCGATAGGCGTGGACAAGGCGCAGGTCAGCCGGTCGGTCAAGCGCCTGCTGGAACTCACCCTGGTCGAGCGTTCGCATATAAGGGCGCCGCTCCGCCTCACTGGCAAGGGGGATGCGATCGGCAAGCGGATGTTGCGCCTGGCCGAGTTGCGCAACCGCGAGCTGACGATCGAGATTTCCGAGGACGAGCTGGCGGATTTCTACGATACCACCGAGATTCTCCTGGAACGTGCGATGGCGCTTTACGAGCAGGAAAGGGCGCTCGCGCAATCGCAGGGATTGAAGGGCGATGATCCGGCGGGGGCAGGGGGCGATTCCCGGACGCTGGAAAAGATCGTGATCGACCGGACGCGGATCGTTTCACCGCTGATGACGCTGAGCGCCTATTTCAGCCGCAGCGGGGCCTTGGCCTTCAAGCGGTTGACGGGCCTGTCGACTTTCGAAGCCTTCGTGCTGTCGGAAATCGGAATAGACCCGCCGATCGAATGGTCGGCGCTCGTTGCCACCTTGGCGCGCGATCACAGCCAGGCCGGGCGGACCGTCCAGGCGCTGATCGCCCGCGGCCTGGTCGCGCGCGAAGGGAAGCCGGGGCGGCGGCACGGGCGCTTCTACCCCACGGCGGACGGCGCCCGGCTGCACAAGGTGATCCACGATGCCGGCCGCCAGCGGAGCGATTTCCTGCTCTCCCCGCTTTCGGCCGGCCAGCGGGCGCGGTTCCTCGCCACGTTCGACAAGATCCGCCGCAACGCCTGCGCCCAGCTGGAGCGCGAGCGGGCCTTCGCGGAGCTGGGCCGCGGCTGAAGGCGCTTCAGCGAGTGCGCCGCACGGGCACGGGCTGCTGCTTGTCGAACCGCATCAGGAAGCTGCCGAGCGAGCCCCGCTCGATCTCCACCGTCGAACCCACGCGCGGTGCACGGTAGCTGGAGCCGACCGTTTCCGAGAATTGCCACTGTGCGCCGTCTTTCAGGGTGAAGGCATAGAGGCCCGGGCCGCGCTGGGATATCTGGGTGATCTCCGAGGAAATCCCGTCAAGCCGTTCGGCCGCGGCGGAAGACTGGGGCCGCTGCTGCACACGCACCGATTCGGCACCGAAGCCCTGGGTCGTATTCGCCGCCACGGGCGCGCCGGCACTCGCCTGCGGCACGGCCGACCGGCCGGGGGCCGCGGCGCGCGGGGCGGTATCGTTCGTGCGGACGTTGTTGTCATAGCAGGCGAGGCGCGCGGTGGGATCGTCGATCTTGGCGCATTCACGCATGATATTGAGCACGATGCCGCTATCCACCTGGGCCGTTGCCGGCATTCCGGTGACAAGCAGCGTCGCGGCTCCTGCCGCCAGGATCGTCGCGCGGGGCGCTGTCATGGATTCCCAACTCCTCTCGTTTCCCGCTTAGTGGCCGCAAGGTTTGAAGCGCGCAAGAGGATCGTGGGGCAGGGCGCGCTCAGCCCCCGGCCGCCGTGCCTGCGCGCTGTTTCTGTTCTTCTTCCATCGAGCGGAACAGGGCGGTGATATTGCCTTCGCCGAAGCCTTCGTCACCCTTGCGCTGGATGAATTCGAAGAACACCGGGCCGATCATCAGCTGGCTGAATATCTGCATCAACAGTCGCGGCCGGCCTTCGCGGGTACTGCCGTCCACCAGGATGCCCCGCTCGCGCAGCTTGTCCAGCGGCTCGCCATGGCCGGGCAGGCGATCGTCAAGCATCTCGTAATAGGCGGCGGGCGGGGGAGGGGCGAATTCCAGGCCCTTTTGCTTCAGGCTGTCGAGCGAGGCATAGAGATCGTTGCTGGCGAGCGCGATGTGCTGGATGCCTTCGCCATTATAGGTTCGCAGGTATTCGGCGATCTGCCCCTTTCCGGCGTTGGGTCCCTGCTTGTCGCCTTCCTCGTTGATCGGAATGCGAATCCTGCCGTCGGGCGCCATCATCACCTTGGTATTGAGCGCGGAGTATTCGCCGGTCACGTCGAACTGGCGGAATTCGCGGAAGCCGAAGATGCGGGCGTAGTAATCTTCCCAGTGCGCGATGCGGCCGTTGTAGACGTTGTGGGTCAGGTGATCGATCGTGTGGAAGCCGGCCCGGGGCGGATAGCGCTCAACGCCCGGCTCGAATACGAAGTCGATGTCGTAGATCGTCAGGTCCTCGCCATAGCGATCGATCAGGTAGATCAGCGATTGGCCGATTCCCCGCACTGCCGGGATGTTCAATTCCATCGGTCCCGGGTGGGTTTCCACCGGTTCGGCGCCGCGTTCGATCGCCAGGGCATAGGCCTTCGCCGCATCCCGCACGCGGAATGCCATGCCGCAGGCCGAAGCGCCGTGCTCGGCCGCGAAATAGGCGGCGGCGCTGAGCGGTTCGTAATTGGCGATGAAGTTGATCTGGCCCTGCCGCCAGAGGTGAACGTCCTTGCTGCGGTGGTGGGCGACGCGGGTGAAGCCCATGCGCTCGAACGCCGGTTCCAGCACGCCCTTTTGCCGGGCGCAGAATTCAAGGAATTCGAAGCCGTCGAGGCCCAACGGGTTTTCGAACAGATCGGACATGGTTTCTAATGTAACTGTCTTGCCGGTCTCCCGCAAGCGGAGGGCCGGGGAACGTTCGCTGGCCTGCCGGATAAACGCGGGGAACGGGCTTGAATCGGCGGGTTAAGTATGATTCTGTCGAACTATGAGGAAACCCGGAGAACTCGTTGCGCTTGCCTTGCTTCTCCTCCTTGGCGGCCTCGCGCTCATGGGGCCCTACGGGGTGCTGTCGTGGAGCGAGAGCAAGGCGCTGCTTGAAAAGCGCCAGCACCGGATCGCGACGCTGACGGCCGAGAGGGACGAGCTGAAGAATCGGGTCAAGCTGCTCGATCCCGACCATGTCGATCCCGACATGGCCAGCGAACTGGTGCGCAAGAACCTCAACGTCGCCCGGCCTGACGAATACGTGATCCAGCTCGACAAGATGCGCTGATCGGCGCGAGCCGCCGCGGGTCCCGGCGGCTTTGCCGTCTCGCGACAGGCCGGTGAAGGGCTTCGCGACATTCTGGGCGTTGCCAGCCCCGCGGACATTTGCCTATAGGCGAGGCATATGCGACGCCCCGCGGAGGGGTGCGATCAGAGGAAGTTGCCTTGGCCCGAGCCGCCAGTTCCAGTTCCGGCAAGCCCAAGCGGGCGCCGTCCAAGAAACCCGCTGCAGAACCCGCCGCAAACACCCGTGAAGGCGGGGAAAAGTTCGCGCTGCGCAGCTTGCAGGAATCTTTCGAGAAGGATCGCCGCTTCCCCGCGGACGAAGCGCAGCTGCTGCATTTCTACGAGCAGATGTTGCTGATCCGCCGGTTCGAGGAGAAGGCGGGGCAGCTCTACGGCCTCGGCCTGATCGGCGGTTTCTGCCACCTCTATATCGGCCAGGAAGCGGTGGCCGTGGGGCTTCAGTCCGCGCTGGAAGAAGGCAAGGACAGCGTCATCACGGGGTACCGCGATCACGGCCACA
This sequence comes from Altererythrobacter sp., assembly GCA_017308255.1. Taxonomy (GTDB): domain Bacteria; phylum Pseudomonadota; class Alphaproteobacteria; order Sphingomonadales; family Sphingomonadaceae; genus Croceibacterium_A. Next base: position 99,452 of record JAFKFN010000009.1, on the reverse strand, counting down.
TGCTGGCCTATGGCATCGATCCCAAGATCATCATGGCCGAACTGACCGGCCGCCACGCCGGCATTTCCAAGGGCAAGGGCGGCTCGATGCACATGTTCAGCACCGAACATGCGTTCTACGGCGGCCATGGTATCGTCGGCGCGCAGGTGCCCCTCGGCGGCGGTCTGGCGCTGGCGCACCAGTATCGCGACGATGGCGGGCTGTGCCTGGTCTATTTCGGCGATGGCGCGGCGAACCAGGGCCAGGTCTACGAGACGTTCAACATGGCTTCGCTGTGGAAGCTGCCGATCGTCTTCGCGGTTGAGAACAACCAGTATGCCATGGGCACTTCGGTCAAGCGCAGCAGCGCGGAGACGGAGTTCTACCGGCGCGGCACCGCCTTCCGCATTCCCGGCATGAAGGCCGATGGAATGGATGTGCTCCAGGTGCACCGGGCGGGGGAAATCGCGTTCGATTACGTGCGCGGGGGGAATGGGCCCGTGCTCATCGAGCTCAGCACTTATCGGTATCGCGGCCACTCGATGTCGGACCCGGCGAAGTACCGCACGCGCGAGGAAGTGCAGGAAGTGCGCGAGCACCATGATCCGATCGAAGGCATCAAGGCCGATCTTCTCAAGGCCGGTGTCGCGGAGGAAAAGCTGAAGGATATCGACAAGCAGATCCGGGCGACGGTGGCCGCAGCGGCCGACTTTGCCGAAAGCTCGCCCGAGCCGGAGCCGGCCGAACTCTACACCGACGTTCTGGTGGGAAGCTACTGATGGCCATCGAACTGAAGATGCCCGCGCTTTCGCCCACCATGGAGGAAGGCACGCTGGCCAAATGGCTGGTCAAGGAAGGGGATCAGGTTTCCGCCGGTGATGTGCTGGCCGAGATCGAGACGGACAAGGCCACGATGGAATTCGAATCCATCGATGAAGGCACTGTCGGCAAGATCCTGGTGCCCGAAGGCGCCGAAGGAGTGAAGGTCGGCACCGTGATCGCCGTGCTGGCGGGCGAGGGCGAGGATGCCTCGGCGGTAACACCCGCACCCTCTCCGGCCCCCACTGCCGAGGCGCCGGCCGAGCAGCAGAAAGCCGCCGAATCCGAAGCACCCAAGTCCCCGGCGCCCTCAGGCACGGAGAAGCTCGCGGCCAAGGCGCAGCCCGCCGCCGATCCCGAAGTTCCCGCCGGCACCAACATGATCAAGCTGAGCGTGCGCGAAGCGCTGCGCGATGCGATGGCCGAGGAAATGCGCCTGGACGAACGCGTGTTCGTGATGGGCGAGGAAGTCGCCGAATATCAGGGTGCCTACAAGGTCACGCAAGGCCTGCTGGAAGAGTTCGGCCCCCGGCGCGTGATCGACACGCCGATCACCGAATACGGCTTCGCCGGCATCGGCACCGGCGCGGCGATGGGCGGCCTTCGCCCGATCGTCGAATTCATGACCTTCAACTTCGCGATGCAGGCGATCGACCATGTCGTGAACTCGGCGGCGAAGACCAATTACATGTCGGGTGGGCAGATGCGCATCCCGATCGTGTTTCGCGGCCCCAACGGCGCGGCCAGTCGGGTGGCGGCGCAGCACAGCCAGAACTACGCCCCGTGGTATGCCAGCGTCCCCGGGCTCATCGTGATCGCGCCTTATGACGCGTCAGACGCCAAGGGCCTGCTCAAGGCGGCGATCCGCTGCGACGATCCGGTGGTGTTCCTGGAGAACGAGCTGGTCTACGGCCGCACGTTCGAAGTCGCCCAGCTTGACGATCACGTCCTGCCCATCGGCAAGGCGCGCATCGTGCGCGAAGGCAGCGACGTGACGATCGTTTCCTACTCGATCGCCGTCGGCCTGGCGCTGGAGGCGGCGGAGACGCTGGCGGGCGAGGGTATCTCGGCCGAAGTGATCGACCTGCGCACCCTGCGCCCGCTCGATCGCGAAGCGATCCTCACCAGCCTGGCCAAGACCAATCGCCTGATCATTGCCGAGGAAGGCTGGCCGACCTGTTCGATCGCTTCCGAAGTCACGGCGATCTGCATGGAAGACGGTTTCGACCTGCTCGACGCGCCGGTGCTGCGCGTGTGCAACGAAGACGTGCCGCTGCCTTATGCCGCCAACCTCGAACATCTCGCGCTGATAGACGCGGGTCGCATCGCAGAAGCGGCGCGTAAGGTCTGCTATCGCCAGGGCTGAGCGCCCCGAAGCAAACCGCTGACATGTCCGGGAGGAGCACGGCTCCTCCCGTTTTTCGGTATTGCGGCGCCTTCCGATTACCGGACGATACGCGCCGCGGCGAGCGCCTTGGAGAACAGCGACTGCAGCGCATTGCTGATGCTCTCGTCGGTCTTCACCGTGTACATCAGGCCCGGTGACGCGCACTCGGTCAGCGCCTGGGCGATGCTCTTCTGCCCATCGCCCTGGATGGCCTTTCGCGCGATTTCGCGTTGGCCTGGCTCGTCGCTCTTGATCGATTCATACGTGTATTCCGTATAAAGGATAGCGATCTTGATCTTGCGAGCCTTCAGGGCAGTGCACTGCTCGATCTGTGCCTGCTGCATGGCGGCGCGTGTGCGGCCACTGCCGATGTTCTCGTCGCTCATGCCGTCGGTGACCATGAACAGGAACGCCTGAGGCTTGTCGCCACTAGTCTTCGTTCCAAGGCCGGGGTTGGGAATAGGGTGGGTTCCGCCTGGGGAGAACGCCCGCAGGATGCTCTGGAAGCTGGTGAACAGGTATTCTGAGCCGCTGGCGCCGTTCGGCGGACGACCGTTGCCGGCTTTGTCGTTCACGACAACCAGGTCGATGCCGCTCGTCAGGTCCTTCACCCCGCCCGATCCGGTAAGATTGTCCGAAAGAGGAGCGATTTCTTTCAAGTTCGTGGAATGGTCGAAGGTATAAAGCGCTGCCCGATAATCCGCCTCGTTATCCACGGCGTAGCTTACGGCAAGATCCATCAGATCCCGCACCGCGAACCGTTCGTCGGTCACGCGCAGGGTCAGGCCCTTGTTCAGCGCATACCAATAGCTGTCCGCAAATTGCCCTTGTGTAGTAGGGCTTCCGTTATAGACGCACTTGTCTAGATTGCTGACGTTGCAGGACGATGGGGTTCCACTCTTGTACGGCTTGTTGTCGAATACATAGCGGCCAGAAGGATCTATGACGGTATATGAGTACGTGTCATAATAATATTCCGTGCATTGTCCCTTCTTATTTGTCGTCTTGCAGCTTCCTTTCTCCGTAACGGAGCCGGTACCGAAGTCTCCCTTGTTAAGCGCAAACGCGACATTGTCCAGAATGAGCTTATTCATGTGCCCTGTGCCGGACTTGACGTTGTTCTCGATCTTGTTGGAATGGCACGCGAAAGCGCAACCGATGTTGTCTTCCATCGTTTTGATGCCGGCCGAGGTCGTCGGCAGCGCCATCGACGGTGAGGTGTCGAGCGCGATATAGAAATCGATGTTCGGCGCGACCGAGGCGTAAGTATCGGATGAACCGCCGATCGGAAGCGTGGCCCATCCCAGAATGCCGGCGAATATGTTGTCGGATGTCCCGGTATAGGCGACGGTAACGGTGCGGCTCTGCGATGCGCCGCTGCTGTCTGACGCATCGGCGCACTTCAGGACGACGCCATCGGCGTCCTTCATCGATATCACCGGGGCGTCTGCCGCCAGAGTGACGCCGGGGATGGCCCGTGCCTGAGCGGCGAACATAGCCTGCGCCTTGTCGCAGGCCGCCTTGTTGCTCTCGTTCATCATCGTCTGCGAGACGGCGGACAAGGCTGCTGCGTCGGCGGCCGCGTTCAGCTTGGTCTGCGCCTTCATCGCACGCGCGTAATCGATGCCCATCCCAGTGGCGAAGACCATCGGAACGAGAGAGAAGCCGAAGATCATCAGCACGTTGCCGCGCTGATCGGCGCGCAGGGCGCGAAGCAGCTTGTTAAGTTTCATCGTCTGAGCAATCCGTCTCTTCGTCACCCGCCCCAGATTTCAGAAGGCTGACACTGGAAGATACGCGGGGAAGCATGAATATATGGTCTGCCAGTTCAAGCTGGCCAAACGAATAAGCGGCAAATACAGGACGATAAGTATAATTTACTTCGCCGTAGATCAGGAAGCTGTTGGGTATCGCAAGTTCTTCCGGAACATCGACTATCTCGCACTTATTCAATTCCGGGATGTCTTCACCGCGGATGCGGCTCCACGAAACCCTTCCGACGCCGTTTTCATCAACGGCGATCTGTGAAATGCGGATGCGGGCATTGCTGGCATCATAAGGTGTCAGCGCCTTGGCGGACGCGCCCAGAATGCCTTGGATGTCCTGTTCAGTCAGGACCGAATACTGCGTGGTAAGATCGGTGATGGCTCTGGCCGTCGTGGTGATCTTCCGGTTGGCGAAGATCGCATCGGACAGTTGGACGCTGCCGAGATAGAGCATCACGAGGAAGACCGCCACGAAGGCGAACTCCACGACCGCTATGCCCTCGGCAGCCCGCCATATCGAACGCAACGGTCGGTGCCGGCGCGAAAGGGTGCTCTCGCCGCTCATTCGTACTGCTCCGTCTTGAAGATGGCGGTCGAGACCAGCAGGCGCTCGCCATTGCTCATGTTCGCGAGCGAAAAGCCGAGCGGCCCGGTGATATTGGGCCAGCGGTAATAGACCTGCATCAGCACGACTTCGCCGGGCTGGCCGGCTTCGAACTTCCACTCGTTGGTGACGGCGCCGTTTTCATCGAAGGTTATCGACGCGGCGCTGGTATCGGCGGATTGGAAGTCCGCCGCCTTGCGGACATTCACCATCACGCGATCGCAGGACAGATAGGTGGGAAGGTCGTTGCAGAGCGCTATCTTGAATTCTTCCGGCGTGGTTCCTGCCTTTTGCACCTGGCCGGTCATCAGCTTGCGCGACATCTTCTCGGTCGCGGTGTCCAGCAGTTGCTGCGAGAAAAAGGCGACCGCGGTTGCGAGATTGGCGAAGATGAGCGCGATGAACGGCGCGGCGACCGCGGCGAACTCGATCAGGGCCGATCCCCGGCTGTCCCGCGCAATGCGTCGTGCGCGCAACGTTGCAATGGCGCGCGCCGCCGCGCGCCCGGATCGCGCAATCCGGGCAGCAGGTCGCAAGATGCGGCGCGTTGCGTCTGACATTGCCTAGACTCGTCCTGATTGTCCCCAGTCAACCGGACGTCTTAGGGAGTTGTGGTGAGCGATTGTTCAAGCGACAGGGTTAAGATGCCGTTATGCTTCGGCGCGCACCGGCGGAGGCGCCTTGGCCCGTGATGGCGGCGCGCAGGGCATTGGGGAGAAACGACTTTTGTACGATCAGCTTCCGCCGCCGCAACGGCTGGCGCTGGCCTACGCATCAGCGCGTAGCCGGCCGGCAACCCTGACGCTGCTGGCGCTGGACGCCCGGCTCGCGGCGATCCTGCGCGGCCGGCGCGAATCGTTGGCGGCGCAGCTTCGCCTGGCGTGGTGGCGCGATACGCTGGCGAGCCCGCCCATGCAGTGGCCCACTGGCGAGCCGCTGCTGGAAGCGCTGCGCGACTGGCGCGATCCTTCCGGTCTGCGCCCTCTGGTCGAAGGCTGGGAGGCGCTGCTGACGGAGGAGCTTTCGCCCCCGGTGATTGCGGAGTTCGTCGAGGGTCGGGGGCAGGCCTTCGCCACGCTGGCGCGTGAACTTGGCGCGCCCCGGCCGCAAGACGCCGCCGCTGCCGCGCGGATCTGGGCCGTGGCCGATCTGGCGACGAACCTGTCGCAGGCCGCGGAGCGGGGCCTGGCGATCGACTATGCCCGCGGTCTGCCTCCGCCGCCGCGGCTGCCACGTTCGCTGCGGCCGCTGGCGGTGCTCGCGGGCCTTAGCGCGGCGGCGCTGGCGGATGGGGGGCGGCCGCTTCTCACAGGCCCCGGCAGCGCGCTTCGGGCCTTGCGGATCGGGTTCATCGGCCGCTAGACTTGGAACCAAATGGGGGAGGGGGCAGGTGAATCGGATCGTGCTGGGCGCCTTTATCGCCATGCTGCTGCTGGGCGTGGGGCTGTTCTGGCTGCAAGGCAGGGCACAGGTTGAACGCGGCGCGCCCCCGCCGCCCGTGGCGGCCGCGACACCCACCGGCTTGCCCAGCGCGGACATCGCCGGCTTGCGCGGCCCGGAACCGCCCGAGGCAAGCGAGCTGACTCGCGAGCAGCAGCGCTTCTACCGCTACGATCGCAACCGCGACCAGCGCATCACGCGTGACGAGATGCTTTCCACCCGCACGGCGGCTTTCCGCGCGCTCGACAAGGACGGGAACAACCTGCTTACTTTCGAGGAATGGGCGGTCACCACCGTCGATCGGTTCGAAAAGGCCGACGCCAATGGCGATGGCGAGCTGAGCCCCGCCGAATTCGCCACGACGGCGCCCAAACCTGCCGCGACGCCGAAGTGCAAGTGCTGAATCCCCCTCCGCTCGCGGGAGGGGCTAGGGGAGGGCCTGTTCCCTATCGAGGGAAGGAAGCGCGCCGCTCTCCGCCAGCCACGCTCCGAAATCCCCCTTCGCCCGCTCGGTATAGACTTCCTTGCGCTGCTTTTTCTTCACGTCCGGCAGTGGCGGGAACAGCCCGAAATTGACGTTCATCGGCTGATAGCTCTCCGCCTCGGCATCGCCGGTGATATGCGCCATGAGCGCGCCCATGGCCGATGTACGGGGCGGGGGTGCCCAGGCGCGGCCGCCCAGTTCGGCCGCTGCCATCATCCCGGCCATCAGGCCCACCGCTGCGCTTTCGACATAGCCTTCGCACCCCGTGATCTGCCCGGCGAAGCGCACGTGCGGTGCGCTTTTCAGCCTGAGCTGCCGGTCCAGCAGCAGCGGGGAATTGATGAAGGTGTTGCGATGCAAGCCGCCCAGCCGCGCGAACTCGGCGTTCTCCAGGCCGGGAATGGTGCGGAACAGCCGCACCTGCTCGGCATGCTTGAGCTTGGTCTGGAAGCCGACCATGTTCCACAGCGTGCCGAGCTTGTTGTCCTGGCGGAGCTGCACCACGGCATAAGGCCAGCGCCCGGTGCGTGGATCGTCGAGGCCCACCGGCTTCATCGGCCCGAAGCGCAGCGTTTCCACGCCTCTTTCGGCCATGACCTCGATCGGCATGCACCCGTCGAAATAGGGGGTGCTGGCCTCCCACTCCTTGAACTCGCCTTTCTCGCCATCGAGCAGGCCCTGGACGAACGTGAGGTACTGGCCCTTGTCCATCGGGCAGTTGATGTAGTCCTTGCCGCCCTTGTCCCACCGGGCCGCCATCCAGCAGATCGACATGTCGATGCTGTCGTGGTGGACGATAGGGGCGATGGCATCGAAGAACGCCAGGCTGTCGGCGCCTGTCGCGCGGGCAATGTTTTCCGCCAGCGAAGCGGCCGTCAGCGGCCCGGTGGCGACGATCGTGAGGCCGCTTGGGGGCAGGGCATCCACCTTCTCCCGCGCGATCTCGACATTGGGATGTTGTTCGAGCGCTTGCTGCACTTCGCTGCTGAACACATCGCGATCCACCGCCATGGCCGATCCCGCCGGCACACGCGCCGTTTCTCCCGCGCGCATGATCAGCGAATCCAGCCGGCGCATCTCATGATGCAGCAGGCCCACGGCGTTCTTCTCGTCGTCGTCCGAACGGAAGCTGTTGGAACAGACCAGCTCGGCCAGCCCCTGGGTCTGATGCGCCGGCGTCGCCCCGCCGCCGCCGCGCATTTCCGAAAGGCGGACCTTGAACCCGCGCCGGGCGAGCTGCCACGCCGCCTCGCTTCCGGCCAGCCCGCCGCCGATGATATGAACGTCATGGACCATGCACGCGCGCTTGCTCCCGGCGTGCCGAAGCGTCAAGGGAAGGGCATGTCGAGACGCGCCCTGGCCGAGAAACGCCCGCTGCTGCTGGCCAGCATCGCCGCCGCACTGGCGTTTTATTACCTGCGCTGGGGGCCGTTCCCGGAATTGTACCTGATCCCGATCAAGGGTGCCGCGGCGGGATTGCTCGCGGTCTATCTGTGGCAGCGCCATTCCAGCCCCGATGCGCGGCTGATGGCCTGGGCCTTCGGCGCGGCCGCCCTGGGCGACATGGCGCTCGAAGTGACGTTCGACCGCACGATCGGCGGCCTGCTGTTCTTCGCCTATCACGTGATGGCGATGGGCGTTTACCTGCGCAATCGCCGCGCCGCCTTGTCGCCGACGCAGAAAGGCACGGTGGCGGCCATGCTGCTGCTGACGCCGATCATCGCCTGGTTCATGCCCGCCGACCGCGCCCAGGCGCCCAACCTCGCGCTTTACGCGCTCGCCCTCGGCGCGATGGCGGCGAGTGCCTGGGCCAGCGTGTTCTCGCGCTACCGGGTAGGGGCAGGGGCTGCGCTGTTCCTGCTGTCCGACCTGCTGATCTTCGCCGAGACCGGCCCGCTGCAATACAGCGTGGTGCCGCAAGTCATGGCCTGGCCGATCTACTACCTGGGCCAGTTCCTGATCGCGACGGGAATCGCACAGACACTGCGCAAGCGCGATCCCGAACTGCGCGTAGTGGTCAATAACTAGGCAGGCAGCCGGCCAGCATAGGCCTTCATCGCCGTCACCAGCCAATCGAGGAAGCCGGCTCCGGCCTTGCCGTCGAAGGTCGTGCGGAAATCGGGATGTGCGAGATAGAGGTCGGCCAGTCCGGCGTAGGCCTGCGGCGGGCAGGCCCGGTCCCACATCTCGGCAATCCAGGCGTGATGCCGCGCGAGCAAGGGACTGTTTGCGGGGTCTTCCGGCGCAACGCCATGCTGGAACGCCTTGGCGAGAGGGACAGTGGCCGCCTCGCCTTCGGCCATACGGGTGGCCAGGCCTTCCTTGCCCAGTGAGGCGACCTTGGCTTTGCTGTCCTCGATCCGCTGGCGCATCTCGCCGCCGAAGCGGTCCACCAGCCAATCCTCGTATTCAGCCTGCTTCTCGGGCGAAAAGCCCTCGTAGAGTGCCTTGTCGTCCATCGTGCCTTCTCCGTTCAGTTCCGCGATCGTGCGGTCGATCGTGGCAAGGAGCTGGCGAGAACGCTCAACCCGCTCGGCCAGCCAGTCGCGATGCTCGCGAAGGATGGCCACGCGATCGCTTCCCTGAAGGTCGAGCAGCCGTGCGATCTCCTGCAACGGCACGCCCAGCTCGCGGTGGAACAGGATGTCCTGCAGGCGCAGCAGCTCCTCGCGCCCGTAATAACGATAGCGGTTCTCGCCGATGAACGCCGGCTTGAGCAGGCCGATCTCGTCATAGTGATGCAGCGTGCGGACCGAGACTCCCGAGAGCCTGGCCAGCTGCGTGACGGTATATGTGCCCATGCCTTCGTCCTTCCGCAGGACAGCTCGATAGTCCCTCACGCCGCGTGAGGGTCAAGGGGATGCTTGAGATTTATCGGAAGCGTGTTATAACACACGTATGAACGCAAAGGCTAAGCTCATCAAGGTTGGCAATTCGACCGGCCTCGTCCTCCCCAAGGAAGTGCTCGCACGCCTTCGTGTGGAGCAGGGGGATGAACTGCATCTGGTCGAACGGCCCAACGGCGAATTCACCATCGGCAAGTATGATCCGGAATTTGCCCGGGCAATGGAACTCGCCGAAGAGATCATGCACGAGGATCGCGATATCCTGCGCGTCCTCGCCAAATGAGCGGGCCGAAGAGCGGGATCGCCTGGCTTACGCGCCAGATGGCCGAAGCTGTGCATGATCGCCAGTTGGCGGAGCACGGCGGGGGCGAGGGGGTCCGTGACGCCGGATTGCTCGAAAGCGCGCTGGCTCGCCCGCAGAACCTGCTTCATTATAGCGAGCCCGATCTCGCCGCGATGGCGGCCGCTTATGCGTTCGGCATCGCTCGCAACCACCCGTTTGTCGATGGCAACAAACGTACGGCCTGGGTTGCCGCGCGCCTGTTCCTGCGGCTCAATGATGGAGAGCTGCATTTCGACAAGGCCGAGGCCACGATCATGATGCAGCAGCTCGCCGCCGGGGAACTGGGCGAGGACGAAGTCGCCGCCTGGTTCCGCCAGCGGCTCGCTTAGCTTTCGTCCTCGCTCTCGTCGCGGTCCCGCGTCGGCGCGGGCGGCGTTTCCGCGGTGCCCCGGCCCAGCATTTCCTCGACCACCGCTTCCTCGGCCTCGTTTTCGGGCGCTTCCTGCTCGTCCAGCCGCACCGCGCTGACCACGTGCTCGCCATCCGCGACGTTGAACAGCCGCACGCCGGCGGAGCCGCGCCCGATCACCCGCAGGCTGTCGAGCGCGATGCGGATCAGCTTGGCCTGGTTGGTCACCAGCATGAGCTGATCCGCCTTGGTCGCGGTGAAGCTAGCCACCACCGGCCCGTTGCGGGCGATGTTGTCGATGTTGACGATGCCCTGGCCCCCGCGGCCCGTGCGCCGGTATTCGTAGGCCGTCGACAGCTTGCCATAGCCATTGGCGCAGACCGTGAGGATGAACTGCTCCACGGCGGCAAGTTCCTCGAAGCGTTCCGGCGGCAGCTTTGGTTCGCCATCCCGTTCGGCCTTCCACGGGGCGAAGCGCAGGTATTCCTCGCGCTCTTCCTGGCTGCGCATGGCGCCGCGGCGCAGGATCGACAGCGAAATGACCTCGTCGCCTTGGGCCAGCCGCATTCCGCGCACGCCGGCCCCGTAAGTCCCGGAATATTCGCGCGCGTCCTCGGCCTGGAAGCGGATCGCCTTGCCCTGGCGGCTCGCCAGCAGGACATCGTTCTCCGGCTCGAGCAATGCCACCCCGATCAGCCGATCGTCGGAGCCTTCATCGAACCGCATGGCGATCTTGCCGCCGCGCGGGATATTGGTGAAGCTCGCCATGGAATTGCGCCGCACCACCCCCTTCGCGGTGGCGAACATCACGTTGAGCGCGCCCCAGCTATCCTCGTCCTCCGGCAGCGGCAGCACGGCGGCGATGGTTTCGCCCTGGTCGAGCGCCGGCAGCAGGTTGACGATCGGCCGCCCGCGCGTCGCCGGGCCGCCTTCGGGCAGCCGCCAGACCTTCAGGCGATAGACCTTGCCGGCGGTGGAGAAGAACAGCACCGGATTGTGCGTGCTGGTGACGAACATCTCGCTCACCGCGTCTTCTTCCTTGGTCGCCATGCCGGCGCGACCCTTTCCGCCCCGGTTCTGGGCGCGGAAGGTGGAAAGCGGGGTCCGCTTGATATAGCCGTCCAGGGTGACCGTCACGACCATCTCGTCGCGCTCGATCAGGTCCTCGTCCTCGATCCCGTCCCAAGCCGGCGCGATCTCGCTGAGGCGCGGGCTCGCGAAGGCCTCGCGGATTTCGGTGAGTTCCTGCCGCATCACCTCGTAAAGACGGCGGCGGTCGGCGAGAATGGCCAGGTATTCCTCGATCCGGCCGGCCAGTTCCTTGAGCTCGTCGCCGATTTCGTCACGGCCGAGCGCCGTCAGGCGGTGGAGGCGCAATTCGAGGATCGCCCTCACTTGCGCTTCGGACAGGCGATAATATCCTTCCGCCGCGCCCAGGTTCGGCTCCACGGCCTCCACCAGCGCGAGGTAGGGTGCGATCTCGCCAGTCGGCCATTCCTTCGCCAGCAGCCTGGCACGGGCATCGGCCGGGTTGGCCGATCCGCGGATCATTGCCACCACTTCGTCGAGGTTCGACACCGCGACCACCAGGCCGAGCAGGATATGCGCCCGGTCGCGCGCCTTGTTCAGTTCGAACTTGGTGCGCCGGGTGATGACCTGTTCGCGGAACTGGATGAAGGCCTGGATGATGTCGCGCAGGGCCAGTGTTTCAGGCCGCCCGCCGCGGATCGCCAGCATATTGGCGGGGAAGCTCGCCTGGGCGGGGGTATGCCGCCAGATCTGGTTGAGCACCACTTCCGGCGTGGCGTCGCGCTTCAGGTCGATCACCACGCGCACGCCTTCGCGGTTGGATTCGTCGCGGACGTCGGAAACGCCTTCGATCCGCTTGTCCTTCGCCGCCTCGGCGATCTTTTCCACCAGGCCGGCCTTACCAACCTGATAGGGAATGCTGGTCAGCACGATGGAGCGCTTGTCGCCGCGGCCTTCCTCGATCGTGTGGCGGCAGCGCTGGAGCACCGAGCCACGCCCTGTGGTATAGGCCGCCCGGCTGCCCGCGCTGCCCAGGATCAGCGGCGCGGTGGGGAAATCGGGGCCGGGGATATATTCGATCAGCTCTTCCGAGGTGATCCCCGGATTGTCGATCATCGCCAGGCAGCCGTCGATCACCTCACCCAGGTTGTGCGGCGGGATATTGGTGGCCATGCCCACCGCGATGCCGCCGGCGCCGTTGACCAGCAGGTTGGGGAAGCGGGCGGGCAGCACCGAAGGTTCGCGCTGCGATCCGTCATAGTTGTCGACGAAATCGACCGTGTCCTTGTCGATATCTTCCAGCAGCGCCATCGCCGACTTGGCCAGGCGCGCCTCGGTATACCGTTCGGCGGCGGGCGGATCGGGGTCCATCGAGCCGAAGTTGCCCTGGCCGTCGATCAGCGGCACGCGCATCGACCATGGCTGCGCCATGCGGGCCAGCGCGTCGTAGATCGCCTGGTTGCCGTGCGGGTGATAGTTGCCCATCGTGTCGCCGGTGATCTTGGCGCTCTTGCGATAGGGGCGGCCGGGCACGAACCCGCCTTCGTGGCAGGCCCACAGGATGCGCCGGTGGACGGGCTTCAGGCCGTCGCGCACGTCGGGCAGCGCGCGGCTCACGATTACGCTCATCGCGTAATCGAGATAGCTCGTCTTCATCTCATCGACGATGTCGATGCGATCGAACTCCTCCGGCGGGGCCGGGGGATCAAGGGTATCAGTCGTGTCGTTCACCTGCGAGGGTTAACCCGTCTTGTTGTCGTTTCGTCTTGTCGCAAAGGCCCTAGGCCAAAGAGGTTGGGCAGGCCAGCGGAGCGGGGGCGCGAGACCGGCCGCTCAGCCCTTTTTCCACACTTGCTGCCGCCGTGTGTCACATTGGCTGAATGGTCGCCCCGCTATCCGTTAAATTGGCATTCAGCGCCGGATTGCCAGGAGTAATTGCAATTCATCGTGTTACTGGGCACAGCGCGCGCAAACGGAAAACCGGCCCCGCCCAGGGGCGATATATTCCTGCAGGAGAGTTTGGAAATATGCTTCGCACCTTCAGATTCGAGCGCCAGAAATCCTCCCGAGCGTTCGTGTCGGCTGTCGCGATGGCGATTGGCTTCACCGGCGCCGTCGCTGCGGGCACCGCGGTTTTGAGCGCGCCGGCCCTCGCACAGCAGGCCCAGAACCAGTCGCTCAGCAAGGATTTCGAGAAAGTCTATCAGCCCTTCGCCGAAGCGGTGAACACCTCGGGCGACTATGCGGGCGCGAAGGCGCAGGTGTCGGGCCTCGTGGCTGCGGTGAAAAGCGACTATGACCGCTTCTTCGCCGGCAACATCATTCTCCAGCTCGGTGCGAAAGCTTCGGACAAGGCGCTGCAGAAGCAGGGCATGCAGCTCATGCTGGAAAGCGGCCGGGCGGGCGAAAACGCCGGCCTGCTCCACTATTTCCTCGGCGGCTTTGCTTATGACGAGCAGAACTTCGAAGTGGCCCGTAAGGAGCTGCAGGCATCCATCGACGCCGGGTTCGCCGGCAATTTCGCCGAGAAGCAGGATCCCTGGGGCCTGATCGCGGAATCCTATTTCAAGGAAGGCCGCAACAAGGAAGGCTTCGATTTCCTGCGCAAGACGGTCAGCGAACGCAACGCCGCCGGTCAGGAAGTCCGCCAGGCATGGCTGGAACGGCCGCTCGCGATCGCCTACCAGCAGAAGATGCCCGATGAAGCGGCCGCCTGGTCGGCCCTGCTCGTGGCGCAGGCCCCCACCAAGGATAACTGGACCAAGGCCCTGCAAGTCGTCGCCGCACTCCAGCCGGAAGACAAGCAGGCCCAGCTCGACCTGCTGCGGCTGATGGCCCTGACCGATTCGATGACCGGGCGCGCGGAATACGAAACCTACGTCGAAGTGGCCGATCCCCGGATCATGGCCAACGAAGTCGGCCGCGTCCTCGCCGCCGGCAAGAGCGCCGGCGTGTTCAGCGACAGCGATCCGTTCTACAGCTCGACCAAGGAACTGGTGGACGCCCGTGCGTCTAAAGAGCCGGCCGATGCCGCGCAGTACGCTGCCGATGCGGCCGGCGCCGCCAATGGCAAGCCGGCCCAGAACGCGGGCGAGCTCTATCTCGCGCTTGAAGACTTCCCGAAGGCCGAGGAGATGCTCCAGCTCGCGCTCACCAAGGGCGGTGTCGATCGTGACACCGTGCTGACGCGGCTCGGCATCGCGCAAGTGCAGCAGGGCAAGCTGGACGAGGCGAAGGCCACCTTCGGCCAGGTCTCCGGCGCCCGCTCTACCCTCGCGCGTCTCTGGACCGCCTACGCCGAAAGCCGCGCCTGAGTTTCTTTCAGGCAGGCGACCATGCTGGCGGCGCGGGAGCTTCGGCTCCGGCGCCGCTTGCGTGTCAAACGTTGAACTTGAAGTGCAGCACGTCGCCGTCCTGGACGACGTAGTCCTTGCCTTCCTGGCGCAGCTTGCCCGCTTCGCGCGCGCCGGCTTCGCCGCTCAGCGCCACGTAGTCGCCATAAGCGATCGTCTCGGCGCGGATGAACCCCTTCTCGAAGTCCGTATGGATTTCCCCCGCCGCCTGCGGCGCCTTGGCCCCGGTGTGGAACGTCCACGCGCGCGCTTCCTTGGGGCCCACGGTGAAGAAGGTCTTCAGGCCCAGCAGCTCGTATCCGGCGCGGATCACGCGGGCGAGGCCGGTTTCATCCAGCCCCAGCTCCTTCAGGTATTCGGCCCGTTCTTCCGGGTCCATCCCCACCAGCTCGGCTTCGATAGCGGCCGAGACCACCACCGCCTGCGCGCCTTCGGCCTTCGCCTTCTCGAACACCTGGTCCGACAAGGCATTGCCCTTCGCCGCATCTTCCTCGGCGACATTGCACACGTACAGCACGGGCTTGGCGGTCAATAGCTGCGCCTGGGCGAACACGCGCGCTTCCTCGTCGTCCTTCGGCTCCGTCAGCCGCGCGGGCTTGCCGTCGCGCAGCAGGTCCAGCGCTTGGCCCAGCACGCTGGTCATGATCTTCGCTTCCTTGTCGCCGCCGGTGGCCTTCTTGGCCGCCGCGGGCACGCGCTTTTCCAGGCTTTCGAGATCGGCCAGCATCAGCTCGGTCTCCACCACTTCGGCATCGCTCAGCGGATCGACCTTGTTGGCGACATGTTGGATATCGTCATCCTCGAAACAGCGGAGCACATGGACGATCGCATCCACCTCGCGGATATTGCCCAGGAACTGGTTGCCCAGGCCTTCGCCCTTGCTGGCGCCTTTGACCAGCCCGGCGATGTCCACGAAAGCGAGCTGCGTGGGAATGATCTTGGCGCTGCCGGCGATGGCCGCCAGCTTGTCCAGCCGCTCATCCGGCACCGCGACCTGGCCCACGTTGGGCTCGATCGTGCAGAACGGATAATTGGCCGCCTGCGCTGCCTGCGTCTCGGTCAGGGCATTGAACAAGGTCGACTTGCCGACATTCGGCAGGCCCACGATCCCGCAGCGGAAACCCATGAATAACTCCGGAGGTGAGGTTTGGCGCGCGGATAAGCGGTGCTGGGCGGAAAAGCTAGGCTCGAGCGTCGATGACCGCTTTCGATACTTTGCCGACCTTCCCGCGCAGCGTAAAAGCAACTCAATCAAGCGGCGATAGGCGCAGACCGGTTGGACGGGGCTTGGCCCAGCCAGCGAGCCGATAGCCGCCTGCCTGGAGGACGTGTGAAGGATGAGCCAGCATAGCGGAAGCTGCCATTGCGGGCGGATTCGCCTGACCCTGCACGAAACGCCAGTTGAAGCGAGCGAATGCAATTGCTCGATATGCCGGCGTACCGCCGGGCTGTGGCATTATTGCCCGTCCGCCGCGGTTGCCGTGGAAGGCGAGGGTGTCTCGTACCAGCAGGGCGATCGCGCGCTCGACCTGTGGCATTGCCCCACTTGCGGCTGCATCACGCACTGGACGCCGACCGATCCCGCCTATCCGCGCATGGGGATCAACCTCAGGATGTTCGATCCCGCCTTGTGGCGCGAGTTGCCGCGCCGCCTGATCGACGGAGCGAGCTACTAGCGCGCACCGTCTGACGCCAGCGTTCCACCCGAGGCCGGCTCAATCTCGGTCCTGCTGCCTCATCGCCACGTCGTTCATGAACCGCGCGTCGTCGTCCTTCGCCAGCCATTCCGCCTCGCTGCCGATTGCGCCGAGCATTTCCACGAGATCGTCCATCTCCGCCTTGGCGTAATTGCCGAGGACATGGCCGGTCACGCGGTCCTTGTGTCCCGGATGGCCGATCCCGATGCGCACCCGGCGGAAGTCCGGCCCCAGGTGCTGGTCGATCGAGCGCAGCCCGTTGTGCCCGGCGGTGCCGCCGCCGCGCTTCACCTTGACCTTGAACGGCGCCAGGTCGAGCTCGTCGTGGAACACGGTCAGCGCCTCCACGCCCAGCTTGAAGAAGCGCATCGCCTCGCTGACCGAGCGGCCGCTTTCGTTCATGAAAGTGGCCGGCTTGAGCAGCAGGATCCGGCTGCCGCCGATCCGGCCTTCCTGGAACCAGCCCTGGAACTTCTTCTGCACCGGGCCGAAGGTGTGCATCTCGGCGATCACGTCGATCGCCATGAAGCCCACGTTGTGCCGGTGCATCGCATAGCGCGGACCGGGATTTCCGAGACCCACCCAGAGTTGCATCGCCCTGTCCCTCTAAAAGCAAAACGCCGGCCACGCTAGGCGAGGCCGGCGCTTCGTGCGTCGGAAAGGCGCGGAGCTTACGCTTCCTCGCCGCCTTCCGTTGCTTCGCCTTCTTCGGCGCCGCCTTCTTCCTCGGACTCGGACTTCTTGAGCGCCGAGGGGGCGACCAGCGTGGCGATCGTGAAGTCGCGATCGGTGATCGCGCTTTCCGATCCGGCCGGCAGGTTTACCCGGCTGATATGGATCGCGTCGCCGACATCGAGCCCGGCGACATCGATCGTGATGTTGTCAGGAATCTTGTCGGATTCGCAGATCAGTTCCAGCTCGTGCCGCACGACGTTGAGCACGCCGCCCTTGCGCAGGCCGGGGCTATCGTCCTCGTTGACGAACAGGACCGGCACGGCGACCTGGATCTTGGCGTCCTTCGCCAGGCGCAGGAAGTCGACATGGATCGGGCGGTCGGTAACCGGATGCAGCGCGACGTCCTTGGGCAGGGCACGCACTTTCTTGCCGCTGAGATCGACCATCACGATGGAATTCATGAAATGGCCGGTGTGGAGCTGGCGGACCAGTTCCTTGGCTTCCACGTGGATCGCCACGGGTTCTTCCTTGCCGCCATAGATCACGGCGGGAACACGGCCATCGCGGCGCAATGCACGGGAGGCTCCCTTGCCAGCCCGTTCGCGCAGCTCGGCCGGCAGGGTGAGAGCATCGCTCATCGTCTTGCCTTTCGAATGCGTTGATACAGCTTGCCCGCCACGCCTCCAGGGATGACCATGACGGGAAGCGGCGCGCCTAGGGCAAAAGCATCCACGATGCAAGCACGCGTGCCCTACGGTGCTGCAGCGCTACTGGATGCGCTTCACCGTATAGCCTTGCGCCGCCAGCAGCGCCGGCAATCCGTCATCGCCCATCATGTGCCCCGCGCCCACGGCCACCAGGGGATGCCGGCCGCTTTCCAGAACGCGCACGATCCGCGGCACCCACGCCCGATTGCGCCCGGCGATCAGCGCTTCGTGCAGTTCCGGATCGGCCAGCACGCCGCTCAGTTCCTCGCGCTCCAGCGTTGCCAGGTCTCCGGTGAGCCAGGCTTCCTGCGCCATGTGATCGTCCCGATCGGTGTCCTGGGCCGTCAGCCGCAGCAGTTCCGCCTGGTCCGCCTGCGCCAGCCGGTCGAAGATCGCGAACTGTTCGGCAAAGCCTTCCAGCCCCATCACCGGAAGCCCGCGCGCCAGCAAGGCCCGGTCCACGCCATTGGCGCTGTCGCCCGATCTCGTGCGATTGGCGATGATCAGCGCGGCCGCCCAGCTTTCGATCGTGCCGAAATCGGCCTCGTCCATCCCCGCGCGCCGCAGGGCCTGCGACAGCATGGCACGGTCCCCGGGCGCCACCCGCTGGAGCAGGGGCGGCAGGCCGGGGCTCGTCGAAACGGCGGCGAAGGCGCCCTTACCGCTCTTGCCGTCACCCAGATTCGCCACTTCGACCACGAGCAGATCGGCCCGGTCCAGCGCCGCATCCAGCGCGGGGGTGCGCCATTGCACCCCTTTGGGCAGCGCATGGATGGTGCCGAACAGCCAGCCGGCCTGCCCATTGGGGCCGGAAATCTCCCACAAGGCGGGGGAGGGCGGCGGCCAGTCCCGCGCCGGTCCGCCGCAGGCCGCCAGTATCGCGGCCAGCGCCAGCGCGAGGAGGCGCGCGATCACTGCCAGACGCGCTTCACTTTCACATGGCGTTGGCGCAACTGGTCCTGCACGCTGCCCTTGCCGGCCAGGTGCCCCGCGCCCACGGCGATGAACACCGTGCCGGGGGTGTCGAGCCGGCGCTTGATCCAGTCCGCCCAGTTGGCGTTGCGCTGGATCAGCAGGCGGTCCCTCAGCACCGGGTCGGTCAGTTCGGAATTCATCAGCCGCGCCAGTTCGGTGGCATCGCCTTCGATCCATTCGGCGACCATCGCGTCCAGCGTGTTGCTCGCCTTGGGAATCTGCTCGACCGTCTGATCCAAGAACGAAAGCTGGGCATCCACCGGCATGCCGTCGAACAGCTCGATCTGCTGCTCGATGGTCTCCAGCGCGCCGCGCTTCTTGTCGGCGCCCGCTTTCTCGCCCAGCGCCATCTCCACGCCGCTCTGCGTGTCATAGCCCGCCCGCAGCAGCGGCAGCAGCGACAGCGTCATCGCCGCGAGCCACGGCTCGTAGCGGTCGAGCGTTTCGACCGGGATGCCCAGCGAAACGAGCGCCATCTCGTATTCCTCGCGGTCCATGGGCGTCATCATGTCGCGCAAGGACTGGCCTTCGGGCAGCATCCCCTGCGCCTGCAACGCCTGGGTGGAACTGCCCACGTCGGAAATGTCGACTTCGGTCACCAGCTCGGTTGAAGCGTCGAACGCGCGCTGGATGCGGCTGTCAAACCAGTTCTTGTCCTTCGGCAGGGCGTGGACCGTACCAAACAGGTAGATGGTCGTATCCTTGTCGGACACCTGCCACAGCGCCGGCCCCGGTACCGCGCCGCGCGGCGGCGTCTCCACGCGCGATCCCGCGACGCAGCCACCAAGGCTCAGCGACAGCGCAGCGGCGGAAGCGATCAGGCGCTTGAACAGCATGGTGGTAAATGCCCCTCGGAACTCGACCGGCCATTTAAGGCCTGGCGCTGTGCGGCGCCACTATAACGCGCATTCTTAGCAAACAGTGTGATATTGGCGCTACTAAACCGATTGCCCCGTATTTGGTCGGCCGCCCGTTCAAATGCCGGCGCGGCATTGACGGTTTTCAGGCCATCCGCCATGGCCGCCGCGATGAACAGGGACCCGTCCAACAGCTTCCAGGACATGATCCTCGCCCTCCACGATTACTGGAGCGCGCAGAGCTGCCTGATCCTTCAGCCTTACGACATGCGCATGGGTGCCGGCACGTTCCACCCCGCGACCACCTTGCGCGCGCTGGGGCCGGAGCCGTGGAACGCCGCCTACGTCCAGCCCAGCCGCCGGCCGACCGATGGCCGCTATGGCGAAAACCCCAACCGGCTTCAGCACTATTACCAGTACCAGGTGATCCTGAAGCCCAACCCGCCGAACTTGCAGGAGCTTTATCTCAAGAGCCTGGAAGCCATCGGCATCGATCCGCTGGCCCACGACATTCGCTTCGTGGAAGACGATTGGGAAAGCCCCACGCTCGGCGCCTGGGGGCTGGGCTGGGAAGTCTGGTGCGACGGCATGGAGGTGACGCAGTTCACCTACTTCCAGCAGATCGGCGGCTATGACTGCAAGCCGGTCGCGGGAGAGCTGACTTACGGCCTCGAACGTCTCGCCATGTATCTGCAGGGCAAGGACCGGGTTTACGATCTGGCCTTCAACAAGGAAGGCGTCACATACGGGCAGGTATTCCTCGAGAACGAGCGTGAACTGTCGAAGTACAATTTCGAGATCGCCGATACCGAACAGCTCTTCACCGGCTTCCGCCATGCCGAGGCGGAGTGTCAGCGCTGCATCGCCGCCGGCATCCCGCTCGCCGCCTATGACCAGGCGATCGAAGCCAGTCACCTGTTCAACCTCCTCCAGGCGCGCGGCGTGATCAGCGTGCAGGAACGCGCCAGCTACATCGGCCGCGTCCGCGATCTGGCCAAGGGAAGCTGCGAAGCCTGGATCGCCAAGAACGCCGACAGATGGGCGGCCGAATACGCAGGGTGGACGGCGTGATGACCGATTTCCTCCTCGAACTGCGCTCCGAGGAACTCACCGCGCGGATGCAGGCCGGCGCGCGGGCCGATCTGGAGAAGCTGTTCCGCCGCGAGCTGCAAGCGGCCGGCGTTTCCGTGGGCGAGGTTGTCGTCTGGTCCACGCCGCGCCGCCTCGCGCTGATCGCCCGCGACCTGCCGCAAGCGACCGAGCCCGTGCGTGAGGAAACCAAGGGCCCGCGTGTGGGCGCGCCGCCGCAGGCGCTCGAAGGCTTCCTGCGCAAGACCGGCCTCGCGCAAGACCAGCTGGAGGAACGCGACGGCGTGTTCTTCGCGGTGGTCGAAAGGCCGGGCAGGGCGGTGAAGGCCGTGCTGGCCGAAGCCATTCCCGCGATCATCCGCGAGTTTCCCTGGCCGAAGTCGATGCGCTGGGGCGCGGCGTCGATCAGTACCGAAAGCCTCCGCTGGGTGCGCCCGCTTTCAGGCATCGTCGCCCTGTTCGGCGAGGAACTGGTGCCTTGCGCGGTGGACGGCATCGAAAGCGGCTTCGCCACGCTTGGCCACCGCTTCCATTGCCCTGGCCCGATCACCATCGGCAGCGCCGAGGATTACCGGGAAAAGCTGCGCGCCTGCCACGTGATCGTCGATCATGCCGAGCGGCAGGACCTGATCCGCGCCGGCGCCGCCAGGGCCGCCGCCGAAGCCGGGTTTGCGCTGGTGGAGGACGAAGGGCTGGTGATCGAGAACGCCGGCCTCACCGAATGGCCGGTGCCGCTGCTGGGCCGCTTCGACCAGGCCTTTCTTGAAGTTCCACCTGAAGTCATCCAGCTAACCGCCCGCATCAACCAGAAATACTTCGTCTGCGAGCAGGGCGGCGCTTCGGCAGGCTCAGCGCTGGCCAACGCCTTCGTCTGCACCGCCAACATCGACGCAAAGGATCATGGCGCCGCGATCGTCGACGGCAACCGCAAGGTCCTCGCCGCCCGCCTGTCCGACGCCCGCTTCTTCTGGGAGCAGGACCGCAAGGTGCCGCTGGCCGAGCAGGCCAGCAAGCTGGAGCGGATTACCTTCCACGAAAAGCTCGGCACCGTCGCCGACAAGGTCGAACGCGTGGCCAGGCTGGCGCGCTGGCTGGTGGAAGAGGGGATCGTTGGGGGTTCGAGCCCCTCATCCGCTACCAACCCGACAGCCACTCGTGTCGAGCGAAGTCGAGACACGTCCGCGCAAGGCCTCTCGACTTCGCTCGAGGCGAGTGGGGAAAGAGAGACGCTCGTGGACATGGCCGAACAGGCCGCCCGCTTGTGCAAGGCCGATCTCGTCACCGAAATGGTCGGCGAATTCCCCGAGTTGCAAGGCCTGATGGGCGGCTACTACGCCCGCGCCGAGGGCATGCCCGACGCCGTCGCCGACGCCATCCGCGATCACTACAAGCCGGTCGGCCAGGGCGACGAAGTCCCTACTGCGCCGGTGACCGTGGCGGTGAGTTTGGCGGACAAGCTGGATACGCTGGTCGGGTTCTTTCAGATCGACGAAAAGCCTACCGGATCGAAGGACCCTTACGCGCTGCGACGGGCCGCTTTGGGAATACTCCGGCTGATGCTGGAAAATGGCCTGCGAGGCTCGATGCGCCAGCTTATCACGGCCGCCGCCCATCGAGGGGGATCCGCGAGTGCGGGCCGGGATATCGCCGCGTTCCTGATCGAGCGGCTGAAAGTCCAGCAGCGCGATGCCGGTATTCGGCACGATATGATTGATGCGGTGATGGTCGTTGAAATCGACGGCGACATCGTGCGCATGATCCGCCGCGTAAACGCTCTCCAGAATTTCATCACCACCGAAGACGGGGCCAACCTCCACGCCGGCTACAAACGCGCCGCGAATATCCTCAAGAAAGAGGATTGGCGCGGGCCGGAGGGGGAGATCGCCCGCACCGGGGAGGAAGACCCGCTGGCCCTGGTGGACGATCCGGATCTGGCCCCTATCATCGCCGCCAAGATGGCTGGGCGGCACGCGAAACGGCTTTCCTACACGCCGGAGCCGGCGGAGAAGGCGCTGATCGAGGCGCTCGACGCTGCGGAGCCCCGCGCCGCGCGGGCCGTTGAGGCGGAGGATTTCGAAGCTGCGATGGCGGCGCTCGCTTCGTTGCGGGCGCCGATCGATCGCTTTTTCGACGAAGTCACGGTGAACGATACGGATCAGGACAAGCGCGCTGCCCGGCTCGACCTTCTCGCCCGGTTCCGGGCGGCCGTGCACACAGTGGCGGATTTCAGCAGGATCGAGGGATAAGGTGACAGATCGGGAGGCAAGCTGACACGTCCGCCAGGACAGTGTCACACCTGTCAACGCCTCCTGCCCCCAGCAGCATAGGAAGCTCGATGACGAAGACGGTTTACACGTTCGGTGGCGGCGTTCGGCACGAAGATCCCCGCGCGCGGGACAAGACTGTTACCGGCGGCAAGGGCGCCAACCTGGCCGAAATGGCGGGGATCGGCCTGCCGGTGCCGCCGGGCTTCACCATCACCACCGACGAATGCATCCGCTATCTCAAGGAAGGGGCGGACCCTTCGTCTTCGCTCAGGACAGGCTTCTCCGACGCCCTGCGCGCCGATGTGGCTCAGGCGCTGGCTCATATCGAGCAGGCCGTGGGCAAGCGGTTCGGCGATGCGGCCGATCCGCTGCTGGTCTCGGTCCGTTCGGGCGCGCGCGTCTCCATGCCGGGCATGATGGACACCGTGCTCAACCTCGGCCTCAATGACGAGACGGTGAAGGGCCTGGCCGCCACTTCGGGTGACGAACGCTTCGCCTGGGACAGCTACCGCCGCTTCATCCAGATGTATTCCGATGTCGTCCTCGGCCTCGATCACGGGCTGTTCGAGGAAGCGCTCGATATCGCCAAGGAAAGCCAGGGCTATTCCGCCGATACGGAGATGAAGGCCGCCGACTGGCGGGCGCTGGTCGGCGAATACGAGCGAATCGTGGAAGAACAGCAGGGCGCGCCGTTCCCGCAGGATGTGCAGGCCCAGCTCTGGGGCGCAATCGCCGCGGTGTTCGATTCCTGGGATTCGGATCGCGCCAAGGTCTATCGCCGGCTCAACGATATTCCCGGTGACTGGGGCACCGCGGTCAATGTCCAGGCGATGGTCTTCGGCAACATGGGCGATACCAGCGCCACCGGCGTCGCCTTCACCCGCGATCCCGCCACGGGGGAACGCGCCTACTACGGCGAATGGCTGGTCAACGCCCAGGGCGAGGATGTCGTCGCCGGCATCCGCACGCCGCAATACCTCACCCGCGCCGCTCGCGAGAAGGCCGGGGCCACCGCGCCGTCGATGGAAGAGGCGATGCCCCAGGCTTATGCCGAGCTGGCCCAGGTGTTCGAACTGCTCGAGACGCATTACCGCGACATGCAGGACATCGAATTCACGGTGGAACGCGGCAAGCTGTGGATGCTCCAGACCCGCAGCGGCAAGCGCACGGCCAAGGCCGCGCTCAAGATGGCGGTGGACATGGTCGGCGAAGCGCTGATCGACGAGAAGACGGCCGTGCTGCGCGTCGATCCGATGGCGCTGGACCAGCTTCTTCACCCGATGCTCGATCCCGACGCGCCGCGTGACGTGCTGACCAAGGGCCTGCCCGCCTCGCCGGGCGCGGCCAGCGGCCGGATCGTGCTTGACGCCGATACCGCCGAGCAATGGGCCGGACGGGGCGAGAAGGTGATCCTCGTGCGCGTGGAGACCAGCCCTGAGGATATCCACGGCATGCATGCCGCGCGGGGCGTGCTCACCGCGCGCGGCGGCATGACCAGCCACGCCGCCGTCGTCGCACGGGGCATGGGCCGCCCCTGCGTCTCCGGCGCGTCGGCCGTCTCGATCGACCTGCCGAGCCGCACCTTGCGGATCGGCGCGCGAGAGCTGGCCGAAGGCGATACGCTCACCATCGACGGCGCCACCGGCGAAGTCATGGCCGGCGAAGTCTCCACGATCGAGCCTGAACTGGCCGGGGATTTCGGCACGCTGATGCAATGGGCTGACCGCCATCGGCGCATGAAGGTCCGCACCAATGCGGAAACCCCCACCGATTGCCGCATGGCGCGCCAGTTCGGCGCCGAGGGCATCGGCCTGTGCCGCACGGAGCACATGTTCTTCGACGCCGGGCGGATCAGCGCCGTGCGCGAGATGATCCTGGCCGATGACGAAGCCGGCCGCCGCCGGGCGCTGGCCAAGCTTCTGCCGGAACAGCGCGCGGACTTCACCGAGATCTTCCGCACGATGGCCGGCCTGCCGTGCACCATTCGCCTGCTCGATCCACCGCTGCACGAGTTCCTGCCGCACGAGGAAGGCGATTTCGCCGAGCTGGCCGAGGCGACCGGCGTGGACATCGGCAAGCTGAAGCGCCGCGCCGCCGAACTGCACGAGTTCAATCCGATGCTCGGCCATCGTGGCTGCCGCCTGGGGATCACCTTCCCCGAAATCTACGAGATGCAGGCCCGGGCGATCTTCGAAGCCGCTTGCGACGTGGTCGCGGAAAGCGGCGAAGCCGTGGTGCCGGAAGTCATGATCCCGCTCGTGGCGACGCGCAAGGAACTGGCGATCCTCAAGGCGCTGGTGGAAGATACCGCCGCCCGCGTCTTCGCCGAGAAGGGCCGCACGCTCGATTACTTCGTCGGCACGATGATCGAGCTTCCCCGCGCCGCCCTCATGGCCGGGGAGATCGCCCAGGAGGCGGCGTTCTTCTCGTTCGGAACCAATGACCTGACGCAGACATGCCTGGGCGTTTCGAGGGACGATGCGGGCCGCTTCCTGGCCGCCTATGTCGAACAGGGCATCTATCCGCGCGATCCCTTCGTCAGCCTGGACGTCGAGGGGGTAGGCCAGCTCATTACCATGGCGGCGGAACGCGGCCGGGCGGCGCGGCCGGGCATCAAGCTGGGCATTTGCGGCGAACATGGCGGCGATCCCGCCAGCATCGCCTTTTGCGAAGCCACCGGGCTCGATTACGTCAGCGCCTCGCCTTATCGCGTGCCTATTGCGCGCCTGGCGGCGGCGCAGGCGGCGTTGCGCGCGGGCTAAGGATGCCGGCCGCTCAGCGTCAGGATCTCGAAGGTCTCGACCACGCGGCCCCGCTCGTCCGCTTCCTTCGCGAAGGCGGCCAGGGCGCGCTCCAGCGCGGCCTTGTCCAGCGACGGGCCGCGCCAGGCGAGGACGTTTCCCAGGCCCTGTGTCCTAAGGTCCGCCGCGAGCTGGCGGAGCGAGCGGTAAGCCACTGTCAGAGCGCGGCTGTCGGCCACCGGCTCGGCCCAGCCGGCGCGTTGCAGCAGTTGCGCGCCCGCGCGGGCGTCGACCAGCGGATGGACCCGCGCCGCCGGCCGTTCGCCGTCCGCCTCCAGCATGATCTGGCGCAGCACGGGCAAGCTGCCGGCCCCGGCGAAACTGGCGATCGCCCGGCCGCCCGGCGCCAGCGCCCGGCGGATGTGGATCAGCGCGCCCGGCAGGTCGTTGACCGTGTCGAGCGTGGCCGCGCTGGCGATGAAGTCGAACCCGCCAACGGGAAACGGCTGCTCCTCGTCGAAACCCTCGCTGGGTTCGGCGCGGATCACTTCCGCCCCCTGATCTCGAAGAACCTCAGCCAGCTTGCCCGTCCACTCGCCGATCACCAGCGCCCGCTTGGGCGCGTGGCGCAGGAAGGCGAGCCGTTCAATCATGTCCTCGACAATGTCGTCGCTGATGAAGCGTGCGGGATCCGGCCGCTGCTGAAGCACGCGGGCGCGGTTGCGCGCCGCGATCCGCCGAGGGCGCGAGAAGATCGTCGGGGGAGTGTCGGCCATGGCGCGCTCCTGCTCCCGCCGGCCCGCTTGCGCAAGGTGGGCAGGTAATGGCGCTGGCTCAGGCGCTGGCCCCACTGGTGGACCTGATCTATCCGCCGCGCTGCCCTTCGTGCGGCGAGGGGATCGCGGTGCAGGAAGGGCTTTGCGCCCCGTGCTGGGATGAACTGGTGGTCCCCGGCCAGCCCGCCTGCGCGCTGTGCCAGCGCCCTTTCGGCGAGAACGCGGGTCCGGGCACCGTCTGCGCCCCCTGCCTCGCCAGCCCGCCGCGGCATGACGGTATCGCCGCAGGCACGGTCTACAACGATGCTTCGCGCAAGCTCGTGCTGGCGTTCAAGCATGGCCGCCGCATCGCGCTGGCGCCGATGCTCGCCCGCATGGCGGCCGCGCGCCTGCCGGAGCTGGAGGGCGAATGGCTGGTCGTTCCGGTGCCCTTGCACCGCTGGCGGCTCTGGCGGCGGGGCTTCAACCAATCGGCCTTGCTGGCGCGGGAGATCGCGCGGCTGCGCGGGCAGAGCCTGCTGCTCGACGCGCTCGTGCGGCGCAGGCAGACGCCGGCGCTCGGTGGACTGGGCCGCTCGGCGCGGGCGCGGGTCCTGGCCGGCGCCGTCGCCGTTCCTTCACGGCGCCAGGCGCGGCTGCGCGGCGCGCGGATCGTGCTGGTGGACGATGTCATGACCAGCGGTGCCACCACCGATGCCTGCGTCGGGGCGCTTAAGCGTGCCGGGGCGGAGCGTGTCGTGATCGCCTGTTTCGCCAGGGTGCTGGACGAGGCGCTTCAGCAAAGCAAAACGCCCGGGGTGTGGCCCCGGGCGTTCGCGTGACGATATCGCTGGATCGCCATCGCACTACCCCCCAGTAAGCGCGTCGATCCAAACCCTCATTTCCCGGCCCGCCCTGGCGGACTAGTGCCGAGACCCCCCATCCTTGGCGCTTATCCGGCGCTGCCGGTAGGTCACGGCCCGTCAAAGCCGCGTGTCGTTCATCCCATTGAAAGGCTATCCCACAAAGCGCCTTCGCGGCGCAGCATGGATTTTGGCGGAATCCTGTGGTTATCGTGCAACAAAGCCGCGCCCCTCGGCGCGATTCCCTCCAAAGCCAGGAATGAAGGGCCCTTTCGACAATGGTTGAACACGATGCGGAGCGGGAGGCAGGCCGTGCCTTCCTGCCGAAATTCGACTCCGCCGGGCTGCTGGTGGCTGTCGCGCAGGACGCCGATAGCGGCGAAGTGCTGATGATCGCCTTCATGGATCAGGAAGCGCTGGAGGCGACTCGCCGCACCGGCTTCGCCCATTTCCATTCCCGCAGCCGCGGGCGCCTGTGGAAGAAGGGCGAAAGCTCGGGCCATGTCCTGGCGGTGGAAGCCATTCTGGTCGATTGCGATCAGGATGCGCTCGTGCTCAAGGTGCGGCCGGCAGGGCCCGCCTGCCACACCGGGGCGCGCAGTTGCTTCTACCGCGCGCTGGACGGCGAATCCCTCATCCGCATCGAAAGCTGACCGACACCATGGCCGATTATGTCCCTCCGCTGCGCGACATGCGCTTCGTGTTCTCCCGGCTGCTCGATGGGGCCGGGGTGGACGACGATCTGCTCGATGCCGTGCTGGGCGAAGCCGGCCGGTTCGCGGCCGAGGCGATCGCGCCGCTCAACGCTGCGGCCAACAAGGCCGGCTGCACGCGCCATCAGGACGGTTCGGTCACCACGCCGCCGGGCTTCCAGGAGGCTTACCGCCAGTATCGCGAAGCCGGTTGGGGCACGCTGGCGCTGCCTGAGGAATACGGCGGCCAGGGCCTGCCGCATGTCATGGCGACAGCGGTGGAGGAATTTCTCAACTCCGCCTGCCATGCCTTCAACATGTATCCGGGCCTCACTCATGGCGCGGTGGCCGTGCTGGAGGCGAGAGGCAGCGAGGAGCTGAAGGCGGCATACCTGCCTCGGCTTGTGTCGGGCGAATGGCTCGGCACCATGGCGCTGACGGAGCCGCAGGCGGGGACCGACCTCGGGCTTGTCCGCACCCGGGCCGCGCCGAACGCCGACGGCAGCTTCGCGGTGACGGGAGAGAAGATCTTCTGCTCCGGCGGAGAACACGATCTCACCGACAATATCGTCCATCTGGCGCTTGCCCGCTTGCCCGATGCGCCGGCAGGTTCGCGCGGCATCTCGCTGTTTCTGGTGCCCAAGATCCTGCCGGACGGCACCCGCAACGCCGTTTCCTGCGGTGCGATCGAACATAAGATGGGGCTCAGCGGCAGCGCCACGTGCGCGATGCATTTCGAAGGCGCCACCGGATGGCTGGTGGGAGAGCTCAATGCGGGGCTGGCGGCCATGTTCATCATGATGAACGCCGCCCGGCTCTCGTGCGGCGTGCAGGGCGTGGCCCAGGCCGAACTCGCTTACCAGAAGGCGGCTGCCTATGCGCTGGAGCGCCGGCAGGGCAGGGCCGCCGGCAGCGCTGAAGAGGCGGACCCCCTGATCGTCCATCCCGACGTGCGGCGCCTGCTGATGGATGCGCGCGCCTTCACCGAAGGCTTCCGCGCGCTGGTGCTGTGGACCGCATGGCAGATCGACCAGGGGAACGACGACCTGGTTGCCCTGCTCACCCCCGTGATCAAGGCTTACGGCACCGATCGCGGGTTCGAGACTGCGGTGGCGATGCAGCAGATTTTCGGCGGCCACGGTTACATTACCGAAACCGGCGTGGAACAGATCGTCCGCGATGCGCGCGCGCCCATGCTGTATGAAGGCGCGAACGGCGTGCAGGCGCTCGATCTGGTCGGCCGCAAGCTGCTGCGCGACGGCGGGCAGACGGTCGAGCGTTTCATCGCCCTGGTCGAAGGCCAATGCGAAGACGCGGACGAAACGCTCGGCTTCCTCGCCACGCCGCTGCTCGAAGCGGCCCACGAAGCGCGCGAGGCGGCCCTGTGGCTGCTCTCCCAGGGGAAGGCCGATCCTGACGCGCTTGGCGCAGGGTCCTATGCCTTCCTCCAGCTCATCGGCGTCCTCACCACCGGGTGGATGTGGCTGAACCTCGCGAAGGCCGCCTTGCCGGATGCCGGGAGCGATCCGTTCTGCACCGCGAAGCTGGCGACCGCGCGGCATTATGCGCTTCATGCCCTGCCGCAGGTTTCCGCCTTGCGTCGCAAGGTGGAAGCGGGGGCGGAAGCCTTGATGGCCTTGCCGCCGGAGGCGTTTCTGCGCGATTAGGCCGGGCTCACGGCCAGGCGAAGAACAGGCCGTTGGGATCGTGGCGGGCCCGCAGCTTGCGCAGGCGCTCCAGCGCTTGCGGCGTAAAGCATTCGGCAAGCCGATCGGGCCCGGCCGTCAGATCCGCCTCGCCGACATAGCGGCCGCTGCGAAGCGGGGCGAGCGCCTCGTCCATGCGGCGCACCCAGGCGCGGTTGGCTTCGTCGTCCGCCGGATCGTCCCACAGCGCATAGATCCCTGCACCCGTGCCGCCGCCCAGCGACAGCGCCGCATCGGCGGGCAGGGCCACGCGCGAGTGCCCGCCGAAGCCGACAAGGTCGACCGTGGAATGGGTACTCGGCGATGGCAGGTCGTGGATCGCCAGCAGCAGTTCGCCCAGCGTCGCATCGCTCCACGCGTGATCGGCGGCGACGCGCTCGCCGCTTGGCATGGGGGACATCTTGAACAGCTCGGTGAAAGCGACGGGTTCGCTTTTCGCCTCGTCGAGAGACAGGGCCGTGGTGGGCAGAGCGAAAAACGGCGATATCCGCTCGCGCGCCTCCTCTTCACTCTCCGCGCAGCAGGATACGCGGATGACGGCCGCCGGCTCGTGCGTGTCCCAATGATTGAGCAGGAAGCACCCCACTTCCGCTGTCGGATGCGTGGCCTCGGTGGCGGTGGAAAGCCAGTCGGCGATCGCCGGCACGTCCTTGACCGCGAAGGAGGCGCGCCAGGCGAACGTCGCGGGTGGAAGCGGATGCAGCCGCAGGTGATAAGCCGTGATCGCCGCGAAGAAGCCGGGCCCGGCGCCCCGGGCAGCCCAGAAAAGATCGGGACGATCGCTCTCGCTCGCCACGACGATCTCGCCCGCGGCCGTGACCATTTCCACCGCCGTGACATTGGTGCAGGCTGCACCCCATTCCCCGGCATTCCAACCAAAGCCGCCGGCGAGGACATAGCCGCTCAGCCCGACATCCACGCAATGGCCGACCGGAAACGCCAAGCCTTGCCGCGCGAGACGCTCGCTCAGGGGGCCGCCGATCACAGCCGCGCCCACGCGCGCCGTACCGGCCGCCTCGTCGATTTCGATGAAGTCGATCCCGCCCAGATCGAGCAGCAGGCCGCCCTCGCGCAGCGCCGCTGCCTCGTAATGATGGCCGGTGCCGCGCGGCGAAACCTTCAGGCCGTTAGCGGCGGCAAAGCGCACGACGGCCGCCACTTCCTCCGCCGACCGGCACTCCACCACGGCATCGGGAGCCCGCGCCTTGTCGAGCCGCTTGTTCCAGATAACCCGCTCGCGCGCCCTGTCATAACCGGCGGCCGCGTGGGCGTGGAGGGCGGAGACATGGCGTGCGAGATCGGCAAGGGGCGGGGCGGGCATACCCCAGCCTAACCCAGCACCTCGTCGAACAGTTCCAGCATCGCCGCCCAGCTCTGGCGGTCGGCGCTGGCGTCATAGGCCGTGGCAGGATTTTCCGTGGGAGCGGGGTTGGTGAAGCCGTGCTTCACGCCGCTATAGGAATGGAAATGCCAGTTGGCCCCGGCCGCATCCATCTCCTCCCAGAAGGCCAGCACCTGACTGCGCGGGACTATCGGATCGGCATCCCCGTGGCAGACGAGGATGCGGGCGCGGATTCCACCGGGCTCGGCGGGAAGGCCGGTGTCGAGCAAGCCGTGGAAGCTGGCCACGGCGAACAGCGGCGCACCGTCACGCGCGAGTTCGAGCGCAGCCTGCCCGCCCATGCAGAAACCGATCGCGCCGAATGAAAGGTCTTCCGCCTCGGGCAATGAGGCCAACGCCTTCAGCCCGGCGCGCAGGCGGCGGCGATAGACCAGCGGATCGGGCCGGATCGCGGCGGCGAGCGTGCGGGCCTCGTCGAAATTCGCCGGTTGCCGGCCATAGAAATCCGCGATCAGCGCCAGATAGCCATGCTCCGCCAGGGAGCGGGCCTTGGCTTCGACCGACGCGGTCGCGTTCATGATCGTCGGCATGACGAGGACGGCGGCGCGCGCCGGGCCGGAAGGCCGCGCAAGAAGGCCGGTGAGGGCTGTGTCGCCATCGGCATAGGGAAGCGGTTCAAGCTGCATGGGGGCCTCGGTGGCTGGGGACTGTCCGGCCGTGCTTGGCGCGCCCGCCGCCCGACCGCAAGGGACATGCCATGACGCCTTGTCTCCCTTCTGCCGCGCGCTATCAACGTGGAACAAGACGGTGAATATCAGGGAGAGAGCGATGAGGGTTGCGGCGAGCGATCGGCGGCAGGGGCGTGCGCGCTGGATGATGCGGGCAGGCGCCGCTTGCGCACTGGCGGTGCTCGCGGTGGCCTGCGCGCAAGTCGGATCGCCGCAAAGCGCATCGGCCCTGCCGCGCGAAGCGTTCGATTACGCGGGGTGGGGCCAGTATCTCGGCGGGCCGGAAAGCGCGCAGTATTCCGCCCTCGATCAGATCGACAAAGGCAATGTCGGCCAGCTTCAGGTGGCGTGGGAATATGACGCCGGCAATGGCGCGGCGCCGCAGTTCAACCCGATCGTCGTCAACGGCATGATGTACGTGCAGCGCGGCGACGCCGGCATCGCTGCGCTCGATCCCGCCACCGGGCGCGAGATATGGAAGAGCGAGGCCAAGGGCCGCATCAGCACCCGGGGGATCAACTATTGGCAGAGCGCCGATGGCAGCGATCGCCGCCTGGTGTTCCTCAACGATGGCCTGCTGCGCGCGATCGATGCGCGCACCGGCAAGTACATCCCCGGTTTCAGCGTGGACCTGCGCGATGCGCTGCCCGAAGGCCACGCGCCCACGCCGCGCCCGCTGATGACCAGCAATCCGGGGCGCATCTATCAGGATACTTTCATCGTCGCGCTGCCGGCAGGCAGTGGCTATGCGTCCCATCCGGCCGATATCCAGGCTTACGATATCCGCACCGGCGCGTTGAAATGGACTTTCAACGTCGTGCCGCGAGTCGGCGAATTCGGTTCGGAAACCTGGCCGGAAAAAGATCGCGAGCTGTTCGGCGGCGTTCACAACTGGTCCGAATTCACCGTCGATCCGGAACTGGGCATCGTCTTCGTCCCCACCGGCACCGCGCGAGGGGATTTCTATGGCGGCAACCGGCCGGGCGACAACCTGTTCGCCAACTCGATCCTGGCGCTCGACGCGCACACCGGCAAGCGGTTGTGGCACTTCCAGCTGGTGCACCACGACTTGTGGGATTTCGATCTGCCCAACGCTCCCAAGCTGATGACGATCACCAGGGACGGCAAAAAGATCCCGGTGGTGATCGTGGCCGCCAAGCATGGCTTCGTGTTCGTCTTTGATCGCCGCACGGGTGAGCCGGTGTGGCCGATCGAGGAACGGCCGGTGCCGCAGAGCGACGTGCCGGGAGAGCATACCTCGCCCACGCAGCCGTTCCCCACTTGGCCGGAACCCTTCTCGCGGATGAGCATCAGCGAGGCGGACATCAATCCGTACCTCACGCCGGAAGATCACGAGAAGGTCCGCCAGATCCTGCGCGAAAGCCGTAACGAAGGGCTGTTCACCCCGCCGAGCCTGCGCGGTTCGATTTCCATTCCCGGGCATAACGGCGGCACAAGCTGGGGCAACACCGCAGTCGATCCGGCGCGGCAGCGCTTCTTCGTGGTCAGCCGCGAAACGCCGGTGCTGATCAAGCTCGTCCCGCCCAAGGCGGATGACAAGACAGTGATCCCCAACCGGGGGCCGCAGGATCTCGCCTATGGCGCGCCATACGATTTCCTGCGCCAGTCCAACGGCATGGTGGCGATCAAGCCGCCGTTCTCGTTCCTCACCGCCTATGACATGAACACCGGCAATATCCTGTGGCGGATACCCGACGGCACGAGCTGGGGACTGAGGGAGCAAGGCGTGGGCGACGTGGGCAGCCAGGCGCCGCGCGGCGGCCCGGTGGCGACCCGAACGGGCCTGCTGTTCATCGGCACCGCGGGTGACCGGATGTTCCGTGCCCGCGATGCCGATACGGGCAAGGTCCTGTGGGAACACCAGCTCGACGCGGCGACCGAAGGCGTGCCGGCGGTCTATCAGGTGAACGGGCGCCAGTTCGTCACCATCCCGGTCGGTGGCGAGGGACTGCACCCGCAGGCCGGGGCGCCCAAGCCGGGGCCGAACCGCTATGTCACGTTCGCCCTGCCGGCGCGCTGAGCCGCTTCACCAAGGGATCGCGGGAGAGAAGGGATGACCATTCGAACGCCCGCAGTATTCGCCTTGGCGGCAGGCGCCGTTCTGCTGGCCTGTCCCGCCTCGGCCGAGGATGCCGATCACTATCGCGGCGGATGGCGGACCGACGCGGGCGATCCGCACGTCTATCAATTCGTGATACGCGGCGATCGGGTGAGGGGGGTCTATTGCACGCACTGCGCGGACGGGACGACCCTGGCGCTGATCGAAGGCCGTTTTGCCGAGGACACGGGGCTCAGCTTCTCGATCCGGCATTATCGCCCTGACGGTTCGCTTGCGCGGATCGACAAGGCGGAAGGGCGGTTGGCCGGCGGCAAGCTCATGCTTACCGGCTCGTTCGACGGCAAGCCTGTGGAGCAGGTGCTGATCAAGGACCCGCGCGGGCCCGATCCGGCGCCTTATCCGGTGGCGATTCTTCCGCCGGGCGCTCCACCCGTGCCGATCGTCAGGCCTGCCGGCGGGGGCGGAGGCGGCGGGCCGCCGGCGCCTTATGTCCAGCCCGCGCCCTGGCGGCCCTTGAGCGCCGACGACGTGGCAGGCGTGTGGATCGGTTTCGGCGTGGGCATGAACAAGCAGTTTTTCGTCATCCGCAAGGCGGAGGGCGCCTTGTTCGGGATGGCCTGCGGGCGATGCGACAATCCCTATACCTTCGGCGCGCTGGAGAACTTCCGCATCGACGGCGATACGCTGGAATTCGACATCGTCCACCAGGATTGGGGCGAGGGGACGGTTCTGCCGTTCACCCGCCACGTCACCGCGCATATCGCCATGAACGAGATGCGCATCGACGCGCGGCGGGGGGACGTGCCCGGCGGGGCGCCGATCGTATCCTCGCTGATCGGGCCGATCGCGATCGAGGCCACTGCCGGGAACGTGGTGGGGGAATAAGGGCCCGCCGGGCGGGAGAGAGCTTATCCCGCCGGCAGGAACTCGGGCACCGAAAGATAGCGTTCGCCGGTGTCGTAGTTGAAGCCCAGCACGCGCGCGCCGAGTTCCACGTCCGCCAGCTTCTGCCGGATGGCCGCCAGGGTGGCGCCTGAACTGATGCCGATCAGCAGGCCTTCCTCGCGCGCGCAGCGCAGGGCCATTTCCTTCGCATCCTCCGCATCCACGGTGATCGCTCCGTCGATCGACTGGGTGTGCAGGTTGGTCGGGATGAAACCCGCGCCGATGCCCTGGATCGGATGTGGGCCGGGCTGGCCGCCGGAGATCACCGGCGAAAGCGTCGGCTCCACCGCATAGGCCTTCAGGCCGGGCCACTGCTTCTTCAGCACTTCGGCGCAGGCGGTCAGGTGGCCGCCGGTGCCGACGCCGGTGATTAGGTAATCGAACGGCGCATCGGCGAAATCGGCCAGGATTTCCTGCGCCGTGGTGCGGGCATGGGCGTCCACGTTCGCCGGATTGTCGAACTGCTGCGGCATCCAGGCGCCGTCGGTCTGCTCGACCAGTTCCCGGGCGCGGGCGATCGCGGCTTTCATGCCGCCTTCCTTCGGCGTGAGATCGAAGCTGGCGCCATAGGCCAGCATCAGCCGTCGCCGTTCCAGCGACATCGTTTCGGGCATGACCAGGATCAGGCTGTAACCCTTCACCGCTGCGACCATGGCCAGGCCGATGCCGGTGTTGCCGCTGGTCGGCTCGATGATCGTGCCGCCGGGCTTCAGCAGGCCCTTGCGCTCGGCATCTTCGACCATGGCCAGCGCGATGCGGTCCTTGATCGACCCTCCAGGGTTGGCGCGCTCGCTCTTCACCCAGACCTCGTGATCGGGGAACACGCGGGCGAGGCGGATGTGCGGCGTGTTGCCGATGGTGGCAAGAACGGTGTCGGCCTTCATTTCGCGGGCTCCTCTTGCTCGCTTTCGTGGAGGAATGTCGGGGCGAATGTCCTTGCTTGACGCAGCTCAGGAAATATCCAGGCCCAGATCGCGGTGATGATTATCGCACCGATGCCGCCAATGGCAACCGATGCGGTAACGCCCATGATCCCGGCGAACAGCCCCGC
This sequence comes from Altererythrobacter sp., assembly GCA_017308255.1. Lineage (GTDB taxonomy): Bacteria > Pseudomonadota > Alphaproteobacteria > Sphingomonadales > Sphingomonadaceae > Croceibacterium_A. The sequence continues at coordinate 63,883 of JAFKFN010000009.1, read as the reverse complement.
GCGCAGTTCACCGAGTTCATTCGACGCCGATACGGCCACGCCGGAGATGGCGGAGACCCGGCCCCGCATATTGTCGGGCGTGTTCAGCTGGATCAGCGAACTGCGCACGAAGACCGAGAACATGTCGGCCGCGCCGAGCAGCGCCAGCAGGGCCAGCGAGAGCAGGAAGTTGCGGGACAGGGCGAAAGCGAATGTCGCCGCGCCGAAGACCACCACCGCCCACAGCATCTTCACCCCGACATTGCGATCGAACGGCCGGAACGAGAGCCACAGCGCGACCAGCGCCGCGCCGGCGGCCGGTGCGCCGCGCATGATCCCCAGGCCTTCCGGTCCCACCTGGAGGATATCGCGGGCAAAGACCGGGAGCATGGCGGTGGCGCTGCCGAGCAGGACGGCGAAGAGATCGAGCGAGATGCAGCCGAGCAGGAAGCGCCGGGTCCACACGAAGCTGAAGCCCTGGACGATCTGCCGCATCGGGTGTGCCGGCGGGCCTTCCTGCACCGGGCGCACCGGGCGGATGGACGAGATCAGCAGGCCCGAGAGCAGCAGCAGCGCGGCCGAGCAGAAATAGGGCAGCGGCGGCGAGGCGCCGAACAGCAGCCCGCCCGCCGCCGGCCCGACGACCGTGCCGACCTGCCAGGCGATGGAACTGAGCGCGATCGCTTTGGGCAGGAGCCGCGGCGGCACGACATTGGGGGCGATCGCGCTCAAGGCCGGGCCGTTGAACGCCCGCGCCGCGCCATGGGCGGCGGCGAGCGCGAACAGGATCGGCAGGGTCAAAGCCCCGATCAGCGTCAGGGCCCCCAGCAGAGTCGCGATCGTGCAATCGATCAGATTGGCGAAAAGCACCACGCGCCGCCGGTCGAAGTGGTCGGCGGCGGCGCCGGCCACCGGCGTCAGCAGGAACAGCGGGACGAACTGCGCCAGGCCGAGAAGACCCAGCATGACCGCCGCCGTGGGGCGATCCATGCCATAGTCGGCACGGGCGACGTCATAGGTCTGATAGCCGATCAGCACGACCATCGCGATGGTCGCGGATACCGCCAGCAGGCGCGACAGCCAGACAGCGCGAAAATCAGCTATCCGGAGCGGGGAAGATGGCTCGTGATCGGGCTCGCTTGCGACTGTCACGCGGGCGCCATGGCAGGTGGGCGGGGCCGTGCCAAGCGGCTTGAGCGTGGTGGCAGCGTTTCAGACCGTCAGTGCGCCGCAGCAGGGCGCGGGCCTGTACGGCGCGGTTATCCCCGCCGGCGCAGGCGCGGATTGGGCTGTAGCTTTTCGATCATCGCCACGAAATCGTCCACGCGGATGATCCGTTCGAACTGGAAGCCGGCGCGATCGCGCGTGGTCCAGATGCAATAGGCCTCGATCCGGCCGATGACCGGAAGGCGCACGATGGTGCGGTCGCCGCGCGCGAGTTCAGGCAGAGGCGCCTCGCGGCTGCCGTCAACCATGAAGCCATGGGCGGACAGATTGCAGATGTGCAGCTTGATATCGCCGCGGGTACGGTGCTCGGCAATTACCGGGCAATCGACGGGATGGCGCGCCGAACGGCGCAAGTCGGTTACCGACAGTTGAGCGCCGTTTGCCATCCCTTTGCTCCTTTTTGCGAACCCAGGCGCGGTTCAATGGCAGCAATTATTGGAAAAAGGGTAAAGGCAGGGGTCAGGACCCTCTCAGAATGGCGTGGCGCTTACGGCCCAGGCTGAGCTTGCGTTCCTCCCCGGCGGCAAGGGAGATGAGCGCTGTGGGATCGGTCACCGGCTCATCATCGATCCGCACCGCGCCTTCGGCGATCTTGCGCTTGGCTTCTCCGTTGGACGCAGTGAAGCCCACGGCAGTGCAGGCGGCGCCAAGGCGAATGCCCTCCGCCGGCACGGCAAGCACCGGCAAGTCCTCTCCCAATCCGCCGCCGGCGAAAGTCTGCGCGGCGGTGGCTTCGGCCGAGCGCGCGGCCTCCTCGCCCCGGACGAGCCGCGTCACCTCGTTGGCGAGGACGATCTTTGCCTGGTTGATCTCCGCGCCTTCCAGCGCTTCGAGCCGGGCGATCTCTTCCAGCGGCAGGTCGGTGAACAGGCGCAGGAAACGGCCGACGTCGCGATCGTCGGTGTTGCGCCAGTATTGCCAGAAGTCATAGGCCGGTAGCTGGCTTTCATTGAGCCACACGGCGCCAGAGGCGGTCTTGCCCATCTTCGAGCCATCCGCCTTGGTCAGCAGCGGAGTCGTCAGGCCGAACACCTCCATGCCGTCCATGCGGCGGGTCAGCTCCACGCCGTTGACGATATTGCCCCACTGATCGCTGCCGCCCATCTGCAGGCGCACGCCGTTCTCCCGGCACAAGTGCCGGAAATCGTAGCCTTGCAGGATCATGTAGTTGAATTCGAGGAAAGTCATCGGCTGCTCGCGCTCAAGGCGCAGGCGGACCGAATCGAACGTCAGCATCCGGTTGATCGTGAAGTGAGTGCCGACTTCCTGCAGCAGTTCGATATAGCCCAGTTTGCCGAGCCAATCCTGGTTGTTGACCATGATCGCGCCCGTCGGCCCCTCGCCGAAATCGAGCAGCCGGGCGAACACGGCGCGGATCGAAGCGATGTTGGCCTCGATCGTCTCGTCGCTCAGCATCTTGCGGCTTTCGTCGCGCCCGGTGGGATCGCCGATCCGCGTCGTCCCGCCGCCCATCACCACCACCGGCTTGTGGCCCGTCTGCTGCAGGCGGCGCAGCATCATGATCTGCACCAGGCTGCCGACATGAAGCGAAGGCGCGGTGGCGTCGAAACCGATATAGCCGGGCACGACCTGCCGCTGCGCCAGGGCATCCAACCCCTCGGCATCGGTAAGCTGGTGGATGTAACCGCGCTCGTCGAGTAAGCGCAGCAGACTGGACTTGAATTCGCTCATGGCTTTCTCGCTCTCGGGCCGGGGGCGCCTAGCACGCAAGGAACTTCATGCAAACGTATTGCCTGGCGGCCCATCCGGACTTCCCGCCGACAGCGGTGAGCGCCATCGAAGCGCGGATAATCGGGCGCGACGAGAACTGGCTGCGCGTCCGCTGGCGCATCGAGGGTGCGCAGCAACTGGTCGTGCCCGCCTTCGCCGGCAGAGGCAGGGCGGACGAGCTGTGGAAGACGACTTGCTTCGAGCTGTTCCTGAAACCGCATGGCGGTGAGGCTTATGGCGAATTCAACCTTTCGCCTTCCGAACGATGGAACGCTTACGATTTCGACGCCTATCGCGCAGGGATGCGCGAGCGGCCGTTCCCGCGAGAGCCGGAATGCACGCTGCGTCAGGGCAGCAGCTTCGCGATCTTCGACGCCGCCATTCCGGCGGCGGGCATTCCCGACAGTGCCTGCGCAATGGGCCTGTGCGCGGTGATCGAGGAGGGACAAGGCGTGAAATCCTACTGGGCGCTGGCGCATGGCGAAGGCCAGCCCGATTTTCACGCCCCCGCTTGCTTCACCGCCGTGCTTCCGGCACCGGGCGCTGCATGAAGTTCGGGATCGACCGCCTGCTGGCCGAGCCGGCGCTGAGAAAGCCGCTCGAGGGGCGGCGAGTGGCGCTGGTTGCGCATCCCGCGTCGGTAACGCTGGACCTGACTCATTCGCTCGACGCGCTGATCGCCGCCGGCATCCAGGTGACCGCCGCCTTCGGCCCGCAGCACGGCATCAAGGGCGACAAGCAGGACAACATGGTGGAAACCGCGGATGAAACCGATCCGCGTTACGGCATCCCCGTGTTCAGCCTCTATGGAGAGGTGCGCCGCCCCACCGGCCAGATGATGAGCGCGGCCGACGTGTTCCTGTTCGATCTCCAGGATCTCGGCTGCCGCATCTACACCTTCTGCACCACGCTGCTCTATCTGCTGGAAGAGGCCGCGCGCCATGGCAAGAGCGTGTGGGTGCTCGACCGGCCCAATCCGGCGGGGCGCCCGGTGGAAGGCACGCTGCTGCTGCCGGGGCAGGAAAGCTTCGTAGGGGCCGGGCCGATGCCGATGCGCCACGGCCTGACGATGGGAGAGATGGGCCACTGGTTCGTGCGCCATTTCGGGCTCGACGTAGATTACCGGGTGATCGAGATGCACGACTGGCTGCCCGAAGCCGGGCCCGGCTTCGGCTGGCCGGACGATCGCATCTGGATCAACCCCAGCCCCAATGCCGCCAATCTCAATATGGCGCGGGCCTATGCCGGCACGGTCATGCTCGAAGGTACGACGCTGAGCGAGGGCAGGGGCACCACGCGCCCGCTGGAAGTGCTGTTCGGCGCGCCGGATGTGGATGCCGGGGCGGTCCTGGCGGAAACGCACCGTGTCGCGCCCGAATGGCTGGGCGGAAGCGCCGTGCGCGAGTGCTGGTTCACCCCCACGTTCCACAAGCACGCGGGCGAATTGTGCAACGCGCTGATGATCCATGCGGAAGGCGCATTCTACGACCACGCCGCGTTCCGCCCCTGGCGGTTGCAGGCGCTGGCCTTCAAGGCCATTCGGCGGCTCTATCCGGACTACCCGATCTGGCGGGACTTTCCCTACGAGTACGAGTTCGACCGGCTGGCGATCGACGTCATCAACGGCGGGCCGGGCTTGCGTGAATGGGTGGACGATAGGGCCGGCGAGCCGGGCGATCTCGAAGCGCTCGCGTCACCGGACGAAGCGCACTGGCGCGAGGAAGTGGCCGACCTGCTGCTTTACTGACTGGGGATACGCTGCACGCTCGGCGCGCCATCCGGAGCGGTCGGCAGAGGGCGGATGTCGCTGGTATCGTTGCGCATGACCATGACCGAACAGCCGTCGATCCGCTTGTCCACTGCGGCGATCAGCAGGCCATCGTCAGGCGATGCGGCTTTGCGGTCAAGCTTGGGCAACCCGCGACCATTGCGTACTTCTTCGATCCGGTCGCGGCAGACGGCCTCTCCCGGGCCGGGGGGAGCCTGAATCTCTCGCATCGTCGGCGTGGCTCGGGGCGCGGGGGCCGGCATGCGCTTGACCATCGGCGCACCCCGGGGGGCATCTTCCGCCGTCATGAGCGGGCCGCGATCGAATGGCGATGCTGTGGGCTGGGCGGCCGTGGCGGAGGCCGTGAGGACAAGGGCTATGGACGGAAGAACGATGCGCATCGGGCCTCTCCTCATTTGACCGACATCATCGCTCGCCGAAGCAAAACCTCAGATTAACGAGTCAAGACGGTACTTGCCCCGTGGAGAACGCTCGCTAAGCCGCTGGAAAACGCCCGGGAGAAACGCATGCTCACGCTCTACAGCTTCGGTCCGATGGCCAATTCGCTCAAGCCGATGCTCACGCTGTTCGAGAAGTTCGAGTTCGGGCGCGATTTCACCGTCCACCGGCTCGATCCGTCGAAGTTCGAACATCACACCGACTGGTTCAAGGCGATCAACCCGCGCGGGCAGGTGCCGGCGCTGAAGGACGGGGACAGGATCGTCACCGAAAGCACAGTGATCTGCGAATATCTGGAAGACGCGCATCCCACGGCCGTGAAGCTGCGGCCCGACGATCCTTACGACCGGGCGCAGATGCGGGTGTGGACCAAGTGGGTGGATGAATACTTCTGCTGGTGCGTCTCCACGATCGGCTGGCATCGCGGCGTCAGCCACATGGCCAAGGCGCTTTCGGACCAGGAATTCGAAGAGCACCTGAAGAAGATCCCGATTCCCGAACAGCAGGTGAAATGGCGCCGGGCGCGCGAGGGTTTCCCGCAGGACTTGCTGGACGAGGAAATGCGCAAGATCGCCGTGTCGGTGCGCAAGCTCGACGATCACCTGGCCGATAACGAATGGCTGGCCGGCGGCATGTATTCGCTCGCTGACATCTGCAACTTCGCCATCGCCAACGGGATGCAGAACGGCTTCGCGGAACTGGTCAACACCTCGGACACACCGCATCTGGTCCGCTGGATCGAACAGATCAACGCCCGGCCGAAGGTGCAGCAGATGTTCGCCAGCGTCCCGCGCGAACAGCTCGGCCCGCCCCGGTAGCGCCCTACGGCTGCGCGTGCCCGTCCCGGCGGTGAACCGTCGCGACGAGGATGAACGAGATATACATCAGCAGATACCAGGCGCCGAGCTTGGCGGGTGAGACGGGCTCCCAGCCATGGTTCTGGCTGGGATAAGTCAAGGCGCGGGCGAAGGTGCCGATGTTCTCCGCGAACCAGATGAACAGCGCCACCAGGAACCAGCCCAGGATCAGCGGCATCCAGCGCGGCTCTTTCCACACGGTGAAATAGACGCGCGTGCGCCAGAACAGCAGCACCATCGCCGCGAACAGGGCGAGACGCATGTCCGGCAGCCAATGATGCGCGAAGAAATTGACGTAGATCGCCGCCGCCAGAAGCTGCGCCCACGGCAGGCGCGGGAATTGAGTGAAGCGGAACGCGAAGATGCGCCAGACACGCGCCAGATAGCTGCCGACGGCCGCATACATGAACCCGGAGAACAGCGGCACCCCGCCGATCCGCAATAGGGAGGGTTCAGGATAGAGCCATGAGCCTGCGCTGGTCTTGAACAGTTCCATCACCGTGCCGACCATGTGGAAGGCCAGGATCACTTTCGCTTCTTCCATCGTCTCGAGTCGAAAGGCGAGCATCCCGACCTGGATCGCCAGCGCGGCGAGCGTCAGGAAGTCGTAACGGGCAAGCCGCGCGCCCTCGGGATAGAACAGGTGCGTGCCCAGCAGCAGCGCCAGCATCAGGCCGCCGAACAGGCAGGCCCAGCCTTGCTTGAACACGAACAGCGCGAATTCATAAGTCCACGCGCGCCAGCCGGACGGGGGAGCATAGGCTTCCAGCCGCGCGCGAATGCGGGCGAAGCGGGTATGAGCGGCTGCACGGTGATTATCGGCCAAAGCGCGCTTCCCCCCAAGCCACCTCGTCAGGCGGAGCCGCCGCCAATCGTCACGCGTCGATCAGATCGCGGTCCAGTTCGCCCGCGCGGTTCTGGATGAAGTTGAAGCGGTGTTCCGGGTTGCGGCCCATGAGCTGGTCCACCAGTTCCTTCACCGCGTGCCGTTGCTCATGCTCCGGCGGCAGGGTGATGCGGATCATCGAGCGGGTCTCGGGGTTCATCGTCGTTTCCCGCAATTGCTGCGGGTTCATTTCGCCGAGGCCCTTGAAGCGGCTGACTTCGACCTTCTTGCCCTTGAGCACCGTCGCTTCCAGTTCCGCCCGATGCTCGTCGTCGCGGGCATAGTGGCTCTCCTTGCCGGCGGTCAGGCGGTAGAGCGGGGGCTGGGCCAGGAACAAGTGCCCACGCCGGACCAGTTCGGGCATTTCCTGGAAGAAGAACGTCATCAGCAGGGTGGCGATATGCGCCCCGTCCACATCGGCATCGGTCATGATGACCACGCGGTCATAGCGCAGCTGGTCGGGATCGCAGTCCTTGCGGGTGCCGCAGCCCAGCGCCAGCGCGAGATCGGCGATCTCGCTGTTGGCGCGGATCTTGTCGGCCGTGGCCGAGGCGACGTTGAGTATCTTGCCGCGGATCGGCAGGATCGCCTGGGTCTTGCGGTCGCGCGCCTGCTTGGCGCTGCCGCCGGCGCTGTCGCCTTCGACGATGAACAGCTCGGTCTCGCCCTGGCCTTCGCCCGAACAATCGGTCAGCTTGCCGGGCAGGCGCAGCTTGCGGGCGTTGGTGGCGGTCTTGCGCTTGATCTCCCGCTCCGCCTTGCGGCGCAGGCGTTCGTCCATCCGTTCCATGACCGCGCCCAGCAAGGCGCGCCCGCGATCCATGTTGTGGGTGAGGAAATGGTCGAAATGATCGCGCACCGCGTTCTCGACCAGGCGCGCCGCCTCGGGCGAGGTCAGCCGGTCCTTGGTCTGGCTCTGGAACTGCGGATCGCGGATGAACACCGAAAGCACGATCTCGCTGCCGGTGGCGATGTCATCGGCGGAGATGTCCTTGGCCTTCTTCTGCCCGATCAGCTCGCCGAAGGCGCGGATGCCCTTGGCCAGCGCCGTGCGCAGGCCCTGCTCGTGCGTTCCGCCATCGGGCGTGGGCACGGTGTTGCAGTAGTAATTATAGACCCCGTCGGACCACAGCGGCCAGGCCACCGCCCATTCCACCCGGCCTTGCTCGTCCGGGAAATCCTGCCTGCCGGAGAAGAACTGGCTGGTCACGCATTCGCGCCCGCCGATCTGTTCCGCCAGATGATCGGCCAGGCCGCCGGGGAACTGGAACACCGCCTCCTCGGGCACCTCGTCGGACGCGAGGGAGGGGGCGCACTTCCAGCGAATCTCCACCCCGGCGAAGAGATAGGCCTTCGAACGGGTGAGCTTGAACAGCCGCTGCGGCTTGAACTGGCGGTCACCGAAGATTTCGGGATCGGGCACGAAGGACACCGTGGTGCCGCGCCGATTGGGGGTGGAGCCGACTCGCTGGAGCGGCCCCGTGGGCAGCCCCCGCGCGAATTCCTGGGCGAAGACTTCCTTGTTGCGCGCCACTTCGATGCGGACATGCTGCGACAGGGCGTTCACCACGCTGACGCCCACGCCGTGCAGGCCGCCGCTGGTGGCATAGGCCTTGCCCGAGAACTTGCCCCCCGAATGGAGCGTGGTGAGAATCACTTCCAGCGACGATTTGCCGGGGAACTTCGGATGCTCGTCCACCGGAATGCCGCGCCCGTTGTCGGAGATCGACAGCAAGCCGGCGGTGCCCGGCGGCCCCGGCTCCAGCGTGACCTCGATGCGCGAGGCGTGGCCGGCCACGGCCTCGTCCATCGCGTTGTCCAGCACTTCGGCGGCGAGATGATGCAGCGCGCGTTCGTCCGTGCCGCCGATGTACATGCCCGGGCGGCGCCGGACGGGTTCGAGCCCTTCCAGCACTTCGATCGCGGATGCGTCGTAATCGCCGCCGCCGGCCGGCAGCTTGTCGAACAGGTCATTGGACATGGCGTCGGCTTTAGGCGGCGGATTCCCGGGCATTCAAGCGAAAGCCACAGGTTATCCGCCGCAACGCCTCTAGAATCGCGTCGGCGCGGGGTCGGCCACCGTCACCGTGCTGTTGCCCACGCGGCGCACTTCCATCGCCCGTTCGCCCACACCGTTGCTGCGGAAGCGGAACGGGCCATCCAGCCCCAGGAAGCCGTCATCGCCCAGCATCCGGCCCGTCGGGAACTTGCGGCCCGGCTGCCAATCGCGCGCGACGCGCAGTGTCAGCAGCACGGCATCGTAGCCCAGCGTGGCGATGCGATAGGGCTGCTCTCCGAAGCGGCTTTGATAGCTGGTGACGAACTGCCGATAGCGATCGTCCGACACCGCCGAGAACAGCGCGCCGCGCAACGAGGCGGAGCTGGCGATGCTGGATTCGCCGCTCCACAGCTCGGTGCCGAGAATTACGACTTGCGCGCCCCCTGCCTTGAGCGCGGTGGCGGCGGAGGCGGAAAGGCGCGGCCCTTCGGCGATCAGCACCGCCTCATAGCCGCCCTTGGCCTTCAGCCGTTCGGCGGCGCTGACGATCGAGGTGTTGCCCCGGTCATAATGCTCGATCCCCACCACCGTGCCGCCGAGGCGGCCAACGGCCTGCTTCAGCGCATCTTCGGTCCGGCGGCCATATTCGCCGTTGGGGACCAGCGCGGCAAAGCGCCGCGTGCCCTGGCGGGCGAGATAATCGACGGTGCGGGTCACCGACTGCTCGGGCACGTGGCCCATAACGAAGACATCCGGCTGGGCGACCGAGGTGTCGTTGGAGAAGGTGATCAGGGGCACATCGGCCGGGCGGGCGCGGGCCAGCACGGGGGCGACGTCTTCCCGCAGGAGCGGGCCGAGAATCAGCTTGTTGCCGTCCGCGATGGCGCGCGCGGCGGCGGAGCCGGCGCCCGTGGCGGTATCATAAGTGGTGATCCGCAGGTTTTCGGCATTGGTATCCAGCAAGGCCATCGTGGTGGCATTGGCCAGCGAGCGGCCGACGGCGGCGTTCTCGCCCGAAATCGGCACCAGCAGCGCAACGCGGTGGCGATCGGTATCGGTCGGCAATTCCTCGCTCGGCCCCGGCGTGGCGACGGGCGGCGGGGGCGGGCCCGGCCGGCCGCTTTCGGGAATGACCTTACAGGCGGCCAGGAGTATCGTGATCATGACAACGGCAAGGCCGCGCCGGGTAATCGCCAACATGCTTGCGGCTTCCTCCGAATGTGGGCCACAAGGCGCCGCGTGAGCGACAACCGACCCGAACCCCTGCCCGCGGGATTGTATATAGTCGCGACTCCGATTGGCAATCTCGGCGACGTGAGCCGGCGAGCGGCCGACACGCTGGCGCGATGCGATGCGGTAGCCTGCGAAGATACCCGCGTGACCGGCAAGCTACTGAAACACCTAGGCATTTCCAAGCCCCTGTGGCGCTATGACGACCACAGCGGTGAAAAAGATCGGGCGCGCCTGATCGAAGCGATGCGCACGCAGGCGGTGGCCTTGGTCAGCGATGCGGGCACGCCGCTGGTATCGGACCCGGGCTATCGCCTGGTGCGCGAGGCGAAGGCGGCCTGCATCCCCATCGGCAGCGTGCCCGGCCCCAGCGCGCCCATCGTGGCGCTGACCCTGGCTGGCCTGCCGAGCGACCGCTTCCTGTTCGCCGGCTTCCTGCCGCCGAAGGACAAGGCGCGGCGTGAGGTGCTGGAGGAATTGGCCGGCCTGCGCGCGACACTGGTATTCTTCGAGACGGCCCCCCGCCTGGCACGGTCGCTGGAAGCGATCGGCGAAACCTTGCCGGGGCGAGAGATCGCCGTGGCTCGCGAATTGACCAAGCTGCACGAGGAATGCCGCACCGGCACGGCGGCGGAACTGATCGCGCATTACGAGGCCCATCCGCCGCGCGGGGAAATCGTGCTGCTGATCGGCCCGCCGACAGAGCGAGCGCCGGATCAGGTGGATGCCGACGCGCTGCTGCGTGAAGCGCTCGCCAGCGAAAAGCCCTCGCAGGCCGCGGCGCGCGTGGCCAGGGCCACGGGCCTGGATCGCAAGCTGCTCTATGCCCGGGCGCTGGAACTGCGCGGCGGATGACCCGGCGGATTGCCGAGCGGCGCGGGCGAAGGGGGGAGAGCTTCGCGGCGGTGTGGCTGCGGCTGCTGGGCTGGCGGATCCTCGATCGGCGCGTGAAGACCGCGCGGGGCGAAATCGATCTTGTCGCGAAGCGCGGGCGGCAACTGGCGTTCATCGAGGTGAAGTGGCGTTCCACCGCCGAAGGCCGCGATGGAGCTATCGATGCGCATCGGCTGCGGCGAGTCGCGGCGGCGGCCGAGGCGGTGGCGCACCGTTACGCCGGGCCAGGGGATTCCATCCGCATCGACGTGCTGCTGCTTGCGCCGGGCCACTGGCCGCGCCACATCGTCAACGCCTGGCAGCCTTGATCCTCGCTCTCGTCGTTGCGAGGAGCAGGGCGATAAAGCCATCCGGGGAGGGCGGACGAGCGCTGCGGTTGCTCCGCGTCGCTCGCGATCACAAAGGGGTTCTACGCAATGAGTCTGCGCGTCGCGGTCCAGATGGATCCGCTGGAAGGCATCAACATAGCCGGTGATTCGAGTTTCGCGCTGATGCTTTCGGCGCAAGTGCGCGGGCATGAGCTGTTTCACTACGATGTCGGCAGCCTCACGCTGGACGAGGACAGCCGGCTTCACGCGCTGGCGCGGCCGGTGCGGGTGCGGCGCGTCCAGGGCGATCATTTCGAAGCCGGCCAACCGCGCCGGATCGACCTGGGCCGCGACGTGGACGTGGTGCTGATGCGGCAGGACCCGCCGTTCGACATGGGCTATATCACCGCCACCCACCTGCTCGAACGGATCGAGGGGGAAACGCTGGTGGTCAACAATCCGGTCAGCGTGCGCAACGCGCCGGAAAAGGTCTTCGTGCTCGATTACCGCCGCTTCATGCCGCCGACGCTGGTGACGCGCAGCGTGGACGAAGTGCGCGCGTTCATGGCGCGGCACGGCTCGGTGGTGGTGAAGCCGATCCACGGCAATGGCGGCAAGGCGATCTTCCGCATTCCGGAAAGCGGCGAAAACCTTTCCGCGCTGCTCGAAGTGTTCAACCAGACCTGGCCCGAACCGCACATGGTGCAGCCGTTTCTCCCCGAAGTGGCCAAAGGCGACAAGCGCATCGTGCTGGTCGACGGCGAATATGCCGGCGCGATCAACCGCAAGCCCGGGGAAGGGGAGTTCCGCTCCAACCTCGCGCAAGGCGGCTATGCCGAAGCGGCCACGCTGACCCCGCGGGAAGAGGAAATCTGCGCGGCGTTGGGCCCGGAATTGAAACGCCTGGGCCTGATCTTCGTCGGCATCGATGTGATCGGAGGCAAGTGGCTGACCGAGATCAACGTCACCAGCCCCACGGGGATCGTTTCGATCGACCAGTTCAATGGAACCGATACGGCAGGGCGCATCTGGAACGCGATCGAAGCCCGCCTGAATCCCTGATCGGCGGCCCGTCGCCAGAACCTGCCCGTCTTCCGAACGTTTGCCTTACATGCATGAGCTGATCATCGAAGCGATCGCGCGCGGCGGCTATTGGGGCATAGCCCTGCTGATGCTGATCGAGAACGTCTTCCCGCCGATCCCGTCCGAAGTCATCATGGGCATCGGCGGCGTGCTGGTGGCGCGCGGGCATATGGAATTCTGGCCGCTGCTGATCGCCGGCACGATCGGCTCCACGGCGGGCAATTACGTCTGGTACTGGATCGGCGACCGATGGGGCTATCGCCGTCTTGAGCCGCTGGTCGCCCGCCACGGCCGCTGGCTGACGCTGGAATGGGAGGATATCGAGGCCGCCACCCGCGTCTTCCAGCGGCATGGGCAATGGGTGGTGCTGGTGCTGCGTTTTTCGCCGGTGCTCAGGACGATGATCTCGCTGCCGGCGGGGCTGTCGCACATGAAGGCGTGGCGGTTCCTGCTGTTCACCTTCGTCGGCACGGGAATCTGGAACGTGCTGCTGATCCTGGGGGGGACATGGTTGGGCCGCTATCTGGAAAAGTCGCAAGACCTGATGGCGTGGGTCGTGCTCGGCTCGCTGGGGCTGGCGCTGCTGGCTTATCTCTGGCGGGTGTTCACCTGGAAGCCGCGGGCCGAGCGCCAGCCTTAGGCGATACAGTCTAGCGTTCGCGCGGATGCGCGGCGCGATAGGTGTCGAGCAGCGTCGCGGCATCCACCTTGGTGTAGATCTGCGTGGAACCCAGGCTGGCATGGCCGAGCAGTTCCTGCACGCTGCGCAAGTCTGCGCCCGCGCCCAGCAGATGCGTGGCGAAGCTGTGGCGCAAGGCGTGAGGGGTGGCGCTGGCCGGCAGGCCGAGCGCAAGGCGCGCGCGGGCCATCGCCTTCTGCACCATGCCCTGGCCCAGCGGCCCGCCTCTGGCCCCGCGAAACAGCGGCTCACCCTTCGTGAGCGGCCAGGGACAGCGGGCGGCATAGTCGGCCACGGCCGCGCTGACCACCGGCAGGATCGGCGCCACGCGCTGCTTGCCGCCCTTGCCGGTGACCATGAGCGTTTCACCCAGAGGAATGTCGGAACCCTTGAGCGAAAGCGCCTCGGCGATACGCAGCCCCGCACCATACATCAGCAGCAGCACCGCCCGGTCACGCGCGCCGATCCAGCCTTCTTCCGCCGCTTCCGCCACGGCATCCGCCAGATTGCTGGCTTCATCGGGCGTGACGGGGCGTGGCAGGCCCTTCTTGACCCTTGGCCCGCGCAGGCGAGGCGGCGTCGGATCGGCATCGCCGGCCTGCGCGCGGGCGAAGGCGACGAAGCCCTTGAGCGCCGAAAGCTCGCGCGCGGCGGAGACATTGCCAATCCCCTCCGCCCGGCGAGCGGCAAGCTGCGCGCGCAAATCGCCCGTGCCCAGGCGCGCCACGGCGTGCCAACTCTCCGCGCCCGTCCGATCCAGCCAGCGCGCGGCCGTGGCGACATAGGCGCGCACGGTGTGCGGCGACCGGCGGCGCGCGGAGGCAAGGTGATCGCCCCAGGCCTCGAGAAGCTCGGCCCGGCTCATGCGATCGCCAGCGTTGCGGGCACCAGTTCGCCCAGCGCCGCATCCAGCACCGGCCTGCCTTGCGCAGTGACGCCGATCCGATCCCCCTGGCGCCATGCAAGGCCAAGGCTTTCGAGGAAAGCGAGCCGTTCGTGCTCGATCAACTCGCCGCGTGCGATGCCGAAACGCTCCGTCAGCGCCTGCAGATCCACCCCCTCGCGCAGCCGCAGCGCCATCAGCAGCGCTTCCGTGGCCTGCTCGCGCGTCGCAAGCGGGCGCTCTTCGGCAAGGCCGTGCCCGTTGCGCGCCACGGCCTGGAGGAAGTTCTCCGGCTTGCGATGTCGCTGCGTCGCCAGGCCCGCCCGCCGTCCATGGGCGCCAGGGCCGATGCCGGCGTAATCGCGATAGCGCCAATAGGCGAGGTTATGGCGGCTTTCCTCACCGGGACGGGCATGGTTGCTGATCTCGTAGGCGGGCAGGCCGGCCGCTTCGGTCAGCTCCCCGGTCAGGGCGAAGATATCCGCCGCGGGATCGTCAGCCAGCGGCTCGAACGCGCCCTGTCGCACATCGGTGGCGAAGCGCGTGTTCGGTTCGATGGTCAATTGATAGAGCGACAGATGCCCGGTGCCGAAGGCCAGCGCCCGGCGCAATTCCGCTTCCCACATCTCGGCGGTCTGGCCGGGGCGGGCATAGATCAGGTCGAAGCTGACGCGGGCGAAATGCCGCTGCGCCAGGTCCAGTGCCGCGAGCCCTTCCTTGACGTCATGAAGCCGACCGAGAAAGTGCAGAGTGGCATCGTCGAGGGCCTGAAGCCCCAGTGAGACGCGGTTGATGCCTACCTGGGCAAGCGCGGCGAAATTGCCCGCCTCGACCGAGGACGGGTTGGCCTCCAGGGTGATTTCGACATCGGGCGCGAAGCCCCACAGGCGCTCGGCCTCCGCCAACAGAGCCGCCACCAGCGCGGGCGGCATCAGCGAAGGCGTGCCGCCGCCGAAGAACACGGATTCGAGCGGCTCACCCCCGGCAAGCCGGGCCTCGTGGCGCATGTCGGCGAGCAGGGCTGCCTGCCACTGGGCCATGTCCACCTGGGCGCGCACGTGCGAGTTGAAATCGCAATAGGGGCACTTCTTCAGGCAGAAGGGCCAGTGGATATAAAGCGCGCGAGCCACGCGGCGATCCTACCCGGCGAACTGGTCCGCGACCAGCTTGGCGAAGGCATCGGCCCGGTGGCTGATACGATGTTTCTCCGAAGGATCGAGTTCGGCGAAGGTCAGGTCACGGCCCGTCGGAACGAAGACCGGATCGTAACCGAAGCCCATCGTCCCGCGCGGCGGCCAGGTGAGCGAGCCTTCGGCGCGCCCTTCGTAAACCGCATGGTCCCCATCGGGCCAGGCAATGGCCAGCACGCACGTGAACCAGGCGTCGCGCGGCGTATCCGGCCCCTTGGCCTGCAACATCCCTTCGACTTTGCCCATGGCCATGTACCAGTCACGCCCCGGCTCGCCTTCGAACCATTGGCGTTCGGCCCAATCGGCGGTCCACACACCGGGCCGGGCGTCGAGCGCGGCGACCGACAAACCGCTGTCGTCAGCCAGCGCCGCCAGGCCCGAGCCTTCCGCCGCCGCCCGCGCCTTTATCAGCGCGTTGGCGGCGAAAGTCCGGCCCGTTTCCGCCGGTTCCGGCAGGCCGAGCGATCCCGCCGAAAGGCAGTCCAGCCCATAAGGGGCCAGCAGGGCGCCGATTTCCTTCAGCTTGCCGGCATTGTGCGTGGCGATGACCAGCTTTCCGGAGCCCAGCTTCCTGCTCATGGCGCTCTCGCTATCGCCCGACCGCTTCCGCCTGCGCGGCGTAGATGCGCTCGCAACCTATGCGTGCAAGGCGCAGCAGGCGCAGCAGGCCCTCTTCATCGTAAGTGGCGCCTTCGGCCGTGGCCTGGACTTCGGCGATCTTGCCGCCTTCGAGCAGCACGAAATTCGCATCGGCATCGGCCGCGCTGTCTTCGGCATAGTCCAGATCGAGCACCGGCGTGCCCTGGCAGATGCCGCAACTTACCGCCGCCACCTTGGCGACGATCGGATCGCTTGTGATCGCCCCCGCTTTCATCAGCCCGTCCACGGCCAGGCGCAGCGCCACCCAGGCGCCGGAAATCGCCGCCGTGCGCGTGCCGCCATCCGCCTGGATGACATCGCAATCGAGCACGATCTGCCGCTCGCCCAGTTTCTGCATATCCGTCACCGCGCGCAAGGAACGGCCGATAAGGCGCTGTATTTCCTGCGTCCTGCCGCTTTGCTTGCCTTTGGCGGCTTCGCGCTGGCCGCGCGTGTGGGTCGCACGCGGGAGCATCGAGTATTCGGCCGTGACCCATCCCTGGCCCTTGCCGCGCAGGAACGGGGGCACCCGTTCCTCCACGCTGGCGGTGACCAGCACGCGCGTGCCGCCGAAGCTGATCAGGACCGAACCTTCCGCGTGGCGGGTGAAGCCGGTAAGGATTTCGATGGCGCGCATTTCGTCGGGCGCGCGGCCGGAAGGTCTCATGGGGACTCCAATCTGGGGAAATCTTTCCTGCGCCCGCCCTAGCGACTAGATATCGGCCTGTCATGGCCTCTCCCTCCGTAAGCGAACTGACTGAACGCGCCCGGATGATCTTTCGCCTCGTGGTGGAAGGTTATCTGGAAAGCGGCAGCCCTGTGGGCTCGAAAACACTGTCCGCCGAAGGCGGGATCAATCTTTCGCCGGCGTCGATTCGCTCTGTGCTGGGGGAGCTGGAAGCACTCGGCCTGCTGGCCGCCCCGCATACCAGCGCCGGGCGCATGCCGACGGAGATCGGCCTCAGGCTGTTCGTGGACGGCATGATGCAGGTGGCGGAGCCCACGGCCCAGGAAAGGGCGGCGATCGAACGGCGGCTGTCCAGCGCCGGGCCGATCGAAGCGGCGCTCGAAGCGACCAGCGCGGTGCTGTCGGACATCTCGGGGGCGGCGGGCATGGTCATGGTCCCGCGCCGCGAGCCGCACCTGGCCCAGATGAACATCGTTCCATTGGACCAGGGGCGCGCGCTGGCGATCCTGGTGGGGGAGGACGGATCGATCGAGAACCGCGTGCTCAGCCTGCCGCCGGGCAGTTCCGTGGCGGCGCTGCAGGAAGCCTCCAATTACATCACCGCCCGGCTCACCGGGCGCACGCTCGCCGAAGCGGCCAGGGTGGTCCAGGCGGAGATCGCCTCGGGCCGGACCGCGCTCGATTCCGCCAGCCGCAGCCTCGTCGAACGCGGCCTCGCCATCTGGAGCGAGGACGCCGCCCATCGCCAGGTGCTGATCGTGCGCGGGCAATCGAAGCTGCTCGACGAAGACGCGCTGAACGATATCGAACGGGTCCGTTCTCTGATCGACGACCTGGAAGACAAGCAGTCGATCGCCGAATTGCTGGATCGAGCCCGCGATGCGGAAGCCACGCGGATCTTCATCGGCAGTGAAAACAGGCTTTTCGCGCTGTCGGGATCTTCGGTCATCGCCGCGCCTTATCGTGACCGCGAAGGGCGAGTCGTCGGGGTGCTGGGCGTGATCGGGCCGACGCGGTTGAATTACGCGCGGGTCGTGCCCATGGTGGATTTCACCGCCCGCTCGCTGGGCAAACTGATTGGCTGAAAAACCGGAAACATGATGATCGAGAACGAAAATCCCGAGGCCGGGACCGCGACCGACCAAGCCGTCGAAAAGGAACTCGAAGGCGTGCCGGAGGAACTGCGTGACCAGAAGCCGGGCAAGGGCGAAGAACCTTCGCTGGACGAAGCGTTGAATTCGCTGCGTGGCGATCTCGAAAAGGCGCAGCAGGAAGTGCTCTACGCCCGTGCCGAAGTGCAGAACGTGCGCCGGCGCATGGAGAAGGATATCCAGGACGCGCGCGCCTATTCCGCGACGGCCTTCGCGCGCGACATCCTGTCGGTGGCGGACAATCTCGCGCGGGCGATCGATCACTTCCCGCCCGAATTGCGCGAGAACGAAAGGCTGGGCAACTTCGCCGCGGGTATCGAGGCGACGCAGCGCGAGCTGGAGAAAGTCTTCGGCATGCACGGCATTACCCGCATCGCCGCCGTGGGCCTGCCGCTGGATCCGAACCAGCATCAGGCCATGCTCGAAATCCCGACCGACAAGGCAGAGCCCGGCACCGTGGTGCAGGAAATGCAGGCCGGTTACATGATCAAGGATCGGCTGCTGCGTCCGGCCATGGTCGGCGTGGCGAAAAAGCCTGACTGATCGGGCGGCGCTCTGCCGCCGAGGCTTTAGATCGCCTGCGCGCGGTTCTCGTCGCGGTGCTTCTTGAGGTATCTCATGAACGGCGTGCCGCCGGTGCCCACGTCCGGATCGTTTCCCGGGATGGAGCCCGCCTGCTTGTTGATATAGCTCGCTGCGTATTCGAGATGCCGCGTGCGAAAACGGGCGGTTTGTTCGAGGCAGGCGTTGAACGCGTCGCGCAGCGCCGGCGAATCGGCGCGTGAGACAAAATCGCGCAGCGTGGATTGCGCGGCCAGATCCTCGATGAACCGGCGATGCGCCACCGGGCGGTATTGGTGCAATTCGTCTAGGAAGCGCTTCAGCGGATCGTCGCTGTGGCCCACACCGAACAAGGCGTCCATCGCGGGCACGATCGAGCTTTGCGATCCGGTCTGGCCGCGCAAGGCCTGTGGCTTGCCGGCGAACGTCTCCACGCCTTCGTAAACCAGTCCGGGCCCGAGAGCCGGGTTATTGGCGCAGCCATGGATATAGGGCCGCACGCGGTGGAAGTAGATGTAAGGATCGCAACGTTCCGGCATGCGCGCGAACACCGCGTAGATGCGTTCCCACGCGCCGTCCATTTCGATGAGCAAGGCTTCGCAGGCGCCGGCATCCTCGCGCCGGGCAGCGGTGACCAGCTTCACCGCGTTGTCGAGCAGCACGCCGGCTTCCGCTTCGATGGCCACGTGGATCATCACGAACCAGTTTTCGTCCACGCCGCCGAGGAAGTTCTGGACCATGCGGATATTGTCCAGCGCGATCGGGCCCGCCTTGTCGATCCGCGCCCAGTTATCGAGCACATAGCCGGAATATGGCAGCAGGGGCGCCTGGCCCAACCTGTCGGCAAGGGCGACGATCGGGCGCGCGAGATTGGCGGGCAGGCAGGCCGGCGGCTCCGGCTCGCCCCAGACATAAGCCTGCACCAGAAAGCTGTAATGGACCATCATCGTCCGCACCTGTTCTTCCGGTGCGGTGGGAGCCCAGGAAGCGATCTCGGGCGAAGGAAGGTCGCTCAGCCAGTGCCGAACCCGGCCGGTGGAAAGCAGGTCGCTCAACCTTTCGGCGCTGTCCACCACCGGATCGAACCGGGTGGGCAGGAAGACCTCGTCGACTTCATAAGGCGAAAGGAAGCCGCGCTCACGCGACATGCCATAGCCGGATAGCTGCATCGCTCATCCCGCATCGGGCGCGGGTTCGGCCGCCCGATATGATTTCGGATGATACCAAGTGGCCGCTCTGGCCTCAATTTCAGATTACTTCACGGCGCGGCAATATTGTTGCCCGATTCCCGTTTCAGAAGTCCTCATGCACCATGTCGATCTCTCGCACGCCGCGCGTGCGGCGGGCGGCGTCCACCAGGCGGCGCAGTTCCTCCCGCCTAGCCTGGGCCTGGGGGACGTGGCGCATGACCAGACTGGCGCCTCGCGTGGTCTCGTCGCTGGACGTCAGGCGGATGGTGCCGATCCCGGCGATCTGGTTGAGCAGGCTGAAATCCATCCGCACGTCCTTGATGCGGTAAAGCTCCACCTCGTCGATGCTTTTCATCACGATGCCGCGCCGGACGATCAGCCGCTCCGGCGTGAGCTGATACTTCGCGCTCATGACTTCGGCCCACTTGCCCAGCGCGATCAGCACGGAAAGCGCGGTAAGCGCCAGGGGCCAGGCGCCCCAGTCGCCGGCAGAGGCGATGGTGAGGGCAATGCCGGCGATCCCCAGCAGCACCGTGCCGAGGCCGGCCGCGGTGCCCCACAGCCATCCACCAAACGACGACCGGAAGCTGTCGCGCACTTCGTCCATGAAGAAAGTCCTTCCCGTGGCCTCCGGCTAGCACGGAAGCGCGCCGCGCGCAGCAGCAATCCATTGCCGCTGAACCGCCCACGCTCCGGGATGGTCCGTGGAACCGGAATGGGCCTTGCACCGTCTCCTTTGCGATAAGGGAGAAGAACCCATGCCTATTCGAATTCTGCTTGTTCCCGCCCTGCTCGGATCGGTGCTCACACTGGGTGCCTGCGCCGAAAACTACGGGGTGGAAGGTGCTGCGGCCGGCGCGGCCGTGGGCGCCGGGATCGGCGCCGTGACGGACGCCGATATCGGGACCTCCGCCGCGATCGGCGCCGCTGCCGGCGCGGTGGGCGGGGCGCTCATCAAGAAGAACGGGCGATGCTATCGCACCGACCGCCGCGGGCGGGAATACGAAGTTCCCTGCCGCTGACGGCTATTCCGCGCCGGGAAAAGCCACCAGCAGCTCATAAGCGCGCGGATCGCCCACCCCGGCGATCCGCAGCCCGCGCCGCAGAAGGAAGGCGTGGCGCACGATTTCGGCCTGCTGCTCGATACCGTAACGCTCCAGCCGCCAGCCGGGCCTGAGGCTGTAGTCATAGCGGCACAGCGGATGGCGATGCAGCAGCAGATACCAGTCGCCCCGGCTCTGCGTCTGCCACACGTGAGTCATCTCGTGGATGAAATGCCCCTGGCGCAGGGGGGGCTGCGCGGCAAAATCGTCGCAATAACCATCGCCCAGCGGATGGAAATGCAGATGCCCGCGCGGGGCCATGGTCACCCTGCGCGGCTGGAACGGGAAGAACTTGCGCCGCCGCACCGTGACTTTGGCGTAGTCGATCGCCGTGCCGAATACGCCGCGGGCGAGGGCGATCTCGCCTTCGGTCAATGGCCGTTCCCCGCCGACGGGGCAGGTACGCGCCGCCTCCGTCAGCTTCGTCGCTCCATCAGCGTTCGTCACCCGCGGCGCGGACCTCGGCCGGGAAGCTGATCTTGTCCCCGCCGACGAAGGTCAGCGTCACTTCGGCGTTGCCGCCCGCCGCCACCGTATCGGCGAGATCGTTGGCCATCACATGCAGCCCGCCGGGTTCGAACTTGAGTTCGCCCTTCGCCGGCACGTCGATCTGGAAGATCTCGTCCATATTGGGCTGATTGTTCCAGGTGCCCATCTGGTGGAGCACGGCGCTGCCCGCCCCGGCCACGGACGCGGCGCGGATCATCATGTTCTTGTCGCTGTCGTTCTTGACGTCGAAATAGACCGCGCCGGGATTGCCCTTCACGGCCGGCAGCATCAGCCGGGCATTGGTCACCGAAATGCCGGCCGGCGCCTCGGGCGCGGTTTGCGCCTGTTGCGGCTTCTCCCCGCAACTGGCCAGCCCCATACCGGCAAGGCCGAGCGCCACCGCGATCCAGATACGATTCCTCATCTGCCCTCTCCCCACGTTTTCGCCGAATTTTGTAACCGTCCGTTGCTCTTGTGCCAAGCCGATGCACGCCTATATCCGCCGCATAATCGAGCCGCCGACGGGTTTTGCCCACGCGAGGGGGGACCGAGGGGCGGCGTCCAACTGTATAGAGGGATGTGGGGAAAACCATGGCCAAAGTTATCGGTATCGACCTCGGCACGACCAACAGCTGCGTGGCGGTGATGGATGGGGGCAAGCCCAAGGTCATCGAAAATTCGGAAGGCGCGCGCACGACGCCTTCGATCGTCGCCTTCACCAAGGATGGCGAGCGCCTGATCGGCCAGCCCGCCAAGCGCCAGGCCGTCACCAACAGCGACAACACCGTCTTCGCCGTGAAGCGCCTGATCGGCCGGCGGTTCGACGATCCGGTGACCAAGAAGGATACCGAGCTGGTCCCCTATACCATCGTCAAGGGCAAGAACGGCGATGCCTGGGTGAGGGCCGGGGGCGAGGATTATTCGCCCAGCCAGATTTCCGCCTTCATCCTCCAGAAGATGAAGGAAACCGCCGAGAGCTATCTCGGAGAGCCGGTGACGCAGGCCGTCATCACCGTTCCCGCCTATTTCAACGACGCGCAGCGCCAGGCGACCAAGGACGCCGGCCAGATCGCGGGCCTCGAAGTGCTGCGCATCATCAACGAGCCGACCGCGGCCGCGCTCGCCTATGGCCTCGAGAAGAACGACGGGAAGACCATCGCGGTCTATGACCTTGGCGGCGGCACCTTCGACGTCTCGATCCTGGAGATCGGTGACGGCGTGTTCGAGGTGAAGAGCACCAATGGCGACACCTTCCTGGGCGGCGAGGACTTCGATTCCAAGCTGGTCGAATGGCTGGTCGACAGGTTCAAGGCCAAGGAGAACATGGATCTCCGCACCGACAAGCTCGCCTTGCAGCGGCTCAAGGAAGCGGCCGAGAAAGCCAAGATCGAGCTGTCGAGCACGGCCACCACTGAAATCAACCTGCCCTTCATCACCGCCCGCATGGAAGGCGGCAGCACCACGCCGCTGCACCTGGTGGAAACGGTCACCCGTGCGGAGCTTGAAAAGCTGGTCGCCGGCCTGATCGAACGCACCAAGGAGCCGATGAAGAAGGCGCTCGCCGATGCCGGCCTCAAGGCCAGCGACATCGACGATGTCGTGCTCGTCGGCGGCATGACCCGCATGCCCAAGGTGCGCGAGGCGGTGAAGGATTTCTTCGGCAAGGAACCGCACACCGGCGTCAACCCGGATGAGGTCGTGGCCATGGGCGCCGCGATCCAGGCCGGCGTGCTGCAGGGCGACGTGAAGGATGTCCTGCTACTCGACGTGACCCCGCTTTCGCTCGGCATCGAGACGCTGGGCGGCGTGTTCACCCGCATGATCGACCGCAACACCACGATCCCGACTAAGAAGGCGCAAGTCTATTCCACGGCCGAGGACAACCAGCAGGCGGTGACGATCCGCGTGTTCCAGGGTGAGCGCGAGATGGCGGCGGACAACAAGCTGCTCGGCCAGTTCGACCTGGTCGGCATCCCGCCGGCGCCGCGCGGCGTGCCGCAGATCGAGGTGACCTTCGACATCGACGCCAATGGCATCGTCAACGTCAGCGCCAAGGACAAGGGCACCGGCAAGGAACAGCAGATCCGCATCCAGGCTTCTGGCGGCCTGTCGGATTCCGATATCGACCAGATGGTCAAGGATGCCGAGCGCTTCGCCGAAGAGGACAAGAAGCGCCGCGACCTGGCGGAGGCGAAGAATAATGCCGACAGCCTGGTCCACGCCACCGAAAAGCAGGTGCAGGAACACGGCGACAAGATCGACGCCGGCCTGAAGGGCGAGATCGAGGCGGCGATCGCTGAAGCCAAGACCGCCATCGAAAGCGGCGACGCGGATGCGATCAAGGCGAAGAGCCAGGCGCTGACCGACCTCGCCATGAAGATGGGCCAGCAGATCTACCAGTCGGAGCAGGCCCAGGGCGAAAGCGCCGCCGGTTCCGACGGCGGCAGCTCCAGCCCGGCCGAAGAGAACGTGGTCGACGCCGAGTTCTCCGAAGTCGACGAAGACAACAAGGGCTGATCGTCCTGGTGAAAACCGATCCCGCCACCGGTGCAAAGAATACCGGTGGCGGCTAGGTTTTCGGGGTGGGGTCGTTCTCTTATGTCGGCAATGGAACACGATTTTTACGAAATCCTGGGCGTCGAGCGGGCGGCTGACGGCGCGACCATCAAATCCGCCTATCGCCGGCTGGCGATGGAATATCACCCTGACCGCAACGGCGGGTGCAAGGAGATGGAAGCCAAGTTCAAGGCGATCAGCACCGCCTATGAATGCCTGAAAGATCCCCAGAAGCGCGCGGCTTACGATCGCTATGGCCATGCGGCCTTCAGCCAGAGCATGGGCGGTGCCGGCGCCAACGCCGATTTCGGCGATATTGGCGACATCTTCGAAACCATTTTCGGCAGCGCCTTCGGCGGCGGCGCCCGTGCCCGTCCGCGCCGCGGGGCGGACTTGCGCTATGACATGGAAGTCTCGCTGGAAGAGGCGTTCCACGGCAAGCAGACGGAGATCCAGGTCGAAGTTTCGGTGGCCTGCGATCCCTGCGATGGATCAGGGGCGGAACCGGGCACCTCGCGCCGCCGCTGCGATTTGTGCGGCGGCCAGGGAAAGGTCCGCGCGCAGCAGGGCTTCTTCGTGATCGAAAGGCCGTGCCCCAACTGCCATGGGCAAGGCGAAGTGATCGAACGACCGTGCGGCCATTGCCGCGGGGAAGGGCGGGTGGATAAGGTCCAGTCGCTCGCGGTCGAGGTTCCGCCGGGCGTGGACAACGGCACCCGCATCCGACTCACCGGCCGGGGCGAAGCCGGGCCACAGGGCGCGCCGCCGGGCGATCTCTACATCTTCGTGCACGTCAAGGCGCACCCGGTGTTCCAGCGCGAAGGCACCGCGCTGTTCACCCGCGTGCCGATCAGCTTCACCACCGCCGCGCTCGGCGGCCAGATCGAGATTCCCGGCCTCGACGGCGAAGCCCACGCCATCGACATCCCCGCCGGCATCCAGTCGGGCCGGCAACTGCGCAAGCGCGGCGCCGGCATGCCGGTGCTGCAAGGGCGAGGCAGGGGCGACCTCGTAACCGAAATCGTGGTCGAAACCCCCACCCGGCTCAGCGCCCGGCAGAAGGAACTGCTGTGCGAATTCCGCGAGACCGAGACGGGCGAGGAATGCCCGGAGAGCCAGGGCTTCTTCGCCAAGCTGAAGGGCGCGTTCGGGGGGTAGGCAACCAGCGCTGCCGAGGCTCCGTTCGTCACCGCGAAAAAGCTAAGACATCGCCCGCCCCAAATCAGACGCAGTCGATGCCATTTGCCTGCCGCTAGCCTTACGCGGACCTTTTGCCGATATCTGCCTGGCGCCAGGGGCACTTGCGCCCTGTGTCTGGTCTGATTGCAGTACAGACATGCTGCCACGATATTTTTACGGCTATCCGATCCACCGTCACAGCGGGCGATCAGATGCTCCGCTGTAGCTTTCAGATAATGCACGCTGGCTTCGGGGAGCCCATATTGCTGGGCAAAATCATGAGGATCGGTGTGCCACATCGGTTGCTGGCAATAGTAACATTGCCCGCCTTGCGCGTGGAAGCGTTCATTCCGTGATTTCTGGTATTGTCGCAAAAGAGGTACCTCGCTTGATGTTGTGTCAATGCGGTACGCTCCGGCCGAAGGGCCGTCCGAGGCAGATGAGCTACTGCTCGCGTACAAAGTGGCTAGGCCACTTCCATAGGCCTCAAGTGGATAGCTACGGCTTACCCACCGTTCGCAAGTGTATTCCTAAAGCGAAGACCCAGCAAGCCACCCTTTCTCGAGTTGCGGTTTCTCACGCACCCTTGAGTTCTCCATTCGTTCCGCTTAATCCCGAGGCATGGCCAAGCCCAAGCGTCGCTATGTCTGCACCGAATGCGGCAGTGTTTCGCACCGCTGGCAGGGGCAGTGCGCCGATTGCTCGCAGTGGAACACGCTGGTGGAGGAGGCGCCGGAAACGGCGTTTTCGGCGCGGCACGATCTGTCCGGCGGTGGACGCGCCATCGCGCTGGAGACGCTCGATTCTCCGGTGGAGCCGCTGGTCCGGCGCGGCACGGGGCTGGCGGAGTTCGACCGCGCGCTGGGCGGCGGGCTGGTGCCCGGTTCGGCCATCCTGATGGGTGGGGAACCGGGGATCGGCAAGTCCACCTTGCTGCTCCAGGCGGCGGCGCAAGTCGCGCGGTCGGGCGCCAGCGCGCTCTATATCAGCGGAGAGGAAGCGACCGGCCAGGTGCGGATGCGGGCCGCGCGGCTGGGCCTGGCCGATGCACCGCTGCGGCTGGCGGCAGCGACTTCGGTGCGGGACATCCTCACCACGCTCAATGCGGCCCCGCCGCCGGCGCTGCTGGTGATCGATTCAATCCAGACGATGCATTCGGACACCATCGAAGGCGCGCCGGGCACGGTCAGCCAGGTGCGTGCCAGCGCCTTCGAACTGATCCGCTATGCCAAGGAGAACCACGTGGCGCTGGTGCTGGTGGGGCATGTGACGAAGGACGGCACGATCGCCGGCCCGCGCGTGCTGGAGCACATGGTGGACGTGGTGATGAGCTTCGAGGGGGAGCGCAGCCACCAGTATCGCATCCTGCGCGCGCTCAAGAACCGCTTCGGCGCGGTGGACGAGATCGGCGTTTTCGCGATGGAAGGGCAGGGGTTGGCGGAGGTTCCCAATCCCTCCATGCTGTTCCTCTCGGGGCGGGAAGAGCCGCTGGCCGGCAGCGCGATCTTCCCCGCGCTCGAAGGCACGCGGCCGGTGCTGGTGGAAGTCCAGGCGCTGATCGTGCGGCTGCAATCGGGCGCGACGCCGCGCCGGGCGGTGGTCGGCTGGGACGGCGGGCGGCTGGCCATGCTGCTGGCGGTGCTGGAAGCGCGCTGCGGGCTCAATTTCTCCTCGGCGGAAGTCTATCTGAATGTCGCCGGCGGCTATCGCCTGGCCGATCCGGCGGCGGACCTCGCCGTGGCAGCCGCGCTGGTTTCCGCCTTGGCCGACAAGCCGCTGCCGCTGCGTGCGGTGTGGTTCGGGGAAGTCTCGCTTTCGGGCGAGATACGCCCGGTGGCCCACGCGGGCCTGCGCCTGCGCGAAGCGGCCAAGCTCGGCTTCGGGCTTGGCCACGGTCCCGACGATGGCGCACGCGGCGCCGGAGAAATGCGCTATTCCGCGCTCGCGGCACTGCCTAACCTCGTTGACCGGGTTATGGCCTCGGCATAGATTCCGCGCGGATGACGGGTTTCGACATCATTGTCCTGCTTATCGTCGCGGTTGCGGCCATCGGCGGCTTCATGCGCGGATTCGTGCAGGAAGTGCTGTCGTTGATGGCGTGGGTCGTGGCGATCGTCGCCATCCGCTATCTCCATACGGACCTCACGGCGTTCATCTTCCAGTATTTCGGTGCTCCGTCCGCCGCGGCGGTGCTGGCGTTCGTCCTGCTGCTGTTGATCCCCTATGCCGCGATGAAGCTGATCGCCGGGCGGGCGGGCCGGGCCTCGCGCAATTCGGTGCTCGGTCCGATCGACCGCGTGCTCGGCTTCGGATTCGGCGCGGTGAAGGGGGCGATCATCGTGGTGTTCGCATTCTCGCTGCTGGTGCTCGGCTATGACACCGTATGGGGCGCGGCCGGCCGGCCGACCTGGATGACGACCGCGCGCACGTATTCCTTCGTCAATGCCAGCACCGACGCGCTGGTCCAGATCGCGCGGGAACGCCAGATTCGCCTGTCGGAGGAGGAGCCGCCGATCGAAGGCGACACCCGCGACGCGCAATGAGCGCCGCCGCCCGCCTTTACACGCCCGAACTGCTCGCGCTGGCGGTGGAACTGGCGAACGTGCCGCCGCTCGCTGCCGCCCACGCGCGCGGCGAAGCGCGCTCCGCGACGTGCGGAAGCACCCTGGCGATGGATATCACGCTCGATGACGAACAGCGGATCGCGCGGCTGGGGATGCGCGTGCGGGCCTGCGCTGTCGGCCAGGCGGCGGCGGCGATCTTCGCCCGCCATGCGCCCGGCAGGGATCTGGCGGACATCGCCGACACGCTCGGCCTGCTCGAATCCTGGCTGCGCGGGGAAGGTGAGGCTCCGCCCTGGGCCGATCTCGATCTGCTCGCCCCGGCGCGGGCCTATCCCGCCCGCCACGGCGCGCTGCTGCTGCCGTGGAAGGCAGCGTTCAGCGCACTTTCCACGGTGGCCGCCGCAAGCTAACGACCGGCGCCGGAGGGAGGCGGCATATGGCGACCATGGCTGAGCCGATCACGGCGGAGCGCCCCAGCGACAAGGACATGCGGCTGGTCATCGCCGCGTCCTCCGCCGGCACGGTGTTCGAATGGTACGATTTCTTCATCTACGGCACGCTTGCCTCAGTCATCGGCACCACGTTCGTCCCTTCCGACAATGAACTTGTGCGCCAGCTCACCGTGTGGGCGGGGTTCGCCGTGGGGTTCGGGTTCCGGCCGCTCGGCGCGATCCTGTTCGGCTTTCTGGGTGACCGGCTGGGCCGCAAGTACACCTTTCTCATCACCGTCACCCTGATGGGCATCGCCACGGCCGGGGTGGGCCTGGTGCCTTCGGTGGAGGCGATCGGCCTGCTGGCGCCACTCGTCGTCATCCTGCTGCGGATCATACAGGGCCTTGCGCTGGGCGGCGAATACGGCGGCGCGGCAGTCTATGTTTCGGAGCACAGCCCCCCGGGCCGGCGCGGCTTCTACACCGGTTTCATCCAGGCCAGCGTGGTCGGCGGCTTCGTGCTCAGCCTTGCGGTCGTCCTGCTGTGCAAGGCGTTCATGAGCGATGCGACATGGGGCGAATGGGGCTGGCGCCTTCCCTTCATCCTCTCTCTGGCGCTGCTCGCGATATCGCTGTGGATGCGCTTCAAGCTGGCCGAAAGCCCCGTGTTCCAAGCCATGAAGCAGGACCGGGCGCTGTCGGCCAATCCGTTCAAGGAAAGCTTCACCTACCCCGGCAACAAGCGCCGGATCTTCATCGCCCTGTTCGGCATCGCCGCCGGGCTGACGGTGATCTGGTACACCGCCAATTTCTCGGTGCTCTCGTTCCTCACCGGGCCCATGCGGGTGGACGAAACCACTGCCCAGATCACCGTGGGCCTCGCCGCGCTGGTGGGCATGAGCTTCTTCCTGTTCTTCGGCGCCTTGTCCGACAGGATCGGGCGCAGGAAGCCGATCGTCTGGGGCTATGCCCTTACCTTGCTGCTGCTGTTTCCCTGCTTCTGGGCGATCGGCTGGGCGCTTGATCCGGCCTTGCAGGCCGCCGGGCCGGAAGGTCGGATCGTGCCGGACATGGCCTCCACGGCGGTGATCGTCGGCGCGGTGCTGGTGCTGGCGGCCTTGGCAGGCGCAACATTCGGGCCGGTGGCGGCGCTGCTTTCCGAGATGTTCCCGCCGCGCATCCGCTACAGCTCGATGTCGATCCCCTATCATATCGGCACCGGCTATTTCGGCGGTTTCCTGCCGCTGATCGCCACCGCCATCGTGGCGGAAACGGGCAATCCCTATTCCGGCCTGTGGTATACCTGGGGCGTGGTGCTGGTGGCTTTCCTGGTATCGTGGTGGGGCTTGCCCTCCGGCCCTCCGCGCGATTTCGCCGATGATTCCTGATCTTCCGCCGCCCACCTTGCGGCTAAGGCTGGATGGGGAGGCGCTGGCCGCCAACTGGCGCGCGCTCGATCGGCTGTCGGGCTCGGCCGATGCCGGTGCCGCGGTGAAGGCGGATGCTTACGGCCTCGGCGCCGGCCGCGTGGTGCCGATCCTGGAGCGGGCGGGCGCGAAAACCTTCTTCGTCGCGCATTGGAGCGAAGTGCCCGCCGTGCTGCGCCATGTGCCGGCGGCCTGGCTGTCCGTGCTCCACGGCCCGCTGCGCTCCGATGATGCGCGCTTCGCCCGCCAGGCCGGCGTGCGGCCGGTCATCAACAGCTTGCAGCAAGCAGCGCTGTGGCGCGATTCCGGCGGCGGCCCGTGCGATCTCATGGTCGATACCGGTATCAACCGCCTCGGCCTGTCGATGCACGAGATCGGCGATCCGCTGGTTACCGGGTCGGAGATCGAAACGCTGCTGTCGCATCTCGCTTCGGCCGACGAGGATGTTGCGCAAAACACGGTGCAGCATAAACGCTTCGAAGAAGCCGCGCGGCTGATCCCCGCCCGCCGCCGCAGCCTGGCCAACAGCGCGGGCATCGCGCTCGGTGCCGATTATGCCTTCGACCTGACGCGCCCCGGCCTAGCGCTCTATGGCGGCGTGCCCCGGCCGGAACTGCAAGGCGTGATCCGCCCGGTCGCCTATCCGCAAACCGCCGTGCTGCAGCTGCGCGCGCTCTCGCCGGGGGACAGCGTGGGCTACAACGCGCTGTTCACCGCCGATCGCCCCATGCGCGCGGCCACGGTCTCGCTTGGCTATGCGGACGGCTTCCTGCGCTGCTGGACGGGGAAGGGCGCGCTGCGGCATGGCGAGGTGGAACTGCCGCTGCTCGGTCGGGTCTCGATGGATCTGGTGGTGGTCGATTGCACCGCGGCGCCCACGCTTCGCGAAGGCGATTGGCTGGACGTGCCTTACGATCTGCCCGCCGCTTCGCAGCGCTGCGGCCTGTCCCAATATGAGATGCTGACCCTGCTGGGAACACGCTTCCTGCGCGCATAGTCCCACGCGTGTTGCGCCGCACATGTTGCGGATGCTAAGTTCTCTCTCAGCAGCAGTATTCACACTGGCGGAGAATCCTGGATGGCCGGGAAGGAAGCTCGGGGCGGCGAGACCATCATCATCAAGAAGTACGCCAACAGGCGGCTCTACAACACGCAGTCGTCAAGCTACATCACGCTCGACGATCTCTCGCGGATGACGCGCGAGGGGATCGATTTCCAGGTGGTGGATGCCAAGACCGGCGCCGACATCACGCACCAGATCCTCACCCAGATCATCATGGAAGAAGAATCCCACGGCGAACAGATGCTGCCGATCAGCTTCCTGCGCCAGCTCATCTCCATGTACGGCAATTCGATGCAGGCGCTGATGCCGCATTACCTCGAAGCGACGATGGAAAACTTCCGCGCCAACCAGCTCAAGCTCCAGGAAACCTGGCAGGCGAGCATGGGGCCGGACGCGCTGGCCCGCCTGGCCGAAACCAATATGGCGATGTTCAAGGCCGCGGCCAGCGCCTTCATGCCCGACGCGCGGCCCGCGCCGCCCCCGCCGTCAGCCCGGGCGGCCGGCGAGAACGAGTTCGAAACGCTCAAGGCGCAAATGGCGGCCATGCAGAAGAAGCTCGACGAGCTTGGCAAATAATAGCCGCTCGCGGCTCTCGACAGTAGGCCGCAGGCGCCGCTAGGGCGCGCGTTCCAGTCGCTCCAACGTGTTCGGATAATTCATGTCCACCATTCGCCACGCCCTCAATATCAAGCGCGAGGACGATTTCGCGCAGTGGTATCAGGAAGTCATCTCCGCCGCCGGCATGGCCGAAGAATCGGGCGTGCGAGGCTGCATGGTCATCAAGCCGTGGGGCTGGGGCATCTGGGAGCGGATGCAGCACCTGCTCGATGCGCGGATCAAGGCCGCCGGGGTGGAGAACGCCTATTTCCCGCTGTTCATCCCGCTGGGCAATTTCGTGCGCGAGGCGGCCCATGTTGAAGGCTTCGCCAAGGAAATGGCGGTGGTCACGCATCACCGGCTGATCTCGGACGGCAAGGGCGGCCTGGTCCCGGACCCTGAGGCCAAGCTGGAAGAACCGCTGATCGTCCGCCCGACGTCGGAAACCATCATCGGCGACGCCATGAGCCGGTGGGTGCAATCCTGGCGCGATCTGCCGCTGCTGCTCAACCAGTGGGCCAATGTCGTGCGCTGGGAAATGCGCACCCGCATGTTCCTGCGCACCAGCGAATTCCTCTGGCAGGAAGGCCATACCGCGCATGACAGCCGCGAGGACGCCATGCGCGAGACGATGCGCGCGCTGGAGATGTATCGCGCCTTCGCCGAAGAGGATGTCGCGCTGCCGGTGATCGCCGGCGAAAAGCCGGAGAACGAGCGTTTCCCCGGCGCGGTCGGCACCTGGTCGATCGAGGCCATGATGCAGGACGGCAAGGCGCTCCAGGCCGGCACCTCGCATTATCTCGGCACCAGCTTCGCCGAGGCGGCCAATATCCGCTTCCAGGATCGCGAAGGCGGGCAGCAACTGGCGCATACCACCAGCTGGGGCGTGTCCACCCGCATGGTCGGCGCGCTGATCATGACTCACGGCGATGATGACGGGCTGCGCGTGCCGCCGGCGCTGGCGCCGCAGCAGGTCGTCATCCTGCCGATGCTGCGCGAGAACGAAGGCGATGCCGCACTGCTGGAATACGCCCAGGCCCTGCGTGCCGGGATCGCCGCGCAAAGCGCGCTGGGCGAGGGGGTGCGCGTGCTGCTCGACAGCAAGCCGGGCAAGGCGGCCGCCAAACGGTGGGACTGGGTGCGCAAGGGCGCGCCGGTGATCATCGAGATCGGCCCGCGCGACATGGAAAGCGGCAAGGTCAGCGTGCTGCGGCGCGATGATCTGTGGAATGCCGATGGCAAGCCCGCTTTCGCCGTGCTGGGGCGGGACGAGGCCATTGCCGCCATTCCCGGCTTGCTGGCCGAAATCCAGCGTCATCTGTTCACGCAAGCCGAACAGCGGCGCGATGCCAACATCGTGCGCGGCATCGGCAGCATCGCAGAACTGGATGCGTTCTTCGCCGAGGACAAGCGCTATCCGGGCTGGGCCGAAGTGCAGTGGTCGCGCCCCAGCGGTGCGGCGCTCGACCAGGTGGTGGAACAGCTCAAGGCCCGCAAGCTGACCTTCCGCAACGTCCCGCTGGATGCCGCGCCGGCTGACGGCCCATGCCTGTTCACCGGGGAACAGGCAGTCGAACGCATCTACGTCGCCCGGGCTTACTGAGCAGCAGGTTCGTCATTGCGAGCGTAGCGAAGCAATCCAGGGCGTCTCTCTCTGCCGCCCTGGATTGCGTCGTCGCTTCGCTCCTCGCAATGACGATAGTACCGCCTACTGATCCTTCGCCATCTCCGCTCGATAGGCATCCAGGCTGATATCGCGTCCCAGGAAATCGCGCACCAGCTCGGCGGCGGGCTTCGTGCCGCCCGGATCGAGCACGGCATGGCGATAGGCGAGGGCGACTTGCGCATTGCGCAGGCCTTCCTTCTCGAACCGGGTGAACAGATCGTCGGCGATCACCAGTGACCAGCGATAGGTGTAATAGATCGCCGAGTAGCCGTTGAGGTGCGTGAAGGCATCCTGGAACTGCACCCAGTCGGGCGCGGGCACGATGGCATATTCATCCCGCCACTTGCGGGTCGCCGCGCCGAGATCGGCCGGCACCGGGTTCTGGTGGAATTGCAGCGAGATGTTCGCATAGCCAAGCTGGGTCATGTCGCCCATGCCGAGATTGAAATAGCGCGCCTTGTTCATCCGCTCGACCAGATCGCGCGGGATCGTCTGCCCGTCCTTGTTCACCGCGAAGCGGGCCAGGGTATCGTAATCGTAGACCCAGTTCTCCAGCATCTGGCTCGGCGCTTCGACGAAATCCCACTCGGTCGTCACGCCCGATTGCCCCATCCAGCGCTGCGTGCCGCCGAACATGCCGTGCAGCATATGCCCGAATTCATGGAGGAACGTGGTGACCTGGCTGTGTTCCATCAGCCCGGTGGAATGATCGCCGTCGGGCAGGTTCATCACCAGGGCGGCGACCGGCGGCGGGCCTCCGGGCACGCCCGGGTACAGCGGGACCATGTTGGCATGGGTGTACTTGCCGGGCCGGGGATGCGAATCGAAGTAGAACCGGCCGATGACCTTGCCGCCTTCCACCATCTCGTAAGCTTCCACCTCAGGGTCCCACTTCGGGGTATCCCACGGGCGGATCTCCACGCCGAACAGGTCCTCTGTCAGCTTGAGGATGCCGTCGCGCACATTGTCATAGGCGAAATACTGCCGCGCCTCCTGCGGATCGTAGGCATAGAAGCGCTGCTGCACCTTGGGCGCGAGCCAGGCGGTCTGCCAGTACTCGACCTTCTCCGCGCCCGGCTGCAACTCGCGCAGCACCGTCAGGTTCTTCTCGTAATCGCGCAGCGCCGCCGGGCGCGCGGCCGCCGCCATATCGGTCAACAACTGCTGCACCCGCGCGGGCGTATCGACCATCTTGTCTTCGAGGATCAGCGTCGCATAGTTCGGCCGGCCGAGCAGTTCGGCCAGTTCCTGGCGCAGCGTGAGCATCTGCCGCAGCACCGCGTCGTTCTCGGGATAGGCGCGGCGATTGTAGACTTCCGACAGGCGGCGGCGCAGCGCATCGCTTTCGGCATAAGTCATCACCGGCTGGTAATCCGGCATATCGGTCGAAATCTCGATCAGGCCGTCCGGCCCCGGCTTGTGCGCGGCGATGAAGTCTTCGGGCAGGCCGGCCAGCTCCGCCGGATCCACCTTGATGACCTGGCGGCCGTTGGCGATGTTGTCCTCGAACTCGGTGCCGAGCTTGGCGAGCTGCTCGTTCAGTTCCTGCACCCGTTTGCGCTTGGCTTCGTCAAGCGCCACGCCCGATCGTTCGAAGTTCTCGACCGTAAGCTTGAGGAGCAGCGCGGTCGCCGCGTCGGCGCCCGTGGCATCGATCATCGACAGCCGGTCATATATCGGCCGCGACAGGCTGAGCTCGCTGGCCAGGGTCGAAAGCCTGACCTGGCATTGGGCGCCGGCATCGCGGCGCGGCTGATCGGCCATGACTTCCTGGTAGAGCGTGAATTCGCCGAGCCCGCCGTTGATCAGCCCGGATATCGCATCATAGCGCGCCAGCGTGCCGTCGATCGTCGCCGGCCCGGTCTCGCTTTCCAGCGCGGTCTTCAGCTCGCGGATCGCCGCGACATAGCTGTCGCACTTGGCGTCGATCGTCGCCGCGTCCGGGGCAGTGGCCAGGATCTGGCCCATGGTCTCGATTGCGTCGGCCGCCTTCACGGGCGTGCCGGACAGGATGGTCGCCGCGAGCAGCGCGGCGGCACTTGCATTACGCATCGGGCAATATCTTCCGTCACAAGGATCCTGCCGTCTTGTATCCGTTGCAACCGCATTTGCCCACCCGGTAGCGCGCCGAATGCCGGTGCCGCGCGTTCCTTGCGAGCGTTCCGATAACCCGTCATAGGCTCGCCAATGCCGCCGCGCCCTCGCCAGTATGCCGGTCTGCCCTCGCGTGAGCAGATCATCCAGTTCATCCAGTCGTCCGACAAGCCCGCCGGCAAGCGCGATATCGCGCGCGCCTTCGGCCTCAAGGGCCAGGAACGAATCGCGCTGAAACGCCTGCTCAAGGACATGGCCGAAGAAGGCCTGATCGACGGGAAGAAGACCGCCTTCCATCGCATGGGCGGCGTTCCGAAAGTCACCGTGCTGCGGGTGGTGGACGTCGAAGACGGGGAGGCGATCGCCATTCCCGAAACCTGGCAGCCCGACGAAGGCACGCCGCCGCCGCGCCTGCGCCTGATCGAAAGCAGGAAGGGCGGGGCGCTCAAGACAGGCGACCGCGTGCTCGCCCGCACCGAGGAGACCGGAGGCGGGTGGACGGCGCATCCCATCAAGAAGCTCCCTTCGCGCGGCGAAAGCCTCCTCGGCGTGGTCGAGCTGGACGGTTCGGGCAAGGGGTGGCTGGCGCCGGTGGACAAGCGCGTGCGCAATGCCTCTCCCATCGCCGATCTCGGCGGGGCGGAGCCGGGGCAGCTTGTCCTGGCCGAACCCGCCGGCAAATCGCCCCGCGCGGGGGTCAAGGTGGTGGAGGTGCTGGGCGATCCGCTCGCCCCTCGCTCCTACAGCATGATCGCGATCCACAAGTACGGCATCCCGTACCTGTTCCGCGAGGAAACGCTGGCCGAGGCTGAACTGGCCGCGAAACTGCCGCTTAGCGACGAGCATCGCGAGGATCTGCGCCAGTTGCCCATTGTCGCCATCGACCCGGCCGACGCGCGGGATCATGACGATGCCATCTGGGCCGAACCCGATGGGGCCGAAGACAACCAGGGCGGCTTCCGCGCCGTCGTCGCCATCGCCGATGTCAGCTTCTACGTCCGCCCTGGTGATGGTTCGGGGGGCGGGGCGCTGGACCGCGAGGCGCGCAAGCGCGGCAATTCGGTCTATTTCCCCGATCGCGTGGTGCCCATGCTGCCCGAAGTGCTCAGCGCCGGCGTCTGCTCGCTCAAGCAGGATGAAGATCGCGCGGCGATGGCCTGCCACTTGCGGATCGATTCGCACGGCCGGGTCAAGGAATGGCGCTTCACCCGCGCGCTGGTCCGCATCACCGAAAACATCGCTTACGAGGAGGCGCAGGCCCGCATCGATTCGGGCGAGGGGGGGGAGAACCTCCAGCACCTCTGGGCCGCGTGGCGCCTGCTGTTCAAGGCCCGCGAGGCGCGCGATCCGCTGGAGCTGGAGCTTCCCGAGCGCCGCGTCATGCTCGACGAGAAAGGCCGCATCACCGAAATCGCCTTGCGCGAGCGGCTCGAT
Source organism: Altererythrobacter sp. (assembly GCA_017308255.1). Lineage (GTDB taxonomy): Bacteria > Pseudomonadota > Alphaproteobacteria > Sphingomonadales > Sphingomonadaceae > Croceibacterium_A. The sequence continues at coordinate 27,878 of JAFKFN010000009.1, read as the reverse complement.
GCGCACCGCGTGGTGGAAGATTTCATGATCGCCGCCAATGTCGCCGCGGCCAAGGCGCTGGAAAGCAAGGCCTCGCCGGTGGTCTATCGCATCCACGAGCCACCCACGCGTGAGAAGCTGGTCGCCCTGCGCGATTACTTCGACAGCATCGGTCGCAAGCTCGCGCTCGGCCAGGTCATCACGCCCAGCCTGTTCAACCGCATGATCAAGGACATCGCCGACGAAGGGGAAAAGGCGCTGGTCATGGAAGCCGTGCTGCGCAGCCAGACCCAGGCTTATTACGGCCCCCGGAACGCGGGGCACTTCGGCCTGTCGCTCGGCAGCTATGCGCACTTCACCTCGCCGATCCGGCGCTATGCCGATCTGCTGGTCCACCGCGCGCTGGCAGATGCGTTCCATCTCGAACAGCCGAAGCCGAAGGGCAAGCTGCCGCCGCTCAGCGGCCTCTCGGCGGAAGATCGCGCCGATCTGGCCAAGGTCACCGATGCGATCAGCCAGACCGAACGCCGCGCGATGGAGGCGGAACGCGATACGATCGACCGCTACGTCGCCGCCTGGCTTTCAGGCCGCGTGGGGGAAACCTTCGCCACGCGCATCACCGGCGTGCAGAGTTTCGGCTTCTTCGCCACGATCGTCGGCCTCGGCGGTGACGGGCTGGTGCCGATCTCAACCCTGGGCCGCGAATACTTCCGTTACGAGGAGGGCGCACAGGCCCTGGTCGGCGAGGATACCGGCACGCGCTATACGGTGGGCGACCGGGTGGAACTGAAGCTGGCGGAAGCCAACCCGCTAACCGGCGCGCTCAAGTTCGAGCCGCTCGATACCGGCGGCTCGGCCATAGAACCGCGCGGCCGGCGTCCGGAAGCCAGGAAGGGCCGGCCGAAGTATCCACAAGGCAAGCGCGGCCGCCCCGCCAATATCCGCCACCAGGGGCGCCGCAAGGGGAAATAACGCGGCCCTATCATCCGCCCGGCGCGCCATCCCTCGTCATCCCCGCGAAAGCGGGGACCCAGTCGGCTCTGTTGCGCAACACCTGCCCTGGATTCCCGCCTTCGCGGGAATGACGAAGAGGGGGGTAGGCGCTGCGTAACGCCTCTTCACCCCCTCAGCTCAGCCGATCGATTTCCTCGTCGCTCAGGACCCCGGGCACAATGAACAGCGGGCACGGAAGCTGCCCGGAGAGCGCCGAGAAGTGGCTCACCAGCGGCCCCGGCGCGCCTTCCGCCGCCGCGCCCAGGACCAGCGCGGCTACCTCGGGATGTTCCGAGAGGTATTCCTTGATGACCGTCTTGCCTTCGCCCTTGCGCACGGAGATCTGCGGCATCAGCCCGCTTTCGCTCACCAGCTCGCCGGCGGCGCTATTGGCGAGGACTTCGGCGCGGTCACGCGCTTCTTCCTCTATCGTCGCCTGGATGCCGCCGAAGGCGCTGAACGCCTGCTTCGGAACCAGCGCCAGGATGTGCACCGTTCCCTGAGTGTCGGCGGCCCGGCGCGCGGCGAAGCGCAAGGCGCTGTGCGCCTCCTGCGTCTCGTCGATGACCACCAGATAAACGCGCATGAGCTTTCCCCCCAAGGCGCAAAAGGTATCGCCGAACACGCCAGCGGTGCAAGAACCTTGCTCTGCTCACGCAAATTGGCTTTAGACGGCGGCACAATTCCGTCTCACAGGGATAGTCCGAAACCGCCATGCCCATCGCCATCAAGATGCCCGCCCTGTCCCCGACCATGGAGGAGGGCACGCTGGCCAAATGGCTGGTGAAGGTGGGGGACAAGGTCTCCTCCGGCGACATCATGGCGGAGATCGAGACCGACAAGGCGACGATGGAATTCGAAGCGGTGGACGAAGGCACGATCGTCGATATCGCCGTGCCCGAAGGCAGCGAAGGCGTGAAAGTCGGCACCGTGATCGCCACTCTGGCCGAAGAGGGAGAGGATGTGGCGAGCGTGAAGCCGGCCGCCGCCGAAGCCGCGCCGCCCCCTACCGCTGCGCCCGCTCCGGCCGCCGCGTCGGCTCCTGCACCCGCACCTGCCCCATCCCCCACGCCCGCTCGTGCTGAGCCTGTCGAAGCACCGGCCTCCTCCGGCGATCGCATCGTCGCCTCGCCGCTCGCCAAGCGCATCGCCGCCGAAAAGGGCATCGATCTCGCCGCGGTGAAGGGCAGCGGCCCCAATGGCCGTATCGTCAAGGCCGATGTCGAAGCCGCGAAACCCGGCGCGCCCGCACCCGCCGCCGCGCCGGCCGTGGCCCAGGCCGCCGCCGGGGCGCAGGATTTCGGCATCCCGCACGAGGAGGAAAAGCTCAGCGGCATGCGCAAGACGATCGCGCGCCGGCTGACCGAATCGAAGCAGCAGATCCCGCACTTCTACGTCACGGTGGACGTGCGGCTCGACGCGCTGCTCAAGCTCCGCGCGGAACTCAATGCGGCGCTTGAAAGCCGCGGCGTGAAGCTCTCGGTCAACGATATGCTGATCAAGGCGCTGGCGCGGGCGCTGCTCCAGGTGCCGAGCTGCAACGTCCAGTACACTGGCGAGACGCTGCTCAAGTTCAGCCGCGCCGACATTTCCGTCGCGGTGGCGATCCCCGGCGGCCTGATCACGCCGATCATCGTCGATGCCGGCACGAAGTCTCTCTCGGCCATCGCCACGGAGATGAAGGACCTGGCCGAGCGCGCCCGCGACGGCAAGTTGCAGCCGCACGAATACCAGGGCGGCACCGCCAGCATTTCCAACATGGGCATGTACGGCATCAAGCAGTTCGATGCCGTCATCAATCCGCCGCAGGCGATGATCCTGGCCGTCGGTGCGGGCGAGAAGCGGCCTTATGTGATCGACGATTCCCTCCAGATCGCTACGGTGATGAGCGCCACCGGCAGCTTCGATCACCGCGCCATGAACGGCACGGATGGGGCGGAGCTGATGAAGGTGTTCAAGGAACTGTGCGAAAAGCCGCTGGGGCTGGTGGCTTGAAGGCGCCGCCGGGCGCTTTCCTACACGGGCCCGGATGTGCCAGTGCCCTCTCGATGACGAACCGCCGCACCTCTTGCCCCGGCTCGCCGGCCTCGCTTTCGAAAGCCACGATGCGGCGTGGCTTTCCCTTTTCCGAAGTCCACGCCTCGGCGCGAAAAATCGGCCGATTTACGGATGAGCACGCCCGAAAGCCACGCGGCCTTAGGCCTTCGTCGAGCGTCAACGCCTTTCGTGCATTTGCGGAGGCGGCATGAGCGGCCCGCGCGATCCCGCCATCCGCGTCGTCGCCATGCCGGCGGATGCCAATGCCTATGGCGATATCTTCGGCGGCTGGCTGCTCAGCCTGATGGACAACGGCGCCGGCCTCACCGCCGCGCGCCGGGCCAAGGGCAGGGCGGTCACCGTGGCGGTTGACGCCATGGTGTTCCACGCGCCGGTCAAGGTGGGTGACGAAGTCTCGGTCTATACCCATATCGAGAAAGTGGGGCGCACCAGCATCACCATCGCCGTCGAAGCCTTCCGCCGCCATCGCAGCGAGGATACCGAAACCCGGGTGACCGAAGCCAAGTTCACCTTCGTCGCCATCGATGACAGCGGGCTTCCCCGCCCGGTGGACGTGTGATGGAAGAAGCGGCGATGTCCGGCTCGCGGCAAAAGGTGCGCGGTTTCCGGTTGGCGAACGTCGGACTGGCGATCCTGATCGTCGCCGCGTTCGTGCTGGCGCTATTGATTTCGCTGCTCGCGCAAGTGCTGCTGGCCAGCCCGACCAGCGGCCTCGCGCTTGTCGTACTGGCTGTGCTGGCCACTCCGCTCCTGACTTTGCTGGTGGCGATTGCGATCAGCCTGAAACCTCATTCCCGCCAGGTTCGCTGGGCCGTTGCGGCGCTCTTCCTGGCCGGTGTCCCTCTCATCATTTTCTCCGGAGCGCTCTCATGGCTGCTGAATACGATGTAATCGTCCTCGGATCGGGCCCCGGCGGCTATGTCGCGGCGATCCGCGCCGCCCAGCTCGGGCTGAAGACCGCGATCGTCGAGCGTGAGCTGCTTGGCGGCATCTGCCTCAATTGGGGCTGCATCCCCACCAAGGCCCTGCTGCGTTCGGCCGAAATCTATCACTACATGCAGCACGCCCAGGATTATGGCCTCGTTGCCAAGGGGATAGAGGCCGATCTTGACATGGTGGTCAAGCGCAGCCGGGGCGTGGCGAAGCAACTCAATCAGGGTGTCACGCACCTGATGAAGAAGAACAAGATCGCCGTCCACATGGGCACTGGCACGTTCAAGAGCGCCAATACGCTGGAAGTGAAGGGCGAAAGGGGCACCGAGACGCTCACCGCCAAGCACATCATCGTCGCCAGTGGTGCGCGGGCGAGGGACCTGCCGTTCGCCCCGGCCGACGGCAAGCGCGTGTGGACTTATCGCCACGCCATGACCCCGCCAGAGATGCCCACCAAGCTGCTGGTCATCGGTTCCGGCGCCATCGGCATCGAATTCGCCAGCTTCTACAACGACATGGGCGCCGAAGTGACGGTGGTCGAAATGCTCGACCGCATCGTCCCGGTGGAGGATGCGGACGTTTCCGCCTTCCTCGAGAAGTCGCTGGTGAAGCAGGGCATGGCGATCAGGACCGGCGCCGCGCTGGAGGAGCTGAAGGTCTCCGACAAAGGCGTCTCGGCAAAGATCAAGGGCAAGGACGGCAAGGTGGAGACGGGCGAATACAGCCACGTCATCGTCGCCATCGGCATCGTCCCCAACACCGAGAACATCGGCATCGACAAGCTGGTGGAAATGGACCGCGGCTTCATCCAGATCGATCCCTATGGCCGCACGAAGACCAAGGGAATCTGGGCCATCGGCGACTGCGTACCCGGCCCATGGCTGGCCCACAAGGCCAGCCACGAAGGCGTCACCGCCGCCGAAGCCATCGCCAGGGAGCTGGGCAACAAGGATGTCCACCCGCATCCGCTGGATCGCAGTGCCATCCCTGGCTGCACCTATTGCCACCCGCAGATCGCCAGCGTCGGCCTGACCGAAGCCAAGGCGAAGGAAGCCGGCTACACTGTCAAGGTCGGCAACTTCCCCTTCATCGGCAATGGCAAGGCCATCGCGCTGGGTGAGCCGGAAGGCTTCATCAAGACCGTGTTCGATGCCAAGACGGGCGAACTGCTGGGCGCGCATATGATCGGTGCCGAAGTGACCGAGCTGATCCAGGGCTACACCGTCGGCAAGGTGCTGGAGACGACCGAGGTCGAGCTGATGAACACCGTGTTCCCGCATCCGACGCTCAGCGAGATGATGCACGAAAGCGTCCTCGCCGCTTACGGCCGCGCGCTCCACATCTGATCGCGCCTCGATCGTCGGTCTCGCCCCCGCGGAACGTGCGCTGCCGGCCCGCGTTTCGCGAGTGAAGGAGCACGTCGATGGAATACGAAATTGCCGACGAGGACGTGCTGTTCGATGACAGCGCCAACCCGAGCCAGAAGCCGAGGCGCCGCCAGGCCGTCCACAACCAGGACCCGCCGCACCCACGCGATTCCGCCGGCGCACACTGGCGCGGCCAGAAGGCCGAACTCATTCCGGAGGAGGAAGAGCTCCCGGCTTAGCGATCCGCATAGACGAAGGTGATGATGACCGAGCGAGAACGGGCAAGGCCAGGATGCGCTTCACCTTCTCGCACAGCCATGGTTTTCGGGGGGGCCGCATTGTCGTCGATGACGAGGGGACCTAAGGAACGGAATGCCTCGTCGAGTTTGGCGACGGCGTTACCGTCATCGGAGAATGGCGCAGCGAAGGCGACGCCATTCGACTGTCCGTCCCGACCTATCGCACGGCGAAAGGCACGCGGGTGGCGGCACGGACGTGGCGGCTCACCCGAAGCGAGGATGGCCTGTGGCGCTCGGATCGCGTGTCATAAGGCCAGAGAGGACACCCGCACGACCAGGCCCAAGACAGCCGCCAGGAAAGTCATTTCGATCTTACGATGACGAGCAGGGAAGGACAGTTGAGATGAACACAAAGCTGATTTCCGGCACCGCGCTGGTGCTCGCCTCCATGCTTGCCGCTTGCCAGACTGGTGCGGACGGTGCCCCTTTAGGTTTCTGCCGGCCCCGGGCCGCCGAGGCCCTGACGGGAATGGATCGCCTGACCGACCAAAAGGCAATGCAGAAAACAGGCGCGAGGGTCGTGCGCCAGATCGCCCCTGGCCAGGGCGTGACCCTGGACTACCGGCGGGAGCGCGTGACGATCGAGACCGACCCAGCCACGGGCAAGATCGTGCGGGCGGCCTGCGGCTAAGGCGGGGTCAGGCGGCAAAGCGATGCATACTGCGGCGCATGGCGGAAGCGGTGGGATTCGAACCCACGGAACGGTTGCCCGCTCGCTGGTTTTCAAGACCAGTTCCTTAAACCACTCGGACACGCTTCCATGCCGCTGCAGCAGGTGGCTGCACGGGCGCTAGCTTCGAACGCGGGCGCTGTCACCCCGTGACTCCACGGCGGCCTTGCGATAGTCAATTCGAGAGCGCTCTGGCGCCGACATAGCCCGTATCCAGAGAGGGGAGCAGAACACCATGAAACGTTTCGCCATCGGCGCGGCAGCCGCGCTTGCCACCGTGGCCGTCGCCACGCCCGCCTATGCGCAGGCCGGCCGCGGCTGCACGCGCGAACTGCTGCAGGAAAAGGCCGATCAGTACCGCGCCGCCCAGGCGGACGGGCGGGCGATCATGCACATCCGGCCGATGGGCGAATGGGTCAATTACTACGAGAATTTTGAGCTTTCCTCGATGTCGTTCGGCGGCGTGATCGCCACGCCGCAGAAGATCGACTGGGATCGCTCGTTCTACGACACCACGGCCTGCGCGGTGTATATCGAAAGCATCATCACCAATCCCGAGCATCCCTATGTGCTGGCCACGGTGATTCGCGCCAGCGGCGGCCCCGGCTCCGGGCCCGGCACGGTCAGCAGCCTGGACGTGATCGTGGCCGACAAGGACGATTGGCTGTTCGATGCGAACAAGACGCTCTACTACGCCCAGCGCGAGGATTGGAGCGAGATCCCCGAGGCCAAGCGCAACACGCGCGAGGAACTGCAGGCCGCGGCCGACGCCTATCTCGATCTGTTCAAGGACAAGTCGGTCAAGGTGCCGTGGGGCACGCCCTGCGCGCGGCTTGAAGGCAGCGCCTATACCGGCAAGGGCAAGCCCGACGACAGCTGCAATGTCGGCGTGCCGGAGAACATCGAGATGGCCGATCGCCGCTATGTGATCGATCCGGTGGTCGGCTCGGTCGCGGTGCTGCTGCGCATGGGCCCGAGCCAGCGCCCCGATGCCCACGTGTTCCGTATCGAGGACGGCAAGATCCGCTACATCCACACAATCACCAACTGCGGCGATCAGGTGAACTGCGGCTTCGATCCGCTGCCGAAGATGCTGGAGAAGAACCCCAATTTCTATCCCAATCTCGATCACGTCGCGGTGGTGACCAGCCCGCAGAAATAAACGCGCGCGGCCCTCGGTTCATCGAGATCGGGGGCCGCGGGGGATTCACAGGCGGCGCGCGCCATGCCACAATCACGGCATGATCGCGCGCCGTTTGCTTTCCACGCTCTCCGCCCTGGCCATGCTTTCGCTCGCCGCCTTGCCGGCTTGCGCGCAGGATGGCTCGTTCGATGCCTACATGCGTCAGGTCGCGGCCAAGGCGCGGGCCGAAGGGGTGAGCGAGGCGACGATTTCCGCCCTGCTCACCGGACTGACCCCGAATGACCGAGTGGTCGCGCTCGATCGCGGAAACCTCTCGGGCAGCGATACGAGCGGGTTTCCACCGCTTGCGCCTTATCTGCGCGATCACAACACGGCCGCCCGGATCGAGGGCGGGCGGCGCGCCTATGCCCGGTTGAGGCCGATCGCCGCCGAGGTCGAGGCGCGCTATGGGGTGCCGGAGCCGATCGTGCTGGCGATCTGGGGGCACGAGACCAGCTATGGCGCGGTGAAGGGTAATTTCGACCTGGTCCGCTCCCTCGCCACGCTCGCCTGGGAAGGGCGCCGGCGTGCGCTGTTCGAACCCGAGCTGATCGACGTGCTGAAGATCGCCGACACCGGCGTCCCGCGGTCCGAGCTTGTCGGAAGCTGGGCGGGGGCCTTCGGCAATCCGCAATTCCTCCCCAGCGTTTACCTGCGTCTCGCCGTCGACGGCGATGGTGATGGCAGGCGCGATATCTGGAACAGCGAAGTCGATACGCTGCATTCGATCGCCAACTATTTTCGCGATGCCGGCTGGCGGCGGGGCGTCCCCTGGGGCGTCCGCGCCTATGCGCCCAATAGCGTGAACCGCGCCGCGATCGAGACGCGGATGGTTTCGCCGGCGTGCCCGCGCGTGCATGTCCGCCACAGCCAGTGGAAGACGGTGCGCGAATGGCGCGAGCTGGGCGTAATCCCCCAGGGCGCGATTTCCGACGATACCCTGGCCGCCTTGTTCGAGCCCGATGGCCCGGCCGCGCCGAGCTATCTCCTGACCCAGAATTATAGGGTCATCCTCGAATACAACTGCTCCAACTACTATGCGATGAGTGTGGGCCTGCTTGCGGACGAGATTGCGCGGTGAAGGTGCCGCTTTCGGGCTTCTCCATCGGCTGAGCCTGGCCGGGTTCGGTCAGTCTCGCTGGTGATATTTCCCCCGCGTGCACGGCCCGTTTTCGTCCTCCGAAGAAGCCGATGCCTCGCTCGCCAAGGTTCATACCGCGGGTTATACCGATGCCCGAATCTCTGGGACCGGCTGATCGTTCCGGCGCCAGTCGCGCCGGCGGTGGGAGCGAACTTGACTATCAAGACCATGGTGATGGCCTCGTTGGCCGTGCTCACGCTCGGGGCCGCCCCGGCGCCTGTTCCTATGGTACCGGCCAAGGCTGCGCCGGCCGCCGCCTCTGCCGCGCCGGTCGATCCGGCGATCCCGGTCGCCCTGCTGATTGATCTCTCCAGCGGGCAGACGCTTTACGCGCGCGATCCCAGCCGACGCTTCGTGCCCGCCTCGGTGACCAAGGTCATGACGGCTTATACGGCTTTCCGCCTGATCGAGGAGGGAAAGCTTTCGCCCGACACGCCGGTCACGGTCAGCAAGGAAGTGGCCGAGCTGTGGTCCGGCGAAGGCTCCACCATGTTCCTCCAGGCGGGTGACCGGCTGACCGTCGGGGAACTCATCCTCGGCGTCACCACGGTTTCCGCCAATGACGGCGCCGTGGCCCTGGCGGTTGCCGCCGTTGGATCGCAGGACGCCTGGCTGGCGCTGATGAACCGCAACGCGGCCGAGCTGGGCATGGAGGATACCCATTTCGGCACGCCCAACGGATGGCCGGACGAAGGGCGGACTTATACCAGCGCGAAAGACCTGGCGATCCTCGCCGAAACGCTGACCACCCGCTATCCCGGCCTCTACCGCCGATATTTCGGCCACCGCGGCATGCGCTATCGCCAGATCGCCCAGGACAATCACGATCCGATCACCGGCGTGATCGCCGGCGCGGACGGGATCAAGACCGGCTACACCCGGCAGGCAGGCTATAATTTCCTCGGTTCCGCCCAGCGCCGCTCCCGGCGGCTAGTCATGGTCATCGCCGGCGCGCCCACTGCTTCGATCCGCAACACCACGGCGCGCAAGTTGCTGACCTGGGGGTTCGACGCGTTTGAAAGCCGGCCGGTGCTCCCGGCCCACACCCCCGTCGGCCAAGCCCGCGTGCAGAACGGCAACAAGCGCCATGTCAGCCTGCGCACCGATGGGGAGGTTCTCGCCAGCATGGCCCGGGGAACCAACGCGAAGGTGAAGCTCTCCGTGCGCTATCGCGGCCCGATCGAGGCGCCGATCGCCGAAGGCCAGCCGATCGCCTTCCTCCACGTCACCGTCGACGGCGAAGCCCCGCATGACGTGCCGCTGCTCGCCGCCGAATCCGTCTCGCGCGCCAATCCGGTCATGCGCTTGTGGAACGGCGTGCTGGGCCTGCTGACGTGACGCGCGGGCGCTTCATCGCGCTGGAAGGCGGCGAGGGGGCCGGCAAGTCCACCCAGGCGCGGCTGCTCGCGGAAGCGCTGAGGCGGCAGGGGCACGAGGTTCTGCTCACGCGCGAGCCGGGCGGAACGCCGGGGGCGGAAGCCATTCGTTCGCTGCTGCTCCATCCGCCGGGCGAAGGCTGGAAGGTGGAAGCCGAAGCCCTGCTGTTCGCGGCGGCGCGCGCGGATCATGTCGCCCGGGCGATCAGGCCGGCGCTGGAAGCCGGGCATTGGGTCATATGCGATCGCTTCCTCGATTCCTCGCGCGCTTATCAGGGCGGAGGAGGGGGCATGGCCGACGCCGACCTGCTCGCGCTCCATCGCATCGGCTCGGGCGCGCTGCTGCCCGATCTCGCCCTACTGCTCGAAGCGCCGGAAGAGGCCGTGGCAGCGCGGATCGCCCGGCGCGACGGCGACGAATTGGACGCGATCGGCGGGCGCGATGCCGGCTATCACCAGCACGTCGCCCAGGCCTTCCGCCGCTTCGCCGAGGACGAGCCTGCTCGCTTCGTCCGGATCGACGCCTCCGGCACGCCTGAAGCGACGCATGAGGCGATCATGCGGGCCCTGGCCCCGTTGCTGGGGCATGAGAGGTGACCCTATCCGGCCATGACGAGGCCTGGCGCCAATGGCACGCCGCCGTGGCCGGGCCGCGTCTGCATCATGCCTGGATGCTCGCGGGGCCGCGCGGGCTGGGCAAGGCCGCCTTTGCCATGCAGGCCGCGCGCGAGCTCGTCACGGAACCGGGCGCGGCACGCATCACCGGCGACCATCCGGACGTGATCGTGCTGGAACCGCTGCCCGCCACCGCCGATGACGAGAAGAAACGTGATGAAGGCAAACCTTACCAGACGAAGCGCAACATAACCGTCGATCAGATCCGTGCGATGCAGCAGCGGCTGACCACGCGGCCCACGCTCGGCTCGCGGCGGGCGATCGTGATCGATCCGGCCGACGATCTCGAAAAAGGCGCGGCCAACGCCTTGCTGAAAAGCCTGGAGGAACCTCCGGCCGGCAGCTTCTTCCTGCTCGTCGCCCATCGGCCGGGGCGCCTGCTCCCGACCATCCGTTCGCGCTGCCGCATCGTGCGCTTCCCCCGGCTGGGCGATGCGGAAATCGACGCGATCCTGCGGCGCGAGGCACCGCGGGCGGATGACGCCGTCAGGCAAGCGGCGATTGCCGCCGCCGGCGGCTCTCCCGGCGTTGCGCTCGATTTCGTGGAACTGGACCTGGCAGAGCTGCATCGCCTGATGCGGGAGGTCGCCGATCAGGGCGATCCCGACTTTGCCCGCCGTGGGCGCTTGGCCGAAGCGATCGGCACGCGGCCCGATCGCCGGCGCCAGCTCGCGGCGATAGATCTGGCCCGCGCGGTGGTCGCCGGGCGGATGCGGGCGACGGACGTCGCGGTGCTACCGGCGCTGAGCGAAGCCCATGCGCAACTCGTGCGGCTGGCGGCCCAGGCCCCCACTTACAATTTCGATCCCGGCTTGCTGGTGATGGAAATCGGCACCTTGCTCGCCTCCGTCGCGATGCCTAGGGAACCGGTCCATGGCTGAGCCTTATTACCTGACCACCGCGATCCACTATCCCAATGGCCGCCCGCACATCGGCCACGCCTATGAGACGATCGCCGCCGATGTCATGGCCCGCTTCCAGCGCCTGCAAGGGCGCGAGGTGCGGTTCCAGACCGGCACCGACGAACACGGGTTGAAGATGGCCCAGAAGGCGCGCGACCTCGGCGTGACGCCACGCGCGCTGGCGGATGAAATGTCGGGCTATTTCCGTGTGTTGTTCGACAAGCTGAATATCTCGTATGATCGCTTCTTCCGCACGACCGAAGATGCGCATCATCGCGCCAGCCAGGCCATCTGGAAGGCGATGGAGGCCAATGGCGACCTATACCTCGATCGCTACGAGGGCTGGTACTCGGTGCGGGACGAGGCTTACTATGACGAAAGCGAGCTGATCGCGGGGGAGGGGGACGAAAGGCTGTCTCCCCAGGGCACCCCTGTGGAATGGACGGTGGAAGAAAGCTGGTTCTTCCGCCTATCGCGCTATCAGGAACCGCTGCTGGCGCTTTATCGCGACAATCCCGGCTTCGTCCGCCCGGCGACGCGCCTCAACGAAGTCCGCAGCTTCGTCGAAGGCGGGCTGCGCGATCTTTCGGTAAGCCGCACCAGCTTCGATTGGGGCGTAAAGGTTCCGGGCGCGGAAAACCACGTGATGTACGTGTGGGTCGATGCGCTGACCAACTATCTCACCGGCGTGGGCTATCCTGACGACACAACGCAATTCGGCAAGTTCTGGCCCGCCGACCTGCACCTGATCGGCAAGGATATCGTGCGCTTCCACGCCGTCTATTGGCCGGCCTTCCTGATGAGCGCCGGCCTGGCGCTGCCCAAGGCAGTGTTCGCGCACGGCTTCCTGCTCAACCGCGGGGTCAAGGAATCGAAGACGCTTGGCAACGTCACCGATCCCGGCGAGCTGGCCGATCGCTATGGCGTGGACACGCTGCGCTATTTCCTGCTGCGCGAATTCAGCTTCGGGCAGGATGGAAGCTGGTCGCACGAGGCGATCGTCAATCGCAACAATGCGGAACTGGCGAACAGCTTCGGCAACCTGGCGCAGCGCACGCTGTCGCTGATCTACAAGAACTGCGAGGGCGTGCTGCCGCCGATCCTCAAGCAGACCGACGAGGATCTGGCATTGTTCGCGCTGGTGGACCGCACGATCGCGCAGGACATGCCGGCGGCGTTCGAGCAGCTTGCCTTCTCGCAGGCGCTGGAAAGCTGGATGGGCGCGGTGTTCGCCTGCAACGCCTATATCGACGCGCAGGCGCCCTGGGCACTGAAGAAGACCGATTTCGAACGGATGCGCACTGTGCTGGCGACCCTCTATATCGTCATCGCAGAGCTGGCCGTGGCCGTCAGCCCGGTCATGCCCGAGGCGGCGCGCAAGCTGCTCGATGCGATGGGCGTGGCGGAGCATCTGCGCACGTTCGAAGGCATCCGCTCAAGCTGGTATTCGCCGCTGGCCGAAGCCCATTACCGGATAGACCAGCCCGTCGGACTGTTTCCCCGTCTGGAGCTGCCCCAGGAAGCCTCTGCAGAGGCCGGCGCCTGATGCTGGTCGATAGCCACTGCCACTTGAACTACGACGGGCTGGTCGAGCATCAGCCCGCCGTGCTGGCCCGCGCGCGGGAAGCCGGGGTGGGGGCCTTCCTCAACATTTCCACCCGGCGCAGCGAATGGGAAGCGGTGGTCGCCTCGGCGGAGCGGGAGCCCGATGTCTGGGCCAGCGTCGGCATTCATCCGCATGAAGCCGAACAGCACGCCGATCTGGGCGAGGCGGCTCTGCTCGAGGCCACCGCGCATCCGAAAGTGATCGGCCTGGGCGAAAGCGGGCTCGATTATTATTACGACAAGTCAGACCGCGCCGTGCAGCGCGCGCTTTTTCGCAGTCATATCGCGGTCGCCCGGCAGACGGGCTTGCCGCTGGTCATCCATACCCGCGACGCGGAAGAGGATACTGCCGCGATTCTGGCCGAGGAGATGGAGAAGGGCGCTTTCCCCGCGCTCATCCACTGCTTCACCGCTTCGGCCGATTTCGGGCACAAGGTGCTGGAACTGGGGCTCACGATCTCGCTTTCAGGGATAGTGACTTTCAAGAATGCCCGCGAATTGCAGGACTTTGCCCCGGCGATCCCGGCGGACCGGCTGCTGGTGGAAACCGACAGCCCCTTCCTCGCGCCCGTGCCTTATCGCGGCAAGACTTGCGAGCCGGCCTATGTTCGCGCCACCGCCGAGTTCGTCGCCGGCCTGAGGGGCGAAAGCCTGGAGATGCTGGCGGAGCGGACCACGCGCAATTTCTACAACTTGTTCCGAAAGGCCGTTCCGTGAAGCTGGTGATGCTCGGTTCCGGAACATCGACCGGCGTGCCGCGCATCGGCAATGACTGGGGCGAGTGCGATCCGAAGGAGCCCAGGAACCGCCGCACCCGCGTCTCGATCATGGTCGAAAGCAACGAGGGCTCCCGCCTGCTGGTGGATACCTCGACAGACTTGCGGCAGCAATTGCTCGCCAACGACATCGAGAAAGTGGACGGGGTCTTCTGGACGCACGACCACGCGGATCATTGTCACGGTATCGATGACCTGAGGCCGATGCGCTTCAGCCGCAATGCACCGTTGCCCGGTTTCGCTTCCGCGGAAACGGCGCGCAGCCTGCGGCAACGGTTCGGCTATGTCTTCGCCGGCCGCTATGGCTATCCGACGATCGTTCAGCTCGAAACGCTCGACGTGGTCAAGATCCACGCCGGCTTCGCGGTCGGCTCGGTGGAAATGCCGCATGGCCCCACATCCAGTACCGGCTATCGCTTCGATGCTGACGGAAAATCAATAGCTTACGCGACAGACTTTAGTGAAGTTACCGATGCGATGCTGGCCCTGTTCGACGGCATCGACATCCTGGTGACCGATTGCCTGCGCCGCGAGCCGCATCCGACGCATGCCAGCCTGGCGATGGCGCTGGACATGGCGCGCCAATGTGGCGCGCAGACCACGGTGCTGACGCATCTCGACAAGAGCATGGATTACGCCACGCTTTCCAGCGAACTGCCGCCAGGTGTCGTGGTCGGCTATGACGGCATGGTGCTGGTCGCGTGACCCAGATCAGCTGGATCTCGCTGGTTGCGCTGGCCGGATGGCTGATCCTGGCTCTCAGCGCTTTCCGGGCCCAGCGGATCGACATGAAGAAGACGTTGATGATGGCGCTGGCGTGGGCAACGGTGTTTCTGGTGGTGGCCGGGGTCTTCGTCGCGATAGGGCACTGATCCCTCGGAACAGCTTCCCTTATTTAACATAATATCTATTATCATCCTAACATGTCCGAACAGCTCAACCGCCTCCTCCGCATCATGGCCCGGCTCCGCGATCCGGTGGGCGGGTGCGAATGGGATCGAGCGCAACGGTTCGAGACCATCGTGCCGCACACGATCGAGGAAGCCTATGAAGTCGCCGACGCGGTGACGCGCGGCGATATCAATGACATACGCGATGAACTTGGCGATCTTCTGTTCCAGGTGGTGTTCCAGGCCCGCATCGCCGAAGAAGCCAGCCAGTTCGCCTTCGACGACGTCGCCCGGGCGATCTCGGACAAGCTGGAAGCCCGCCATCCGCATATCTTCGGTGACGAGCCGCCACCTGGCGAAGCGCGCGATCAACGCTGGGAGGCGCTCAAAGCCGCCGAGCGTGCGCAGAAAGGCGCCAAGAGTGCGATGGACGGCGTCGCCCGCAGCCTGCCGGCGCTGCTACGGGCCGAGAAGCTGCAAAAGCGCGCCGCGCGCGAAGGATTCGACTGGCCCGATCCCGCCGGACCGGCCGCCAAGCTGGCTGAAGAGGCTTGCGAGCTTCAGGAAGCTTCGCCCGACAAGCGTTTGGAAGAAGCCGGGGATTTGCTGTTCGCAGCGGTCAATCTCGTGCGCGCTTACGGCATCGGCGCGGAAGAAGCGCTGCGCGCGGCAAACGACAAGTTCGAACGCCGTTATCGCGCCATGGAGGATAGGGCGGAAGGCCGGTTCGCGGATCTGCCGCTGGATCGGCAGGAAGCGCTTTGGCAGCAGGTCAAGCGCGAGGAAGCCTGAGCGGTCGCCTCAGCCGGATGGCTCGAGCGCTTCGAAGCGGCCCCATTCCTTGTCGGTAAGCCGCACGTCGATGCGCCGCAGCGGGCCTCCGTCGCCCTCGCCGGCTTCATTGTCTGCCAGCACTTCGCCATGCCGGTGCAGCCAGGCGATGCGTGCGCCGTCGCTTGCCGGAACGGTGATCGAATGCAGCCGCGCGCCGCGTGTGAGCCGTTCCCCAAGCAAGGCGCGCAAGGCGTCCACGCCGTATCCCGTCTCGGCCGAGATCGGCAGCACATCGGGATCGCCTTGCGCGATGGCCTCGAGCTCCTGGCGACGCCGGGGATCGAGCAGGTCCCATTTGTTCCACAGCTCGATCACGGGGATCGTGGGCTCGGCCCCCTCCCCCTCGATGATGCCCAGCGTGGCCAGAACGTCCAGCACTTGCCGCTTCTGCATGGCGCTGTCGGGATTGGCTATGTCGCGCACATGCAGGATCACGTCGGCCGCCGTCACTTCTTCCAGCGTGGCGCGGAACGCCGCGACGAGCTGCGTCGGCAGGTCCGAGATGAACCCCACGGTGTCCGAGAGGATCGCCTTCTCCACCCCCGGCAGCTCGATCGCGCGCATCGTCGGATCGAGCGTGGCGAACAACAGGTCCTCGGCCATGACGCCGGCCCCGGTCATCCGGTTGAACAGCGTGGACTTGCCCGCATTGGTATAGCCGACCAGCGCGATCACCGGCCAGGGCGCCCTGCCCCGCCGCTGGCGATGCAGCTCGCGAGTCTTGCGCACCTGGTCCAGCTCGCGGCGCAGCTTGCCCATGCGTGCGCGGATCATCCGCCGGTCCGCCTCGATCTGCGTTTCGCCGGGGCCGCCCAGGAAGCCGAAGCCGCCGCGCTGACGCTCCAGATGGGTCCAGCTGCGCACGAGCCGGCTCTGCTGGTAATCGAGATGAGCCAGTTCCACTTGCAGCCGGCCTTCCGCCGTCGCCGCGCGTTCTCCGAAGATTTCCAGGATCAGCCCAGTCCGGTCGATGACCTTGCGGCCCAGCTTCTCCTCCAGATTGCGCTGCTGGATCGCGGTGAGCGCGCCATCGACGATGACCAGCTCCGCCTGTTCCTGCTCGCATTCCGTGGCGATGCGCGCGATCTGCCCTTCGCCGAACAGCGTGCCGGCACGCACATCGCGTACGGGGACGACGAAGGCGTCCGCGACCACGATGCCGATCGCCTGCGCCAGCCCCTTGGCCTCTTCAAGCCGCGCCTCCGGGTCCTGCGCGCTGCGGCGCGAGCGGATATCGGGACAGACGACGAGGGCCCGCGCGCCGCGGCTGACTTCGCCTTCGATGTCCTCGCCGTTGGTCAGGCGCCGTCACCTTCATCGTCGCCCAGATCGGCCGTCAGGTCGACCGGGGCGGCGGGCTGGATCGTGGAGACCGCGTGCTTGTAGGCGAGCTGCACGAAGCCTTCGCGTTCGAGCAGCATGCAGAACAGATCGTAAGCAGCGATACGCCCCTGCAGCATGACGCCGTTGACCAGGAACATTGTCACCTGGACCCCGGCATCGCGCACGCGCGAGAGGAAGATATCCTGGAGCAGGCGCTGCTTCTTGCCGCCATCACTCCCGGCGCCAAACTGCTCCGCATCCACCGGCACGCCGGGCATGATCGTGGAAATCGCGTGCTTGTAGACCAGCTGTGACTGGCCATCGCGCCGCAGCAGGATCGAGAAATTGTCGAACCAGGTAACGATACCCTGGAGCTTGACGCCCTTGACCAGGAACATCGTCACCGGCGTCTTGTCGCGACGCAGCTGGTTGAGAAACAGATCCTGCAGATTGGCGGGCTTGCCATTGCCCCCGTTGCCGGCAGGCGGCGCGACGGGCTCCGGCGCGGGACGGGCACGAGCCGTCAGGGTTCCCTTGGTCATTCAACTGACTCCTCATTGTTGGCGGGCCGCATTGCGCGATCCGCATTCTGGTGCCCGGATGCGACAGCAAGCGGACAACCGACGTCTGCCCCGAACCTAGAGTCTGGCTCGTCCTTCGGCAAACAGGAAATGGAACGACTGGTTCCCGCGGCTCACTCTTCGGCCGCCACGCCCCGCTCGCTCATGCCAAGGAGCTTGAGCTTGCGATGCAGGGCAGAGCGTTCCATGCCGATGAACCCCGCCGTCTTGGAGATATTGCCCGAGAACCGGCGTATCTGGATCCGCAGATATTCGCGCTCGAAGCTCTCCCGGGCCTCGCGAAGCGGGACGCCCATCAGCGCGGAAATGCCGACGCCGTTGTCCGACGAGGCGCCGGTGATCTCCTCCGGCAGCATGTCCGGCTCGATGCGCCCCATGCGGTCGCGCGGGGCGAGGATCACCGTGCGTTCGACCACGTTGCGCAACTGGCGGACGTTGCCGGGCCAGTCATAAGCCTGGAGCGCCGCCAGCGCCTCGGGCGACAGCTCGGGCGCGGACAGGCCCTGCTCCCGCGCGTAGCGAGTGAAGAAATGATCGGCCAGCGCTGGGATATCGTCACGCCGCGCGGCGAGCGAAGGCACAGCCAGCGGAACGACGTTGAGCCGGTAGAACAAGTCCTCGCGGAAGCGCTTCTCGGCGATCTCCTTCTCCAGGTTGCGGGCGGTGGAAGACACCACGCGCACGTCCACCCGAATCTGCCGGTTGCCGCCCGCGCGCACGAAGCTCTGTTCCGTCAGCACGCGCAGGATGCGGGCCTGGGTGCTGAGCGGCATATCGGCGATCTCGTCGAAATAGAGCGTGCCGCCATCGGCCATTTCCAGAAGCCCGGGAAGCACCAGCTTGCCATCGGCTTCCTCGCCGAACAGCTCCTGCTCGAAGCGCTCGGGCGTGATACGCGCCGAATTGACAATGACGAAGGCCTTGTCGACCCGCGGGCTCCAGCTGTGCAGCAGCCGTGCGGCGACTTCCTTGCCCGATCCCGCCGGGCCGGAGATCAGCACGCGGCTGCCGGTATTGGCCACGCGCTTCAAGGTGGCTCGCACGGTATTGATCGCGCTGGAATTGCCGGTGAATTCCTCCGCCGAGCCGAAGCCCTCGCGCAACCGGGCGTTCTCGCGCCGCAGCCGCTCCGTCTCGGTGGCGCGGGCGACCAGCAGCAGCAGGCGCTCCGCCTCGAACGGTTTCTCGATGAAATCCGCCGCCCCGCGGCCGATCGCGGAAACGGCGGTGTCGATATTGCCGTGGCCGGAAAAGATGATTACCGGCAGCTGCGGCTCGCGCACTTTGATGGCATCGAGCACTTCCAGCCCGTCCATCGCACTGCCGTGCAGCCACACGTCGAGCAGCACCAGGCTGGGCCGTCGTTCGTCGATCAGGCGCAGCGCCGTGGTGCTGTCGGCCGCCGTGCGGCAATCGTAGCCTTCATCGCTCAGCACGCCGGCGACGAGTTCCCGGATGTCCTGTTCGTCATCGACGACAAGGATATCGAGCGCCATCAAATCAACTCCCATCGAAACGAAAAGGCAATCATTCGGCCGCCTCGCTGCCGGCGCCGGCCGCCAGCGGATCGCGGGCGAAACGCAAGGTCGCGCAGGTGCCCCCGCCCGGTGCGGCGGCGAAATGCAGTTCCCCGCCGTGCTCCTCCACGATCTTCTTCACGATCGCGAGGCCAAGGCCGGTGCCCTTCTCGCGCGTGGTCACATAGGGTTCCATGATGCTCTCCCCCCCTTGCGGCAGGCCGACGCCGTTGTCGGTGACGGAGAGGGTCAGGAACCTGTCGTCCACTTCGGCGGCCACTTCGATCCGCCCGCGGAAATCCAGATCCGCTTCCCGCGCGCGGGCTTCGATGGCTTCGGCGGCGTTCTTGAGCACGTTGGTCATCGCCTGGCCGAACTGATGCCGGTCGCACCCGATCGGCGGCACCGCCTCGGCAGCGGAAAAGGTATAAGTGATCTCGGGATGCGCCACTTCCTGGAGGAACATCGCCTGGCGCACCAGGTCGACCGCGTCCTCCTGCCGGAACACCGGCTTGGGCAGCCGAGCGAACGAGGAGAATTCGTCCACCATCTTCCTCAGGTCGCCCACTTGGCGCACGATCGTGCCGGTCAGTTCCTCGAACAATTCGCCGTCCTGCTCGATCTGTTTGCGATAGCGGCGCTTCAGCCGGTCAGCCGCCAGCTGGATCGGGGTCAGCGGGTTCTTGATCTCGTGAGCGATGCGTCGGGCGACATCCGACCAGGCGGCCTGCCGCTGATCGAGCAGCTGGCGGGTGATGTCCTCGAACGTGATCACGTGCCCTTCGGTGACGGACGCCACCTTGACCGCCAGCGTCAGCAACTCGCCATGCTTGCTGTACTGGACGATGCCGCTGCTGGCACCGCTGCGGACGAGCGCGGCGATCTGCGGCGCGGCCTGCTCCAGCTCCAGGCCCAGCGGAGTCGGCCCGGTCCGTTCGAGAAGCAGCTGCTGGGCCGAATTGTTCATCAGCAGGATCCGGCCTTCCGGATCGACTGAAAGAATACCCGCGGTGATCGATTGCAGCACCGTCTCGATGAACGCGCGCCGCTCCGCAAGCTGCTGGTTCGCGCCGATCAGCGCATCGGTCTGTCGCTCGATCTGCGCCGTCATGCGGTTGAAGGCACGGTTGAGCAGGCCGATCTCGTCAGCCCCGGTGCGCCCGCCCACGCGCAGGGCGTAGTTGCCGCTGCCCACCTCGCGCGCCGCGGTGACCAGGTCGGCTAGCGGCTTCACCTGCCGGTCGGCGAAGCGCAGCGCGAACCACACCGCCAGCCAGACCAGGGCAAGCGAGGCGCCGAACAGCATCAGGTTGAAGTTCAATTGCAGCTTGCGCGCGCGCTGGGTCAGCCCTTCGTAATCCTTCAGGACAGTGCCCGCGTTCCGGTAAAGCGAAAGGGCTTCCGGGTTCGCCTGCCGCGCATTGTACAGATAGAGCCGCGCCTGCCGGTCGATCAGGGTTATCGCCTCGATCCGCTGGAAGCTGCCGGTGATGACGACTTGTTCGCCCTGCCTCAGGCGGTTGAGCGTTTCCGGCGTGATGCGCTGCCGCGCGGTATCTTCCGCCGGATCGACGATCGCCACGATGCGCATCCCGCCATCGGATGCCTGCTGGAGGATCGCGCTTTCGCTGAAGCCGCGATAGACGGCCTGATAGCCGTAATTGTCCCGAAAATCGATGCTGGCGATGCTGACCTGGCGCAGATAGTCGCGCAGGTCGTCGGCCATGATCTCGGTTTCCAGGCGCACGTCATCCTGCGCCTGCTCATAATAACCGCGTGCGAGCTGGTTGGCGCTTTCGAGGAGCCCGCGGGAATTGGACCAGAAGCCGAGGCCCGATTGCAGCAGCACGCTGGCGAAAACGGCCACCAGCAGCGTCGGAATCGCCGCGACGAGCGAGAAAAAGAACACCAGCCTGACATGCAGCCGCGCGCTGGTCCCGCCCGCGCGGCGGATCGCGATGCGGCGGCCGGCCAGCACGATCAGGCCCAGCGCGGGGATAAGCGTCCCCACCAGCATCGCCGCCGCCTGGATCGAAGGAACCGGCCTGTTCGGTTCCGGCCCCTCGGCCAGCACCAGGTACGAGCTGATCAGCATGACCACCAGGGCGGCCGCGGCGGCAATCTCCAGCGCGCGGTAGAAATTCAGCCTGCGCGAGGCGACAAGCGTCCGGCGCCACCAGCGGGGAGTGCGGCGAGAGGTTTGTCGAATTGGCTCGGGGGAAGAAGCCATCGTTGCAGTGTTACAACAATGCTGTTGCAGGATTGCAAGGCAATTTCGGCCACGAGGTGCCGAAAGCCGGGGACAACGCGCTGCGCCTCAATGCCGGGCGTCAATAAAGCCCCGATCGCGCGAGCGCGGACTTGCGCGCCTCGGGCTCCACCGCCGGTTCATCCGGTGTCGAGGCCGCCATGGCGGCCGTGGCGTCTTCGGACGCCTGCTCGGCCTTGCCGGCCGCCTCGAACGCATCGTCGGACGAGGACGGTTGCGCGAAGTCGGCATCGTCCGACGCCTCGGGGAAAGCCCACTCGGCGCCGACGACGGCATCATAATCGAGGTTCGGGCGGTAGCTTGCCGAGGCATCCGGCGCGTCGGAACCTAAAGCGGGCCAGCCTCCGTCCGCCGGGCGCGTGAACGCCGACGAGGAACGGAGAGCCGCGTCTCCGCCGGATTCGGCGCGTTGCTTCATCATCGGATCGGCGGCCGAACCGAGCAGCCAGCCGAGCGCCATTCCGGCCACGACCACCGCCGGTGCCAGTTTCGCGATGATCGGTATGCGGGTGCGCCTTGTCCGTGCCATGCCTGCCCTCTCCCACCCGACAACGCCTCCGCTTGCGGGAACACCCGAATGCGGCAAAAGGTTGCCTTGCCATGACATCATGCCGATCCATCCTCGCCACGGCAATCCTTCTGCTTGCCGCCTGCCACCAGCAGCCGAACGGAGCGCCGGCAAACGGCGCGGCGGACGACAGCCAGCCCTATGACGGCATCACCGCCAGCGAGACGCTCCATTTCGTGGGGACGGAGCCTTTCTGGGGCGGGCAAGTGACCGGCAGCGCGCTCACTTATACCACGCCGGAAGACCAGGCCGGCCAGGCCGTTCAGGTGGAACGGTTCGCCGGACGCGGCGGGGTTTCCTTCACGGGGATGCTCGGCGGCGAGGAATTCGTGATGATGGCCACTCCGCTGGCGTGCAGCGACGGCATGTCCGACCGCAGCTATCCCTTCACCATCACCTTGGAGATCGGCAAGGATACCCGCGCCGGTTGCGGCTGGACCCAGCGCCAGCCCTTCGAAGGGGCGGACCAACCGTGACCATTGGTATCGGTGCGGATCGCCTCTAGAGAGCCGGCATGCCCGATCGTCAGCCCAGCCTGTTCATTCCGCACGGTGGCGGACCCTGCTTCTTCATGCCCGATCCGCAGGGGATGTGGACGCGGATGGAGGCCTATCTGCGCGCCCTGCCCGCCAGCCTCCCCGAACCGCCCCGCGCGATCCTGGTGATTTCGGGCCATTGGGAAGCGCCGGCCTTCACGTTTTCCGCCGTGGAATCGCCCTCGCTGATCTACGACTATTACGGATTTCCGCCGGAAACCTATCAGCTCACCTGGCCCGCGCCCGGCTCGCCCACTTTGGCGAAGCAAGCGGCGGACCTTATCGGCGAGGCAGGACTGCCGTCGGCGCTCGATCGGGAACGCGGCTTCGACCACGGGGTGTTCGTCCCGCTCAAGGTCGCCTTTCCCGAGGCAGCTATCCCGGTGGTGCAGATGTCACTGCACGCCTCGCTCGATCCGGCGATACAGCTGGCGGCCGGGCGCGCGCTGGCCCCGTTGCGCGACGAAGGGGTGCTGATCCTCGGCTCGGGCATGAGCTTTCACAACCTGCGCGCCATGGGCGATCCGCGAGCGGAAGCGCCTTCGCGCGAGTTCGACGCCTGGCTCACCGCCGCCGCCGAAGCCGAGGCGCCGGAACGCTCGGCGCTGCTTGCTCGCTGGGAAAGCGCACCCTGGGCGCGGCTGTGCCATCCGCGCGAGGAGCATTTGCTGCCATTGATGATCGCCGCAGGGGCATCGGATGCGCACGGCACACACGATTACGGCGAAGCTGTGCTCGGCGGGATGGTGTCGGCCTTCCGCTTCGTCTGAGTTCAGTGGCGCTTGAAGTACTGCACCTCGCGCTCGTGCTTCTGCGCGGCTTCCTTCGTATCGAAAGTCCCGAGATTTCGGCGCTTGCCGGTGTCAGGATCCTTCTTGCGCGAACAGAGGCGATATTGGCCCGAGGCCAGCTTGCGGATCATCGCGCATCCTCCGCTTCGCGCCCGAAGGCCTTCCGCAGCTCGCCCTTGGCATCCTCGAGCACCTGCTTCTGCGTCTTGTCGAGATCCTTGCCGGCACGGTTGATGTAGAAGGTGAGCATCGACATCGCCGAACGGTAAGGATCGGCCTTGCGGCGTTCGCTGCGCTCGGCCGATCGCTTGAGAGAGCTGGCGATCTCGGCGGGATCGTGCCTGGTGAACACCCCATGCTCGAGATCGAGGGCATCGGAATGGTCGGTCACCTCCTGCGACCATTTGCGCTGGGCCATGGAACGAACTCCGCTATCCCGCCCCCGAACCAACGGGCCGCGGTGGAGCGTGTTCCGGAAATCAGAACGCGCCGGGCATCTCGCGCTGCGGCGTGCTTTGCGGCGCGACGCGGATGAGCAGCGCCTTGTCCCCGCCCGTCTTCACGCCGCTTATCGACGCGCTCGCCGTGGCGGCGAGGATCGAGGTGCAGCTGCGCCCGGCGAGGAAATCGAGCGCCACGCGGGTCATCCCCTCCTCCGGATCGCCGAGCGGATGAGAAATATCGTCGGTCGCGCTGCAGGTGACCGGCACGGTAGTGGCCAGGCCGTTGTAGTATTCGCCCTGGTGATCGGCATTCTCCGTCTTCAACGCGACCACGCGCAGGCGATCGTCGCATTCGTCGCGATCGACCCCGACCTGCCCCACCGGCTTGCCATAAGTATTGGTGCCGACGAGCGCCATCTGAGTACCCAGATGAGGGACCATCCCGTTCACCACCAGTTCGCTGGCCGAAGCCGTCCCCTCGGTGGCGATGAAGGCGACTTTCGTCGGCGCGATCGATTCCGGTAAGGGGCGGAAGCTGTGGCTTGTGTTCCAGAAGGCTTTGGACTCCCGGTAGCTCGTATAATCGAACACCTGCCCGGTGCGCCCCTCCCCCATCAGGTCGCCCAGGAATTCGGCCACCGAGATAAGGCCGCCGCCGTTATAGCGCAGATCGATGATCAGTTCCGTGACGCCCTGCGCCTTGAAGTCAGCGAAGGCCGCCCGCAGATCCTCATTCGCTGGGCCGATGAAAGTGCGCAGGTTGATGTATCCGACCTTCCTGGCCCCATCCAGGATGATCTTGGCGCCATAGCGGTCTGAAACCGGGTCGAGTGTGAATGTACTCTTCGCCAGGGTGACCCTCCGTTCCACCCCCGCCTGGTCGCGGAGATGGAAGACCCTGGTCGTGCCGCTGGTATCGGGGCCGAGCGCATAGACGAGGGCCGCCGTGCCGCCCGATGCCAGGATGCTGGAAACGCTGCGGATATTGCTGCCGTCCGTCCCGATTCCAAGAATCTCGACCCCGCGATCGATCCCGTTCGCCAGCGCCGGGCCTCCCTCGAACGCTTCGTTTACCAGCAGCCGGCTGCCGAAATCGAGCATGAACCGCATCCCGAAACCGGCGGTCGCGCCCTGCCCGTAATAAGCCTCCTCCTCGGCTATCGAGGTCAGGTAGGTGAAATAGCGGTCACGGTTCTGCGCCCGCGCTGGGGCAACCAGGGCGTCGATATAGGCGTCAACCGTCGAATAGGCCGCGGGGTTCGCCCCGGTATTGAGCAGGCTGGGGAAAAGATACCATTCCTGCAACTGGGCCAGCGCCCAGTTCCGTCGCGCGGTCAAAGAACAGGCGCTGGTGGTGGGCGTGGCACTTGGCGTGGGCGTGATCGTGGCGCTGGGCGAAGGCGTAGCCGCTTCCCCGCCCCCGCAGGCAGCGAGCATGGCAAGACAACCGGCGACCAGCGCGGAATGGGCCGCGCGAGTCGAAAAAGCGAAGTCCCGCAACACCCTGCCCCTCCGAAAATCCGGTACAGGCTATATTCGTGGCGCCCGGCTAGGCAAGCGCCCAGTGCCTTGGCTCCACATCGTTGTGGAAGATGCGGCAAAAGGAGCCAATCCGTCGACAGATACGCAGGGGGCCTCCCTTGCCAATATCGAGGGCGCTTGGCACAGGCTGCAAGAACCGCAGGCGTAAATCATTCCAAAGGCCAAAATGCTCGAACACGTCCCGGATTGGCTTGGAAAGGCCCTGCGCAACGTCCGTTCCGGCCATGCGAAGCTGGCGCTCGCCCGCCTGGGGACGGAAGCCCTCCTCAATCGGGATGGCTTCGCGATCCGTTCGGCCGCCTTCAACGATGGGGAAGAACTCGATCCGTGCTTTACCGCGGACGAGGATGACGCCGTGGCCCCGCCGCTGGATTGGACCGCCCCGCCGGCCGGAACCGCGGAGCTGGCGCTCATCGTCGAAGATCCCGATGCGCCGACGCCCCAGCCCTTCTGCCATTGGCTCGTCTGGGGTCTCGCCCCCCAGCGCGGCCAGCTGCTGGAAGGAGAGGTGCCGCCGCGCGTGGGAAAGAATTCATTCGGCAATTCCGAATGGCTTCCGCCCGACCCGCCAACCGGCCATGGGCCGCACGATTATGTGTTTCAGCTCTTCGCGCTCGACATTTCGCTGGATTTAATGCCAGGTGCCGGCCGCGGCGACCTGATCGAGGCAATGGAAGGGCACGTGCTTGCCGCCGCGACGCTGACGGGCACCTATGCTCGCGGGGGAGATGAAGACGATCTCGATTGGGAAGACGACGACGGAATGTGATCCGCCGTGCGCATTTTATGGAGAAAGGGAGAATACGAATGGCCGCTAAGAACAACGCGCTTAACAAGCCCGTGAACTTGTCGGGAGACCTCGAGAACGTGATTGGCAAGGGTCCCATGACCCGCGCCGAAGTGACCTCGAAGGTATGGGACTACATCAAGGCGAACAGCCTGCAGGACAAGAACGACAAGCGGCAGATCAATCCCGATGCCAAGCTCGGCTCAGTCATCGGCAAGGATCAGATTTCGATGTTCAAGATGACCGCCGCGGTTTCCAAGCACTTGAGCTGAGCCAGGCGCCCTTCCCGTTTCGGGAAGCGAAGTTTTGGCGGGCGGAGCGGCGGCAGCCTCTCCGCCCGCTTCATTTCGGATATGCGAAACCTTCGCCTATGTGGAAGTTGACTTGCCGCAAGCCTCTTCCCCATGCCATACTATAAGAAAATCGAGCGTTCTCGCGCGGCCCTGTGCGCGGGATGGAAGGAAAGGCCCGCATCATGGCAACCATCGTTGGCGGTATCGCCACGTCGCATACCCCCACCATCGCGTTCGCCAAGGATGCGAAGAAGTTCGAAGATCCGGTGTGGAAGCCGATCTTCGAAGGCTATGAGCCCGTTCAGCAATGGCTGCGCGACAAGAAGCCGGACGTGCTGGTCTATATCTACAACGACCACATGACCGCGTTCTTCGATCATTACAGCCATTTCGCGCTGGGTGTGGGGGAGAGCTACGGCCCGGCCGACGAAGGCGGCGGCCCGCGCGATCTGCCGCGTATCCAGGGCGACCCGAAGTTCGCCCAGCATATCGCCAAGGCCATGGTCGCCGATGAATTCGACTTGTCCTATTTCCAGGGCAAGAACCTGGATCACGGCGCCTTCTCGCCGCTGTCCGTCCTGCTCGACCATGACGACAAGGGCTGGGCCGCCCGGCTCCTGCCGATCGCCTGCGGCGTGCTCACCGTGCCGCTGCCTTCGGCGCGGCGTTTCTGGAAGTTCGGCAAGTCGCTTCGCCGCGCGATCCAGTCCTACCCTGAAGACATCAAGGTGGCGATCTGCGGCACCGGCGGCCTCAGCCACCAGGTCCACGGCGAACGCAACGGGTTCAACAATACCGAGTGGGACATGGAATTCATGGACCGGCTCGAAAAGCACCCGGAAACCCTGCTCGACTATCCGATCGCCAAGCTTGCCGAGCTGGGCGGTTGGGAAGGCGCCGAAGTCGTCATGTGGATGATGATGCGCGGCGCCCTGTCGGAAGAGGTCGAATGCACGCACAAGGCCTATTTCCTGCCCTCGATGACCCCGATCGCCACGATGATCCTGGAAGAAAAGCCCGAGCCCACGCCGCCCGAAAGCGATGAAGCGCTGCGCGAGCGCATGGAGTGGAACTGGGACGGGGCGGAGAGCCTGGAGGGAACCTATCCCTTCACCATCGAGCGGTCGGTCAAGGGCTATCGCATCAACCACTTCCTGCACTCACTGATCGATCCGGAGGTGCGCAAGGCCTTCCGCGAGGACGAGGAAGGCACGCTGGCCGCCGCCGACCTGACCGACGAGGAACGCGATCTCATCCGCCGGCGCGACTGGATCGGCATGATCCGCTATGGCGTGATCTTCTTCATGCTCGAGAAGCTCGGCGCGGTGACCGGCGTCGGCAACATCCATATCTATGCCGCGATGAAGGGCATGAGCGTGGAAGACTTCCAGAAGACCCGCAACGCCGCGATCACGTACGGCGTGGGCGGCAAGGAGAAGTAAGCCCTCCCTCTCTCCGTCATTCCCGCGAGTGCGGGAACCTAGCGAGGCTGCGCCCTGATCACCTACTGAATCGTCATTGCGAGCGTAGCGAAGCAATCCAGGGCA
>JAFKFN010000008.1 GCA_017308255.1 Altererythrobacter sp. | reverse complement strand
CCTGGCCGGCGTGATCGTCGGCCCGCATGTGCTGGGCCTCGTCGGCCATGCCGAGGAGATGAGCGCGGTCGGCGAGCTGGGCATCACGCTGCTGCTGTTCATCGTCGGGCTGGAGCTGAGCCCGCCCCGGCTGTGGCGGATGAAGCGCGAGATCTTCGGCCTGGGCCTGCTGCAAGTGGTCCTGTGCGGGCTGGCGGTGACCGGCATGATCCTGGCACTGACTCGATTCAGCCCGGCGGCGGCGCTGGCGCTGGGCCTGCCGCTGGCGCTTTCCTCCACCGCGCAGGTCCTGCCGATGCTGCGATCGGCCGGGCGGCTGAGGACCCCGTTCGGGGAACGGGCCTTCGCCATCCTGCTGTTCCAGGACCTGTCGATCATCCCGCTCATCACCATCATCGCGGCGTTGAGCCGCAATCCGGCGGACATGGAAGGCCCGCCGGGCTGGCAGCTTGCCCTGATGACCCTGGCCGCCGTGGCCGGGCTGATCGCCGCCGGCCGCTTCCTGGTCAGGCCGCTGTTCCGCCTGATCGGCGGGCTGGGCGAACGGGAGATGTTCGTGGTGGCGGGGCTGTTCACCATCGCCGCATCCGCTGCGGCGATGCAGGCGATCGGCGCCAGCACGGCGCTGGGCGCCTTCGTGGCGGGCGTGATGCTGGCGGATTCGCCCTATCGGCATGAGCTGGAGGCGGATGTCGAACCGTTCCGCTCGATCCTGCTGGGCCTGTTCTTCCTCGCCATCGGCATGCTGCTCGATCTCGGCGCGATCGCGGAACGGCCGCTGTTCGTGTTCACCATGGCCATGGCCCTGATCGCGACCAAGGCCGTGGTCATCTCCGCGATCGCCCTGTTCTGGCGCATGCGATGGCGCGAGGCGCTGAGCCTGGGCCTGCTGCTGAGCCAGGGGGGCGAATTCGGCTTCGTGCTGTTCGCGCAGGCGCGCGATGCCGTCCTGATCGACGCGGATGTGGCCAGCCTGTTCGGCGCGGTGGTGACGCTGTCCATGGCCACCACGCCGTTCCTGATGATGCTGACCCGGCGCCTGCGCGAAGCGCCTGAGCGCGCGGGGGAAGAGCGTGAAGGCCCCACCGAGCAGGAGGCCAGCGCGCTGATCGTCGGCTATGGCCGATTCGGCCAGACGGTGGCCCAGCTGCTGATGGCCGCCGGCGTTTCGGTGACCCTGATCGACACCGACGTGGAGATGATCGACGTGGCCCAGGGGTTCGGGGCCAAGGTCTATTTCGGCGACGGCACCCGGTTCGACCTGCTGCGCCAGGCCGGCGCGGCCGAGGCCGAGCTGATCCTGTTCTGCATCGACGGCGACCAGATCGAGCCCGACCTGGTGCATGCGGTGCACAAGGCCTTCCCCCAAGCGGCGATCTACGTCCGCGGCTATGACCGCCGCAGCGTAATCAGGCTGCAAGACACGCCGGCCGAATACGTCGTGCGTGAAGTGCTCGAATCGGCGCTGCGCATGGCGCGCCTGGCGCTGGGCAAGATGGGCCTGGGCGAAGAAGAGATCGAGCGGGCCGAAGCCTTCTATCGCGCCAACGACAAGGAGCGCCTGTCCCGCCAGATCGCCTCGGGCGACTTGCGCGCGGGCCGCGATATCATCGTGACCCGGCCCAAGGGGCGGGAAGGGGCCTGAGCTTTGCCGTTCCTGACGGGAATACGCCAAGCCAACATTCGTCATTGCGAGGAGCGGAGCGACGGAAGCGAAGCTGGCCACCGGCCAACCAATCCAGGGCGGCAGTGCAATACGCCCTGGATTGCTTCGCTACGCTCGCAATGACGAATGTGTAGGCGGCCGGCCCCTCTCTCGCTCTCGCTTTGGGTATTCGGCGCCTCGGCCTACAGCGCCAGCTCGTAAAGAAACTCCGCATCGCGCTGGTTGCCGACCCAGAAGGCGATATCGGCCACGTGGCGGAAGCCGCGACGCTGGTAGAAGCGCTGCGCGCCGGGGTTCTCGCTGAACACCGAAAGCTGCACCGCGTCGGCGCCCCAGGCGCGCGCCTCGGCAAGGGCCCAGTCCATCAGCGCCGCGCCCAGGGCGCGCCCGGTCATGGCCGGCAGGCAATAGAGCTGGCTGAGGAACACCGGCGTTCGCGGCCGGGGATCGGGCCGCTCCGCGAATCCCTGGCCGAGCACGATCAGGCAATAGCCGGCCAGCGCGCCATCCACCTCGGCCACTTGCACGCGCTTGGCCGGGTCGGCCAGATCGGCGCGGTAACGCTGGGCGGAGCGATGCTCGTCCAGGAAGGCGCGGAGGTCCTCCGGCGAATAGAGGTGGCCGAAAGCGCCCACGAAGCTGTCGCGGGCAAGGCGTGCCAGCGCTTCGGCATCGGCCAGGGTGGCGGGGCGCAGGATCACCTCGGCCATCGAACTCGTCCTTCTTTCACCGGCACCAAGCGCAATGCGGCCGGACTCAGCCGCGCGGGCGCGCCTGGCGATAGCTGCCGAGTACGCGCAGCTCCTTGGAATGGAAGGCCAGCTCTTCCAGCGCGCGGTCGATCGCCGGATCGCCGGGGGCGCCGATGATATCGGCATAGAACATCGTCGCCGCGAAGCTGCCGCCCTGCTGATAGCTTTCCAGCTTGGTCATGTTGACGCCGTTGGTGGCGAAGCCGCCGAGCGCCTTGTAAAGCGCGGCGGGCACGTTCTTCACTTCGAACACGAAAGTGGTCATCGCCGTTTCGCCCGCCAGGCTGGCGGGATCGAGCGGCTCGCGCGCCAGGACCACGAAACGGGTCATGTTGTTGGGCGCGTCCTCGATATGATCCTCGACCAGTGTCAGGCCGTAAAGCTCCGCCGCCATCGGCGGGGCCACGGCGCAGGCGGCGGGATCGCCCTGTTCCTTCACCAGCGCCGCCGCGCCGGCGGTATCGGCATAGGCCAGCGGGACGATGCCGTGCTCGCGCAGATAGAGCCGCGTCTGCCCCAGCGCCTGCGGATGGCTGTAGGCCACGGCGAACGGCCCGGTGCCGAGGCCCATCAGGCCATAGCTGATCGGCAGGAAATGCTCGCCTACGATGGACAGGCCGCTGCCGGGCAGCAGGAAATGAATGTCCGCCACGCGGCCGTGCTGCGAATTCTCGATCGGGATGATCGCGCTCTGCGCCCGTCCCGCGCTGACCGAATCGAGTGCGTCCTCGAAGGCGAAGCAGGGCAGCGGCAGGCAATCGGGCGCCCATTCCAGCGCCGCGCGGTGCGAATTCGCACCCGGCGCGCCCTGGAAGGCGACAGCGCGCGAAGGATCGGCGGCGGCTGCGGCGTGCATCTGTTCGACCAGCGCATGGGCGGGGGCGGGATAGCTTTCCATCGGCGGCAGCGCGTAACGGGGCGGCTGGCGGCGGACAAGTGACTATCGGACTTGCGCCGGTGGTTCGTGCTGACTAGAGCGACGCCAAACCGGAATCCTGGCAGACACTCTCTCGCATGACAGACCGCTTCAATACCATCGCCGGCTGGACGTTGTTCTCGGGCATCGTGGCCCTGGGCCTTTCCGTCATCAGCAGCCATTATTTCCTGGCCGACAAGCCGCATCGCCCGCACGAGATGGGCTATCCGATTGCCGGCGCGGTGGAAGCAGGCGGCGCGGAAGCGGGCCCGGATCTCGGCACCCTGCTCGCCGCGGCCGATCCCGCGAAGGGCGAAGCGATCTTCGCCAAGTGCATGGCCTGCCATTCGATCCAGCAGGGCGGCCCCAACGGCATCGGCCCCGATCTCTACGGCGTGGTCGGCAAGCCGATCGGCAAGCACGCGGCCGGCTTCGCCTATTCCGATGCGATCGCCAATCACGGCGGTGATTGGACTTACCAGAACCTGTTCGACTGGCTGCACAGCCCGAAGGCTTTCGCCCCCGGCACGAAGATGAGCTTCGCCGGCCTCAGCAGCCCGGAAGACCGGGCGAACATGATCGCCTATCTCAAGGCGAACGGTGGTGGCCCGGACTATCCGGCACCGGCCGCTCCCGCCGCGGCGGCTGAGGGTGACGCTGCGGCCGACACCGGCGCTGCCACTCCGGCGCCGGAAGCCGCCGGCGCGACCGCCGCGCCCGAGCCGGCCGGCACGGAAGCGGCCGGCGCCACCGCGAACTAACGACTTAGCGTCCTTCGACGGGCTCGGGACGAGCGGGGCTGGGGCCAAGGACCCCTTCCGCTCAGCCTGAACCTGTCTTCCGCTCACCCTGAGCGTGTCGAAGGGCCCTTGAATCCCTGCGCGATGACGTACCATTCGGACGAGCCCTTGCGGCTCGCCGGGGGCTTGGCGTGCTTGACGGTCCTGAAGTGACGCTTCAGCAGCGCGAGCAGTTCGGCATCGGTGCCGCCCGCCAGGACCTTGGCCACGAAGGCGCCGCCTTCCGCCAGCGTTTCCGCCGCGAAATGCGCCGCCGCTTCCACCAGCGCCATGGTGCGCAAGTGATCGGTCTGCTTGTGGCCCACGGTATTGGCCGCCATGTCCGACAGCACCAGGTCGGGCGGCCCGTCCAGCGCGGCTTCCAGCGCGGCGGGCGCGGTATCGGCCATGAAGTCCATCTGCAGGATCGCGACGCCTTCGATCGGCTCGGTCTCCAGCAGGTCGATGCCGACGATCTTCGCCTGCGGCGCGCGCTTGCGCACGACCTGGCTCCATCCGCCCGGCGCGATGCCCAGATCGACCACTCGCCGCGCGCCTTTCAGCAGGGCGAAGCGATCGTCCAGCTCGATCAGCTTGTAGGCCGCGCGGCTGCGGAAGCCCTCGGCCTTGGCCTGGCGCACGTATGGATCGTTGAGCTGCCGTTCCAGCCAACGGGTGGAGGACGCCGTGCGCCGCCGGGCGGTCTTGACCCGCCGGTCCGAATCGCGGCCGGAGCGGCTCATTCGCCTTGCCGCAGCCGCCGCAACGCCGCTTGCGTCTGGGTTCCGCTGGCATCGGCCGTGATCAGGTTGCGCAGGATCCCCTCGCGGATCCCGCGGTCCGCCACGCCCAGGCGCGTGGCCGGCCAGATGTCCAGGATCGCTTCGAGAATCGCGCAGCCGGCGATGACCAGGTCCGCGCGTTCCTGCCCGATGCACGGGAGGGTGCGGCGCTCTTCCGGGGCCATGGAGGAAAGCCTCAGCGCGATCCCGCGCATCGCTTCGGACGGCACGATCAGCCCGTCCACCGCCCGCCGGTCATACTGCGGCAAGTCCAGGTGCACGCTGGCCAGCGTGGTCACCGTTCCGCTGGTGCCCAGCAGGCGCAACCCCTCTGTCTGCCAGGGGGATATCCGTTCGGCGAAGCTGGCGAAGCTTTCCGCCACGCGCCGGCGCATTTCGGCATAGCGCCGCACCCGCGCCTCTTCACTGCTTTCGTCCCCGCTGACCGTCTCAGTCAGCGAGACCACGCCCCACGGCACGCTCTGCCAGTCAAGGATGCGCGGCGCCGGGCCGCCGGGTTCGATCAGCACCAGCTCGGTCGATCCGCCGCCGATATCGAAGATCACCGCCGGGCCCGTGCCGTCTTCCAGCAGGATATGGCAGCCGAGCACCGCCAGCCGCGCTTCCTCCTGGGTGGAGATGACATCGAGCCGGATGCCCGTTTCCGCCCGCACGCGCTCGATGAACTCGGCGCCGTTGGCAGCGCGGCGGCACGCCTCCGTGGCGACGGAGCGGGCCAGCCGCACGTGCCGGCGGCGCAGCTTGTCGGCGCAGACCCGCAGCGCGCCCAGCGCCCGGTCCATCGCCGCGTCGCTCAGCCGGCCGGCCTGGGCCAGCCCTTCGCCCAGGCGCACCACCCGGCTGAAGGCGTCGATCACCACGAAGCCGTCGTCCGCGGGCCGGGCGATCAGCAAGCGGCAGTTGTTGGTGCCGAGATCGATCGCGGCATAAGCCTGGCGAACGGCCGGGCGGGGCGGGCTTGGGGGTTCTGCCGAGGAGCTGCTGGGGGCGGCGCCTGTGATCACGCCGCCATGCCGCCCGTCCGGCGGAGTGAAATCCGCCATGATAACTGGTACTTCCTGTTCAATCGCACCCGCCTGAAAGCGGAACCTGGGCCGGAATCTAGCGAAAGCGGGGCCGGCGGGCAAGTTGCGGCGCGGGCGCGGCTTGACGGGAAGAGCCGGCCTTTCTAGATGCCCCCGCTCCTGCCCCGTCCTCTAACGGTAAGAGAGCGGACTCTGACTCCGTCAATCAAGGTTCGAATCCTTGCGGGGCATCCAGATCTTTATCGAAATATGAAGGCTTGATGGCCGTCAGGCCGTCTCGACGCCCAGTGCCGGCACCAGGCTCGCGTCGAGCCGGGCCATAGGCCTGAATTCAGAGCCGACGCCTCAAGCGGGCGCTAGATCGCAAGATCGGCCGGATAGGTCGTGCGCACCCAGGCCGGCAGGCGCGTCTGGGCAAAGATCAGCCGGCCATCCGAGAACGTGAGGCAATGGCGCGGCGGCTGGTTGAGGGCGGAATTGTCGAAGACCATGCCGCGATCGGCCCGGAGAACCGCCAAACGGATAAGCGCGGCGCCGCGCTCGTGGCGAGCGCGTATCTTGTCTTCCGGAACGTCGTGCCCGCCTTCGTGGACCCGCCCGCCGACCCGGGCGACCGAGAGTTCGGGCGAGTTCACGCCGACGTGCAGGACGATCACGGTGAAGCCTCGCGTGCGCGCCTCATCAAGAAGGTCGAGCTTGGAAGGATGGGAAAACACCGTTTCCGTCACGAAATCCCGGCCCTGCGCGATGTGATCGCTACGGCGCGCGGCGGCGATGCGCGCGGCTTCGTAGGAGGCTTCCGGTGCGCGATCTCGCAGTTCATCTCGCTGGATGATGTCGGCGTTGATGAAAGGACCCGCGAAGCTGGGCGCCACGCGGGTCTCGTAAAGCGTCGACTTGCCGGCGCCATTCGGCCCGGCAAGCAGGATCATGGTTGGCTTCACGCGTCGGTCGCGCCATCCTCGCGCACGAGATTGCCAGCTTTATCGAGGCCGACGCCAAGGCCGAGCCGCCGCCTCCGCTCAAAATAGGCGTTCTCGTCCGGCCCGGGCCGCCCCATCTTCTCGACGAAGCCGTCGATCCAGACGTCCTTTTCCTCGTCGGTGAGAGCGGTCGTCCCCATCTCGCCAGCAAGCGCCGCGGTTATTCGGGCATGGTCGAAGCTGCCGCCTTTCTCGATCGCGCGGCCGATGCGCAGCCAATGCGTGATCTGGCCCGCCACGGATCGGCTTTGCAGCGCGGATTCGCGGCGGACGATCTTCATGATGTCGTCACTTAGCTTCACGGACTGGGCCATGCGATCTGCCTCCTTCATAAGAAGGTAGCATTTTTCTACCTTCGTTCAAGATTTCATATGCGCGCGCGGCGCCGGGGAACCATCCGGCAAATTATTGCGCCTGAGCCGGCAAAAATATGAATTTGTCCGGCCTTCGATCGCAACCATATGGATCGAGGAGGCCCGGATGCGATCACGAATGGCAGTGCCCGTTCCACCGATGACAGCCGAAGGGCGGCCTTGCGCCGCCCCGGCCGTTGGCCGCGGGTGCGCGGCATGAGCGGGGGCGGCTCTGCGCCATCTGGCCCCGATCTTTGCGCGGGCATACCCCTTTCGTCGCTTCCCGATGGCACCATGCTTCAGGGCCGCGCGGGTGACGAGCCGGTGCTGCTGGTCCGGCAGGGCGAGACGATCTTCGCGGTGAGCGCGTTCTGCACCCATTACGGCGCGCCGCTGGCCGATGGCCTGGTGGTGGGCGAAACCCTTCGCTGCCCGTGGCATCACGCCTGCTTCGCCTTGCGTACCGGCGCGGTCCGGCGGGCGCCGGCGCGCGATGTGCTGAAACGCTGGCGCGTGGAGCAGGCGGACGGCTTCGTCCGCGTCGGTGAGGAGATCGGCGCGGAGGCCGTGGAGCTGCTGCCGGAAAGCGAGGCACTGCCGCGCGCGATCGTGATCGTCGGCGGCGGCCCGGCTGGCAATGCGGCGGCGGAAACGCTCCGGCGTGAAGGGTTCGGCGGCCGGATCACCCTGCTCAGCGCTGATACGGCCCTGCCTTGCGATCGGCCCAACCTGTCGAAGAACTACCTCGCGGGCACCGCCCCCGAAAGCTGGCTGCCGCTGAGAAGCGCCGGATTCTATCGCCGGCACGCGATCGACGTTCACCTCGATACGCCGGTCAGCGCGGTCGATACCGCGCGTCGTGAGGTGATCGCGGCCGATGGCACGCGCCATGCCTACGACGCGCTGCTGCTGGCGACCGGCGCGGTGCCGGTGCGGCTCGATCTGCCCGGCGCCGACTTGCCGCACGTCCATTACCTGCGCACCCTGGGCGATGCGAAGGCGATCGTGGAGGCGGCCGCCGGCGCCAGGCGCGCGGTCGTTGTCGGGGCCAGCTTCATCGGCCTGGAAGTCGCCGCCTCGTTGCGGGCGCGGGGCATCGGGGTGGAGATCGTCGGCCGCGAACAGATCCCGATGGAGAACGTCCTCGGCCGCGAAGTGGGGCTCTATCTCAAGGGTCTGCATGAAGGGCACGAGGTCACGTTCCATCTCGGCCGCAGTCCCGTGGCGATCGATGCGGAGGGAGTGACGCTGGACAGCGGCGAAACACTGGCCGCCGATCTGGTAATCATCGGCGTGGGCGTGAGGCCGGCAACCGCGCTGGCCGAGGCGATGGGCCTGGCCATGGATCGCGGCGTCGCCGTGAATGAATACCTCGAAACCAGCGCGCCGGGCGTGTTCGCCGCCGGGGACATCGCCCGCTGGCCCGATCCGCTCAGCGGCGATCGCATCCGGGTGGAGCATTTCGTGGTGGCCGAGCGCCAGGGAGAAGTCGCCGCCCGCAACATGCTCGGCCGGCGGGAACGGTTCGATCAGGTGCCGTTCTTCTGGACCGAGCAGTACGACTTCAGCCTCGCCTATGTCGGCCACGCCGAAGGATGGGACGAACTGGCGATCGACGGCGATCTGGAGGCGCGGCACTGCACGATCGCCTATCGGCGCGGTGGCCGCAAGCTGGCGGTCGCCGTGGTCCACCGCGACCACGCTGGCCTGGAGGCCGAGCTTGAATTCGAGACCGACATCGCCGCGCAAGGGGCCGGCGAGCGGGCGTGAGCAGCCCCGCGGCAATGGCGGCAAGGAAGCGGGCCCGCCTGGCGGGAGCGAATCCGGGCGAACCCGCGGAGGATTTCGACGCCCTGGTGGCGCAGGTGCGGGCGTGCCGCGTATGCGAAGCCGTGCTGCCGCTGGGGCCGCGCCCGATTTTCCAGATGGCGCCGACTGCCCGCATTCTGATCGCCAGCCAGGCGCCGGGATCGAAGGCCCATGCCAGCGGCGTTCCCTTTTCCGATCCCTCGGGCGATCGGCTGCGCGCGTGGATGGGCTTTTCCGACGCGGAATTCTATGACGCGGCGACCGTCGCCATCGTGCCGATGGGCCTGTGCTATCCCGGGCGCACGCGATCCGGCGATGCGCCGCCGCGGCCGGAATGCGCCCCGCTGTGGCGGGATCGGCTGCTGGCGGCCATGCCGGCGATCCGGCTGACTCTGCTGGTCGGAAGCTATGCCCAGAACTACGCGCTCGGGCCCGGCGCGCTTACCGAACGGGTGCGCGATTTCGCGGCCTATCTGCCCGATTATTTCCCGCTTCCGCACCCGTCCTGGCGGGTGACGGGCTGGGCTCGAAAGAATCCCTGGTTCGAGGCCGAGGTGCTGCCGGCCTTGCGGGCGGAAATCCGCCGGGCCCTGGCCGCCTAGCGCACGCTGCCGGCAGCGCGGCCCGTGCGGATGTGCTAAGCTCGCTGGACTCGAACCCGATCTCAGCCGCGCCGGCGGCGAAGGATGCCGCGTGAACCCTATCGAGCGGATGCGTGCGGTTTTCGACTCCCTTGCGGGGTTCACGGATGGCCGAAGGACGGCCAGCCAGAGATAGTGGCCGGCAAGCCTGCCCAGCTCGCCAGGGGCGCGTGGTGGTCGCTGGACAGCGCGCAGCTCCTTCGCCAGCTCGGCAGCGGCGATGGCGGCCTCTCGCCGGAAGAGGCCGCGCGCAGGGCCGTCCCGTCACGCGCGGGCAAGCCGACGCATGACAGGCTGCGCCTGCTGGCGCGCCAGTTCACATCGCCGCTGGTGCTGATCCTCGTGGGCGCGGCGCTGCTTTCCCTGGTGCTGCGCGAATGGGCTGATGCGGTCATCATCCTGGTCATCGTCGCGGGCAGCGGAATCCTGGGCTTCACGCAGGAATACTCCGCCTCCCGCGCCATCGCCGACCTGCGATCGCGGCTGGTGCAGCAAGTCCGGCTGATTCGCGGCGGGACCGAGGTCATGGTGCCGATCGGCCAGGTCGTGCCCGGGGACATCGCCGTGCTGAAGGCCGGCGCGCTGGTGCCGGGGGACGGCCCGGTGCTGGCCAGCGAGGCGCTGACCGTTGACGAGGCGGTGCTGACGGGGGAAGCCTTCCCGGCCGAAAAATCGCCCGGCCTCGCCCCGGCGGATGCCCCGGTATCGGGCCGCCCGGGGGCGCTGTTCGAGGGCACGTCGATCCGCAGCGGCAGCGCCCGTATGCTAGTGGTGGCCACCGGGGCCGATACCCAGTTCGGCACGATCAGGGCGGGGCTGGAGAAGGCGGAGGAAGCGACCGAATTCGCCCGCGGGCTCGCCGGCTTCGGCACGCTGCTGATGCGGGTGATGATCGTGGTGGTCGCGCTCCTGCTGGTGGTCAGCGTGTTCATGGGCCGCGATCTGATCGCCTCGCTGCTGTTCGCGCTGGCGCTGGCGGTGGCGCTTTCTCCCGAGCTGCTGCCGGCCATCGTCAGCGTCACCCTGGCCGCGGGCGCCCGGCGGATGACGCAGCATGGCGTGCTCGTCCGCCGGCTGGAGGCGATCGAGAATCTCGGCAGCATGGATGTCCTGTGCACCGACAAGACCGGGACGCTCACCCAGGGGGTGATGGCCTTGAGCGCGGCGGTCGATGCGCAAGGCGCCTCGTCAGGGCGGGTGCTGCGCCTCGCGGCCCTGAACGCGCATCTCCAGACCGCCATGGCCAGCGCGATCGACGAGGCGATCCTCTCGGCCGCGTCCGCCGCCAGCATCGACGTGTCGGCCGCCACGAAGCTGCGAGACATTCCCTATGACTTCACCCGCCGCCGCTTCAGCGTGCTCGCCCGCTGTCCGGATGGCAGCGAGGAAATGGTCACCAAGGGCGCGGCCAACGAGGTGCTGGCCGCCTGCACGCAGTGGCGCGACGGCGAGCAAAGCGTCCCGCTCGACGCCGCCGCGCGCGAGCGCGTGGAAACCTTCGTGCGCGAGAAGGGCGAGGCCGGCTTCCGCGCGCTCGCGGTGTCTTCCGGGGAGGAGGACAATGCCTGCCTCGAAGGCCTGCTGCTGTTCTTCGATCCGCCCAAGCCGGACATCGCAGAGACGGTGGCGGCCCTGTGCAAGCGGGGCATTTCCGTGCGCATCATCAGCGGCGACAATCGCCACGTCAGCGCCCAGCTTGGGCGGACGATCGCCTTGCCCGATCTTCAGGTCATCACCGGCGATGCCATCAACACGCTCAGCGATGACGAGCTTGCGGCGCGGATCGCGGGCCTCAATGTCTTTGCCGAAATCGAGCCGCGACAGAAGGAGCGGATCGTGCAGGCCTTCCAGCGTGCCGGCCATGCCGTGGGCTATATGGGCGATGGGATCAACGATGCGCCGGCGCTGCGCGCGGCGGACGTGGGCATCTCCGTCGACGGCGCGGTCGACGTGGCGAGGGAAAGCGCCGACATCGTCCTGCTGCGTCCCGACCTCACGGCGATCTGCCAGGGCGTGGAAGAGGGACGGCGCACGTTCGCCAACACGCTCAAGTACATCGCCATCACCACCAGCGCGAACTTCGGCAACATGGTGAGCATGGCCCTGGCGACGGTGCTGCTGCCGTTCCTGCCGCTGCTGCCGGTGCAGATCCTGCTCAACAACTTCCTTGCCGATCTGCCGGCGGTCGCCCTTGCCGGCGATAGCGTGGACCCGGAACGGCTGGCGTCGGCCCAGCGCTGGAACATCCGCCGGGTACGCGATTTCATGATCGTCTTCGGCCTGATCAGCACGGTCTTCGACCTGGCGTCCTTCGCGCTTCTGCGTCTGGTCTTCCACGCCGATGTCGCGCGGTTCCGGACTAGCTGGTTCGTGCTGTCCCTGCTGACCGAGCTGGCGGCGCTTCTGGTGTTGCGGACGCGCCGCAGCTTCTGGCGCAGCGCGCCGTCCCGTTTGCTTCTCTGGAGCAGCGTGTTCGTCGCACTGCTGGCCACCGCGCTGCCTTATATGGGGCCGGTCGGCGCGCTGCTGGAATTCGAACCGCTTCCGGCCGGGATTCTCGGCACCATGATCGCGCTGGCGGCGTTCTATGCGCTGGTGACCGAATTCGCGAAACGCCGCTGCACGGGATTGCTGACGTGAGCAGCCGGGCTCGCTGGCTGCTTGGCCTGCTGCTGGTCGCCGCTCTGGTGACGGTGGCGGTCAACCTCAGCGAATGGCGCAATTTCGCCTCTCTGGTGCGGCAGGCGCAGCCGCTGTGGCTGCTGGCCGCGCTGATCCTGCAGCTGTCGACTTATCTCAGCCTGGCGCTGAGCTGGCGCGAGGTCCTCGATGCCGGCGATGCCAGGCGCCTTTCGCTCAAGCGCCTGCTGCGCATCGCCTTGTCCAAGCTGTTCGCGGACCAGGCGCTGCCCACCGCCGGGATGGGCGGAAACGTGCTGCTGGTCGATCAGCTCCGCGCGATCGGCGCGTCGAAAGGCACGGCCATGGCTGTCCTGCTGGTCTCGATCCGGGGCTATTACGCCGCCTATCTGGTCTTCGCCGTGGCCAGCCTGCTGCTGCTGTGGCTTCACGGCCATGCCTCGCCGCTGCTGGTGGGCGTGGTGACGACGTTCATCCTCGTTGCCCTGGCGATTCCGGCGCTGGCCCTGTGGCTGAAAGAGCGGGGAAGCAAGCCGCTGCCCCCGCTGCTCGAACGCTTCGGGCCGATCCGGCAACTGCTCGAATCCGTCGCCCAGGCGCCTGCCAAGCTCATGGCCGACCGGCGCCTGCTGCTGCGCGTCAGCCTGTACAACGGCCTGGTGTTCGCGGCGGATAGCCTCACGCTCTATACCTGCGTCAAGGCCCTGGGCGTCGACCTGACGCTGTCGACCGCCCTGATAGCCCTCGTCCTGGCGTCGATCGTCGTCACGCTGGGGCCGATCCCGTTCGGCCTGGGCTCGTTCGAAGCGACCGGCACCAGCATGCTCCACCTGCTTGGCGTGCCGCTCGAAGCGGCGCTGTCGGGCGTGTTCCTGTTCCGGTTCCTGACTCTGTGGCTGCCTCTCTTGCCGGGCTTTCTGCAGTTGCGCCGTCTGGCGCACGGCCGCGCGCGATCCGACACGCGGTGAGACGATCGATTTTTCGGCCGCATCCCTCGCTTTCCATTCGCGCCGCGAATCCCTAGGCACGGCGGTCATTATTGGGGAGAAGCAAGTGAGCGAGTCCGACCGGCCCGAAATGAAAGACGATCTGGAGGATCGCAAGTTCTATCGCGCCGAGCAGGAAGCCAGTTTCGTCGAGGCATCGCCCACGGACACGCCGCAGACGCGCCATCCGGCCTATCGCCTGGCTTTCCGCGACACCGATTTCCTGCTGCGCGACGAATTGCGGCCCGTGCGCTTCCAGCTTGAGCTGTTGAAGCCTTCGATGCTGCTGGAAGAAGCGCGCGTGGGTTCCACCCTGGTCATGTACGGATCGGCGCGCATTCCGCCGCCCGAAGCGGCCGACGAAGCGCTCAAAGGGGCCAAGGAACTGCCGGTCGAGGATCGCATGGTGGTGGAGCGGCTGGCGGAAAAGGCGAAGTACTACGCCGAAGCCTACAAGCTGGCGCGGCTGGTGAGCGAGCGTTCGATCGTGGAGAACGGCAAGCGCCAGTTCGTGATCTGCTCGGGCGGGGGGCCGTCGATCATGGAGGCGGCCAATCGCGGCGCTTCCGATGCCGGTGCGGAATCGATCGGCATGAACATCGTGCTGCCGCACGAACAGGCGCCCAATCCCTATGTCACGCCTTATCTCTCGTTCCAGTTCCACTATTTCGCGCTGAGGAAGATGCACTTCCTGCTCCGCGCGCGGGCCGTGGCGGTGTTCCCCGGCGGGTTCGGCACCTTCGACGAGATGTTCGAGTTGCTGACCCTGATCCAGACCGGCAAGATGAAGCCGATCCCCGTGCTGCTGTTCGGCAAGGAGTTCTGGACCCGGGTGATCGATTTCGGCGCGCTGGCCCGCGAAGGGGTGATCTCGGTCAACGATCTGGAACTGATCACCTGGTGCGAAACGGCCGAGGACGCCTGGGATCACATCCGCGCGTTCTATGGCATCGATCAGCCGAACGCGGTGATTTAGAGCGGCGCGCGCATTATCTGCGCCACCCTCGTCATTGCGAGGAGCGGAGCGACGAAGCAATCCAGAGCGGTTGCGCAATACGCTCTGGATTGCTTCGCTACGCTCGCAATGACGAGGTGATTTCGGTTATCCGCATTTCGCTCTAGCGCACCGCCTGATGGCCCATCGGCCCGTGCCCGGCCCCGAAACCGGGCGCGGCGAGCAAGGCGCGGCGGACGAATTCGCGCGCTTCGGAAACGGCCTGCTCCAGCGGCGCGCCCTGGCCGAGCAGCGTGGCGATCGCGCTGGACAGCGTGCAACCGGTGCCGTGGGTGTGGCGGGTCTCGATCCGGGGCGATCGCCAGAGGCGGTCCGCATGGCCGGGGCGGACAAGGCGGTCTTCCACTTCCGGGCCTTCCGCATCGCCGCCCTTGGCGAGATAGGCCCCGCCGCGCGCCGCCATGCCTGCCGGCCCGCCGAGCACCTGAAGCTCCGGCACGTTGGGCGTCGTCAGCGCGGCCAGGTGCATCAGCCGCTCGAACGCCGCGACGGTGGCTTCGTCCGCCAGCACCGCGCCGCTGGTCGCCACCATCACCGGATCGAACACGATGGGCACGGTCAGGCCTTCGAGCCGGTCGGCCACGACATGGGCGATCTCGGGCGAGCCGAGCATGCCGATCTTCACCGCGTCGGCGCCGATGTCGGACAGGCAGGCGTCGATCTGCGCCGCGATCATCCGCGGCGAGAGGGCTTCGACCAGGGTCACGCCCGTGGTGTTCTGCGCCGTGACGGCGGTCACCGCCGTCATCGCATAGCCG
This sequence comes from Altererythrobacter sp., assembly GCA_017308255.1. Classification (GTDB taxonomy): domain Bacteria; phylum Pseudomonadota; class Alphaproteobacteria; order Sphingomonadales; family Sphingomonadaceae; genus Croceibacterium_A. The sequence goes on along the minus strand of JAFKFN010000008.1, from coordinate 140,469 downwards.
CCGAGCATCGTGATCGTCTTGATATCGGCCTGGATGCCGGCGCCGCCCGAGCTGTCGGAACCGGCGATGGCGAGGACGCGGGGCGGGGTGGTTTCCATCTTCGTCATTCCCGGGGAAGCGGGAACCCAGCGCACAAAGAGGCGCGCGCAGCGCTCAACCGCCCTGGGTCCCCGCTTCCGCGGGGATGACGAGAGAGAGGAGCCATCATGCGTGCTTGAACCGCCGCTCCGTTGAGGCGGGGTGTGTTTCCAGCAGGCGCTTCGCCCGGGTCGGCCGATCCACCAGCTCGCCCCCGCAGTTCGGGCACATGTCGTCCAGCGCCTCGGCACAACTGGCGCAGAAGGTGCATTCGAAGCTGCAGATGAACGCGCCGGGTGCGGGGGCGGGCAGGTCCGCGCCGCAGCGCTCGCAGTCGGGGCGCATGTCCAGACTCATGCCGCCGCTTTCACCGCCGCGCAGATATCGTCCACCACCCGTTCCACCAGCGCGGCATCGTCGCCTTCGGCCATGACGCGGATCTTGGGTTCGGTGCCGGACTTGCGGATCACCAGCCGGCCGGACTTGCCCAGCGCGGCTTCGCCTTCGGCGATCGCGGCCTTGACCTCGGCATTGGCCAGCGGATCGCCGCCATCGAACACCACGTTCTTGAGCAGTTGCGGCACCGGATCGAACAAGTGCAGCAGCTCGCTCGCCCGCTTGCCCGAACGGACCAGCGCCGCCAGCACTTGCAGCGCGGCGATGCAGCCATCGCCGGTGGTCGCATGGTCGAGCAGGATCATGTGCCCGGATTGCTCCCCACCCACGTTGTAGCCGCCCTCGCGCATCGCTTCGAGCACGTAGCGGTCACCCACCTTGGTGCGGACCAGGTCCAGGCCGAAATCGGCCAGGAACCGTTCGAGGCCCAGGTTGGACATCACGGTGGCGACGATCCCGCCGCCCTTCAGCTCGCCCAGGCCGGCCATGTGCGTGGCGATCAGCGCCATGATCTGGTCGCCGTCCACCGCCTGGCCTTTCTCGTCGATCACGATCAGCCGGTCGGCATCGCCGTCCAGCGCCAGGCCGATGTCGGCCCCTTCCTCCACCACCCGCGCCTTGATCGCGTCCAGCGCGGTGGAGCCGACGCCTTCGTTGATGTTGAGGCCATTGGGGCTCACCCCCAGCGAGATCACTTTCGCGCCCAGTTCCCAGATGGCGGTGGGGGCCACCTCGTAAGCGGCGCCGTGGGCGCAATCGATCACCACCTTGAGCGAATCGAGCCGGATCTCGTCGGGCAGGGACTTCTTGATCGCGTGGATATAGCGCCCGCGCGCATCCTCGATCCGCCGCGCCCGGCCCACGTCGCCGTCGCGCGCCAGCTCGATCTCGCCGGCCATGGCCTGTTCGATGGCTTCCTCGTCCGCGTCGGACAGCTTGAATCCGTCGGGGCCGAACAGCTTGATGCCGTTGTCGAAATAGGGGTTGTGGCTGGCGGAGATCATCACGCCCAGGTCCGCCCGCATCTCGCGGGTGAGCAGGGCGATTGCCGGCGTCGGCAGCGGCCCGGTCATGATCACGTCCATGCCCACGCTGGTGAACCCGGCGACCAGCGCTGTCTCCATCATATAGCCCGACAGGCGCGTGTCCTTGCCGATCACCACCCGGTGCTTGTGCGAGCCGCGCAGGAAGTGGCGGCCGGCGGCCTGGCCCGCCTTCATCACGGTGGCGGCATCCAGCATCCCGCCATTGGCGCGGCCCCGGATGCCGTCGGTGCCGAAATACCTGCGTCCCATTGAAGTCCTTCGAGGCTCGTTAGATTTGCTGCGATTGCCATGCCGCCTCGCGGGCTTAATGTCACGCATACAGGGAGAACCATGGGCAGCGCCGCCAGGACGATTCAGCCGATGAGGTCATGCGCGGGGTGGACTTGCGCCGCCCGAGCAGCAAGGCCGGCGGGAGGCTGGCCATGGCGGCGAAACGGTGAGAATGGATCGCAGATGCAACCCCCCGGCATTCCACGCGTTCCCTTGGGGAACGCTCTTCGCGGCAACTAGCCTCAACCACAACGAAAGGACGGACCACTCATGGCATTCGAACTCATTGCGCTGCCGTTTGACAGCGCGGCGCTGGAGCCGGCGATCTCCGCAAGGACGCTGAGCTATCACCACGGCAAGCACCACAAGGCCTATATCGACAAGACCAACGCCGCGATCGAAGGCACGGACCTTGCCGATGCCGACCTGGAGACGGTGATCGCCAAGGCGCGCGGCAGCAACCAGGGCCTGTTCAACAATTCCGCGCAGAGCTGGAACCACGGGTTCTACTGGTATTCGCTCTCGCCCGAGGCGCAGCAGCCTTCGGGCGACCTGGCGAAGAAGATCGACGCTTCGTTCGGATCGTTCGACGAGTTGAAGAAGAAGCTGGCGGAACGCGGCGCGGGCCACTTCTCCAACGGCTGGGTCTGGCTGGCGGCCAAGGGCGATACCCTGTCGATCGAGGAGACCCATGACGGCGATACGCTGGTCGACACCGGCACTCTGCCGCTGCTGACCATCGACGTGTGGGAACACGCCTATTACCTCGATCACCAGAACCTGCGGCCCGATTACCTGAAGCAGGTGATCGAAGGCCACATCAACTGGGCCTTCGCCGCCGAGAACCTCGCGCGCGGCACGGCATGGAAGTATCCGGCCTGATAGCCACCCGGCCAAGACGCTCGTCATTGCGAGGAGCGTAGCGACGAAGCAATCCAGGGCGGCGCAAACCGCCCTGGATTGCTTCGCTACGCTCGCAATGACGAAGCTGGGGGCGGGATTTCGGGTTGGGCGATCGCGCCCCGCCGCGAACCGGCTTCAGGCCTCTTCCCCGAAGTCGAGCACGCCCGCCGCGAACAGCGGTTCGCCGAACAGGAAGCCGATCAGGTTGGGCTTGCCCAGATGGTCGAACAGCGCGGTGACGGTCAGCAGGATGGGCACTGAAAGCAGCGCCCCGACCACGCCCCAGATCCAGCTGAAATAGCTCAGCGCCAGCAGGATCAGCACCGGGTTGATGGTGAAGCGCGCGCCCAGGATCGACGGGGTCACCAGGTTCGATTCGGTGGCATGAAGGCCGAGATAGGCGGCAGCGGGAACCAGCCCGACCAGCGCCGAATCGGCCGTTCCCAGCCCATAGAGCGTCAGCAGCGCGGCCATGGCCAGCGGGCCGATGTAAGGCAGGAAGTTGAGCAGCGCGGCCAGCCCGCCCCACATCACCGGATAGCGCATGTCCAGCGCCCAGGCGCCGCCGGCCACGATCACCCCCACGCCCAGATTTATCAGCCCCACGGTCAGGATATAGGCGGCCACCCGGTCCTGCACGTCGCGCATCACCCGCGCGGCCTTGAGGCTGGTGCCGAAATGCTTGCGTTCCAGCAGCAGGCGCCGCCGCATCCGCACGCGCGCCTCGATCATGAAGAACGCCATCAGGAAGGTCAGCAGCACTTCCAGCAGCACGCTGGGCGTGGCGAAGGCGAGCTGTTCCAGCATCGACGGGCCGGCAAGCACGACCTGTTCGGCTTCCGCCTGCCCGACGATCGCGGCGACCTTGTCGTTGAGGCGCGACATCCAGGCGAAGCTGCCCTGCAAGTCCTGGAAGCGCGTGCCGATCCTGTCGATCAGGGCGGGCACGTCCTCGAACAGCGACAGCGCCGGGCGCAGCACGACGATGAGCGACAGGGCCAGCGCGCCGAGGAACACCAGCAGCGCCAGGAACGAGGCGATGAAGTTGGGCAGGCCGACCTGGGCCAGCCGGTCGGCCAGCGGCGAAAGGATGATCATCAGCATGATCGCCGTGACCAGGGGCAGGAACACTACCGAGCCGATCGAAAGCACGAAGGGCAGGGCCAGGAACAGCCCGATCGCCAGCAGCACCACCAGGGCGGAAATCAACCGCAGTTCCTGCGCGGCCAGCCCGGACGCCCGGCGATACTGGCGCGGCTCGCCCGTCGGCGGCGGGGAAGGGGGCGGCGGCGGTGTCGGGGCCGTGCCGCCCGGATCAGGAACCGTGCTCATCCCTGCCCCCGCCCCGCGCCGGCTACTTCGTCGGCGACGACTGGCCGTGGCCAGAGGCCACCTGGTCCAGTTCCTCGAGAATCGCCCGATGCGCCGCCGGATCGTCCACCGACCGCTCGGGGATGGAGCCCTGCTCGATCATCTGGGTCAGCGCCGCGCGGGCGCGGCCGACCCGGCTCTTGATCGTACCCACGGCGCAGCCGCAGATCTGCGCGGCCTCCTCGTAGGAAAAGCCCCCGGCGCCCACCAGCAGCAGCGCCTCGCGCCGTTCTGGCGGCAGCGTCAGCAGCGCGCGGTGCATGTCGCTGAGGTGGATCGGCTCTTCCTGCCCGGCCGGGGCGGTGAGGATCCGTTCGGCGGCGGTCTCGTCGTATTCGCCGCGGAAGCGGTTGCGCCGCATGTCGGTGAGATAGGCGTTGCGCAGGATCACGAAGGTCCAGGCGCGCATGGACGTGCCCGGTTCGAACCGGTCCTGCGCCGCCCAGGCCTTGAGCAGCGTTTCCTGCACCAGGTCGTCGGCCACGTCGGGCCGGCCGCACAGGCCGCGCGCAAAGGCCCGCAGGTGCGGCACTACCTCCGTCAACTCGCGTTTGAAGGCGCGTTTATCTTCGGCGCTGCGTACGGGCAGCTCCCTTTCGCTCTTGCTCATTTTTTCCCGCTGTCGAGCTTTGCGAGCAAGTCCTTGAACGCGTCTGGAATAGGCTCCTCGACGACTGAATCGTAAAGATGCTTCAAACCGGATGCCCAATCGGCGCCATGTCGCTTTCCATTCCGTGCCCCGCCCCCCTTGGGCTTCGCCTTGCCTTTTTCTGTCTCGGCCATTCGCTGTCGGTCCACCCCCTGAAGTCGCTCACATATTCTGCCTCGCGAGAGCCCTTTAGTTCCTCGCGAAGCGCTTTGCTATGGAATCCCTGTTGCATCCGCGCATCGGCAATGGTGCATTAACGATTATCTGCGGAACGAAAGCCGCCTGCTCCGGTTCCCTTGGACGGTATCAGCACGGGGAATAGAGCCGGTTCGGCCACAGGGCGCCTCTGCAGGGGCAAGGGTGCCGCCAAACGGCCGGCGGGGAGTCAATGGCACGACAGTCAGTTAGCGCACGGAGCAGGACCAAGCGATGGCTGGTGCGTTACCCGCGGGCGATGCCGCTGGCGATTTTCGCACTGGTCGCCGCGATAACAGTGCTTGCCGTCTTTGCTATCGAACGCAGCGATGCCAGCCGCCATTCGGCGCAGCTGCGCAGCCGGGCCACCGCCGTCGCCTCCGCGCTGGAGCGGCGGGCCAATGCCTCCAGCGCCTATCTGCGCGCCGGCGCCGCGCTGCTCGCCACGCTCGACGAAGTGCCGGCGGGCCGCTTCCGCCGTTTCGTCAGCGAATTGCGCCTGGATGCAGATAACCGGGGATCGGAAGGGATCGGCTGGGCCGCCGTGGTCTATCCCGACCAGATCGACGCCTTCAACGCCCAGATGGCGCGCGACTGGCCGGCGGGCACGCAAGTCCATCCCCGGTCGAACACCAGCCAGCAGCCCTATGCCGTGCCGGTCACGTTCCTGGAGCCGGACACGCCCCGCAACCGCCGCGCGCTGGGCTTCGACATGTATTCCGAATCGCACCGCCGCCTGGCGATGGACGAAGCCGAACGCACCGCCCGCCCCACCGCCAGCGGCCGGGTCGTGCTGCAACAGGAAGGCGGCACAGGGGGGCCGGGGTTCCTGATCTTTATGCCGGTGTTCGAGCAGGCGCCGGGAGGGGGCCGGCGGCTCAAGGGCTTCATCTACAGCCCGTTCTCTGCCGCCGATTTCCTCTCCTCCGCGCTCGAGCTGGAAGGATCGAGCGGTTATGAGGTGGCGCTCTACGATGGCCCGGTCAGCCCTGAGCGCCTGCTCGCCCGCACCCCCGGCGCCGAGGATCGGGGCGCCGTGGCGTTCGAACGGGTGGCGATCGGGACCGAGCCCTGGACCCTGGTGATCCGCCAGCCGGTGGACTGGGGGCTTTCGATCCTGTCGATCGCCACCATCGTCTTCGGCCTGCTGGTCGCCAGCCTGCTGATGCTGCTGATGCGGGTGCTGACCCGGCAGGCCGTGGAGGACGAGGCGACGCTTCGCTGGCTGGGGGAGCAGGCCTCGATCCGCAATTCGCTCACCCGCGAGCTCAATCACCGGGTCAAGAACACGCTGGCCAACGTCCTGTCGATCATCGCCCTCACCCGCCGGCGCGCGTCCAACCTGGATGAATTCGCCGATGGGCTCGATGGCCGGATTCGCGCCTTGTCGGCCACGCATGACCTGCTGACCCAGTCCGACTGGGGCACCACGCCGATCCGCGCCGTGGTGGAGGCGGAACTGCTGCCTTACGCGCAGGACGGCGATCACGAGATCGAGCTGCAAGGCCCGGATATCCAGCTTGCGCCGAACGATGCCCTCTCGCTCGGCCTGGCCACCCATGAATTGGCCACCAATGCCGCCAAGTACGGCGCGCTCAGCAAGCCGGGCGGCAAGATCTCGGTCCACTGGCACCTGATCGCCGAATCGCTGGTGCGCGTGGAATGGCAGGAAAGCGGCGGCCCGCCGGTGGCGGCGCAGCGCGGGCGCGGCTTCGGCACCGACCTGATAGAGCGCATCGTGGCGCACGAATTGAAGAATCCGGTGGAGCTGACCTTCGATCCCGCCGGGGTGCGCTGCGCGCTGATCATCTCGGTGCGGCAGCCCAGCGCCTTTGCGATCCGGGCCAATAAGTCCGCCCCGCCGGAGCCCGCCGGGGCCGCGAGCGCCGGGCAGCGTTGAGGGCTGGCGGCGGCTGGACGCTCTGTATATCGCACTATACAGCGTGCCCATGACGATCCGCCCCCTTTCCGCCTGGCTGCGCGCGCTGGCTCTTGCGCTTCTGCTGCCGCTGCTTGCCGCGTGCGGCGCGCCCACCGGCGCCGATGCCCCCGGCAAGGGGCCGGTCGTGCTCGCCGCCGCCAGTTTGCAGGAAGCCCTGAGCGAAGCCGCCGATGCCTGGGCGATGGAAGGCCATCCGGCGCCGGTGCTGTCATTCGCCGGCAGTTCCGCGCTGGCCCGCCAGATCGAACAGGGCGCCCCGGCGGATGTGTTCGTGTCGGCGGACGAGGACTGGATGGACACGCTGGAGCAGCAGGCATTGTTGCGGCCCGGCACGCGGGCCGATCTGCTGGGCAATACCCTGGTGCTCGTCGCACCGAAGGGGAGCACGGCCAGGGGCCTGGCCGATCTCGGCGACGGCCGGCTGGCGCTGGCCGATCCCGATGCGGTTCCGGCCGGCAAATATGCCAAGGCCGCGCTGGAGCACCTGGGCCAGTGGCAAGGCGTCGCGGATCGCATCGCCCCGGCGGAAAACGTCCGCGCCGCGCTGGCGCTGGTGGAGCGGGGGGAGGCGCCGCTGGGCGTGGTCTATGCCACTGACGCCATGGCATCGGGCAAGGTGCGGGTGGTGCTGACCTTCCCGGCCGACAGCCATCCGCCGATCCTCTATCCGATCGCGATCCTTGCCGCGTCGTCCCATCCCGACGCCGCCGGCCTGCGTGCCTTCCTGGCCTCGCCGGAAGCGCAAGCCATCTTCGCCCGCCACGGTTTCCGGACCCCGGGATGAATGCCTGGCTGACGCCTGGGGAATGGAGCGTCGTGGCGCTGTCGCTGCGCGTCAGTGTCGCCGCGGTGGTGCTGACCCTGCCGCTGGCTTACGCGCTGGCCTGGCTGCTGGCCCGGCGGCGCTTTCCCGGCCGCCTGCTGCTCGATGCCCTGGTGCACATGCCGCTGGTCCTGCCGCCGGTGGTGACCGGGTGGATGCTGCTGCTGCTGTTCGGCCGCAACGGCCCGATCGGCGCCTGGCTCGATACGAATTTCGGCGTGACGCTGGTGTTCCACTGGACAGGCGCCGCGCTGGCCGCCGCGGTCATGGCGTTGCCGCTGATGGTGCGGGCGATGCGCCTGTCGATCGAGGCGGTGGACCGGCGGCTGGTCGATGCCGCCCGCACGTTGGGCGCGCGGCCGGGCCGGGCTTTCCTGACCATCACCCTGCCGCTCAGCGCGCCGGGGATCGCCGCCGGGGCCATGCTGGGCTTTGCCCGCTCGCTGGGCGAATTCGGCGCCACGATCACCTTCGCGTCGAATATCGCCGGGCAGACGCGCACCTTGCCGTTGGCGATCTACACCGGCTTGCAGCTTCCCGGCGGCGAGGCGCTGGTGACGCGGCTGTCGATCGTCTCGGTGATCCTGTCGGTGGCCGCTCTGGTGGTGTCGGAGCTGCTGGTGCGCCGTTCGGGCGGGAGCCGCGCGCATGTTCTTTGACGTGGCGCTGGCGCATCGGATCGGCGACAGGGCGATAGAGCTGGCCTTCGTTTCCGATGCGCGCCTCACCGCGCTGGTCGGCCCTTCGGGTGCGGGCAAGACCACGGTGCTGAACTGCATCGCCGGGCTGATCCGGCCCGATTCCGGGCGGATCGCGGTGGAGGGCAAGGTCCTGTTCGACAGCGCCCGCCATGTGGACCTGCCGCCAGAGCGCCGCCGCGCCGGCTATGTGTTCCAGGACGGGCGGCTGTTCTCGCATCTCCGCGTCTCCGCCAATCTCGCCTATGGCGAGCGGCTGGCCCCGCCGGGGGATCGCTGGATCGGGCGGGAAGAGGTCATCGCCCTGTTCGGCATCGGCCATTTGCTGAACCGGATGCCGGCGACGCTTTCGGGCGGGGAGGCGAAGCGCGTGGCGATCGGCCGCGCCTTGCTCGCCGCGCCGCGTTTCCTGCTGCTCGACGAACCGTTCGGCTCGCTCGACGCCCCGCGCGCGGAGGAGATCCTGCAACTGGTCGAACGCATCCGTGACGAGCTGGAGATTCCCGTGCTGCTGGTCAGCCACAGCGGCGCCGAGGTGGAACGGCTGGCGGACAAGGTCGTCACCCTGGCCTGACTGGCCGGCATGGAAAAGGCGGGAAGGGCTGCCCCATCCCGCCTTTGCCTATCCGCGCGAAAGGCGCGTGTGCCTTTACAGGTGCAGGTGCTCGTCCTCCGGCGCATTGCGCTGGCCGCCGGGTCCGCCGCCCGGTCCGCGCGGGGCTTGGCCCGGGGGCGGCGGCGCGCCCATGATCAGCGGCGGCTTCTCGCCCTTCAGCTCCAGCATCGCGACATAGATGTTGTTCTGCGAACGGGACTTCGGCGTGCCGCCATATTCGAGCCCCGGCTTCAGCGCTTCGCCGGTATAGGGCGCCATGGCCGGGTCGGTGGCGAAATACTTGTCATAGGCCTGCACGTAGTCGAGCCCTTCGGCATTGCCCCGCTTGGCGACGTCGACCGCCTTGCGGGTGTAGGCCACATAGCGCTGGAAGCCGGCCCAGGTGTTCACGTTGCCGTGGCCTTCGATCACCTTGTCCACGCCCTTGATCGTCTTGGCGGCCTTGCCCACCGTTTCGGGGGTGGCCACCATGCTGCCGCCGGCCGTGGGATCGACCAGCAGGCCCATGTCCCAGGCCATCGTGTCGCCGGCGCACATCACCTTTTCGGCCGGGAACACGATGAAGGCATCGCCATCGGTATGGGCCGCGCCGAACCAGTAGAGCTTGATCTGGTCCTTGCCCTTGCCCAGCGTCAGCGTGTCGCGGAAGCTCTGCGTCACCTTGGGCGTGTCCATCGCCGCCATGCGGGCTTCGCTGTTCGCCTGGGCGACGATCTGGATGCTGCCCCGGGCCGAGGCGATTTCCTTGTTCGATCCCATGTGGTCGGGATGCGAATGGGTGTTGATGATCATCGTCACCGGCTTGTCGGTGATCTTGCGCACCTGATCGAGGATCGCCTGCCCGTTGTTGGCCAGCTTGGTATCGACCAGCACCACGCCGTCGCTGCGGACGAACACCGTGGTGTTCCCGCCCGCGCCGAAGATTTTGTAGACGTTGTCGCTCACCTTCTCGATGTCGGTGATGCCGGGCAGTCCGCCGCCGCCCCCTCCGCCGCCGGGGCGCGCGGGGCCGCCTTGCTGGGCCGAAACGCCGGCCGCGGCCAGACCCGCGACCATGATCGAAGCGAGAATCGCGTACCGCTTCATTCAAACCCCTCCGAAAAACACCCGCTCCACGAACCAGTAGGCACCGCCTGCCACGACCGCGATCGATCCGATCGTCACCACGCGGCTGCTCACGGCCGGCCAGCGTTTGCGGATCACGACCAATGCCGACGCGGCGACCACCACTACGGCGAGCTGTCCCAGTTCGACGCCGACATTAAACGAAAACAGGGACCAGCCAAGCGCTTCTTGAGGAAGTCCGAATTCCTTGAGCACGCTGGCGAAGCCGAAGCCGTGGATCAGGCCGAAGACCAGCGCCGCCAGCGGGCGCAGATCGCGGCCGCCTCCCTTGCGTTGCAGCAGGTTATCGACACCGACCACCACGATGGTCAGGGCGATCGCCGGCTCCACCAGCCGCGCCGGCGGATTGACGATGTCCAGCGCGGCCAGCGAAAGCGTGATCGAATGGCCAATGGTGAAGGCCGTCACGATCGTCACCAGCCGCCGCCATCCGCCGCCCAGCAGCAGCAGGCCGAACAGGAACAGCAAGTGGTCCGGCCCGATCAGGATGTGATGCGTGCCGGAAGGGATGAACGTGCCCATCACCGCCAGCACCCCGGCCGTGCTGCCGCGGTAATAGGTCTTGGGCGCGCTGTCCCTGGAGAAGATCCATTGCTGGCGCAGGGCGCCGTGCTCGTAGATATTGACGAAAGTCTGGTGCAGCGGGTCCGCCGTGAAGAGCGCGGTGTCGAGCGTCAGCGCGCCCGGCGGCTTGCCGGGAATGTGGAAGTCGATCTCCACCGCCTCGTTGGAATCGACGATCCGCATCGCCCCCCATTCGGCGCGCCGGAAGCCGCCGTTCTCGAACGCGATGTGGGAGGCGAAGTAAGCTTCCAGCGCGCTGCGATGCGCCTCGCGCACGTCTGGGCGCAGCAGCTCCGTCCAGTCGGCAATGCCCAGCACCGGCCCGGCATCGCGCAAGTGGGCGCGGATCTTGCCGTCCACCGCCTGGTCGCCGACCACCAGATCGAGATAGCTGAACGGCACCGGATGCGCCGACGCGGGCGCGGCCAGGAACAAGGCGAGGAAAAACGCGCACCGGCGCAGGAAGAGGATCGGCATCGGCCGCCGGGTGTCGCGGGACGGGGTGAATTTGGCAAGAGTGGGGTGTGCCGACAGGGAGATTCCGGCCCCGCGCGCAGTCAGGCGCCTTCGCGCTTCACACCAGGTCGTCGATCGCCAGATTCAGCGCGGCGGCGAGCCGCTTCATCGTCTCGATCGAGCCGTTCTTGCGCCTGCCTTCGATATCCGCGATCTGCACGCGGTTGACGCCCGATGCGTCGGCAAGCTGCTGCTGGGTATAGCTGCGCAGCTCGCGATAGATGCGCAGCGGGTGCTCACCCGCCAGAATGCGAGCCACGTACTCCGCCGGGATCAGGTCATCCTCGCCGGCTTCAAGACGGGCGATCGCCCGGTCATAGGCGCGCAGGTCTTCCAGTTCGGCGGCCGCCTCGATCAGGCGATCATACTCGGCGCGGTCGATCGTTACGGTGCCCATCGCCATTCTCCTATTCATAGATCCCGCCGCGCGGCCCGATTTCGAGCACGGCCAGCACGGCGCCATCGTCATCCATGATGACCCGCCAGTCTCCGACTCTCAGCCGAATGCCGGCGCGCCCTTTGAGCGCGGTGACGTTGTTCGCCAGCGATGGCGGGTCGGCGGCATATTGTTCCACCTTCGACACGATCACCTTGGCGGTATTCGCCGGCATCCGGCGCAGAACCTTCAGGGCCGAACGCGTGTAGGCGATCCGCTTCATGAGGGGGTGTGTAGCTCAGGGCTACAATGTAGTCAAGGGCTACATAAGCCCCTAAGCATCCGCCCAGCGTCGCATCAGGTTGTGGTAGAGGTTGGTCAGCTCGATCACCACCGGGTCGGTCGCGCCGCGTTCGGCGCTCAGCGTGCGGATGCTGCGGTCCAGGCGCAGGAGCTGCTCGCGCTCTTCATGGCTGCGCACCATGCTTTGCAGCCAGAAGAAGCAGGCCGTGCGCGCGCCGCGGGTGACCGGGGTGACCCGATGCACGCTCGACGCGGGATAGAGCACCATGTCGCCCGCCGCGAGCTTCACCCGATGCTCGCCGAACAGGTCCTCCACCACCAGCTCGCCACCTTCGTAGGCTTCGGGCGGTTCCAGGAACAGCGTGCAGGATAGATCGCTGCGGATGCGGAACTCGGTGCCGGCCAGCGTGCGGATGCTGTTGTCCACGTGCGCGCCGAACTCTTCCCCGCCCTGATAGCGGTTGAACAGCGGGGGAAACACCTTGAGCGGCAGCGCGGCGGCGATGAATTCCGGCGTGCGGCCCAGGGCGTCCAGCACCAGCCGGCCGGCCTGCGCGCCTTCCTCGCAATTCTGCTTCAGCTGCTCGTTGCGCTTGGCCAGCCGCGATTGATGGCCCGATGTCTCGTTGCCGTCCACCCAGGGGCCGGCATCGATGATCTCGCGTATGCGGCGCACGCCCTCTTCGTCCAGCACGCCTTCGATCCTGATCATCATCGCTCGAAAAATCCTTCCGTCGGCCCGTTGTAGCGCGGGAGCCGAGCGCTGTCGCGGGCCCGCCGCCCATGGCACCCCAGCGCGCTTATTGCAAACGGCTCGCATTATTGTTGACTTGTTGCAAATCACTCGTAATAGCGCCCCATCGAAAAGCACGATCGACGGAAAGGGATAACATGAGAAAGAGCGGTAACGCTCGCCGCGCGGCGACGACCGGATTTGTCGCGCTGGGCTGCGTCGGCTTCATCGCCAGCGCGCCGGCCATGGCCGAAGAGGCGGCGGATGCGAGCGAGCAGATCGTGGTGACCGGCGTGGCGGAGAAGGAAACCTCCTCCGTCAAGGATACCGCTCCGATCATCAATACCCCGCGCACCGTCAACGTGATTTCCGAGGAAGTGCTGGCGAACACCGGCTCGTTCTCGGTGCAGGACGCGCTGCGCACCGTGCCGGGCATCTCGCTCGGTGCCGGTGAAGGCGGCGTCGCCAGCGCCGATATCCCGCTGATCCGCGGTGTCGATGCCACGGGCGACGTGTTCGTGGACGGCGTGCGTGACGTGGGTTCGCAAACGCGCGAATCCTTCGCCCTCGAATCGATCGAGGTGGCCAAGGGGCCGAGCAGCGCATTCGGCGGCCGCGGCGCGGCGGCGGGGGCGATCAACCTCGTCTCCAAGGTCGCGCGCCAGGGCGATTTCGGCAGCGCGCAGCTCACGCTGGGCACCGCCAATACCTTGCGCTTCACCGGCGACGCGAACCAGGAACTGGCCGATGGCGTGGCCGTGCGCCTAGCCGCGCTCTATCACGATTCCGACGTGGCCGGCCGCGACGGCGTCTATAGCGACCGCTGGGGCGTGGCCCCGTCCGTCACCGTGGGCGCGGGCAAGCGGTTCACCGCCACGCTCGGCTATTACCACCTCAGCACCGATGCCATGCCGGATTACGGCATACCGCTGACATCGCGTGGCCAGCTTCCCGGGAACGTGCGCATTCCGGCCGATGTCGATCCCGACAACTTCTACGGCTTGCTGAACCGCGATTTCCAGAAGACGCGGACCGATGCCGTCACCGGGCATTTCAGCGCCGAACTGGCTGATGGCATCGTGCTGTCGAACACCACGCGCTATAGCTGGACCCGCAACGACTACATCGTCACCAACCCGGATGACAGCGCGGGCAACGTGGCGAACGGCCTGGTCTGGCGCAATATCAAGAGCCGCGATTCGAAATCCGAAGGCATCGTCAGCAACACCAACCTGGGCGCGCAATTCGCGACCGGTTCCATCGGTCACAACGTGGCCTTGGGGTTCGAATACAACGACACGGATGCGACCAACCTGGGCTACACGGTCGCCACCGGCAACCGCGCCTGCCCGGCGGCGGATATCGCCAATTTCAATTGCACCTCGCTCGCCAATCCCAATCCGGGCGATCCGTGGAACGGCACCGTCACCCCTACCACCACGCCCGCCCTTGCCAGCGGCAAGGAATACAGTTTCTACCTGTTCGATACCGTCACGGTGACGCCGAACCTGCTGCTCAACGGCGGCGTCCGCTGGACGGACTTCACCGCTTCCGGATCGGGCTCCAGCCGCGGTGTGCCTTATGACGTCTCCAACAGCAGCAGCTTCTGGTCCTATCAGGGCGGCGTGATCTTCAAGCCGACGTCCACCACTAGCCTTTACGTGTCCTATGCCAATTCCAAGACCCCGCCGGGCACCACGATCGGCGAAGGCGCGGAAAACATCAGCACCAGTAACGAGCTTTATCAGCCGCAGGGCACCGAAAACTGGGAAGCGGGCGCCAAGGCCCAGCTGTTCGGTGGAAACCTGCTGCTTTCGGGCGCGGCATTCCGGGTCGATCGCAACAATATCCAGCAGCGCGATCCGACCGGCGACGTGACAGAGATCCTCGCCGCGGCGCGCCTGCAGGGTTTCGAGATCAGCGCGTCCGGCCGGGCCGGACCAGTGACGATGCTCGTCGGATATACCTATATCGACAGCGAGCTGCGCGACAGTTCGGCGAATGACGGCAATGCCTTGCCGCAGACGCCCAAGCACAACCTGGCGGCCACGGTCGATTGGCAGGTCACCCCGCGTTTCAGCATCGGGGGCGGTGCCTATGGGGCGTCGAAGCGCTATGCCGATGCGGCCAACCTGGTCTCGGCGGAAGGCTACGTGCGCTACGATGCACGGGCGCAGTATCGGTTCGACGATACGTTCACCATCCGGCTGAACGTCAACAACCTGACCGACAAGCGCTACATCACCAAGCTGCGCAACCCGCACTTCGCGGTGCCGGCGAATGGGCGCGAGGCGCTGCTGTCGTTCGTTGCCACGTACTGACCACCTGTTCTCGCCGGCGCGACCGTCCTTGCGCCGGCGGGATACTCCCATATTCAGCGAACCGGCTTGTCCGGCTGGCGCGGAGCCGTTTGGCCTCGCTCCGGCCGGACAATTCGTATGGGCGCGGGGCGGGCTGGCCGCACATTCGTCCGCCCTGTCGATTCCTTCGTCATCCGGGCTTTACAAATGAGAACGATTCGCATTAGCGTCTCTTATGGAGGCGCCGATGAGCCAGATCTATTCGTTCCCGCAAGCGATCTTCGTGAAGATGTTCCGCCGCTGGGCGGCCGCGCGAGCGGTGGATGTCGATCGCCGCGCCGCGATGGCCGATGTCTATCGCGGCCCCGGCAGCGCGATGATGGCCGCGGTCGCCTGCGACAGCCTCTTCGCGCTGGTCGAAGCCCATCTGGAGCGTGAACTGACGCCGGAATGCTGTTGCAGCCGGGCCCTGACGGCGGATGAGGCGGCCCTGCTCGGCCTGCTCTACCACGCCGGAAACGCCAGCGGCGTAACGGCCGATGCGGCCATGCCCCATGGCCTTTCAGGCGCGATCTGCTGGGCCGCGCTTGCCGCCCGGCGCGAACTGGGCCTTTCCTCCGCCGCCCATCGCCCACCGCCGCTCGCCGATCCGCTGCATTGCCCGTTCCGCCAGCGCGCGGAAAGCGTCGATCGAAGAAGCCTGAACTGACGGTCCCGTCTGGCCGTGCCGTCCGGTGCGAACGGGCGGTAAACGCCGCCTCCCTTTCTTCATCATGGCGACGACACAATCCAGGGGCGGCAGCCATACGCTCTGGATTGCTTCGCTACGCTCGCTCCGAACCGCGCCTGAGGCCGCCAGACCGTCCCATCCGGTCCCCGAGAGCTGCCCTCCCAACCCCCGCCGGGTTGATCAATGGCCCGCAAGGTGCAAGGGCGCGGTGCAAATTTGGATCGCGCCGGAGGCGGAATGTCGAACATAGACGAAAAATTGCAGCCCATTCTTGATCAGGTCTTGCGCCGCAACGCGGGCGAGGCGGAGTTTCATCAGGCGGTCACCGAAGTGCTCGAGAGCCTTGGGCGAGTCGTCGCCAAGCACCCGAACTACCTCGACCGCGCCCTGATCGAACGGATCTGCGAGCCGGAACGCCAGGTCATCTTCCGCGTGCCGTGGATCGATGACCGGGGCGAGGTACGGATGAATCGCGGGTTCCGCGTGCAGTTCAATTCGGCGCTGGGGCCTTACAAGGGCGGCCTGCGCTTCCACCCTTCGGTGAACATCGGGATCATCAAGTTCCTCGGCTTCGAACAGATCTTCAAGAACGCGCTCACCGGCCTGCCGATCGGCGGCGGCAAGGGCGGGTCGGACTTCGATCCCAAGGGCTGTTCCGACAACGAGGTCATGCGCTTCTGCCAGTCCTACATGACCGAGCTTTATCGCCACCTGGGCGAATACACCGATGTCCCCGCCGGTGACATCGGCGTCGGCGGGCGCGAGATCGGCTATCTGTTCGGCCAGTACAAGCGCCTGACCAACCGCTACGAAGCGGGCGTCCTGACGGGCAAGGGGCTGGTCTACGGCGGATCGCGCGCGCGAACGGAGGCGACGGGCTACGGCGCCACCTATTTCGTCCAGCGCATGCTGGAAACTCGCGGCAACGGCTTCGAGGGCCGGCGCGTGGTGGTGTCCGGTTCGGGCAACGTGGCGATCTATACGATCGAGAAGGTCCAGGAATTGGGCGGCAAGGTCGTCGCCTGTTCGGATTCGAGCGGGTATATCGTCGATGAAGAAGGGATCGATCTCGACCTGGTCAAGGAGATCAAGGAACTCGGGCGGGAACGGATCTCGAAATACGCCGCGCGGCAATCGCGCGCGCATTTCGTGGAGAAGGGCTCGATCTGGGACGTGCCCTGCGATGTCGCCATGCCCTCCGCCACGCAGAACGAGCTGACCGGCCGGGATGCCCGCGCGCTGATCGCCAATGGCGTCATCGCCGTGGGCGAAGGCGCGAACATGCCCTCCACGCCGGAAGCCGTGCGCCTGTTCCGCGAAGCCGGCGTGCTGTTCGGGCCGGGCAAGGCGGCCAATGCCGGCGGCGTGGCCACCTCCGCGCTGGAAATGCAGCAGAACGCCTCGCGCGATAGCTGGACGTTCGAGCAGACCGAACGGCGCCTGGCGGACATCATGCACGGCATCCACGATACCTGCGCCGCCACGGCCGAGGAATACGGCAGCCCCGGCGATTACTGCCTGGGGGCCAATGTCACCGGCTTCGTGCGCGTGGCCGAAGCCATGCGCGCCCTCGGGGTGATCTGAGGGGAAGCGATTGCTCGACCCTGCCTCGTCACGGCGAGGAGCGTAGCGGCGGAAGCAATGCGGGGCGGCTCTACGCGGCCCTGGATTGCTTCACTTCGCTCGCAATGACGAGGAAGGGTTGTGTCCAGGCCTTACGGGCGGCCGTCCATGAGGCGGGCTCCCAGGGCGTTTCCCGAACGGCCTTCGCACACCTTAGCGCAGAGGCCCTTCGGCCCCAAAGCCCGCGCCGGCCGGACAAACAAAAACCGGCCCGCGCGGGGCCGGATCGTCACCGCGCCGCATCCTTCGCGGCGCAGGAAAACCCGGGGCAGGCCGCGCCTGCCCCGGATGTTCGGGCCTTACAGGCCGTCGATGGCCTTGCTGACCAGGATGTTCACCGAAACGCGGCGGTTCTGCGCCCGCCCGGTGGGGGTTTCGTTGTCCGCCAGCGGATCGGATTCGGCCATCCCCGTGGGCGTCAACATGCGATAGGGTGCCCAGTTGCACTTCTGTTGCAGGAAGTTGACCACGCGGCCCGCGCGCCGTTCGCTCAGGGTCTGGTTGTAGTCCTCGTCGCCGACGGAATCGGTATAGCCGACGACCAGCAGCAGCGCGTTGTCCATCGCGTTGGCTTCCTGGGCGGTGGCGCACAGCTCCTGTTCGGCCTGGCTCGAAAGCTGCCACTTGCCGGTATCGAAGTACACGTTGGTCGTGTTCTTGATGTTATACTTGTCGATATCGCCCATGCGGCCGCGCAACGCTTCGGTCGCCGCGGCGTTGTCCGCGATGGCCACGTCGTGCTCGGCAAAGCGCTGGGCCGTGCCGGTGCGGATCATGGCCGCGGTCGCCAGGTCGTTGTTCTTCAGGGTGACGCGGCTGGCCACCAGGCCATCGTTCCACTGCACCGTCTTCACGGTGACGGGCAACCCGTTCAGCAGCGAACTGGCGCCCAGCGCCGTGCGGCCCAGGCCGAGGAACCCGCCCTTGCCTTTGACTTCGGTGGCTTCGCTGAGGTTGACCAGCGTGGGGGCGCCATCGGCATCGGTGATCTGCAGCTGAGAGCCGTTGCGTGCGGAAATCAAGCCTTCGATCTCCGGCCCTTCCGCCAGCCCGGTCAGGTCGGCCGGCACGGAGCCATGCACGGTGATCTGGTCCTCGCGCACGGTCGGGTCCGGCTGCTGCGCGGACACACTGCCTGCCATCGGCACCGCCAATAGGGCAAACAGGGCAAGAGTTACGGGTCTTCTGGAAACTGTATTCATTACATTACCCCTTCAAGCTACAACAGCCGGCTCCGCTTGTTGGCGACCTCTCCATTGCAGCAGCGTATCTGGCTGTCAGGAACCCATTCGTCTGATTAATAAGGCGCACGATCTGTGCGCTTCACTTGAACGCTTCGACGCGCTGATTGTTCACGTCAACCTGTCTGGTAGATGAACATTTCATCCGGCCTGGCCGCTTCTAACGGCCATTGGAGTGCGCCGTGCGGCGAACCGTTAAGGAAGACCCGCTCGGGCAGGGCGCTTCGCCGCAACCGACAGCCGAAAACCGCGGAAAACGCGACGCCAAGCTCGCCATCGAACCCGATACGCGGCTGGCTTCGGAAGGCTGATCGATGGAAATCCGATCCCCGCCTCACCGGACGTCGCATTGCTGGGAAGGTGGCTGGTGCCGCTTACAGGACTCGAACCTGTGACCCCCGCATTACGAATGCGATGCTCTACCAACTGAGCTAAAGCGGCCAGCCTTGCTTCCGCCCCTTGGTCCGCGCGGGCGGAGGGCCGAGGGGAATCGGCGGTGCGCGCGTCCTAACGTCTTTTGCCGCCGCTGCAAGCCTTCGGCGTGTTCTCCTGTTCCCGGTGCAAGGATCGGCGCCGGGCGTCTGGCCATTGCCAGGCACGCGCATCGGCCCTAGCATGGCCTTATCCCCGGGGGACCGCTCATGCGCGGTTGAGAGGAAAGCAGCAGCTTTCGACCCGCCGAACCTGATCCGGTTGAAACCGGCGTAGGGAGGGAGACGCGGCCAGCCCCGGTCTCTCCTCCCCTCATTTTTGGAGAGCATCGATGGCCGACGTGAATTCCCCCCTTGAAATCGGCGTGACCACCGGGCCGATCCGCGGCAGCCGCAAGGTCCACGTCGGCCCGCTGCGCGTCGCCATGCGCGAGATCGAGCTTGAGCCTTCGTCGGGGGAGCCGCCGGTGCGCGTCTATGACACCTCCGGCCCCTACACCGATCCCGCCGCCACGATCGACATCGCCGCCGGCCTGCCTCCTCTCCGCCGCGAATGGCAGATCGCCCGGGGGGATGTGGAGGAATACACGGCGCGCGAGGTGCGGCCGGAAGACAACGGCCAGCTCGGGCCGGATCGTTCGGGCGGCGTTCCGCCGTTCCCCCGCGTCGCCCGCCGCGTGCTACGTGCGAAGCCAGGCGCGAACCTCAGCCAGATGCACTATGCCCGCCGCGGTATCATCACGCCGGAGATGGAATATGTCGCGGAGCGGGAGAACCTCGGCCGCGCCCGCCTCGCCGAATATGCGCGCGAAGGGCAAGGCTGGGGCGCCGCGATCCCCGATTACGTGACGCCGGAATTCGTCCGCGACGAGGTGGCGCGCGGCCGGGCGATCATTCCCAGCAACGTCAACCATCCAGAGGCCGAGCCCATGGCGATCGGCCGCAACTTCCTGGTCAAGATCAACGCCAATATCGGCAACTCCGCAGTGGCCAGCGATGTCGCCAGCGAGGTGGACAAGATGGTCTGGGCGATCCGCTGGGGCGCGGACACCGTCATGGACCTCAGCACCGGCCGCAACATCCACGACACCCGCGAATGGATTATCCGCAACAGCCCCGTGCCGATCGGCACCGTGCCGATCTACCAGGCGCTGGAAAAGGTCGGCGGCATTGCCGAGGACCTGACGTGGGAGATCTTCCGCGACACCCTGATCGAGCAGGCCGAGCAGGGCGTGGATTACTTCACCATCCACGCCGGCGTGCGCCTGCCGTTCATCCCGATGACCGCGAAGCGCGTCACCGGCATCGTCAGCCGCGGCGGCAGCATCATGGCCAAGTGGTGCCTGGCGCACCACAAGGAGAGCTTCCTCTACGAACGGTTCGACGAGATCAGCGAGATCATGAAGGCCTATGACATCGCTTATTCACTGGGCGACGGCCTGCGCCCCGGCTCCATCGCCGACGCCAATGACGAAGCCCAGTTTTCGGAGCTTTACACCCTGGGCGAACTGACCAAGCGCGCCTGGGCGCAGGACGTGCAGGTGATGATCGAAGGCCCCGGCCACGTGCCGATGCACAAGATCAAGGAGAACATGGACAAGCAGCTCGAAAGCTGCGGCGAGGCCCCGTTCTACACCCTCGGGCCGCTCGTCACCGACATCGCCCCCGGCTACGACCACATCACCAGCGGCATCGGCGCGGCGATGATCGGCTGGTTCGGCACGGCGATGCTCTGCTACGTGACGCCGAAGGAACACCTCGGCCTGCCTGACCGGGACGATGTGAAAGTCGGCGTCGTCACCTACAAGCTCGCCGCCCACGCGGCGGACCTGGCGAAAGGCCACCCCGCCGCCAAGGTCCGCGACGATGCGCTGTCAAAGGCCCGCTTCGAATTCCGCTGGCGCGACCAGTTCAACCTGTCGCTCGACCCCGATACGGCCGAGCAATACCACGACCAGACCCTCCCGGCGGAAGGCGCCAAGACGGCGCACTTCTGCAGCATGTGCGGGCCGAAGTTCTGCAGCATGAAGATCACGCAGGAAGTGCGGGAGTTCGCGGCGAAGCAGAACCAGGCGAGCGATGCGTTTATCGCCGCGGAGGAGGCGGAGGCCGGAATGCGCGAGATGAGTGCGGTGTTCAAGGAAACCGGCGGCGAACTCTACATGGGCGCCGGCGGGCGGGAGCACGATTGAGGTACCTGGTGAGGGGGCTGCAAGGGACGCGAGCGTATTGCATCGCCGAGCCGACCAGTCCCTTCGTCGACGATCCCAGCCTTACCGCTTCCGCACGAACTCCGCGCGTAGCACCAGGCCTTTGATGCCGTCGAACTTGCAGTCGATTTCCTGCGGATCGCCGGTCAGGCGGATCGATTTGATCAGCGTGCCGCGCTTCAGCGTCTGGCCCGCGCCCTTCACATCCAGGTCCTTGATCAGCGTCACCTGGTCGCCATCGGCCAACACATTGCCCACTGCATCGCGCACCTCGATCATGTCCGCCGCCGCGCGTTTCGCTGCAAGCTCGCTCGCCGGCATCCACTCGCCGCTTTCCTCATCGAACACATAATCGTCGTCGCTCACTGTGCGCGTGCCTTCCGGTTGATGGGTGCCCTTTTGTCGTGGCCATACGGCCGCAAGGGGTGCCATTGTCAACCGCGGTGGGCGACGGACTCAATGCCTCGCTGAAAGAGGGGCTGGTGAGGGGGACCTACGCCGCCGGCGTGGGCGCGACAGTCGCGTCCAGCGTGGCGTCGGGCAGGGCGGCCAGATCAGCGGCGGTCATGGTGGTCTGCACGTCGATGTCGTCGCCGTTGCGGCGGGTGGTCAGGCCATCGATCGGGACCACGACATAGCGATCCGGCTTGCTGTGCTCGATCTCGACCAGCAGGCCGTTCACCGCGCCGTCCGCGCCCCGGCGAACTTGCTCGACATCGCCCAGGTCCTTGCCGTCGGTGCCGACCAGATCGGCATCGAGCAGTTGCGCCTCGCTCAGGCCCAGCGCGGCGACCGCGCTGCCCGCGGCGGCGGCGCTGGTTTCGGCTTGCTGCTCGATCCGGTCGGCGGCGGCGTCCGCCTGCTTTTCCGCCTGCGATTGGCAGGCGGCAAGCGCGCAGAGGAGGATCGGCAGGGCGGCGGCGCGGGCAAGAGTCATCGGTTGGCCTCCGGGGAAAACGGTCCTTCCTGAGCCAATCCGCCGGGGCGGCGATCGTTCCGGCGCGGTTGCCGAGCCGCGTCAGGCGGCTCTTTGTCCCACGAACTTCCGCACCAGTGTCCGCAGTTCGGCGGGCGTATCGCCTGGCCTGATCGTCTCGTACCCGATGCCGGCTTTCCGCAGTGCTTCCATCTTCACCGCGTCCCTGGCGACGGCGGTCTGGCCCAAGTGATGGCCCGTGCCTTGATATTCGATGGCGAAGAGAGGTCGGCATTCGGCATCGACGATCAGCAGGTCCACACGCTTCGAATTAACGGCGAAATAGGCCTTTTCATCCTTGCTCGCGATCACCTCGCCCAAGCTTACCTGGCCCATTGCCCTCCAACTCGGAGCCTCGTCCGCCAATACTCTGTCGAGGCAGGCGAGAACGCGGCGCTCCTTGGCGTTCAGCAACACGCGTGGGGTGAAATCCGCCTGCATCACCAGGCGTAATTGATGGGCGGCGAAGGCGGCCCCTTTTGAGTCGGGACTGAATTGCGGGCTGGTTCGGCGTGTCGGTTGGGCGCGCCGTCCTGTCTCGGCGGTTCCGCCCGCGCCAGTAGGCGCGCCGCCGCCGCCGGTCGATGCTGTTGAACCCATTTTCGACGGCGATGCCTATCATTCCGCCGATTGCCATCACGATCAGCAGAACCAGCGGCTTGTCGAGCAGGGCGATGAGATCCTGCACCATTGTCGGGACCATCGCTGAGAACAGTGAGCATAGAGTTAAACGCGCGGGGGCTGTCGCGGCTGTCCTATTGCTTTCCTACAGCCCCGCACCTGTGCCTTATCCTGCCCAATGGACCCAAATCGCACGCCCCCTGCCGCCCCGCGTAACCACGCCGATTATCGCTGGACCTTGCCCAAGGCGCTCGCCTTCCTCGAAGCGCTGGCCGAATGCGGCATGGTGGCGGAAGCGGCGCGGCGCGTGGGGATGAGCCGGCAGTCGGCCTATCGCCTGCGCGCGCGGCTGGAAGGCGGGCCGCTCGGCGAAGGGTGGGACCTGGCGCGGCGCGCGGGCGTCGAGACCCGGCGCCGCCGCCCGCCCTCGCGCTGGGAAGGGCCCGGCTTGGACAAGGTGACGGTTCATGGCCCAAAGTGACAGCTTTCGCCCCAAGGTGACACTTTCGCGCCCAAGGTGACACTTCCGGCCTTTTTCACCCTGGACCGTGTCAGATGTGTCAACACCTGTCATCTTGCCGGTGCGCGCTCAGGGAAGAGGAGAGCACGATGACTCGGGATGAAGCCATGGCCCGGCTCCAGACGCTGGGTGGGGAGAAGGTTCGCACGCTGGCCATCCGCGCGGGGGCGGGGGACAACCAGTTCGGCGTCAAGCTCGGCGATATCCGCAAGCTGGCGGACGAGATCAAGGCGGACCACGCGCTGGCGCTGGAACTCTGGGCCACGGGCAATCTCGATGCCCGCCTGCTGGCCGTGCTGGTGATGAAGCCGCGTGCGCTTTCCGCCGAAGAGCTGGACGGCATGATCCGTGAAAACCGCGTGATGCAGCTTTCGGACTGGCTCGGCAGCTATGTCGTCAAGGCGCATCCGCAGAAGGAAGAACTGCGCCGGCGCTGGATGGAGGACGGCGATCCGATGGCCGCCCGCGCGGGGTGGAACCTCACGGCGGAACGCGTGGCGAAGAAGCCGGACGGGCTGGACCTTGAGACCTTGCTCGACCGGATCGAGGCCGAACTGGCCAGTGCCGCGCCGGAACCGCAATGGACGATGAACATGGCGCTGGCGATGATCGGCATCCATCATCCGCAGCATCGCACGCGCGCGCTCGCCATCGGCGAGGCGCTTGGCGTCTATCGCGATTATCCCACCTCGCCCGGCTGCACGTCGCCCTTCGCGCCGGAGTGGATCGGCGAGATGGCGCGGCGGCGCGAAGCGGCGGCGGGCCCAGCCTGACGAGGGACGTCCCGTGGCGTTGGCAAATTGACTTGCGCCGCGTGCGCTTTAACCATCCGCGCCGGCCGAAAGGGAACAGGCCATTGGGAACAGGGGGATAATCGGTGAACGAAGCCAGGGGCGGCAAAAGCACGGCCATCTTCCCGGCCGATCGGGCTTGGGATCGGGAAGGGCGCGGCAGCCCGCATGTCGGGGTGCTGGTCGGCGGGCCGGACGCGACGGCGCAGCATGTCGAATACCTCTCGCTGATCTTCGGCCTGCAAATGATCGGCTCGATCCTGGCGGTGTGGTGGATATTCACCCATCCCACGGGCTGGGTCGAATGGTCGGCCTTCGCCAGCGGCTATGTGATCATCAACTTCGGGCTTTCGGTGGGCTTCCACCGCTATTTCTCGCACCGCTCGTTCGAAACCGGCAAAGTCATGCGCACGATCCTGGCGGTGACCGGGCAGATGGCCAGCATCGGATCGGTCATCAACTGGTCGGCCGATCACCGCCGCCACCACGCCTTCACCAATGTGCCGGGCGATCCCTACGCGCCGCGCGTCGATGGCCATGGCCGCCCGCTGAAGAAGGGGCCGTGGGGCTTCTTCATGGTCCACATCGGCTGGCTGCTCGACAACACGCACACCGATCTCAAGGTCTATGGCAAGGGGCTGGCCGACGATCCGATCCTCGTCTTCGTCCATCGCACGCGGTATTTCTGGGCGATCTTCTCGATCGTGCTGCTGCCGGCCGGCTGGGCGCTGCTGTTCGGCGGGCCGGAGCATGTGATCGGCACCGTGCTGATCGGCGGGTGCCTGCGGACCTTCATCTTCGCCAATGGCGTGGCCTTCACCAATAGCCTGGCGCACGATTACGGCTATCAGAACTTCCCCAACAAGGATGGCTCGGCCAACAACTGGTTCGTGGCGCTGCTCACCTTCGGCGATGGCTGGCACAACAACCACCACGATGCCCCGCGCGTCGCCTCGAACCACGTGCGCTGGTGGGAATTCGACATCAACGGCTGGACCATCCACGCGATGGAAAAGCTCGGCCTCGCCTGGAACGTGCAGCGTCGGGCGAAAGCGAAGCCGGTTCCCGTCGCCTGAGGCAAACCGCGCCGGTCTATCACGGCGCCTTCAGCCGTTCGGCCAGCGCCATCGCGGCGGCCGGGGCTCGTTCTTTCGCACCGTTGATCATGAAGGCGAAGACGTCTCCGCCCTGTCCTGCGCTCGCGGCGGGATCGGCGGCGTAGGGCAGGTCTCTTGGCGCCTCGCCCGCTGCCCAGGCGTGGCACAGGCCGGCGATCCGCGCGATGTCTTCGGGCGGGTAGCCGGCGGGCTCCTCGGAATGCAGGTTCTTGCATCGCAGATAGGCGAAATCCGCCGTGCGGTCGGCGATGCGGGCGCGGCCGTCCTGCTCCAGCCACACGATCGCCACGCCGGTCGCCCGCGCCAGGTCGACGAACTCGGGACAGGCGAAGCTCTCGTGCCCGGCTTCCACCGCATGGCGCAGCGGGCGGCCGGCCAGCTCGCGCGGCAGCAGGGCGAAGAACGCGGCCACATCCTGTGCGTCGAAGCGCTTGGTGCCCATGAACTGCCACAGGATCGGGCCGAGCCGATCGCCCAGCTCTTCCAGCCCCTGGGCGAAGAACTTCGCCAGCGAATCCCCGGCGGTCGCCAGCACCTTGCGATTGGTCACGTAGGACGATCCCTTGACCGCGAACACGAAGCCATCGGGCGTCTGCTCGCGCCATTTGCGGAAGCTCTCGGGCTTCTGCAGGCTATGATACGTGCCGTTGATCTCGATCGCCGCCAGCGCGCGGGAAGCGTGCTCCAGCTCGCGCCGCTGAACCAGGCCGGCGGGATAGAAAGTGCCGCCGCGCCAGTCGGGATAAGTCCATCCGCCAATGCCCGTGCGTATCATCGCCTCGTCTCCCGCGCCGGAACCGATCGCCCCCTTTCGCCATTGCTCTTGGCGGAAGACGGCAAGGAGCGTCTCATGGCCGTGGAGGCAATCTGGAACGATCGGGTCATCGCCCATAGTGACCGCACGATAGTGCTTGAGGGCAACCATTATTTCCCGCGCGAGGATGTCGATCCCACGGTGCTCGAGAAAAGCCCCCATACCAGCGAATGCCCGTGGAAGGGCACCGCGCATTATTATACGCTGGAGGTGGACGGCGAACGCAACGCCGATGCCGCCTGGTACTATCCCCAGCCGAAACCGGAGGCAGAGGCCATTCGCGACAGGATCGCCTTCTGGCACGGAGTGGAGATCGCCGAGGCGTGAACCCGGTCAAGGCGATCATCGAGGCCTTGCGCCTGGTGCCCCATCCCGAAGGCGGCTGGTATCGTGAGACATGGCGGGCCGAAGCGCCCGAGGGGGAGCGCGCCGGGGCGACGGCGATCCTGTTCCTGCTCGAAGCGCACCAGCGCTCGCACTGGCACCAGGTGGACGCGGCCGAAGTGTGGCTGTGGCACGCGGGCGATCCGCTGATGCTGTCGCTGGCGGCGGATGACGCGGGGCCGGTGCGGGAAGTGCGTATGGGCCCCGATGTCCTGATGGACGATTGCCCGCAATATATCGTCGCGCCGGGGGAATGGCAGGCCGCGGCGCCGCTTCCCGGCATCGCGGGCTACACGCTCGTCTCGTGCGTGGTGGCGCCGGCGTTCGAATTCGCCGGCTTCACGCTCGCCCCGCCGGACTGGCGGCCGGGCCAGTAAGCGGCCCCGCGCGGGGCGGCCGCCCCTAGGGCGCTCCGCCGGGCCCGGCTTCTTCGTCGGACGGCTTCTCGCCCTGCTTGGCCCATTGCTCCTCGCGCAGCTTGGCGAAGCGGGGGGAGGTGGAGGTGATATAGCCGCGCACCTGCACGTTCCCTTCGTGGCAGGCGTATTCGAAGAACTCGTAGTTGGAATTGCGTTTCCACGGCATGTCGATCTTGTAAGGCGCCGTCAGCATGACCGGATCTTCCACCCACGCTTCGTAACGCATCTGGTTCGGGCCGGTCGGGGTGATCCGCTCGGTCAGCTTCATCTGTGCGCTGTTGGGGGTGACGCCGTTGCTCATGCCCGGCGTGAAATTGGTCGTCTCGATCACCAACGTATCGCCGTCCCAGTGGCCGCGCGAATAGCCGAGGTACTGGGTCACATCCGCCGGTGGCGGATCGCGCCCGTCGAGGTAGATGAAGCGGGTTTCGTGGACCATCTCGATCGCGATCACCACCAGCCCCGGGCTCTGCATTACCCGGATGCCCATGTTGTAGGCGCCGGGCAGCAGCGAGGCGGGCAGGCCGCGCGTCAGGCAGCGGTCCCAGTTGCCGAAGTCGCTGAGCGAATCGAATACCTCGGTGTTCCACGAATCATGCACCGCGGCCTTGGCCCGGCGGCCCTGCTCGGTCAGCGCGGGATAGCGGCCATTGGCGGGCTCCGTCACCATCGAGGTCTGCCACAGCGGGAAGCCGTCCTCGCGCCAGTGGCCCATGCCCAGGATGCCGACCTTGTCCTGCGCCGCCTCGAGCCCCGCGCGCTGCTCCGCCTCGCCGAAGCGGGCCTTGTATTCCGCCTCGGTCCATTCGGTCCGGTTGCCGATTTCGGGCGGCCGTTCGCGCGGGGTCGCGGCGAGATAATCGACCGGCCACATGCCGCGCAGGTCCGGATCGCCCCAGGCGGTGCGCGCCACCTTCCAGCCGGCGGGCGGCGCGGGATAGTCCTTGGCGGACGGAACGGGATCGTCGGCCACGGCGGGCGCGGCGAACAGCAAAGGCAGCATGGCCGCCATCAGGCGCAGCTTCATTCCAGTCTCTCCCCTATGTCTTTGGGGAGACTATGCGCCAACGCGCGCCGGTTGCAACCTCGATGCTCCGCGCCCGGCCCAAGACGAACGCCCTAGCGCCGCTTCGCCACACTCAAGCGCTTGTTGATTGATTTCTCGACTGATGAAGTTGAGAAAGTGTGGGCCTGCCGAAAGGACAGGCCGCGGCCTTTGATCAAGCCAGCTTGCTCCGCGTCACCAACCGCTAAAGCGCACGGACTACGCGACAACGCGGGCTCGTGTTCCTCTCGAAAGGAGAAGCCGAATGCCCAGGTCTTTCAATTCGATTCCCCGCCGCCGGGCCGCCCTGCCGGTGCCGCGTCTGCCGCACCCTTCGTGGGGCCGCGACGGCGGCTACCTGTCGCGGCATCGCGCGGCGGTATCCGCCGCCGAGTTCTGGAACCGGCTCGGCCTCTAGCGAGGCCGCTTTCTATCGTGGAGCCAACGCAATGGCATACACTTCCCGCGCGGCCGACGCGCCGCTGACCCTCCTCGTGCCCGGCCTGAACGGCAGCGGCCCCGATCACTGGCAAAGCCACTGGGAACGCGAACTCGACCCCTGCGCGCGAGTCGATCTCGGCGCGTGGGACGATCCGCATCGCAATTCCTGGGTCAATCGCCTGAACCTGGCGATCCACCGCGCCGGACGGCCGGTGATCCTCGTCGCCCATAGCCTGGGCTGCCATGTCGTGGCCTGGTGGAACGAATACGAACGGCCAACCGCCCATGGGCCGGTGCGCGGGGCGCTCCTGGTCGCGCCGCCTGACGTGGAGGGAAGCGAGGCGGACGGCAGGCTGGCCCGCTTCGCGCCGGTGATGCGCACGGCGATGCCGTTCCCTTCGATTGTCGCGGCCAGCCGTGATGATCCCTATATCGGCTTCGATCGGGCACGGCGGCTCGCGCGCATCTGGAAATCGCGGTTCGTCGATGCCGGCTGGCTGGGCCACATCAACGCCGATTCGGGAATCCACGGCTGGCCATTCGGCCGCTTCCTGCTGCGCCAGCTGACGGCGGCGGCCATACCGCCCGCCGCCCCGCTCATCGCCGGGGGAAACTACGAAACCGTGTTGCGGGCGCGGGGGACACCGCGCCCGGCGGCCGAGCGCTGAAAAGGGGGCCTCCCCGTGCCAGGGCAGTCCTGGCGCGGGGAGGAACCGCTTACCTGGCCTTGCTGCCATCCAGCTTCGCGCGGGTCACCCAGGCGCCGTGAACCTGGCTGCGCAGGGGTAGGCCGGTCCGCACCTTGGCGATCGGGCCTTTCTCGACCGCGTCGGCCTCGATCACCCACAGTTCGGACAGGTAATCGTGCGGGGCGACCTGGCCCGGGGGCCCGTTGGGAACGTCGATCACGCTCAGCAGCCAGCCGCCGTGCTCCGGATCGCGCGAGGGAACGTGCACCGGCTCGCTGATCGCCGCGCCGGGCGGCACGCCCATCACCGTCAGCCGCCCGTTGCCCGGCTCGATCCGCATCAGCGCGTTGAAGTTCACCCCCACCGGCCCGCCGGGCATCGGCGGCCCGCCCTGGGGGTTCATCGAAAGATACCAGGCGCGGTTGTAAGGCCGCCCCTGATCGACATCGGCCAGGCGCGGCAGATCGCCGGGAGGGCCGAGCGGGCGTTCCTCGATCACCGGATCGGCCTTGCTCATGTCGATCGTCCAGCGGGTCAGCGCGCCCTGGATGTCCTGCTGATCGCGGTGGATGCCGCCGGCTTCGCGCATGAACCCGAAGGCATTGGTATCGGTCAGGCACAAGTCGATATGCACCAGGTCACCGTCGTCATAGGCGTTGACCTCGTGGAATACGGAGACGCCGGGCGGCCCCTTGATCCACTTCATCTCCTCCACCTTGCCATAGCGCGGCATGATCGCGATCCAGCTTTCCAGATCCTGCTGGTGCGCCCAGTGCGCGCCGCCGGCCTTGAGCCGGTCGAGATCGGCGGTGGTGGGGAAGATCGGCCACACCGCGTACTTTTCGGTGATCACGAAATCGTGGATCGTGGCGCAATAGGGCTGCTTGAACCATTGCTCGGAAACCAGGTTCCCCTGCGCATCGGCCACGCCATAGGCGATCTCCAGGCTGCACAGCCCGCCCGCCTCATAGCCGAAGAAGAACAGTTCCCCCGTCACCGGGTCCACGCGCGGGTGGGCAGTGAAGGTTTCCGATCGCAGGGCGCCGTAGAAATCCCACTTGCCGATCGTTTCCAGCGTGTGCGGATTGATCTCGTAAGCGCGCCCGTCCTCCTTGGTCATGAACAGGCGGCCGGCATGCCACACCGGGGTGGTGTTGGAGACCGTGCGATCGACCCCGGCCACGCTGGGATCGTCGGTGAAGGGATTGCGATAGCGGCCGAACAGCGCCCGGCGGGCCTTCTTTTCGGCCTGATAGCGCTCCGTCTCCACATAGCGGATATCGAAATCGACTGCGCCGTTTTCGATGTTGAAGCGAGCGATCATGCCATCGGCGTTGAGCGCGATATCATCCTCGAACATCGGCGCGTGGGCGTTGTCGGGCACCGCGCGGAAGAAGGCGCCTTCGATCTCGTCGGGGATCTCGCCTTCCACCTCCAGATCGCGCACGGAAATCTCCAGCCGACGCGGGGTGTTGCTGCCGATGAAATGGATGGTCTGCGGAAAGGCATTCATGGCGCCTGATTTCTCCCGGTGATTCCCGCCCGATTGGGCATGGGCGAAACGCTAACGAGTGTGATAATCGAATGAAAGGCCGGCGAGTTTGAGCGGCCTCAAAAAAGGGGAAGTAACAGGTGCCGACGCGCGCCAATGCGGCGATAAGCCCGCCACAAGATCAGGTTCAGGACCATGTTCATGGCCATACCCAGGGCGAAAAGGCCGTCCTGCTGCATGATCTGCTGAAGCTGACCAACCGGCTCATGGCTCCGTTCTCGACTTATCTGGAACACCGCTATCGCATTAGCCTGAACGAGTTCCGCTTGCTGATGACGATCGGCGCGCTGGGCGGTTCGGCCAGCCACGAGCTGGCCGAGATGACCGGCGTCAACGTGATGAGCGTGTCGCGCGCGGTGGCCACCTTGCAGCGCGAAGGCCGGATCGACGCCAGGCGGGACCCCACCAATCATCGCCGCAAGTGCCTGACGCTGACCGAAGAGGGGCAACGGCTCTACGCCATCATGCGCCCGCAGACGGAAACCGTGGCGGATTACCTGTTCTCGGAGCTGTCGGATGGGGAGATCGACCAGCTCGGCACGTTCGTCTCGCGGCTGATCGCCACGCTGGAGGCGCGGGACGAGGAAGGGCGCTCTCTGTTCCTGGAGCGCACCAAGCCCGGCGATACGGAATGACCGAGGACGAACGCCGCGCGATAGAGGCCGATTGCGAACGGCTGATCCGGCTCTACGTCAATCTCAACGATGCGCAGCAGTGGGAGCAATGCGCCGCGCTCTATACCGCCGACGCGCGAATGGGGCGCCCCAGCCAGCCGGGCACCTTCGTCGAAGGCCGAGACGCGATCCTGGCCGCTTTCAAGGCGCGGCCGCCCCGGGCGCAGCGGCATACGGTGTCGAACGTGGTGGTGGACGTGGAGGACGCCAGCCATGCGCGCGCGTTCAGCGTGATCGTGCTCTATCAGGGCGAACCCACGCCGGACGGCGGGCTTCCGGCGATGAGCGCCAATTCGCCGCTGATCGGCTGGTATCGGGACCGCCTGGTGCGGACCGCCGATGGCTGGCGCTTTGCCGAGCGTGCGGGCGGGCTGGACTTCAAGCCCTGAGCCGCTCGCCGGCAATCAGTCCGGCCGCAGCGGAAGGGTGAAGGACGCCAGCAGGGCGATCAGCTCGGACTACCGGCGCATCCCGGTCTTCTCGAAGATCCGGTGCAGATGGGTGCGAGCGGTGGCTTCCCCGATGTTCAGCCGGCGGGCGATCGCGGCCAGTTGAGATCCGTCGGCCAGGCCGGCCAGCACGCGCCGTTCCGTTGGGGTGAGGCCGAACAGGGCGCCAACCGTCTCGCAGGGATCGCGGTGCCGGCCGCGCGGGCCCACGAACACGGCCGCATTGGTCACTCGCCGACCCGCCACGGCAGCCAGCGGCATGACGTGCACCGTCAGCGGGCGGCCATCCTCCAGCTCCACCGGGGCGTCGAAACCGCCGATCCCGGCCGGCCCTTCCGTTTCACACAAGTGCGCCACCGCGCGGGCGAGCGCCTGGGCCAGGCTCGGCTTGCGGAGCGAGAGGCGATTGGCCTGGATCACCAGCACCGCGGTCGAATCCAGCAGGTCCTCGGCGGCCCGGTTCAGCCACAGCAGGCGGCAATCGCCGGCGACGATGAACACCGGCGTCGACAGGCGCTTCACCACCTCTTCGAAATGACCGGCCTTCACCTGCCGCAATTCCAGCAGGCGGCTGATCGTCACCGCGCGTTGCAGGTGCGGCACGAACAGCCGGGCGGCGTCTACTTCGACCTGCCCGATCGGGCCGGCGCTTTCGTGCCGCCCCATGCCCAGCGTGCCGAGCATATGCGGATCGCGGGTGAGGCCGATCCCCAGCAGGTCGATCAGCCCCTGCGGCCTGGCCCATTCGGCGACGTAGCGGTTGCGCTCCGTGCTGCCTTCCGGGTTCGTCCGGCTGAGGATGAGCGGCTCTTCGAGCGGATAGGACGCCAGGTTTTCAAGTCCGCCCCATTGCTCCACCACGTCGTCGGCGTAAGCGGCCATGCGGCTCAGCCACGGTTGCTCGATCCCGCAGGTGATGTTGAGCGGATAAGTACCCGCGCGCAGGTCCATCAGCGACATCGAGGCGTTGTGGAAGCGCAGCGCCCCGATGATCCGCTCGAGCGCCTCGGGCCAGCGGCCGGGATCGAGCGCGCAATCGTAGATCAGGCCGACGACTTCGCCGAACTCGCGATTGGTCAGCATCAGCCCCTCCCCCGGCGCTGGTCACGACAACCCCCTGCGGGAGCATCATATCACGCCGTGCCGCCCTGGGGCGAGCCTCCATCATTTGATGGTCAAGCGATCCGGCCGGACACGTTTACGCGCAAGCAGCCGTGAGCGGGTGGGGGCGGTCGGGCTGCTCCACTCGCTTTCGCACCGCCAGCGCTGCCGGCAGGGCCAGGCAGATCAGCGCGCAGACGGCGGCGGGCACGGCGGCGGCCAGCAGGACCTGCCCGGCGGTCGCGCCGGCCTTGAGCATCTCTCCGCCGATCAGCGGCGCCACGATCGCCCCCACGCGGGCCACCAGCACGCCCATGCCGATGGCCGAGGACAGCAGGCGCGAAGGGAACAGGAAGGCGGTGAGCGCCGGTATCGCCATGGCCCCGCCCGAAACGCCGCCCATGGCGACGAGCAGCAGCACGGTCCATCCGGCAGGGCCGGTGATCACCGCAAGGCCCATCGCCAGCAAGGCGGCCGTGACCAACACATAGGCGCCGACCATGGTGGCCCCGGGCCGCCAGCGGTCGAGCAGCCAGCTTACCAGGAGGCCGAAGACGATCCCGGCGCCTTGCGTCAGCCCCGAAACGCGCGCCGCCTGGTCCAGGGTGAAACCCGCATGGGGCAGGATCGTCGGCATCCACTGGCTGAGCAGGTAGAGGTTCGCCGAATTGAACGTCAGGACAATGGCGAAGATCGCGAAGGGGAACAGCCAGGGCGAACGGAGCAGTTCCAGCTGGGGGACTTTCGCGGCGGGCGGCGGTGCGCTGGGGCCGGCCGGCTTCGCCTGGGGGGCGGCAAGCGCCTCGGGCAAGCCGGAAGGCAGGACCCACCACAGCGCCAGCGCCAGGGCTATGGCGAACAGGCCGGGGGCGACGAACAGCGCGTGCCAGCCGCCGATCGTCACCAGTTCGGGCGCGCTCGTCCCGGCGATGAGGGCGCCGCCGGAAATGCCCGCCGAAACCAGCACCATGAGCGAGGCGCGCTTGCCCGCCGGGGCCAGCTCCGCCGTCAGCGCGCTGCAATTCGGCAGGCAGGCGCCGAGGCCGAGGCCGGTGAACAGGCGCCAGACGAAGAATTCCGCCAGGCCGTCGGCCGCCGCCGTGCCCAGCGCGGCGCAGCCGGCCACCAGGCAGCCGAACACGATCAAGGGCCGCCGCCCCAGCCGATCCCCCAACGGGGCGAGCAGCGCCGATCCCGCGCCCAGCCCGATGAGGATCGCGGAGAGCACCCAGCCGAATTGCTCCGGCGCGAGGCCGAGCGGTTCCTGAAGGCGCGGCACGGCCAACGCCATCGAATTGATGTCGTACCCGTCGATGAAGAACACTCCGGCCAGCAGAACCAGCGCGCCGATGCGGCGTGCGGCGCTGATCGAAGAGGCCTGGCTATCCGCCTCCATCCCTATCCCCATCCCGGTTCGCCCCTTTGCCTGGGCCGTCTTTTCTTCCGCTACTTAAAGGGCAAGAACCGCCGCTCGGCAA
Organism: Altererythrobacter sp.; assembly: GCA_017308255.1. Lineage (GTDB taxonomy): Bacteria > Pseudomonadota > Alphaproteobacteria > Sphingomonadales > Sphingomonadaceae > Croceibacterium_A. Next base: position 106,258 of record JAFKFN010000008.1, on the reverse strand, counting down.
GCTCAGGCCGAATGGGGGCGGGTTTCGCCCCACGGGCTCGGCATCCGGTAAGGCACGGTGTGGAACACCGCCTCCACCTGTTCGATCGCGCCGGCCCTGATCTTGAAGGCTTCGGCGAGGTAATAGGAATGCGGGCGGCGGATCGGGCTTGAGACTTTCGTGCCGTCGGTCAGCGCGTATTCCCCCAGCTTGCCCGCATGGTCGATGAAGCCGTGGGCCAGCACCACGCCGCGTTCCACATCCACCAGCGGGAAGCGGCGGGCGCGCAGCGCGTCGTCATAACGATACCAGCCGAGCGCGAACTGCGCCTCGCAGCCGAGCCGCGCGATGGGCAGGGGGAAGGCGGCGTTGTGGGTCGTCTGCACGCCGTTTTCCACACGGTCGCAATGCGGATGGAAGCGGGTGCGGATCGTGCCGTCATTGCGCTCTATGGTGTCGAAATAGCCATTGGCGATGCGGATCAGCTCTTCGCGCATAGAGCGCTCCGCCTCGGGCACCGTGGCCAGCATCGCCGGCTTGTCGTCGAACGCCTGCCCCAGGAAGGGGAAGCCTTCATCCTTGTTGCGCGCCACGACGAGTTCCGCCCCGGCGATCATGCCATCCATCACTTCGAGGCGAATGGCGCAGGGGGAAACGGCGTCGGTTTCCTCCACGCAAGTGAACAGGGCCACCTGGCCATGCGCGGGATCGGCGAAGCGCAGGTCATAGGGGCCGCGCGCCGTAAGGGTGTTCCACAGGCCGTCACCCGGCTCCAGCGCGACATTGTTCTCGGTATAGAGCAAGCCATCAGCCCATGCCACGCGGCCGGCGTCGCCCGTGTCGAGCGCTGCCAGGAAGTGGTCGAGTGTCTCGTAAAGCTGTTCCCGGCCGGCCAAGAACCCTCTCCCTCGCTTGACTTGCCGGGGGTGCTAGCGGAAATGTAACAGTCGTTAAAGTCGCATGAGCGCGGCGGGAGAGGGCATGGATCCGGCAGGCAAGACGGCGATCGTCACCGGCGGCAATTCCGGCTTGGGGCGCGCCACCGTGGAGGCGCTGCTGGCCGCCGGGGCGCGGGTCGTCTCGCTCGATATCGGCGGGGAAGCGCCTGCCGGTGCGGAAGGGATCGCCTGCGACGTATCCGACGCCGCGGCGGTGAAGGCGGCGGTCCGGGCCATCGAAGGGCCGATCCACATCCTGGTCAATTGCGCGGGCATCGGCGGCATCGGGCCGATCGCCACGGAAGCGGAGCCGGGCGATGTCATGGCGATGCGTCGGGTGATCGAAGTCAACCTGATAGGCGCGATCAACGTCACCGCCGAAGTCGCTCACCGCATGACGAGCAATGCGGCCGAGGGGCCGGATGAAGAGCGCGGCGTGATCGTCAACGCCTGCTCCATCGCCAGCTTCGAAGGGCAGCAGGGCATGACGGCCTATACGGCGGCCAAGTCCGCGCTGGCGGCGCTGACGCTGGTGTGGTGCCGCGATCTGTCGGCGCATCATATCCGGGTGATGGGCATCGCGCCGGGCTTCATGGCCACGCCGATGGTCAGCTTCCTCCCGCGCGACCTGGTCGATGAGCTGCTGAAGGATGCGGAGTTCCCGCGCCGCGAAGGCAGGCCGGAAGAGTTCGCCCGCGTGGCCCTGTTCATCCTCGAAAACCCGCTCTTGAACGGCGACGTGATCCGGCTCGACGCCGGCACTCGCCCGCCCGCCCGCACCAGCTGGGCCGGCGCACCGCAGGAATAAGCCATGGCCGACATTCCCCTTCCACCCGATTTCACCGCCGCCAAGCTGGCGCAGGCGCAGCGCGCGTTCGAAAGCGCGATCGGCGCCGGCAAGGTGTTCTTCGAGGACATCGACCGCACCGGCTACAAGGACAAGTTCGCGGTGGACGATGCCGCGCATCTGCCGGCCGGCGCGATCGGGCCGACCACGGTGGAGGAAGTGCAGGCGGCGCTGAGGATCGCCAACCAGTATCGCCTGCCTGTCTGGCCGATCAGCCGGGGCAAGAATCTGGGCTATGGCGGCAGCGCCCCGCGCCTTTCGGGCAGCGTGGTCCTGGATCTTTCGGGCATGAAGAAGATCGAGTTCGACGAGGAGTTCGGCACCGTGCTGCTCGAACCCGGCGTGGGCTTCTACGATCTCTACGATTTCATCCAGGCCAACAACCTGCCTTACTGGCTGTCCACGCCCGGCAATTCGTGGGGCAGCGTGATCGGCAACGCGCTCGATCGCGGGGTCGGCTACACTCCCTATGGGGAGAACACCAAGAACCTGTGCGGGCTGGAAGTGGTGTTGCCGACCGGCGAAGTGGTCCGCACCGGCATGGGCGCGTTCTCCGGCGCGCCGACATGGGGGGCCTATCCCTTCGGCTTCGGCCCGGCGTGGGACCAGATGTTCGTGCAATCGAACTTCGGCGTGGTCACCAAGGCCAACATGTGGCTGATGCCGGAGCCCGAGAGCCTGATGGGCATGGACGTGGAATTCGACAAGCCCGAGGACTTGAAGCCGCTGGTCGACACCATCGGGCCGCTGCGGCGCGAGCGCGTGCTTACGCAAAGCCCGAGCATCGGCAACTGGCTGCGCGCCGCCGCCGTGGCCACTCGGCGCGACGAATGGACCGACAAGCCCGGCGCGCTGGATGACAGCGTGATCGACGCGATCCGCAAGCGCTTCGGCCTGGGCTGGTGGGGCGTTTCGCTGCGCCTCTATGGGCGCGAGGAGATCAACAAGGCCGGCTACAAGGTGCTGGAGCAGGCGATGAACGCCATCGGCCCGCTCAGCGTGAAGCCCACCACGTGGGTGAAGGGCCAGCCGCTGGAATATTCGGGCTGGACGGGCACGCCGATCACGTTCCCGATGCAGAACGCCAACTGGTATGGCGGGCGCGGCGGGCACATCGGCTTCTCGCCCATCATCCCCCAGAACGGCAGCACGGCGCTGGCCCAGTTCAATCGGACTTATGCCCGCTACAAGGAATACGGGATGGATTACCAGGGCAGCTTCGCCTTTGGGGAGCGGCACCTGATCAACGTCAACGCGATGATCTTCAACAAGGACGATCCGGCGATGATGAAGCGGATCGATCCGTTCTTCCGCCAGCTCGTCGCCGATGCCAAGGCGCAAGGCTACGGCGAATACCGCACCCATCTGGATTACATGGACCTGGTGGCCGATACCTATGACTGGAACGGCGGGGCGCTGCGCAAGCTCAACGAGCGGGTGAAGGATGCGCTCGATCCCAACGGCATCCTCGCCCCGGGCAAGAACGGCATCTGGCCCAAGGGCCAAGGCCAAAGGGCGGGAGGCCGGGCATGAAGCGGACGGATTACGAGCCGGTTCCCCTCTCCCCTTCAGGCGAGGGGCCGGGGATGGGGGCTGTCGGCATGCGGGACGCCGGATCGACAGGCCCCACCCCAACCCCTCCCCTGAAGAGGAGGGGTTATGGCGCGCGTTTCCTGCTCATGGTGGCTTCCATGGGGATCGTCGGCGCGGCCGCTGTCGCGCAGGGGCCGCCGCCCGCGCCCAAGCCGGAGACTCTCTCCAGCCGCCCGGGTGCGACCGGGGGGGAAGCGCTCTATCTCCAGCACTGCGCGATGTGCCACGGGCCCAACGGTATGGGCACCGGCCTGCTCGGCCGCCGGGTGCAGCCGGCGCTGCTTGAAGAGCGCGACAACCTGCCGGCGCAATATGTGATCCTGGCCGCGCGGCAAGGCATCGGCAACATGCCTGCGATCCCGCGCGGCGAAGTGAGCGATGCCGATCTGAAGCAGATCGCCGATTACCTCGCCGCCGGCCCGCACGAGGTGAGCCAGTGAAGGCGACCCGGCGGGAAGCGCTGATCGGCGCGCTGGCGGTGCCGGCCGTGGCCGCGCTGCCGGGCGCGGCGCTGGCGCGCGGTGGCGGTGCGGTGCTGCTGCATGATCCCTCGCTCGAAGCCGGCGGCCGCCTCGCCGAAGCGCATGGGGGGGAGGTGCTGGCCATCGCCGGCGACCGCATCCGCTTCGCCCGTGCGGTGTTCGCCCGGCGGCCGTCGCTGGTGCTGGGGGTGAGCCGCTCCGCCGACGCCCTGCTGATCGAGGAAGTCGGGCGTGAGGCGGGCTATGTGCCGGTCAGCGATCGTGCCCTGCGTGAGATGATGGCCGCCGCCGCGCCGCGCGACCGCGGCCTGGTGCTCGGCTGGGTGCTTGCTCCCCGATCCTGACCCCTCTCTCGTGGTTCCCGCGTTCGCGGGAAGAACGAATTAGGAAACTTGCGGGAATGGCGATGATTAGGAAAGCCGCGCCTTGATCGAGCGTGCAATTTTCTCCAGCCGCGCCGTCCGCCCGGCCAGGGTCTTCGCTTCCAGATAGTGCTCGATCGCCTTGCGCTTGTGGTTGGGAATCAGGGCCTCATACGCACGGCCGAATTGCGGATCACTTGTCATCCGCTCGGCCATCTCCGGCGGCATCGTCATGTCGGCGAGGCGCAGTTCCACTTCCACCGGATCACCCGGTTTCAGGCCCGCCTTCTCGAGCCAGGGCTGGAGGAATTCCACGAACCAGTCGGCGCTGTCCTTGCCCCAGTCTTTGATCGTGCGGCGGCCGAAGGCGTGGCCGTCCAGCGTGCCTTCGACCGTTTGCCATTCGGTCAGCTTCCAGGGCGCAACGGTCGCACCCGGGATGCGGATGAATACCGGCAGGTCCGGGTGCTTGCGCTGTAATTCGGCGCGGAAGCGAAGCGTCTCGCTCATCGCTTGATGATTAGCGAATCCGGCCTCTTCCTGGCAACCCATTGGCCGCGGCCGGGGAAGTTCTTCAGCACCTCGCCGTCCCACAGGCGCACGGTGCGGCGCTGGAAGCGCCATTGGCCATCGGCGCCTTTGACCGCGTGATCGTCATACCAGCCGGTGAAGCGGAGCAGATAGGGCGGCTCTCCCTCGCATTCGGTGACGAAGGCGAAACCGCGCATCTTCACGCTGCCGTCGCCCTGCGGAAAGTATTGCACCTGGGTCACATGGTGCTGTCGGCCGGGGAAGCCGGGGGCGTTGGCATAGTGCTTCATCAGGCCGCGGATGCCCTCGTGGCCTTCCCAGACGTCGGGATCCTCGAACACTTCCTCGCTCATCACGCAGTTCTCGGTGAAGCAGGCCACCAGCGCTTCCGCATCTCCGGTGTCCAGTGCCCAGCTATAGGCGGCGATCAGGTCCTGCAGCGCCAGGCGATCCTCGACGGCCAGTGCCATGTCTCTCTCCCTCTTCCCTGTGTTGCGTGCTCCGTAACACTCGTTATGAATACCGCCAAGAACGGGAGAGGGCATTGGGCAAGATCATCGTCACCGGCGCGTCCGGGCAGTTCGGCAATGCGGCAGCGCGGCTGCTGCTGGAGCAAGTTCCGGCGGAGGACCTCGTGCTGCTTTCGCGCACGCCGGAAAAGCTGGCTGAATTCGCCGAGGCGGGCGCGCATGTCCGCCACGCGGATTTCGACGATCCGGCCTCGCTGCTGCCCGCCATGGAAGGTGGAGAGCGCATGCTGCTGATCTCGACCGTTCGCGTTGGCAGCCGTGTCGAGCAGCACACCGCCGCGGTCGAGGCGGCGAAAGCGCGCGGGGTCAGGCACGTCGTCTACACCTCGCTGCTCGGCGTCAGGACGCCCGGCAATCCTTCCGTCGAAGGATTCGATCACCTCGCTACCGAACGGATGATCGAAAAGTCCGGGCTTGCCTTCACCCATCTGCGCGACAGCCTTTATGCCGAAGCGGTGGCGACGGCGATGGCGATCCCCGCGCTCATGGCCGGGCACAAGCCGGAAAACGCCGGGCGCGGGCGCGTGCCCATCGTCAGCCGCGACGATTGCGTCGCCATCGCGGTGGGCGTGCTGACGCAGGATGGCCACGCCAACCGGGCTTATGACGTGACCGGGCCGGAGCTGTGGGCCTTGCCCGATGCCATGGCCCTGGTTTCCCAGATGGCCGGCAAGCCGATCGAGATCGAGCCGGTCGATGACGAAGGTATGTACGCCTATTTCGATTCGCTGGGCGTGCCGCGCAAGGCGTCGGACGTGGTGCCCGATGGCCCGATCCCCTGGGCGAGCGAGGGCATGGTCACGTTCGGCCAGTCGATCCGCGAAGGCTTCATGGATGTCGTGTCCGACGATGTCGAACGGGTGACCGGTCGCAAGCCGCGCACGCTGCGCTCCGTGCTCGAGCAGTATCGGGGGGCGTGGCCGAAATGATCGCAATCCTTCGTGCGCTGAATCTCCCCTCCCCAGCGGGGAGGGGCTTTGGCCGCGCCGTGCTGCTTGGCGTCGCTCTGGCGCTCGCCGCCTGCTCGCAGGCCGACGAGGCGCCGAAGGTCGATACCTCGGTGATCGGCGCGGGGGAAAACTGGGACAACCCCGGTGGCGACTGGGCGGGCAGCCATTTCTCGCGCCTGGCGGATATCACGCCCGAGAACGTGGGCGGGCTCGGCCTGGCCTGGCAATACGATCTCGGCAGTGCGCGCGTGCAGGAAGCGACGCCCGTGGCGATCGACGGGGTCATGTACACCAGCGGCAATCTCGGCCGGGTCTATGCGCTGAACGCCGCGACGGGCGAGGCGCTGTGGACGTTCGACCCCGAGGTGGACATGCAGGCCAACCGGGCCGCCTGTTGCGACCAGGGCAACCGCGGCGTCCAGGTGGCGGGCGGCAAGGTGTTCGTCGGCTCGCTCGATGGGTATCTCTATGCGCTGGACGCGAAAACCGGCGCAGTGGCGTGGAAGGCCGATACGATCGCCGACCGCAAGCGTGGCTACACGATCACCGGCGCGCCGGAAATCGCCGGGGGCCTCGTCATCATCGGCAATGCCGGGGCGGAATACGATACGCGCGGCTATGTGACGGCCTACGCCATCGACGACGGCCGCCAGGCGTGGCGTTTCTGGACCATTCCGCACGATCCGAAAGTCGGGCCGCAGGAAAGCGAGGCGCTGGAGAAGGCGCTCAAGACCTGGGACCCGAACAGCCGGTGGGACATCGGCGGCGGCGGCACGGTGTGGGATGCGATATCCTATGATCCGCTGTTCGATCAGGTGATCATCGGCACCGGCAACGGCGGGCCTTACCCGCTGCATACCCGTTCCCCTTCGGGCGGGGACAACCTCTATCTCGATTCGGTCGTCGCGCTCGATCGCAAGACCGGCGAGATGAAGTGGTATTTCCAGGAAACCCCGCAGGATTCCTGGGATCTCACCGCCACCGCGCCGATGGTCTTCGCCGAGCTGGAGGTGGGCGGGGCAAAGCGCCCGGTCATCCTGCACACGCCGAAGAACGGGTTCTTCCTCGTGATCGACCGCGAGACGGGCAAGCCGCTGGCCGCCAATGCACTGGTGCGGACGAGCTGGGCCAGCGGGTGGAACCTGAAGACCGGCAAGCCGATCCTGACGCCCGAGTTCTCCGATTACTCAACCGGCCCCAAGATCGTGTTCCCGGCCAGCTCGGGCGCGCGCAACTGGCATCCGGCGGCCTACGACCCCGCCCGCAATCTTTATTTCGCCAGCGTGGTGGACATGGGGAATCTCATGTTCATCAACCCGGGGCAGGACAAGCCGGTCTATCGCCCAGGCGCCATGGCCGCGTCGGCCGCGCTGCTGTTCACGGCTGACTTGCAGGCGGCGCTGCCCAGCCTGCCGCCGCCCTTGCAGCAACAGGTCAAGGCCCTGCCGCAATGGAAATGGGTGACGGAAAAGCCCTATTCCTCGCAGCTTCGCGCGATCGATCCGCTGACCGGCAAGGCCAAATGGACCGCCGATTTCGATGGCTGGCAGGATCGCGGCGGCGTGCTCGCGACGCAAAGCGGTCTGGTGATCCACGGCACTCTGGCGGGCAAGCTGGTGGTGCGCGATTCGGAGACCGGGCGCGTGCTCAAGACGATCGACACCGGCAGCTCGATGTTGGCCGCGCCGATGACCTACAAGGTCGACGGCGTGCAATATATCGCCGTGCAGGCCGGCTGGGGCGGGGGCGGCTGGGGCTTCGTGCCGCCTTATGCAGCCGCCTATACCAAGGGTAACGCCAACCGCCTGCTGGTGTTCAAGCTGGGCGGCGGGGACGTGCCGATCCCGGCCGACCTGCCGCCGCTGGAACCCGCACCCGCGCCACCGCCGCAGCTTCCCGGGGTGACCCCGGAAACGATCGCGATGGGCAGCGCGCTGTTCACCGAAACCTGCTCTATCTGCCATTCCAACCAGCCGCGCGCGCCGCTGCCGGACTTGCGGCGCATGGCGCCGGGCACGCACGAGGCGTTCGATCAAATCGTGCTGCAGGGCCTGCTGGTGCAAAACGGCATGCCGCGCTGGGATGACCTGCTGACACCGGATCAGGCGAAGGCTATCCATGCCTTCCTGATCGACGAGCAAGGCAAGCTTCGCGCGCGTGAGCTGCAACTGAAAGCGCAAGGCAAGCCGCTCGACAGCCGCAGCCTGACGATCCTGTCCAATTTCTAGGGATGCAAGCTCAAGTCCCTTTGACCTTTCCGGTCACCCCGAACGCGTTTCGGGGTCCATCTCGCTGACCGCGTCCTGGCGCTTCGCTCGCAAGATGGGCGCGTGGGGAGAGAGGGATGCTGAAACGGGTTCAGCATGACGAGGAAGGGGATTAGGACCGTGTGGAATTCAGGAGAAACCCAATGATCCCCCAAGGCGTGAACATCCGGCATCCCGACAAGCTGTTCATCGGCGGCGAATGGGTCGCCCCGCTGGGGGGCGGCCAGATCGAGGTGGTCAATCCGAACACCGAGGAAGTGGTCGCTCGCACGGCGGCGGCGGGGCCGGAGGATATGGACCGGGCCGTCGCGGCGGCGCGCCAGGCGTTCGATCACGGCCCCTGGCCGACCACCCCGCCGGCGGAGCGCGGCGCCCGGCTCATGGCGATGATCGATCATCTCGAAAAGCGCGTGCCGGAACTTTCCGCTGCCTGGACGGCGCAGGTGGGCGGGCTCGCCAGCTTCGCGCCGATGATGCACGGCGGCGCCGTGGCGGGGTTGCGGGGCATCGCGGCCATGGGGGAAAGCTTCGCCTGGACGGAGCAGAAGAAGGGCGTGGTGGTCGATACCGCTGTGATCGTGCGTGAGCCGGTGGGCGTGGTGGTGGGCATCGCGCCGTGGAACGCCCCGTTCGGCATCATGGCCAACAAGGTGTTCTATGCGCTGGTGGCCGGATGCCCGATCGTGATGAAGCCTTCGCCGGAAACCCCGCTGGAAGCCTATATCATCGCCGAAGCGGCCGAGGCGGCGGGCCTGCCGGCGGGCACGGTGAACCTCGTGCCGGCGGAGCGCGAGGCGTCGGATTACCTGATCCGCAGCACGGATATCGACAAGGTCAGCTTCACCGGATCGAGCGCGGCGGGCATGCACATCGCCGGCATCTGCGGCGCCAAGATGACTCGCTGCACCATGGAGCTGGGCGGCAAGTCCGCCGCCATCGTGCGCGACGATTTCCCGATCGAGGCGGCCGCCGGCATCCTCGGCAACACGATCACGGTGATGAGCGGGCAGGTCTGCGCCATGCTCAGTCGTGCGATCGTCCCCAAGCACCGGCATGACGAACTGGCCGAAGCCATCGCCGGGGTGATGAAAGGCATCCGCATCGGCCATTCCGAAGACCCGGAGACGCAGCTCGGCCCGCTGGCGATGAAGCGCCAGCTCGATCGGGTGGAGATGTATATCGAGGAAGGCCGCAAGTCCGGCGCCGATCTGGTCACCGGCGGCCAGCGCCCGGCGCATTTGAACAAGGGCTATTTCATCGAGCCGACCCTGTTCGCCAATGTCGATAACCGTAGCCGTATCGCCCAAGAGGAAATCTTCGGCCCCGTCCTGTGCCTGATCCCGGCGGAGGACGAGGAAGACGCGGTGCGCCTCGCCAATGAGTCCAACTTCGGGCTCAACGGCTCGGTGCTGACCACCGATCCGCAGGCCGCCTATGACATCAGCCGCCGTATCCGCACCGGTGTCATGGGGCAGAACGGGATGCGGATGGAATTCGGCATGCCGTTCGGTGGCTTCAAGCAAAGCGGCGTGGGCCGCGAAGGCGGCGAGGAGGGCCTGTGGCCCTACCTGGAAACCAAGACCATCCTCCTGGATGGAGCACCGGCGCGGCTCTGAGGGGGAGCATCTTTCCACAGCTTCCCATCGTCATGCTGAACTTGTTTCAGCATCCATTGCGCCGGCTCACCGGAGTGCGACAATAAAGCGCCACTGCGCGGCTGGTTTTGATCGGAGCCGATGGAGCCATGTGTGCGGAAAAATGGACCCTGAACCAAGATCAGGGTGACGGGCCGGTCGGGGGCGGGCGGCAATAGGCAGCTTCCCGCCAGGAAATCCGGAAGCTAATCTTCTGCCGATGCTTGGATGGGCAATGAGAACGGCAGGCTTGGCAGGCGCCGCCTTGGCCCTGTCGGCCTGCGCCGGCGGGCGGAATTTCCGGCCGGTGAGCGATGTGCCGGTGCGGATCGGCGGGCCCTACACCGTGCGCGGCACGACTTATACGCCGGCTGCCGAACCGGTTTACGACCGGCTGGGCTATGCCACCTGGTATGGCCCGGAATCCGGCAGCCAGACGGCCAATGGCGAACGCTTCCGGCCGGACTGGATCACCGCCGCGCACCGGACCCTGCCGCTGCCGACTTATGTCGAGGTCACGGCGCTCGATACCGGGCGGCGTATCGTGGTGCGGATCAACGATCGCGGGCCCTTCGCCGGCGGATCACGGATCATCGACTTGTCGCGCGGCGCGGCGGAGCAGCTCGGAATCCGCCGCCAGGGCCTGGCGCCGGTGCGCATCCGCGCGGTGGAACCGTCGGAGAAAGATCGCGAACGGCTGCGCAAGGGCAAGCCGGCGGCGGAACTGCCGCCCGTTTCGGGGCGGCAGCTCGAAAGCCTGCGGGCGCAGCTGGCCGGGGCCAACCTGCTGGAAAGCCAGCCCTGATGCCGGTTGGTTCAGCCGGCGGTTTCCGGCCGAGCCGTCACAGCTTCTTCGTGTTCGGATCAATCTTCGGGTCGCTCTTGAGCATCGGGTCCCAGTGCTCGGCGATCTTGCCGTTCTCGATGCGGTAGAGGTCGAACCAGCTCGAATAATAGGTTTCGCCGGCAGCGTCCTTCTCGGGCCGCACGAAGGTGGTGGCGACATGATCGCCTTCGGCCATCAGGTGGACCAGCGGTAGGTCGAGCGTGTCCTGTATCTCCCGCTCGGGGCGCGAGGATCGGACATAGTCCACCAGGCCGGCCAGGCCTTGCGCCGCGTTCGGGTTATGCTGGATGTAATCGCTGGCGATGAATTCGTGCGCCCGGTCGGCGTGCCCCGCCTGGAGCACGATCCGGTACATATCATAGACCAGCCGCTTGTTGGCGGCGAGCTTCGGGTCGGGGCTGGCGAGCAGCGCGGGATGATCGTGCGAAACCGTCGGTGGAACGGACATAGTCAACAAATCCTGTCTGGTGGATGGACCTGGCGGCTCGGCCGCGCGGGTTTCAGAGGCAATCAAGCGAAGCGTTTTCTCATATCTCCTTGCGGCGCGCCCTGTTTGGCAAAGGAGGGGTGACGCGGCAAGGATCAGCCGCTAAAGCGCCGGACAAACGCAATTTCAACGGGAGGGACCTGTTCCATGCGCCTGAAGTATCTGGCTTCGCTTCCACTGCTGTTCGCCGCCGTGCCGGCACTGGCGCAACAAACGTCGGTGATCGTGGTGACGGGGCAGGGTCTGGAACAGACGCCCGCGACCCCGGCCTATGACGTTATCGAGCTGGACCGCGACGAGATCGTTTCCAGCGCCTCCGGCCGGATCGAGGACGTGCTGTCATCCGTCGCCGGCTTCCAGCAATTCCGCCGGTCCGACAGCCGCGCCTCCAACCCCAGCGCGCAGGGCGCCACGCTGCGCGCGCTGGGCGGCAATGCCACCAGCCGGGCGCTGATGCTGCTGGACGGGGTGCCGCTGGCCGATCCGTTCTTCGGCTACATCCCGTTCTCGGCCGTCGCGCCCGAGCGGCTGTCGAACATCCGCGTCACCCGCGGCGGCGGCTCCGGCCCGTTCGGCACGGGCGCGCTGGGCGGCACGATCGAGCTGGAAAGCGCCGACGCCGCGACGCTGGGCGGCTTCAGCGGCCAGGCCATGTTGAACGATCGTTCGGAAGCGGAAGTGTCCGGCACGGTCGCGCCGAAGCTGGGCCGGGGTTTCGCGGTGATCAGCGGCCGGTGGGATCGCGGCCAGGGCTACTACACCACGCCGGTGGATCAGCGCGTGCCCGCCACGGCCCGCGCGCGGTTCAATTCGTGGTCGGCCAGCGGCCGCATCGTGCAGCCGCTGGGCGACGATATCGAAGTCCAGGTGCGCGGGCTGGCTTATGACGACGATCGCGTGCTGCGCTTCAAGGGGGCGGACACCGGCAGCAACGGGCAGGATATCAGCGCCCGGGTGGTCAGCCGTGGCCCCTGGCAGGTGGATGCGCTGGCTTATGCCCAGTGGCGCAACTTCAACAATATCGTGATCTCCTCCAGCACCTTCACCAAGACGCTCGATCAGGCGGACACGCCTTCTACCGGGCAAGGCGGCAAGATCGAAGTGCGCCCGCCGGTCGGCGGCGGGCATACGCTGCGCCTGGGCTCCGATTTCCGCCGCTCGGAAGGCGATCTGGCCGAATATCGCTATGCCGCCAATGGGGCCGGAAACGGCAGCCGCTTCGCCGGCGGGGTGAACACGGATCTGGGCCTGTTCCTGGAGGATGACTGGCAGCTGGGGCTGCTGACGCTGACCGGCGGCGTGCGCGCCGATCGCTGGACGATCCGGGATGGCTATCACCGCAATCTCAACGCCGCGGGCGGGGTGATCGAGGATTCGGTCTATCCCGACCGGGACGACTGGGCGTTCTCCTACCGCGCGGGCGCGGTGTTCAAGGCGGGCGGCGGCCTGAGCCTGCGCGCGGCGGCCTACAGCTCGCTGCGGCTGCCCACCCTGAACGAGCTTTACCGCCCCTTCGTGGTGTTCCCGGTGACCACGCAGGCCAATGCCGCGCTCGAGAACGAGCGGCTGGAAGGCTTCGAAGCGGGCGTGGACTGGCGCCCGGCGCCCGGCGTGGGCTTCACGCTGACGGCCTTCGACAACAAGGTGAAGCACGCGATCACCAACGTCACCATCGGCACCAACGAACGCCAGCGGCGGAACATCGACGCGATCGACGCCCAGGGCCTCGAATTCGGCACGCAGCTCCAGTTCGGCCAGTTCAGCCTTGATGGCACGCTCGCCTATACCGAAGCCAAGATGCGCGGCACGGGGCAGGCGGCCGATCTCGACGGCTTCCGTCCCGCGCAGACGCCGAAATGGGCGGGCAGCGTGACGGCGAGCTGGCGGCCGGCCGAAGGCACGAACTTGGCGGCGACGGTGCGCCATGTCGGGCTGCAATACGAGGATGACCAGCAGGACGACGCGCTGCCCGCCGCGACGACGGTGGACCTGTTCGCGCAAGTGCCGCTGGTCGATCGGCTGAGCTTCGTCGGCCGGGTGGAGAACCTGTTCGACAAGAAGGTCATCACCCGCAACCAGGGCGGATCGATGGACCTTGGCGAGCCGCTGACCGTGTGGGGCGGCTTCCGTTACGGCTTCTGACATAGGGCCGGTCGCTCCGGAACATCGCCGGAGCGACCGGCCCCGCATGAACGGTACCGGGCGCACGCATTCCCCTGCTGATCCTCGCGGTTAAATTGCCGCTATCGTGCGCGCCCGCGAGACGTTACCGGTGGGCAAAAGACGACAAGAGGAGAGGTCATGGCGTCCGCGGCTCCCGCCCAGGAAGCGATGCTGGCCGTGCGCAATCCGCGCACCGGGCAGGCCGATTACAGACTGGCCGTTTCAAGTGCAGAGGACGTGACGGCGAAGGCCGCCCGTCTGCGCGAAGGCCAGCAGCGGTGGGCCGCCCTGCCCTTGGAAGCGCGTTGCGGGGTGATGGCCCGTTGGCTGGGCGAAGTGAAAGCGCGCGCCGCCGAGATCGGGGAGGCCGACGCGGTCGATACCGGCGGGTGCCATACCTCGTACCTGCAAGGCTTCATCACCCTGGCCAATATCGGCGGCTGGCTGGAGGATGCGCCCAAGGCGCTGGCGGCTTACCGGGTGAACGGGACCAGCGCGGTCATGCCCACGGTGGAAGTACGCAGCGAACTCGTGCCTTATGCGCTGGTGGGGGTGATCTCCCCCTGGAACGCGCCGCTGATGCTGGCGCTGCTCGATGCGGTGCCGGCGCTGTTCGCCGGTTCGGCGGTGCTGCTCAAGCCTTCGGAAGTGACGCCCCGCGTGATCGAGGCGCTGTTCGAAACCGTGCGCGCGGTGCCGGAACTGGCGGCGGTGTTCGATTACGTGAGCGGCGGCGGCGAGGTGGGCCAGCAGGTGATCGGCCAGGCGGATCTGATCTGCTTCACCGGCAGCGTGCCCACCGGGCGCAAGGTGGCGGTCGCCTGTGCCGAGCGGCTGATCCCCTGCTTCCTGGAACTGGGCGGCAAGGACCCGGCGATCGTGACGGAGACGGTCGATCTGGAGCGGGCGGCCACCGCCGTGCTGCGCGGCGCGGTCTATGCCACGGGCCAGGTCTGCTATTCGACCGAGCGGGTCTATGTGCACCGCAGCGTGCATGACGCCTTCGTGGCAAAGCTGGTGGAAAAGGCGCGGGCCGTGCGGCTCAACGCCGAAAACCCGCGCGCCGGGCACATCGGCCCGTTCACCTTCGCCCCCCAGGCCGAGATCGTCCGCCGGCATCTCGCGGATGCCGTGGCCAAGGGCGCCCAGGTGCTCACCGGCGGCGAGGTGGAGGAAATCGGCGGCGGGCTCTACATGCGGCCGACGGTGCTGACAGGCGTGACCCATGCCATGGAGATCATGCGCGAAGAGACGTTCGGCCCGTGCATCCCGGTTATGGCCTATGCGGACACGGACGAGGCGGTGCGGCTGGCCAACGATACGCAGTTCGGGCTGACTGCCTCGGTCCTTGCCGGCAGCGAGGAGGGAGCGCTGGCGATCGGGCGGCGGATCAATGCCGGGGCGGTGTTCCTGCAGGATACTTTCCTGACGTTCGGCAAGATGCGCACGATCGGCACGCACAGCTTCGGCTTCTCGGGGCTCGGCGGATCGCGCACGGGGCCGGAATCGATCCTGCGCTTCGTCCGCCGCAAGGCGCTGATGACGCAGCACGGGCCGGTGGCGGACATCCAGGACGATCATCACTTGGGCCAGAAACCCGCAGGGCCCGCCGCGTGA
Source organism: Altererythrobacter sp. (assembly GCA_017308255.1). Taxonomy (GTDB): domain Bacteria; phylum Pseudomonadota; class Alphaproteobacteria; order Sphingomonadales; family Sphingomonadaceae; genus Croceibacterium_A. The sequence continues at coordinate 91,031 of JAFKFN010000008.1, read as the reverse complement.
GGATCACGGGTGCGGTCAGCCGCCCGGGCGCGCCGGCGCCCGAACTGGCGGAACTGGAACTGGAGGAACCCCGCGCGGGCGAAATGCGCGTGCGGCTGGTCGCCACGGGCCTGTGCCACACCGATCTCCACGCGCACGACGGCCGGCTGGCGCCGCTGCCGATCGTGCTCGGGCACGAAGGCGCGGGCGTGGTGGAAGCGCTGGGCGACGGCGTCGTGGGCTTCGCGGTGGGCGATCACGTGGTGCTTTCGGGCAGTTCGTGCGGCGCGTGCCCGTCCTGCGCCGCCAGCCTGCCGAGCTATTGCGACACGGCCATGCCGCGCATCTTCGGCGGCGGGCGGCTGGACGGTTCGATGGCGCTCAAGGCCGGCGAGGAGCCGATCCATTCGCATTTCTTCGGCCAGTCGAGCTTCGCCAGCCATGCCATCGTGCCGGAACGAACGGCGGTGAAAGTGCCGGCGGACCTGCCCCTGGCCAAGCTGGCGCCGCTCGGCTGCGGCATCCTCACCGGCGCGGGCGCGGTGCTGTATGCGCTTTCATTGCAGGCGGGCCAGTCGCTGGCGGTGTTCGGCACCGGAGGCGTGGGGCTGAGCGCGGTGATGGCGGCCCGGCTGGCCGGGGCGGGGCGGATCGTCGCCATAGACTTGTCGGATGAACGGCTGGAGCTGGCTCGCGAACTGGGCGCGACCGATTGCCTGCGCGGCGACGAGCCCGATCTGGCGCTCAAGATCAGGGTGATGAGCGGGCGCGGCGTCGATGCCAGCCTCAATACCACCACGGTTCCAGCGGTGTTCGATGCAGCGATGGATTGCCTGGCGATGCGCGGCACGGCCGCCTTCGTCACTGCTCCGCGCGGCGATTGGGCGCCGAAGATGTTCGCAATGCTCAGCGGCGGGCGATCGTTGAAGGGCGTGCTGGGCGGCGATGCCGATCCGCACAGCTTCATTCCGCTGCTGATCGATCACTGGCGCGAAGGGCGCTTTCCGTTCGACCGGCTGCTTACGGCCTATCCCTTCGCCGAGATTGCCCGTGCGTTCGACGATGCGCGCGCGGGCCGGGTTATCAAGCCGGTATTGCTGATGGATGGAGATACGCATGACGCCTGACCTGCGCGCCAAACTGGAAGCTCTCGGCCGGGAACTGACCCCGGCCATGCTGGGCGGCACGACGCAGCTGTTCGCCGGCATGGCCAAGGGCAGCGATCCCGAGGTCGAAGTGACCCGCGACCTTGAATATGGCGAGGACCCGCGCCACCGGCTCGACCTCTTCCGCAAGGCCGGCACGGACAAGGCGCCGGTGCTGGTCTTCGTCCACGGCGGCGGTTTCGTGATGGGGGACAAGCGCTCTGCCGAAACGCCGTTCTACGACAACATCGGGACCGCCGCCGCGCTGCACGGGTTCATCGGCGTCACCATCACGTATCGCCTCGCGCCGGCGCACCAGTTTCCGGCGGGCGTGGAAGATCTCGCGGCGGCGATCCGCTGGCTCAAGGCGCATGTGGCGGATTACGGGGGCGATCCCGACAAGATCGTGCTGGCCGGCCAATCGGCCGGCGCAACGCATGTCGCCGGCTATGTGGCGCACAAGGCGCATCATGTGACGGAACACGGGGGCATCGCCGGGGCGATCCTGATGAGCGGCATCTACGACACGCTGAGCTGCTCGCGGAATCAGTTCCACCTCGCCTATTACGGCGATGATCCGAAGGGCTGGGGGCCGGCTTCGTGCATGGCCGGGCTGCTCAACACCACGATCCCGCTGATGCTGACGGTATCGGAATTCGATCCGGCAGACTTCCAGACGCAGGCCGCGCAGCTCGTCGGCGCCTGGGGTGTGGCCCATGCCGGCTATCCCGAGATGCACTATCTGGCCGGCCACAACCACCTGAGCCCGGCGCAAAGCATCGGCAGCGAGATCAAGTCCGTGGAGCGAATGGTGGCCGGCTTCGTGCGGCGGGTGACGCGGTAGCTATTGGCGCTTGCGAAGGCGCGAAGGCGCGGAGAGAAACGACCCAATCCAACCCCTTCGTCATTCCCGCGAAAGCGGGACCCAGTCGGCTCTTGCGGCGCGACATCGCCCTGGGTCCCCGCTTTCGCGGGGATGACGAAAAGAGGGGGTGCTCACCCAAAGGCCCCAAGGGCGCGGCACCCAGCGGCGAAGCCGCTGTCATTCATGGCCTCACACAAAGCCACGAAGATGGCGCGCCACGCGCCCCGTCGCACTACCCTCTCCGCCTCTCCGCCTCTCCGCCTCCGCGCATCCGCGAGTGCCAATTCCTTCACCCACCACGCTCCCGCAGTCCCGCCAGTTCAGGCAGGCATCCAGCTTCCATGAAAAGCCATCGGCAGCGCGAACGGAAGCTTCACCGTGGCGATCGGGGGGCGGGAGATGGCATTGCCGTCGAGGATCAGCAGGTCGGTGCGCTTGTCGGCGAAGCGGTCCACGGCGGTGAGGATGAACCCGTCGCCTTCGGGCGCGTCGGGCGCGCGGGGGACGAACACGGGTTCCTGCGCGGCGGCGTTTTCCAGCTCGTGGTATTCCAGCTCGCCGCTGTCCCAATCGATCCGGGCCACGCCCATGCGGGGGAAATCGCGGAAGGCAAAATAGCCGAGGCGGTATTTCTCCATGGCGAAGCGGTCGTCGATCTTGGGCATGTCGCCATAGGCGCCCTGGACCGGGTAGAGCGTCACCGCCTCGGCATCAGGTTTCGCCAGGTCGAATTCGATGCGGGTGATCTGGGTCACCGTCTCGGGCATCGAGGGCAGGTTGCCGTGCTTGTCCTTGAAGAAGCAGAAGCAGTTGCCGGGGCTCATGGGCGTATCCACGATCACCCGGCTGCCTTCGGTATAGGCATTCATCACATGCCCCATGACGATGCCGGGTATCTGGAACCAGCGCATGTCGGCCGGTGAGCCGTCACGCGGCATGATGCCCCAGGCCGATGGCAGGTCGGGATCGTACTGATAATACTGCCCGCCCGCGCGCATCCGCCTGGGATCGGTCGTCAGCGGCATGATCGGGAACACGAGATGCTCGCGCGTGACGCCCCAATCGTGGCTGAGGCCGGGATAGGGCGTGTGGAACCATTCCTCGCGGATCAGGGCCCCTTCGCGATCGAACACATGCAGGCTGGCGTCGGTCGTCGGCTCGCCCCGGGCGAAGACGCCGTAGCTCCACCATTCGCCCGTCCGCGGATCGATCTTGGGATGCGCGGTGAGCGCGGTGCTGCCGAGATTGCCGAAGCGCCCCACTTCCACCGTTTCCAGCGTCTCCGGATCGAGCCGGTAGGGGTGCGAATCCTCGCGCAGCATGAACAGTTCGCCATGGTGGTTGAAGGCGTTGGTGTTGCCGGTGTTGTCACGCTGCGGAAGGTTGGAGACGCTTTCGTCATCGGTGAACTTGTTGCGATAATGGCCGTAGAGCCGCCGCCGCGCCTCGCGCTCGCGCTTGAGGCGTTCGGTCTGGACGTAGCGGCTGCGGAAGCTGACATGACCGTTCTCGAAGCGGAACATGCTGGCCATTCCATCGCCGTTGAGGATGATGTCGTTCGCCAGGCTGGGGAACTGCCGGTCGGCCCCGGTGCGGTAATAGGCGCCGTGCAGTTCAGCAGGAATCTCGCCTTCCACCTCGCATTCGAACACATCGGCTTCGAAGCGCATCGGCATCCGCGTCTGGTGGCCGAAGCTGGCGTAAGGATGAAAAATCTCGGGCATCGCTCTCGTCCTTTGTTATGCACGCGATTGAACCGCGCCGCCGAACGAATGGCAAGCCGGAAGAGGAGATGAGCATGGCCGAAAACCCGTGGCCCGATGGCGTGCCCCAGATCATGCCGGCGCAGGACCGGGCTGAGATCGAGGAGCTGTTCGCCCGCTACGCCTGGGGGATCGACCTGGCCGACGAGGAGCAGGCGATCGCCACCTTCGCCGAGGATGCGGAGTTCGACCACCTGTGGCAGGGCACGGTGAAGGGCCACGCGGCGATCCGCGAGAACCTGCGCAAGCTGTGGTACGATCGGCAGCACTGGTGGTATGGCCGCCAGCACGTGATGAACCATTTCATCATGGACCCGATGCCCGAAGGGGCGCGGGTGCGCTGCTTCTTCCAGATCATCCAGTGGAACGCCGATTACGGCACCAATTTCGTGTTCGGCATCGGCACGCGCGATGATCGGCTGGTGAAGCGAGACGGGCGGTGGAAGTTCTACCGCCTGCACGTCAACGCCTGGACGGCCATGGACCAGATCCCGTGGAAGGGGGAACGCACGCTGCCGCAGCGCCCGCGCCATGCCGCGCCGCCGGTGGACACCCGGCCGTTCGACGAGCAGACGAAGGACCCATGGTAAGCGGCTGGGGAGCGATTCCATGACCGTCGTCGCCGCGCGCCGTTACCGGGACGGGAAGCTGATAGACCCGGCGCTGCCGCCGCATTGCGCCCCGCCGGCCAAATCCGAATTCGACTGGGTGGGGCTGGTGGAGCCGACCGAGGCCGAAATCGCCGAAGTGCAGCATCGCTATGGCCTGCATCCGCTGGCGATCGAGGATGCGCTGAGCAAGTCCAACACGCCCAAGGCGGAAGCCTATGGCTCGCAGCTGTTCGTCGTCGCCCGCACGGCGGCCCGGGGCGAAGGGGACAAGATCGCCTATGGGCAGACGGCGATGTTCCTGGGCAAGGATTTCATCGTCACCGTGCGGCAGGGCAGCACCCGCGCCCACACCGCCCTGCGGCGCGAGCTGGAGACCCGCTCCGACCGGCTCGCCGAAGGGCCGGACTTCGTGCTGCACGCCGTGCTCGATTTCATCGTCGACGGCTATGGCCCGCTGCTGGATGGGATCGAGCACACGGTGAGCGAGATGGAGGAAGGCGCCATCGGCAGCTTTCCCGACCAGGCGCGCATCCGCCGCATCTTCCGCCTGCGCCGCGAGCTGAGGCGGTTCGAGGCCATCGCCGGGCAAATGGAGGAAGTGGCCGCGAAGCTCACCACGGTGGAGGAGCCGGCGATCGATCCAAGGGCACGGCCCTGGTTCCGCGATGTCTACGACCACGCGCACCGCGCGACGACGCGCACGCGCGGGCTCAACGAGACGCTCGGCTATATCCTCGAAGTCGCCGGGCTGCTGGAGCAGAGCCGCACGGGCGCGATCACGCGCCAGCTTGCCGCCTGGGCGGCGATCCTGGCGGTGCCCACCGCGATCGCCGGGATCTATGGCATGAACTTCCATTTCATGCCGGAGTTGACCTGGCGTTACGGCTATTTCGCGGCTCTGGGCGTGATCGCCGTGATCTGCGCCCTGCTTTACGCGCAGTTCAAGCGGATCGGCTGGCTCTAGCTCTCCCCTCCCGCTTGCGGGAGGGGCCGGGGGAGGGCCTGTGGATGAACGGCCGGCTCCAAGGCAAAGCCGACGAGGTCAGGGGCTTACCCCCCTTGGCGTCAGGCGCTGCCTTCGGACGTGCCGTAGATCAGCGAGCGGTCGGGCGCGTCATGGTAGGGGTCGAGGCCGTTTCCCTCGCCGTTTTCCGCCAGCGCCTTGGCCGCCTGCACGGTGTTGTGCAGCAGGCAGGCGATGGTCATCGGGCCGACGCCGCCGGGAACGGGGGTCACGGCCTTGGCGTGCTGCACTTCGTCGAAGGCGATGTCGCCGACCAGCTTTTCCTTGCCGTTCTCGCCCATGATGCGGGTGATGCCCACGTCGATCAGCACCGCGCCCGGCTTCACCCAATCGCCCTTGACCAGTTCCGGCGCGCCGGCGGCGGCGACGATGATGTCGGCCTTGCGGGCGATCTCGGGCAGGTTCTCGGTATAGATGTGGGTGACGGTGACGGTGCACTCGCGGTCGAGCAGCATGAGCGCGACCGGCTTGCCGACGATGTTCGACTTGCCGATCACCACTGCGTCCAACCCGACGAAATCGTCGATTACGCTGTCGAGCAGCATCATCACGCCCAGCGGCGTGCAGGGCACGATGCCGCCGGTGCCGGTGCTGAGGCGGCCGACGTTGACCGGGTGAAACCCGTCCACGTCCTTTTCCGGCGTGATCGCGGCCAGGATCGTGCGCGTATCGATATGCGCCGGCAGCGGCACCTGGCACAGGATGCCATGGACTTCAGGATCGGCGTTGAGCCGCGCGATCAGCGTCAGCAGCGCATCCTGCGAGGTTTCGGCCGGCAGGCGATGCTCGAAGGAATTGATGCCGACCTTCTCGCAGCCCTTCATCTTGCGGCGGACATAGACCTCGCTCGCCGGATCGTTGCCGACCAGCACCACAGCCAGGCCGGGGCGGGGCAGGCCCGCCGCGACCATCGCATCGACTTCGGCCTTGGTCTTTTCGTCCAGCTGGCGGGCGATCGCCTTGCCGTCGATGATCTCGGCCATCTTACTGATGCTTCGCGTCGTAGGTGTTGATCCACTCGGCCGACGCCTTGAGCGCGCCGAACGGATAGAAGTGCAGGCGCACGCGGCCGTGCTCTTCGTCGGAGAGCTTCTTGTCGAGCGAATCGACCAGCTTGTCCGGGCCCGCGCTGCCGATGAGGTTGGTCAGCGAGATGCCGTACTTCTTCATCACGCTGGCCGAGGCGCCCACGCCGCAGCGCTTGGCGAAGCCGAGCAGGCGCTTGATGCCGGCCGGGCCGGGCACGCCCAGGCGTACCGGCACGTCGATCCCGCGCTGGCGCATTTCCTTGACCCAGGCGACGATCGCATCGTCGTCGAACGCGAACTGGGTGACGACCAGCGGCACCATGCCGCGCGCGCGGACGGCGGCCAGCTTGCGCTCCATCCAGTCCCACAGCTCGGCCGCACTGTTGTTCGGATGGCCTTCGGGATGGCCGCCGACGCCGACGATGGTGATGCCGTGCTTTTCGAGCAGGCCGGTCTCGATGATGTCCAGCGAGGTGGAATAGGGGCCTTCCGGCTCCGGCGGGTCGCCGGCGATGATGAACACGCGCGTCACCTGCGCCCGCTTGGTGATCTCGCCCAGATACCAGTCCAGCTGTTCCTCGGATTCGATCCGGCGGGCGGAAAGGTGGACGATCGGCTCGAAACCAAGCTCGCGCGCCAGCACCGCGGCTTGGACGCGCTGCTCCATCTCCTCGCCGGGAAGGAACGTCACGGCGACTTGCGTGCCGGGACGAATCAGCGGCGCGGCCTCGCGCAGGCCGTCGAGTTCCTTGGCCGTCATTTCCAGCGAATAGCCGTCCACCATGTTGCGGCGGGGCTTTTCCCAATCGGGGTGAATGGCGGCGTAGGACATCGGCTGGCGTTCCTCTTTGTTCGGCCCAAGAAATCACGCGCGCCATAGGCGCATCGCGCGTATCGACAAAGCCTCTAGCGCGAAGGTCCGCTTTCGGATAGACGAAATTTTCACACCTGCGAACAATGTCCACGAGGCCGATGCTGCTGTTCCTTCCCGGGCTGATCTGCGATGCGCGCGCCTTTGCGCCGCAGCTCGCGGCATTCCCGGATTCGCGGGCGGTGGACGGTTACGGCACGGCCGATTCGCTGGAAGCCATGGCCCGCTTCGCGCTGGATCAGGCGCCGGAAACGTTCGACCTGTTCGGCCATTCGATGGGCGGGCGAATCGCGCTGGAAGTGGTCCGGCTCGCGCCCCAGCGGGTGCGCCGGCTGGCCCTGGCGAGCACCGGGGTCCACGCGCTGGGCGCGGACGAGCCGGCCAAGCGCGCGGCGCTGATGGCGATCGGGCATGAACGGGGATTCGAAGCGCTGGTCGATGCCTGGCTGCCGCCCATGGTGGCCGATCGCAACCGCGCGGACGAAGCGCTCTACGGGCCGATGCGGCAGATGTGCCTGGATCAGGGCCAGGCGGTGTTCGACGCGCAGATCGCGGCCCTGCTCGGCCGGCCGGAGCAGGAAAGCCTGCTGCCCCGGATCGCTTGCCCCACACTGGTAATCACCGGCGAGCTCGATAGCTGGAGCCCGCCGGCGCAACACCGGGCCATCGCCGCGGCGATACCCGGCTCCACGGTGACGATCGTCGAAGGCGCGGGGCATATGCTCCCGCTCGAAGCGCCCGCCGCCGTCAACCAAGCCATCGCGGACTGGCTTTCCCCACAGGTACCCTAGCCCGCGAGCGACTGAACCCTTCACCTTCCACCCGCCTTAGGAGAGGCAATTCATATGAGTGAACAGACCCTTCAACAAAAGCTGGATTCGACCGGCAACGTCGTCGATTTCCTGCGCAACCAGCAGGTCGGCCCGAACGTCTATCCGGGCGTGCCGGCGGAATATTCCAACTGGCGCAACGAACAGCGCGGCTGGGCGCAGAGCGCGGTGCTGTTTAACCAGAGCTACCACATGGTGGAGCTTTACGTGCGCGGCTCCGATGCCTTCGCGCTGCTCGAATACCTGGCGATCAACAGCTTCAAGAACTTCGCCGTCAACAAAGCCAAGCAGTTCGTGCCGGTGACCCCGGAAGGCTATGTGATCGGCGACGTGATCCTGTTCTACCTGGCCGAGAACGAGTTCAGCCTGGTCGGTCGCGCTCCCGCAATCGAATGGGTGGAATTCCACGCCCAGTATCCGAAGCCGGACGGCAGCAAGTGGAACGTGACCGTGGAGCGTGACGAGCGCACCGCGCTGCGTACCGATGGCAAGCGCAAGAACTATCGCTTCCAGCTCCAGGGCCCGAACGCGATGAAGACGCTGGAGAAGGCGATGGGCCAGACCCCGCCGGACCTGAAGTTCTTCAACATGGCGCATATCGACATCGCCGGCAAAGACGTGATCGCGCTGCGCCACGGCATGGCCGGCCAGCCGGGCTACGAGCTGTTCGGCCCGTGGGAAGACTATGCCGCCGTCCACGCCGCGCTGGTCGCGGCGGGCAAGGACTTCGGCCTCGAACTGGTCGGTGGCCGCGCCTATTCGTCGAACACGCTGGAATCCGGCTGGCTGCCCAGCCCGCTGCCCGCGTTCTACACCGGCGACAGCCAGATCATGAAGGACTACCGCGCCTGGGCTTCGGGCAAGTCCTATGCCGGCATGTGCTCGATCGGCGGCAGCTACGTCCCCGACAGCATCGAGGGTTACTACCTCACGCCGTGGGACATCGGCTATGGCCACATCGTCAAGTTCGACCATGACTTCGTGGGCCGCGAGGCGCTGGAGCGCATGGCCAACGAGAAGCACAAGCAGAAGGTCACCCTGGCGCTCGACCCGCAGGACGTGCAGCGCGTGATGAGCTCGCTGTTCGCCAAGGGCGACCGCGCGAAGTACTTCGAGTTCCCCAGCGCCGTCTACGCGATGCACCCGTTCGACGAAGTGAAGTGCGACGGGAAGGTGATCGGCGTCTCGACCTGGATCGGCTATTCGTCGAACGAAGGTGCGATGCTGTCGCTGGCGATGATCGATCCCGACTTTGTCGAGTTCGGCAAGGAAGTGACGCTGGTCTGGGGCGAGCCGAACGGCGGCACCAGCAAGCCGACCGTGGAGCCGCACGTGCAGACCGAGATCAAGGCGATCGTCTCGCCGGTTCCGTACTCGTCGGTGGCGCGCAACAGCTATGCCGACAGCTGGCGCCAGACGGGCGTGGGCGCCAACGCCTGAGCCTTTTAGCGTGATCGCCGTTACTTGGAACTCACAATGACGAGTTCAAGATAAAGCGATTACGCAAGGCTTCGACGCAAAAAAGGAGGGGCGGCCACCGCGACGTGGCCGCCCCTTTTTGTCGGCGGCCGGCGGCAGGGTGCCGTCCGCCGGGGGGCAGGGTCAGCCGGCGATCGCCGTGGTGTTCCCGTCGATCAGTTTCTTCGCTTCGGCGATGGCGGCGGCTTCACGGGTGGTTCCGGCCTGGATCTCGTCCGCCAGTTCGAGAAGGCGGCCCGAGATCACCGTGCCGGTATCCGCCTGTTCCTGGATGGCGATGCCGCCCTTGGTGGCGGCGACCTGGTCCCAGGCGCTCCGTATCGCCGCCCAATAGCCCTTGGTCGCCGTCCAATAGGCGTCGGCCGCCTTGGTGTCGTAATCGGCGAAGCGGGTATAGGTGTTGAGCAGGTATTCCTGCACCACGGGCCGGAGCTGGCCGCCTTCCGAGGCCATCTTCGTATTGTCCTGCCAGTGGATCCAGCCATCGGGCGTCACCTGGTGGCGGTTGATGCCGTAATAGCGGTCATAGACCGGATTGCGGATCGCATCGCGCCGGGCGAGCGGGCGCCAGGTCCAGTCGGACCGCCAGCGGCGCACCCCGGCCTGGGTCTCGAAGGCGCCGTAGCTGCCATAGCGCGGGCTGTCGTCCACCTGGTACACCGTCTGCGACCAGCGGCCGTGGCGCGTGCGTTCGTCGAGCGGTTGCCAGGTCCATTGGCCGGTGTCGGAATAGACCAGCACCTTTTCGGGCTCGTATTCCCAATCCTGCCGCCAGTGCTTGATGACCATGCTCTGGCCGTCCTGCTCCACCACCAGCATGTGCTGCAGCACGATCTTGCGGCCCGTGTCCTCGATCACGCGGACGGATTCGTGGCCGCCGGAAATCTTGCGGTCGAGCGGCGTGTAGCCGGTTCGCCAAGGCGTCGATTCCTGCATGTCGAAGCGCACCTTGAAATCGCCGGCCATGGCCAGGATGTCGGCGCGGTCGGCCGCGAAGGCGGCTTGTTCGTCGGCCGCCGCGCGCTGTTGGATCGGTGGGTGCGCCAGCGCCGGCGAGCTGGTCAGCGCCAGCAGCAGCAGGCCGGCGGATAGGCGGGGGAAGAGTTTCATGCGATGCGTTCCTTCGGATCAGAAGCGGAAACTGATGGAGGCGCTCGCGTTGCGGCCGGGCCGGGTATAGGCGTCGGTCACCGCGGAATCGGCGGCCAGGCCGCGGATGTCGCTCCAATAGGCGTATTTTTCATCGGTGATGTTGAACACGCCGGCGCGCAGGGTCAGCCGATCGGCCAGCCGCACGAAGGCCGTCGCGTCGATCACGGTGAACGCGCCGGGGCGGAAGCATTCATTCGCGCAGACCCCCGCCGTGCTGGCGAGCGACTTGCGGGAATTGTGGGTGGCGATGACCTCGCCCCCGAAGCGGCCCGCCGGATCGCGATAGCCGATGCCGGCCACGACGCTGAGCGGATCGATCGAGCCGAGCGGCGTCCCGCTGTCGTCGGGCAGGATTTCGTCGCCATCGGCATAGGCGAAGGCCAGGCGGCCCGTCAGGCCGTTGGCCAGCCGCGCTTCCGCCTTGCCCTCGATGCCTTTCACCGAGACCCGGCCGACATTGATGAACTGGTAGATCGCCGGATCGGTGGGCGTGAACGATCCGGAGACCACCTCTTGCGAGATGAAGTCCTTGTAACGGGCCTTGAACGCGGTGAGCGAGGCGGAGAGCGGCCCGTTACCGAACCGCACGCCGCCTTCCCAGCTTTCGCTGCGCTCGGGGCCGAGATCGGGATTGGGCTCGGAAATATAGCCGAAGGCGAGGTTACCGAAGAACTGGTTCACCTGTCCGGGCTCGGGCGCTTTGAAGCCGCTGGCGTAATTGGCGTAGAGCCGCACGGCATCGGACAGCTTCACCACGGCGCCGAGCCGGGGGGAGACATGATCGTCCGACTGGTCGGCGCCGGCGAATGTCGGCAGCAGCGGATCGTCGGTGGCGTCCAGCTTGTAGGCATCGAAGCGCACGGCGGGGAACAGGGTGACCAGGCCATCGGCCAGGGCGATCTCGTCCCCCACGAAGACGCCGCCCAGCGTGAAATCGGTGGCCGGGAAAGCGCGCGTGGGGAAGGTCTCGCCGGCGGGCGGGACGGTTCCGTCGCGCAGGCCCTGCTGGCGCGTGAAGCTCACATCGCCGCCGAACACCAGGCGATGGCCGATGGCGCCGGTGCTGAACGTGGAACGCACTTCGGCCGATGCCCCGTAGACGCGGTTCTCGAACGTATTGAGGCGGGTGCGGTCGACCGCCGGATTGCGATCCTCGAACGTGAACTGGCGATCCTCGGCATCCTGCCAATAGACGCCGATCTGCACATGATCGATCGCGCCGCCGCCGCTATCGGCCCCGTCCCAGGTCCAGTCGGCGGCGATCCGTGCCCGGTTGCCGGTGTCGCGGCCGTAGAGATCGAGGACCGAGGCGCTGCGCCCGGAAAGCACATCGGTGAACAGGTAGGTATCGGTATATTCGCCGGTCAGGCGCAGCTTGTGTCCGCCGCCCGGTTCGATCACCAGCCGGCCGAGCACGGCGTTGGAGTGGCCGTCCTGCGGGTTGGGCGTGGTGCGCAGCGCCCCTTCGACATCGTTGGTTCCCGTGTTGTCCAGCTCGTGGAAATCGCGCCGGGTATAGGCGAGCATGGCCGAAACGATGCCCGCGCGGCCGGCCAGGATGGCCGTTTCGGAGAACGCATCGTCATCCGAATTGTAAGCCGCGCGCACCTGGCCGGATGCCGGCTGCGTGCCGGTGAGGAAATCCGCCGGCTCGCTCAGCGTGAAGCTGACCGCGCCGGACAGGCCGTCGCTGCCATAGAGCGCGGATGCCGGGCCGCGCAGGATCTCGACCGATTTCACCAGGCCCAGATCGACATAGTCGCCCCGGCCCGATGCCTGGGCTCCGAAGGAGAAGCCATCGGGCACGCGCACGCCGTCGACCAGTATCTGCGTGCGGTTTCCGCCGATGCCGCGGATGGTGAAGCCTTCGTTGCCGCCGCGCCCGGTGGAGCCGAGCGCCGCCCCGAACCGTGCCGGTGCGCGGGGAACGCTGACGCCGGGCTCGAAGCGGACGAGATCCTTGATGTCGGTCGCCATCTGATCGGCGATGTCTTCGGCGGTGATCACGGTGATGGTCGCCGGCACTTCCGCCACATTGGTGGGCGTGCGCGTGGCAGTGACGGTGATCGTCCGCGCCCGCTGAGCCCAATAGAGCGCGTCGTCATCCTGCGCGGCGGCGGGCGAGCCGATCACCCCCGCGGTCCCCGCCAGCAGAAGTGCGACCCGCGTGGATATGCCGCGCACGCGCCTGGTGTTCGATCCCCCTGTGATCACGCTATTCCCTCACTTGTTGCTAATACGAATGATTCGCAAAAGCAATTACGGAGCGGGTGAAGGGCGGTCAAGCGCTATCGCGCGGCGCGGCACGCCGTGCTGGCCGCGCCGCGACTGGTGCGTCAACGGTGGACCGGGGCGGGCCTGGCCGGTTACAAGGGGCATGATGTCCTGGCTGAAACGGCTCATGCTGCTGCTCGCCCTGTTGCTGCCCCTGCCGGCGGCGGCGCAATCGCAGGCGCTCGCCGGCTCGTGGGCCCTGCGGCTCGATGGCGCGGCGATCATGCGCTTCGACCTTCAGCGTGACGGGAAGGCGTGGAAGGCAACCTGGGTGAAGCCCGGCTCCTTCGCGTCGGACGGAAAGCGTTTCGGGCGGATTTCGTTACCGGCGGTGGAACTGCCGTCGCGCCGGGGGAAGGCCATCGGCGATTGGGCCGAACTCACCTTCAACGATCCCGAGGCGGGGAACCAGGTGTTCCGCTTCCGCCTGACGGGGCCGGACAAGGCGGAGATGCTCTACGTCGATACCGGCCTGGCGCCGTTCGCGCTGGTGCGCGTACCCCCCGGCACGCCGCTCGGGCCGTTCGAGGATGGGAAGGTCTATGGCGGCCATGCCTCCTCGGAAGGCACCACCGCTTCGCCGCTCGCGCAGGAACCCGCGTTCGAAGGGCGCTGAGCCCTCCGCCTCCAGCCCAATCTTCGTCATTGCGAGCGTAGCGAAGCAATCCAGGGCGGCAGCGCAATACGCCCTGGATTGCTTCGCTACGCTCGCAATGACGAGTGTTTTCTAACCTTCGGCCGCCTCAGTTCGTCTCCAGCAGGCCCGTGGTCCGCTCCAGCAAGTCGACCGCGCGGCGCAGCACGCTTTCGTCGAAGCGCGCCTTGGGGATGCCGGTGGAAAGCGAGCCGACCGGCTCTCCGCCGATGGTGACCACCCGGCCGATGCCGCGGATGCCCAGCGAGTATTCCTCGTCGGTCGAGGCATAGCCGCGCCGGCGCACTTCGGCCAGTTCGCGGCGCAGGGCTTTCTCGCTGGTCACCGTGGACGGGGTGAAGCGCTCGCGCTCCGCCTCGGCGAAATAGCGGTCGATCTCCTCTTCCGGGAGGGCGGCGAGCAGGGCCTTGCCCCCGGCGAGCGCGTGCATCGGCAGCCGTTCCCCCGCGCTGACCGAATAGCGCAGGGCCTGCTCGCTCGATTCCGTGACGATGGCTTCGACGGTCCACCCGCTGCGGACCCAGAACGTGGCGGTTTCGTTGAGCTGCACCCGCAGCGCGCGCACCAGCGGCGCGGCGCGTTCGGCCAGGGTGAAGCCGTGCGAGCGCGTCTGCAGCCGGGCCAGCCCCGGGCCGGCGGAATAGCGCCGTCCGTCGCGGGTCAGGTAGCCGCGTTCGACCAGCGTGCCGAGCAGGTAGGACAGGCTGGACACCGGTATGCCGAGCGCGACGGCGATCTCCTGCGCCACCAGCGGGCGATCGTGGGCGACGACATATTCGATGATGTCGAGCGTGCGGGTGGCGGATTTGACGTGGCTGGCCTGCGGGCCCGGCGCCACGGAGGGATCGGAAGCCGCCATGGTCAACCTATCCGCCGATCGGCGATGTCCGCGCCTTCGCGCAGGGCGGAAAGCTTCTTCCACGCCACGGCCGGGTCGATCTTGCCATAGCCGGCGAAAGTGCCGAAGCCGCAATCGGAACTGGCCACGACGCGATCCTTGCCGACGAACGCGGCATAGCGCTCTATGCGCTGGGCGATCAGCTCGGGCGTTTCGATGTAGTTGGAGCAGGAATCGATCAGCCCCGGCGCCAGGATCTTGCCGGCGGTATCCGCGGCCTTCCACACCACCCATTCATGCTCGTGCCGCGGATTGGCGGCTTCGAACAGCACCGTGGCCGGGCGCGCCGCCAGGATCACGTCGATGATCGCTTCCAGCGGGATATCGAAATCGTGCGGGCCTTCGTAATTGCCCCAGCACACGTGCATCCGCAGGTTCTCGGGCGCGATATCGGCGGTGGCGGCGTTCAGCGCTTCGACATTGGCGGCGATGGTCCGCAGGAACTCCGCATCGCTCATGTCCTGGTAGCCGGTGTGGCGGCTCATCGCCAGATCCGGGCAATCGAGCTGGAGCTGGAAGCCCGCTTCCACGATCGCTTCGTATTCGGGCCGCATCGCGTCCACCAGGTCGGCCAGATAGGCCTCGTGGCTGGGATAGAACTGATTGGGCTGGAACGCGGTGATAAGGCCGGGGCTGGCCGCGTTCATGAACGCCTTCACCCCACCGCCATGCCGTTCCAGCGCCGCGCGGAAGCGGCGGATATCGTCATGCAGCGGCTGGAGCGTGACCAGTTCCACCTTGCCGATGGCGCTGGCGCGGATGAATTCCTGCGCGCCCATGATATGGCTCAGCTTCTTCGCCAGATCGGGCACCTGGGCCAGGTCGAGCGCGGGCTTGCGCGGCGTATGCCCGCCGAAGCCGCTGAGCCGCTCGATCACATAAGTGGAATAGCCGACCTTGCCCAGCTCGCCGTCGCTGACCACGCTGACGCCGGCTTCGACCTGGCGCGAGACGGCCTCGTCGATGGCGGCCTGCACCGTGCTGTCGAACTCCGCCGCGTCATAAGCCTCGCCCTTGTCGCGGGCGAGCAGCAGCGGCGTCAACGCCGCGCCGCGCGGCAGGCTTCCGACATGCGTGGTCTCGATCATGTCGGACGATATTTCAGATATGCGAAATTACCGCAAGAGCGAAAAAGAGCGTGGGCGCGAAGCCGTCTAGACCTCCTGAATCGTCATTGCGAGGAGCGTAGCGAAGCAATCCAGGGCGGTTCTACCCGGCCCTGGATTGCTTCGCTACGCTCCTCGCAATGACGAGGTTCCAGCCGAAGGGTGCACGGTCACGGTGCTCGCGCGCCGCCCGTCCCTTCGGCTGTCGCAAGCGGGCAGCCGAAGGGGGAACGGAAGCGGCTTCAGGTCTTCGGCGCGTTCGAATTCGCCGGGGCGGGTTCGTTCTCCCAGCCGCTGGGGGAATTGAGCGGGGCCATGAAGCCCATCGCCTCGATCTCGTGGACTTTGCCGTCCGCGCCGATCTTGAAGATGTGCGCGGCGGGAAGGTCGAACGGATCGAACTTCATCTGGTTATCGCGCGTGTACATGATCTTGGTCCCGTCCAGCGCGGTGACCTCATAAGGCGCGAAATCCATCGGGTGATGGAAATGCGACAGGCCCATGACCAGACCGGTCTGCGGATCGGCGGCGAAGACGCGGCGATTGCCGATCGTGGTGATGTAAGTCATCACCTTGCTGGTGAGCTGACCGGCGCAATCGCGCGCGATCGGGCTCGCGCCCGCCCCGTTCGGACCTGGCCCGGCATTCGCGCCGGCGGTGACCATGCCGTTCTCGTGCCGTTCGCAATCGGCGGCGAACGGCATCAGCGTGCCGTCGTTATCGTCCAGCGCGTCGTAATAGCTGGCGCCGATCTTGATCAGCTCGCCATGGCTCAGCCGGTTGGCTTCGGGCACGTCTGCCAGCAGGCCGGCGCGCGGCGTTTCCACATTGGCGAGCTGCGGCTCGTTGATCGCGGAATAGAGGTGCTCGGCCTCGGTGATCTTGCCGTCGCCGTCCAGCTTGAGACGGATGGCGACGATCGTCGGCTTGCCGTCACGCTGGATCATGCCGATCCAGCCGGCCGTCTGGTTCGCTTCGTCGGGCACATGGACGGAGAACTGCGTCGGTCCGCCCGTGGTATCCTTCCACAGCCCTTCGCCGACTTTCAGCGGCGTGACGTTTTCCACGAAAGCCACGTTCTCGGCCAGCGGCAGCCCATCGGCGCTGTGCTTCGCCAGCCCCGCGAGGTAATCGTCGGTCAGCTTAATCAGGCAATTGCGATCGCAGGCGCGGCCTTCATCGGCGGCGGTGCAGGCCCCAAGCGCCGTCGTGATCAGCAGGCCTGCGAAGGCCCTGGGCATCCATCGGGTCATGTTCATCCTCTCCCATGTTGTCGGCTTTTTCCAGCCGCTCTTTGCTCTAGGATTTCCCGGCCTTTTCTCTGGTCTTGTCGGCTAGGCCAGGGCGCAGCCGACGCTTTCGATCTTTCCGTCCTTCAGGTGATAGTGGATGTACTGGCGCATCTCCTGCACCTCCCCCGTGCGAATGGGAAAGAACTGGGTCATTCCGTTCGCATCGAGCGTTTCGCGCGTCAGGTCCTC
The DNA here is from genome assembly GCA_017308255.1 of Altererythrobacter sp. Classification (GTDB taxonomy): domain Bacteria; phylum Pseudomonadota; class Alphaproteobacteria; order Sphingomonadales; family Sphingomonadaceae; genus Croceibacterium_A. Next base: position 73,870 of record JAFKFN010000008.1, on the reverse strand, counting down.
GATCCCTTCGATACGGATCACGCCTTCGACCGCCGCCAGCTCCTCGCTGGAAGCGAAGCGCTCTATCCGGATCGTCTCGCGCACGAAGCGGTGGAGAAAAGTGTAGAAGGCGCGCAGCTGCTCACGCGTGGTGATCTCGATGCCGAAGAACGCCATGCGCGGGCTTTCGGAATAGAAATCGAACACCGCGTCATAGTCACGGGCGTTGAATGCCGCGGCGTAGCGTTCGTAGTCCTCACGCGTCATCGGCCTCTCCCTTGCCTTGCCAGTGATCCTAACGGCCGTTAGCTATGCGGCAAGGGGAGAAACGTGGCGTGACGGGCGAAGGCTTCGATTACATCGTGGTGGGTGCGGGCAGCTCCGGCTGCGTCGTCGCCGCGCGGCTGAGTGAGGACCCGGCGGCCAATGTCCTGCTGCTGGAAGCCGGCGGGCGTGACGATCACCTCTATCTCAGGATGCCGCTCGCCTTCCTGAAGGCGATGCCCGATCCGCGCTTCAACTGGACTTACTGGACGGAGCCGGAACCGCATCTCGATGCACGGCGGATGCCCCTGCCCAGGGGCAAGGTGATCGGCGGATCGGGCAGCATCAACGGCATGTTCGCGATGCGCGGGCATCCGGCGGATTACGACCAGTGGGCGCAGATGGGCGCGCGGGGCTGGTCCTTTGCCGATGTGCTGCCCTATTTCCGGAAATCGGAGGACAGCTGGCGGGGCGAAGGGCCTTATCACGGCACCGGCGGCCCGGTGCATGTCCGGCCGATCGATTCCCCGCACCTGCTGCACGAATCCATGATGGAAACGGCCGCGGCGGCGGGCTTTCCCACCAGTCAGGACCTGGCCGGCGCGCAGCCGGAAGGCTTCGCGCGGGGGGAACAGACGGTGGACCGCCGGGGACGGCGCGTGAGCGCGGCGACCGCCTATCTCAAGCCGGCGATGAACAGGCGGAACCTGGACGTGCGCTCGGGCGTGCTGGTCCGCAAGCTGGTGTTTGAAGGCAAGCGCTGCGTGGGGGTGGAGGTCGATGCCGGCGGCGGCCCGCGGATCGTGCGCGCGCGGCGCGAGGTGGTCCTTTCCGGCGGATCCTACAATTCGCCGCACTTGCTGATGCTCAGCGGCATCGGCCCGGCGGCGCATCTCAAGGCCCATGGCATCGATGTGCTGCACGACAGCGCCGGCGTGGGCCGCAACCTGCAGGAACATCCCTGCGCCAGCCTGGAGTTCTGGGCGAAGGACAAGGTCACCTTCCTGCGCCAGCTGCGGTGGGACAGGATCGGCCTCAGCGCGCTGCGCTGGGCGCTGACGGGCACGGGGCCGATGGCGACGCAGGTCAATTCCTGCAACGTCGTGATCCGCACCGCGCCGCATCTCGACCGGCCGGACCTCCAGATCATGGTCAACCCGATCCGCTTCGACGCCGCGCCGTGGGGCCCGTTCCTGCGCAAGGAGCAGGAGCATGTGTTCTGGGCCGGGGTGGTGCAACTCCATCCCGAAAGCCGCGGCTGGGTGGAATTGAAAAGCGCCGACCCGCGCGAAGTGGCGGCGGTGACGCTCAACATCCTGGCCGAGCCGGCCGACCGCGAGCAGATGCGCCGCGCCTTCCGCACCACGCGGGCGATCTACAACACGCGGCCGATGGCCGACCTGCTCGCCGGCGAGAAGACCCCCGGCCTCGAGGTGCAGAGCGACGACGAACTGGACGCCTTCATCCGCGCCACGTGCTACGTCGCCCAGCATCCCACCAGCACTTGCGCCATGGGCATGGGGGAGCGGTCGGTGGTCGATTCCGAACTGCGGGTGATCGGGGTGGAGGGCCTGCGCGTGGCGGATGCCTCCGTCATGCCCACGGTGCCGGGCGGCAACACCAACCTGCCGTGCATCATGATCGGCGAGAAAGCGGCCGACCTTATCAAGGGGCAGAGCCTGCCACGCGCCGAGCTGCCTCAGGCCGCGCCACCGAAAAAGTCCCGCCGGAAAGCGGCATGAGCCGTACCGCCGAGGAACAGGCCAATCTGGACCTCGTGCTGCGCCTGTTCGCAGACGTGCTGAATCCGATGGATTCCGGCGCGGTCGATCGGTTCATCGCGCCCGGTTATATCCAGCACAACCAGGCGGTCCCGCCGGGGCGCGAAAGCCTCAAGGCTTTCCTCGACATGATCCGCGCGCAGACGCCCGAAGCCGTGCATGACGTGAAGCGCGCCTTCGTGGACGGCGATCATGTCACCGTGCATTACCATGTGCGCCGCTGGCCGGGTGACCTCGGCTGGGCGGTGATCGACATCTTCCGCGTCGAAGACGGTCTGATCGCCGAACATTGGGACGTGATGCAGGACGTCACCGAAGGCGGGCCGAACCCGATCGGGCCGTTCTGATGGCTCTTGGTGCTTCCTTCCAAATTCGTCATGCTGAACAGGGTTCAGCATCCATCGTGCGGCCTTGCCTGGAGCGTTCGGGCTGGGCGCCGCCTTGGCGGATGGATGGACCCTGAAACGAGTTCAGGGTGACGAGACTGGATAAGTGAGAATGGGGATCGCAATGCGCTTCAAGGACAAGGTCGTGCTGGTGCTCGGCGGCAACAGCGGCATCGGGCTGGCGGCGGCGAAGGCTTTCGCGGCGGAAGGGGCACTGGTCCATTTCACCGGCCGCAGCTGGCGCACGATCGAGGAAGCGCAGAACGCCATTCCCGGCAGCACCGGCTATCAGTCCGACATCGCCGATCCGGCCGCGACGGAGGATCTGATCGCGCGCGTGGAAGCGGCCGACGGGCGGATCGACGTGCTCTATATCAATGCCGGCGTGGGCGGCTTCGCGCCTTTGCGCGAGATCACCGAGGACGGCTGGGACCATATCCACGAGATCAACCTGCGCGGCTGCGTGTTCGCCTTGCAGAAGGCGCTGCGGATCATGGGGCGGGGCAGTTCGGTGGTGGTCACCGGATCGATCGGCGCGCACGGCGCGCTGGAAGGCAACGGCGCCTATGCCGCGGCCAAGGCCGGGCTCTACATGGCGATGAAGGTCTTCGCCAAGGAACTGGTGGGGGAGGGCATCCGGGTCAACGTGGTCAGCCCCGGCCCGATCGACACGCCGCTGCTCCACCGCAATCCCGGCATGAGCGAGGCGGACGTGGCCCGGCTGAAGGAAATGATGATCGCCAATATCCCGATGCACCGCATGGGCGAGAGCGAGGACGTGGCCAAGGCCGTGCTGTTCCTCGCCAGCGACGATGCGGCCTTCATCACCGGCGCCAACCTGTTCGTCGACGGCGGGCTGATAGAGCTGCGCTGATGCCAAAGGACGCCATGATGTTCAATGACACCACCCCCTTCGCCGCCCCGTTCTCCGACCTCGGCAACCCGCGGCTCGAATTCGTGATGGAAGTGCGGCTGACCTTTCCCGAGGTCTTCACCATCGCCCCGCATCCCAATGGCGGAATGCGGTCGGCGGTGCTGGTTTCCGGCGGCACGTTCGAAGGCCCGCGCCTCAAGGGGCGGGCGGTGCCGGGCTCGGGCGGCGACTACGCCTATTTCCGGCCCGATGACGTGGCGGTGTTCGACGCCCGCTATCTGCTGGAAGAGGATGACGGCACCGTGATCCTTCTCAACAACAAGGGCTTCCTGTGGGGCCGCCAGCCCGACACGATGCAGCGCCTGCGCGACTGGGCGTTCAACAATGGCGATCCGGTGCCGCACGAGGATTATTACCTGCGCGGCAACCCCACGTTCGAATGCCCGGTGGGCAAGCACGACTGGCTGACCAAACACGTGTTCATCGGCGTGGGCGAGCGGCGCAGCGACGGCAATCTGCTGCGCTATTACGCGCTGGTGTGATCGCTTCCGGAAGGCGAGGGCACGCGGTGTTCGTGCCGGGGCGGGGGTCCGCGTCGATAAGAAGATGATGGGTTCACGCGAAGGCGCGGAGACGCGGAGATCATTTTGCGGCGTAGCCGCTCTGAACGCTGCCGCAGCCGTTTGCGATAGCATGTGTGAACAAAGGCGGCTTCGCCGCTTGCGCTATCCCTCCGCGTCTCCGCGTCTCCGCGCGAACCAATCTCTTATTTCCCCCCGCCGGCGGGCAAGGCCCAAGGCGGATCAATCCTTCGGGATGACGTAATCCTTGCGCGGCTGATAAGTGGCGGCGAAGCGTTCGGGCAGGCCGCTGTCGGCGATCACCGTACGCTTCTTGATCAGCCATTTGCCGTTCTGCCTCACCAGCAGATCGTATTCGCGGCCTTGTTCGTAGAGCTGGGGCCGCGCCTTGACGTCGCCGTTCATCACCCCCGTCCACAGGAACTGCGCCGTGGCGGTATCCCCATCGACGTCGATCACCGGATTGCTGATGAGCATGTGGAACGTGCCTTGCGTGGCTGGCGCATCGCCGCCGCTCTCCATCGCGGAATAGAGCGCCTCGATCTCCTCGCGTCCGGTGGATATCACGCCATTGACGTCGAACACCGCGTCTTCGGTGTAGTAGGCGCCGAAACGGCCTTCCTCGCCGCCGCCGAGGTTCTGGTAATAGCGCGTGACGAGATCCTCGATCGCGGCCCGGTCGGCCCAGGCGCTTTCGGCCGTGGCCGCCGCCTTGGGTGATGCGCCGATTACCGCCGGCCCCGCCAGCGCGCCGACCACGATGCCGCCGATGGCCGCCAGCGCGGCGATCCCTGCCTTGTTCATCCCTGCCCCCTTCTCGTTTTCCGGTGCGGGCGAGGGTGCGCAACAATTTCGTCGATGACAAGTCCCCGGGGGAACTGGACGGGCCATTGCGATGCGGTTAGCTTCCCTGCCGCGGACGGGAGAGGACCGGGCCGCCTCGAAAACAGAACACCGTTCGAGGGAGTTACACGAATGTCTGCATATCTCGCGCTTACCGTGTCGGTCGGCCTGCTCGCCGTACTCGACACCTGGCTCTTTTTCGGCCCACTCGCGACCACGGCCCTGGCGGGGCTGGTCTGGATTTCCTTCATCGCCTGGGGCTGCCACTTCCATTCGGGCGGCGGCACCAAGGGCACCACGACGGCCATCGTCTGCATGAGCTGGGGCGCCGTCGTCGGCATGGTCGCCGTCCTGCTTGCCGGCGGGCCGCTCGGCGGCCTGGGGGCGTGGTCTCCGGCCATCGCCGTGGGCCTCGGCGCCGCGGTGATCTGCCTGTCCAGCAAGCTGCCAATCCTCGCCACCATTCCAGCGAGCGTCTATGGCTTCGCGTCGGTGGCCGGGCCGATCCTGCTGAAGGGAGAAGACGGGACGATGGCCGCCACGGACGCGATCATCCCCACGATCCTGTCGATCATCATCGGCGGGATCTTCGGCTATGTCTCCGAAGTGCTGGCCAATGCGCTGACCAAGAAGGGCGATCCGTCGGCGGAAGCCACGGCGGACCCGGAACACGCCTGACGCCGATCGCGGGCCGGTGACGCCTGGTCACCGGCCCGCCGGCAAGCCTTCATGGATCAGGGCAGGTCACGCGCCTTGGTCAGGTGGCCCTCGACCACCGGCACGGTTTTGCTGGCGAAGGTCTTGAGCGGCGCCGAATCGCCGTTCGCCGCATAATCCCGCAGGAGATTCAGCGCCTGCTCGTGCGCCGCCACCTGCTGCTGGGCATAGAGCGTGTCGAACGTGGTGCCCGCATTACGCAGCGCCTCCAGGTCGTTCCGTTGCAGCGCCGTCATCTGCGCGTTGACCGTCACGCCCGTGGCCTGCGCGGCCGCGTCTTTCAAGTTGGTGGTCGAGGTCGTATGATCCTTGACCATCATCGCCCCGAAATCCTTCACCTTCTGGCTGGTGCCCATGCTCTGGGCCAGGCGGCCGGCTTCGATTTCATAGGCATCGCTGGCGGCGGCGCCGTCGACGAAGGCCTGCGCCGTTGTCACCGCTGGGGCCGGGGCTTCGGTCGGCGTCGCCGTATCGGTGGCCAGCGTTTCGTCAGGTGCGTTTTCGTTCGTGCGCGAGCCGCAGGCGGCCAGGGCAAGCGCGCCAGCGGCGCAGACGAGAAGCTTTGCTTTCATGGTCCGTGTCCTCGTTTCCGGGTTCCCCTGCGCAACCGGCATGGGGTGAAGGAGGTTCCGGGAACGTGGCGGAAATGCGACAAACTGATCTTTGAATTGATCTTCGCCCGCCCCGCCGGCGCGGCTCAGTTCTCGGTGGTCGCCAGGCCTGACGGGGCGGTATCGCTCGCCTGGGGCGCTTCGAGCTTACCGGCTTCCTCGCCGGGCACGCGCCTTTCCTCGGCCTCGCGGCGCTGCTCGGCCAGCTGGGACGAGACGCTGGCTTCCTTGTCCTGATCGCCCTGGGTCAGCGCCCCGGTGATCCACACGATCGACAGCAGCACGATCACCGCCAGCAGGCTGATCGCCAGGATCCAGCGGACCACGTTGGGCGTCGAGCCGGCGCGCGCGTCGTCGGTCTCCGCATGAATTTTGCTAGGGTCGCTGGCCATACTCCGTCCACTCCGTTCCCGGCCCCAGGGGCCGCCGGAATCTACGGTTGAAGGCGGCGAACGTTCCTTCGCGGGCCGATCGCTCAGTCGCGCAGCAGCTCGTTGATGCCGGTCTTGGCGCGGGTCTGCGCGTCCACCGTCTTGACGATCACCGCGCAGTAGAGAGAGGGGCCGGCACTGCCATCGGGCAGCGGCTTGCCGGGCAGCGATCCGGGCACCACCACCGCATAGGGCGGCACTTCGCCGCGATGGATCTCGCCCGTCGCGCGATCGACGATCTTGGTCGATGCGCCGAGATAGACGCCCATCGAAAGCACCGCGCCTTCGCCCACGCGCACCCCTTCGGCCACTTCCGCCCGCGCGCCGATGAAGGCGCCGTCGCCGATGATGACCGGGCCGGCCTGGAGCGGTTCCAGCACGCCGCCGATGCCGGCGCCGCCCGAGATGTGCACGTTCTTGCCGATCTGCGCGCAAGATCCCACCGTGGCCCAGGTGTCCACCATCGTGCCTTCGTCCACATAGGCGCCGATGTTGACGAAGCTGGGCATCAGCACCACGCCGCGCGCGATATAGCTGCCGCGCCGGGCCACCGCGCCGGGCACCACGCGGAAGCCCGCGTCGCGAAAGCGGTTCTCGCCCCAGCCGGCGAACTTGCTGGGCACCTTATCATAGGCCGGGGCGCCGGCAGCGCCGGCCTCGACCACGGCGTTGTCGTTGAGGCGGAAGGAAAGCAGTACCGCCTGCTTGAGCCACTGGTTGACCGTCCAGCGCCCGCTGCCGTCAGGCTCCGCCACGCGGGCCTTGCCGCTGTCGAGCAGCTCCAGCGCCGCCTCCACCGGCTCGCGCACGTCCGTGCTGGCGGGCGTGACCGAGGCGCGGTTTTCCCACGCGGCGGAAATCGCGGCTTCGAGGTCGGCGGACATGGCGGCTCCTGTTGTTGGTGCGAGCCGCCGCCGCTAGCCCGCCCAGGCGGGGTGGGCAAGCGGCTTGGTTCCAGCGATGGGGCGCAGCCCTAGCGAGTCAGCTCGCGCACGAAGTCGATCAGCCCGGTCTGGCGCAGGCGGCGCATCCGCTCGGCTTCCAGGATCGTCTTCACCTTGGCATAGCAGGCGTCGATATCGTCGTTGATGACGACATAGTCGTAAGCGTCCCAGTGGCCGATTTCGGAGCGGGCGCGGGCCATGCGCGCGGCGATCACGTCATCGCTGTCGGTGTTGCGGCTGCGCAGCCGCTGTTCCAGCGCGGCGATGCTCGGCGGCAGCAGGAACACGCGCACCACGTCGCCCTGCGCCCGCTGGTAAAGCTGCTGGGTGCCCTGCCAATCGATGTCGAACAGGAAATCCTCGCCCCGCTTCAGCTTTTCGCGGATCTGGGCCTTGGGCGTGCCATAGCAGTGCCCGAATACTTCCGCCCATTCATAGAAGGCATCGGCTTCCACCAGCCGATCGAATTCCGCCCGGTCGACGAAGTAATAGTCCTGCCCTTCGACTTCTCCCGGCCGCATGGGCCGGGTGGTGACCGAGACGGACAGTTTCAGATCCGTGCCTTCCTCCGCCAGCAGCTTGCGGGCGATGGTCGTCTTCCCCGCGCCGGAGGGCGAAGAGAGGATGAACATCAGCCCACGGCGGTGCAGCGTATCGGGATCGGCCATGCGCGCTGTTGCCGCAGGCCGGGCGGCAAAATCAAGGCGATTTGTGACGGAAAGGGGAAGGACCGAGGAAAGGTGGCGGCCCGTGCTTTCGTTCCTCCCCTCACTCGTCATTGCGAGCGTAGCGAAGCAATCCAGGGGCGGCAGTGCCATACGCTCTGGATTGCTTCGCTACGCTCGCAATGACGATGGCGGGCGGATGCCGGCGGTTGCCGCGCCGGCGGCAGGCCGCAGGCCGCTTAAACCCGCCTACTCCCCGTCCGCCTGCTCGGCCTGTTCGGCGAATTGCCGTTCGCCCTGGCGGATGGAGCGGCGGCGGCCGAAGCTGCGATCGACCACGGCTTTGGCCAGCAGGCCGCCCGTCACCAGCAGGAAGCCGGGGACAGAACGCGTCGCCACCCGCGCCACGCCGGTCGCCGCCATCGAACTGACGATGCTGCGCCCCTTGACGATGGCATGGGCCTTTTCGCGCTGATAGCGCGTGCGGAGCAGCGCCTTTTCCATGCCGCGCCCGGCGATCAGGGCGGCCCCGCGGATCGCCACGTCCAGGATCAGGAGGTTGGTCGCCGGATTGGTGCTGGGACCCGGAATCTTCGCCAGGGTGCGCCGCGTCCGCTCGGCCGCCCGGCCTTTCAGCTTCCGCGTATGCGATCGCACGCTCATCCTGCCCCCTTTTGCCGCGCGAGAGGCGGTCTCGGCTACTTCTTGCGGCCGAAATCGACCGTGACGACGTTGGACCCGTCATCACCCTTGGCAACGCCCGCTGCCTTGCCCTGTTCCTCTTCGTCTTCGGGCGCATCGTTTTCGGCGCTGTCATGCGCGGCCGGTTCCAGGTCGCCCACGGCCGCCTGGAATTGCAGCCCGAAATCCACCGCCGGATCGACGAAAGCGGTGATTGCGGAGAAGGGAATCACCAGCTTGGCGGGTATCTGGTTGAAGCTGAGCCCCACCGTGAAGCCATCGGCGCTTACTCCCAGGTCCCAGAACTTGTTCTGCAGGACGATGGTCATTTCATCGGGGAAGCGTTCGCGCAGGTGGCGCGGGATCGATACGCCGGGGGCGCCGGTCTTGAAGGTGATGTAGAAATGGTGGTTGCCGGGAAGTACGCCGCCCCCGCGCTCCACCTCGCCGAGCACGCGGCCGACCACCGCGCGCAGGGCTTCCTGGACGATCTCGTCATAAGGGATCAGGCTGTCGGGCGTTTCGTCGCTCATGCAAAAGTAGGTGGCGGCGCCTAACGCGCGGGTCAAGCGGGAATGATTTCCGCTGGGCGCATGTTGGCCGCGATAGGGTCGCCGCGCCACACAGGCCGGCGCACGGCCGGGCGTTGGGCGGCCCGCTGGGGAGTTGCTTCGCGCCGCCCCTCGCGTATAGCGCGCCCATGCGCACCGGCAGGATCGCCCGCAAGACGGCCGAAACCGACATTCTGGTCGAGGTGAATCTCGATGGGACGGGGGCCTATGCCGTTTCCACCGGCATCGGCTTCCTCGATCACATGGTGGAACAGTTCAGCCGCCATTCGCTGATCGACGTGACGATGAAGGTCGATGGCGATCTGCACATCGACCAGCACCATACCACGGAAGACAGCGCCATCGCGCTGGGCCAGGCATTGGGCCAGGCGCTGGGCGACAAGGGTGGGATCGGCCGTTACGGCCAGGCCTATTCGCCGATGGACGAGACGCTGGCGCGCGTGGCGCTGGATATCTCCGGCCGGCCGTTCCTGGTGTGGAAAGCGCGCTTCACCCAGGAAAAGCTGGGCGAATGGGATACCGAGCTGGTCGAACACTGGTTCCATTCGGTGGCCCAGGCGGCGGGGATCACGCTGCACGTCCAGCTGCTTTACGGTCAGAACAACCATCACGTGTGCGAAGCGATCTACAAGGGCTTCGCCCGCGCGATGCGCCAGGCGGTGGAGCTCGACTCGAGGAAGCAGGGAGCGATCCCCTCGACCAAGGGCCAACTCGGTGGCTGAGGCGATCGCCCTGGTCGACTACGGCGCGGGCAATCTCCATTCGGTCCACAATGCGCTGATGGCCGCCGGGGCTGAGCGCGTGGCGGTAACCGCCGATCCCGCCGTGGTGCGCGGCGCGCGGCGGATCGTGCTGCCGGGCGTCGGCTCGTTCGGCGCCTGCGCACGCGGGCTGCAGGCGGTGCCGGGCATGGTCGAGGCGCTGGAGAAGCGCGTGCGCGGCGATGGGGTGCCGTTCCTGGGCGTTTGCGTGGGAATGCAGCTTCTGGCCACGCGCGGGCTGGAATTCGGCGCCACGCCCGGCCTCGGCTGGATTCCCGGCGAAGTGCGCCCGATCGAGCGGACCGACCCGGCGATCAAGGTGCCGCACATGGGCTGGAACGATGTGCTGCCCACGCCGCATGGCGGCGGGGCCGCGCTGATCGAGCCGGGGGAGGCCTATTTCCTCCATTCCTATCATTTCCAGCCCGACAGCGGGCGTGACGTGGCGGCGATGACCGATCATGGCGGCGGCCTGGTGGCGGCGGTGGCGCGCGACAATATCGTGGGCGTGCAGTTCCACCCGGAAAAGAGCCAGGCTTACGGCCTCGCCCTGCTGGCCCGCTTCCTGGAGTGGGAGCCTTAGGAACCGCATCGGCTGCCGACCGTCTCCGCCCTGAGGAGATACTGCCCCATGGGGAACGCCGATCCGCGGAACCTGTCCGATGCCCACACTCGGATGCCTTCGCTGCGGGGCCGAAAGGCGGTGATCACCGGCGGCACCACGGGGATCGGCCGCGCGATCGGCGTGTTGCTGGCCTCCGAAGGGGTGGAAGTCTTCACCTGCGGGCGCAATGAACGCCATCTGGCCGATGCCCTCGAACGGATCCGCGAAGTCGGCGAGGGAGCCGGCATCAGCGTCGATCTTGCAGAGAAAGGCGGCGTGGACCGCTTCTTCGCCGAGGCGGAAGAGCGGCTTGGCGCCTACGACATCGCCGTGATCAACGCGGCGATCCCGGTGGACGGGGTGACCTCGACCAGCGAGGAGGACGCGCGTTACGCCATCGAGACCGATTTCACCGCCTATATCCTCGGCGCCTACAAGGCCGCGAAGCACATGCAGGACAAGGGCGACATCATCCTCATCGGATCGATGAGCGCGCATAGCCTTTCGGGAGAATCCGCGATCTACGGCGGCATCAAGCTCGGCGTGGCCGGCTTTGCCGAGGCGCTGCGCAAGGAACTGGGCAACAAGGGCATCAAGGTCGGCCTCGTCGAACCGGGGCTGACGGGCGCCGACTTCCAGTATCCCCAGATTCCCGCCGACGAGCAGCGCGAGATGATCAATGCCGAGGAGATGCTGCGCGCGGAGGATATCGCCGTGGCCGTCCATTACATGCTCACGCAGCCCCGCCGCACGGTGGTGCAGCAACTGACGATCTCCCAGCGCGTCTCGCAGTGATGGGCTTTCTCGCGGACCGCCTCGTCCTCACGCCCGATGCCATCGATCTCGATCGGTCGCCGCTGGCGGGGCATCTGGGGGCGGAAACTTACGTGCTCGGCGTGTTCAACCCGGGCCTGACACGGCTGCCGAACGGCAACGTGCTGCTGATGGCGCGCGTGGCGGAAGCGCTGAAGACGCCGATCTTCGACGACGCGGTTCATGCCATCCGCTGGGATTCGTCCGAAGGCGGCGCGCGCTATGTGCTCGATCCCTGGCCGCTTGAACTGTGCGACACGGCCGATCCGCGCAAGTTCCTACTCCATGGCCAGGGTTGGCGGGTCATGGCGCTGACCTCGCTTTCCTGGCTGCTTCCGGTTGAGATGACTCCCGATGGCCTGGACATCGTCACCGTGCATTATGACAAGGCTGTCGTGCCGCGCGGCAACTCGCAGTGCTATGGGGTGGAGGATGCCCGGATCAGCAAGGTGGGTGACCGCTGGCTGATGACCACCTGCTCGGTCAGCCCGGAACGGCATTCGACCACGCTCTATACGTCCGACAATGCGCTCGACTGGACGTTCGAGGGCATCGTGCTCGACCACCAGAACAAGGACATGCTGATCTTCGAAGGGTTGATCGGCGGGAAGTACTGGGCGCAGACGCGGCCGCTGGGCCAGCTGTTCTTCGCCTATCCGCCGGGCAGCGCGTGGCAGGCCGGCCCGTCGATCAATCTCGCCAGCAGTCCCGACGCCTTGCACTGGATGCCCTGCATCGAACCCGGTATCCGCCCGCGCGCCGGCACGCCGGCGACCGCGCGCATCGGCGGCGGCGCGCCGCCGATCCTGACCGAACTGGCCGGGCGGCGCGGCTGGCTCACCTTGTGGCACGGGGTCGAACCGAAGCAGATCGTCGGCATCTATCGCACCTACTGGTCGCTGCTTGACGAGCAGGAGCCGTGGAAAGTCATCGCGGCGGGCGAAGCGCCGCTGATCGAGCCGAACGCGGCGCTGACCGAGCCGCTCAAGCAGCGGATGTACCTGGACGACGTGGTATTCACCACGGGCATCCTGGAGGAGGAAGACCACTTCATCGTCGCCAGCGGCGAGGTGGACCTCGCCTGCCGGGTGACGCACGTGCCGAAGGATGCCTTCGTGGCGGGCAGCGCTCTCTGAACCCCTGTTTCGTCATTGCTTCGCTGCGCTCCCTAAACGATGGAATTGACGCAAGGCCGCTGCTAGGCGCCCGCCATGATCGTATTCCCCGCTATCGACCTGAAGCAGGGCCAGGTCGTCCGCCTGGCCGAAGGCGACATGGACCGCGCCACTGTTTACGGTGACGATCCCGCCGCCCAGGCACGCTTGTTCGCGCAGGCCGGGGCCGGGCACCTGCATGTGGTCGATCTCGACGGCTCCTTCGCCGGCCGCGCGGAAAACCGCGAGGCGGTGGAAGCCATTGTCGATGCCTTTCCCGGCCATGTGCAGCTGGGCGGCGGCATCCGCACGCCGCAGGCGGTCGAAGGCTGGTTCGACCTTGGCGTGGCGCGCGTGGTCATGGGCACCGCCGCGCTCAAGGACCCGCAGTTCGTGAAGGACATGGCGCGCGCCTTCCCCGGCGGCATCGTCGTCGCGGTGGACGCGCGTGACGGCATGGTGGCGACGGAGGGCTGGGCGGAGGTCTCCGACGTGCGGATAGAAGACATGGCCCGCCGGTTCGAGGATGCCGGCGTCGCCAGCCTGCTGTTCACCGATATCGGCCGCGACGGGCTGCTGAAAGGCTGCAATATCGACGCTACGGTGGACCTCGCCCGCCGCACCAGCCTGCCGGTGATCGCCAGCGGGGGGGTAAAGGGGCTGGACGATATCCGCATGCTGGCCATCCATGCCGATGAAGGGATCGAAGGCGTCATCACCGGCCGCGCGCTCTATGACGGGCGGCTGGACCTGACGGCGGCGATCGCGATGGCGGAACGGGCATGATCTTTCGGCAAGCTCAGGGCGCGCGGCCCTTGTCCCGCGTTCCGCTCGTACCGGGCCGGTCGAAGCACGCTCGCGAAGGGTGGCCGGCATGACCGTCCGCATCCGCGTCATCCCCTGCCTCGACGTGCGTGACGGGCGCGTGGTGAAGGGCGTCAATTTCGTGGACCTCAAGGACGCCGGCGATCCGGTGGAGCAGGCGCGCGCCTATGGCGCCGCCGGCGCGGACGAACTGTGCTTCCTCGATATCTCCGCCAGCCACGAAGGGCGCGGGACGCTGATCGACGTGGTGCGGCGCACGGCGGAAGTCTGCTTCATGCCGCTGACGGTGGGCGGCGGCGTGCGTTCGGTGGAGGATGCGCGGGCGCTGCTGCTGGCGGGGGCGGACAAGGTGGCGGTGAACAGCGCCGCCGTCGCCCGGCCCGAAGTGGTGAGCGACATTGCGGAAAAGTTCGGCCGCCAGTGCGTGGTAGCCTCTGTCGATGCGCGCTGGAGCCACGATCACTGGGAAATCTTCACCCATGGCGGCCGCCGGGCCACCGGGATCGACGCGGTGGAGCACGCGGTGCGGCTGGCGGAACTGGGCGCGGGGGAACTGCTGGTCACCTCGATGGACGGCGACGGCACCCAGCGCGGCTATGACCTGAAGCTGACCCGGGCGATCGCCGACAGCGTGCCGGTGCCGGTGATCGCCAGCGGCGGGGTGGGCACCTTGCAGCATCTGGTCGAAGGCGTGACGCAAGGCCACGCCAGCGCCGTGCTCGCCGCCTCGATCTTCCACTTCGGCACGCATACGGTGGCAGAGGCGCATGCCGCGCTGCGCGCTGCCGGATTGCCCGCGCGGGGCTGACGGCCTATCCCGCCCGGCATGGACACTTTGGCCCGCCTCGAACAGACCATTGCGCAGCGGCGCACCGCCGCGCCCGATGCCAGCTATGTCGCCAGCCTGACGGCGCGGGGACTGCCGGTGATCGCCCGCAAGCTGGGCGAGGAAGCGACCGAAACGATCATCGCCGCGCTCACCGGGGAGCGGCAGGAACTGGTGGGGGAAGCGGCCGACGTGCTGTTTCACCTCCTCGTCCTGCTCGCCGAAAAGGACATCCCCCTGGCGGACGTCCTTGCCGAACTGGAACGCCGCGAGGGCACGTCCGGCCTGGCGGAAAAAGCCGCGAGGAGCGCCTGATGCCGATCGACGCCACGCAGGGCTATGATCCCGAAAACATCTTCGCCAAGATCCTGCGCGGCGAGATTCCGTGCAACAAGGTCTATGAGGACGAATGGGCGCTGGCGTTCCACGACATCGCCCCGCAGGCCCCGGTGCATATCCTGATCGTGCCGAAAGGCGCCTATGTGAGCTGGGACGATTTTTCGGCCAGCGCCCCGGCGGAAGAGATCGCCGGCTTCGTCCGCGCCGTGGGCCGGGTGGCGCGGGAAAACGGGCTGGTCGCGCCGGGCTATCGCCTTCTGGCCAATGTCGGGGCGGATGGCGGGCAGGAAGTTCCCCACTTCCACGTCCACTTGTTCGGCGGCGCGCCGCTGGGGCGGATGATCGCGCGCTGAGCACGCCGGGCCGCGCATTCCGACGCAAAATCAATCCCTAGCTTTCCTGAGGTTGCCAGCCGAGTCGCGGGTTGGCTAAGCCTTGTTCGGACGATGGATATCACGCCGCCTCAACCGCCTTCGGGCCTGTTCCAGGGATCGCTGCACCTGTTCCCCATTCGCGTCTATTACGAGGACACGGACCTTTCGGGCATGGTCTATCACGCCAATTACCTGCGCTGGTTCGAACGCGCGCGGTCTGACATGCTGCGCCTGCTCGGCATCGACCAGCGCAGCGCGGCGGAAAACGGCGAGGGACTCTATACCGTCGCCGATCTGACTGTCCGCTTCCTCGCCCCCGCGCGGCTCGACGATGCCGTGACGATCGCCACGGACGCGACGGAGCTGGGCGCCGCCAGCGTGCGCCTGCGCCAGCGGGCGATCCGTTCCGGCGCAATGCTGGCCGAAGCACTCGTTCGGGTGGGATTCATCTCACTTGATGGACGACCGCGGCGCCAGCCGCTCGCCTGGCGATCCGCCTTTGAATCTCTCCTGCCCGCGAAAGATCCCGCATGACGCTGATAGCTGCCGCTGCTTCTACCGTTGCCGGGGCGCCTTCCCGCCTCGATCCGCTGCAACTGTTCCTCGATGCCGATATCGTGGTGCAGGTGGTGATGACCGGGCTGATCCTGGCCAGCATCTGGGTGTGGACCATTATCGTCTCGTTCTCGATGCGCATGGGCAAGCTGCGCCGCCGCACCGCCGCGTTCGAGCAGGACTTCTGGGATGCCGAGCAGCCCGAGGCGCTGATCCAGGGCAAGCGGCGGCAGGACAATCCTTCGGCGCGGGTGGCCGCGGCGGGCCTGGCCGAACTGCGCATCTCCACCAAGGAAGGGCTGCGCAACCGTGACGGGACGAAATCCCGCGTCGCGCTGGCGATGGAAGGCCAGGTCGCGGCCGAGGCCGATACGCTGGCCGAACGGCTCAACTTCCTCGCCACCACCGGCGCGGTGGCGCCGTTCGTCGGCCTGTTCGGCACGGTGTGGGGGATCATGAACAGCTTCTTCCAGATCGGGCAGCAGCAGAACTCATCACTCGCGGTGGTTGCCCCCGGCATTTCCGAAGCGCTGTTCGCCACCGCTCTCGGCCTGTTCGCCGCGATTCCGGCGGTGATCGCCTACAACCGCTTCAGCCAGCGAGTGAACCTGTTCGAAGCCCGCCTGCAACGCTTCGCCGACCGGGTCGGTGCGCAGGTCAGCCGGGAACTGGAGCGCGGCTGATGGCCATGGGCGCTCAAGCCTCCTCGCGCCGGCGCGGGCGGTCTTCCCGGCGGGCAGCCATGGCGGAGATCAACGTGACCCCGCTGGTGGACGTCATGCTGGTGCTGCTGATCATCTTCATGGTCACCGCGCCCTTGCTGGCGAGCGGCGTGCCGGTGGAACTGCCGGAAAGCCGCGCCAATGCGCTGGACCAGCAGCCTGATCAGGTGACCATCAGCATCGATCGCCAGGGGTTCATCTATATCGATGACGGGCTGGTGGAGCAGGGGCAGCTGCCGCTGGCGCTGGAAAGCGTCCGCTGCGGCGGGGAAGGCGCGCCGCTGATCACGCTGAGAGCCGATCGCGCGCTGGACTATGGCCGCGTCATGGCGGTGATGGGCGAGCTCAATCGCGCCGGGTGCAACCGTATATCGCTGGTCACCAGCGGTTCAGTCGAGGCTCCATAGGCCTTCGGCCATGGTGTCCTTCGCCCATCTCTCGCGCGAGGAGCGGATCGGTCTCGGCATTGCCGCGGCGGCGCATGTGGCATTGGTCGCCGCGCTGGTGCTGCAAGTCCGTGACGATCCCACGCCGCTGCCGGTTCCGGAGCGGATGGACGTCAGCCTGGCAAGCGATGTGAGCCTGGAATCCACCGCGCCCGATCCGGTGGCGGAAGCGCAGGCGGCGGTGGCCCCGGTGCTCGCGCCAGAGCCGGCCCCGGCCCCCGTGCCCACCGCCGCGCCCGAACCGGCGCCCACGCGGACGCGCGAAGAACCCCAGCCCAAGCCGCAGCCGACGCGCGCGGCGCCGCGGCCCACGCCTTCTCCTTCGCCCAGCGCGCGGCCTACCGCCCAGCCCAGCCGCCAGCCCGAACCCAAGCCCGCGCCCAGCAGCACGCCCGGCGGCAGCCGGATCGGCGCGGATTTCCTGAGGGGCGCGGGCACGGCGGAAGGCGATCAGGGAACGCCGGCCGCGCGCGCCGGCCCAGCCGAAATCGCCTCCATCCAGGCGGCCATGGCGCGGCAGATCAAGCCGAAATGGTCGGCGCCCCAGGGTGTCGATGCCGAAAAGCTCGTCACTTACCTCAGCTGGGATCTCAATCCCGACGGATCGCTCAAGGGCCGGCCCCGGGTGGAGCGGCAGTCGGGGATCACCGATTCCAACCGGCCGCAGGCGCAGCTCCATGCCGAACGGGCGATACGCGCGGTTCAGCTGGCGGCGCCGTTCAACCTGCCGGAAGAATACTACGACATTTGGAAAAGCCCCCGGAACGTGAAATTCGACAGGAACTTGTGATGACAGCGCGCACTCTCTTCACCGCTGCCCTGCTGACGGTCTTGGCCGGGCCGGCCCTGGCGCAGAACGCGCCGGCTCCCGCGGCCACTAGCGGTTCCGTGGTTGCCCTTCCTTCCTCGCAGGCGGCGCAGGCGCCGGCGGAAAGCGACGAAGGCTTCACCTTCACGGTCACCGACGAACGCCCGTGGCAGGATCTTTCGATCGCGATCCCCGCCTTCGCCACCAATCGTGACGAGCCGACGCCCGCCAACGCGCAGGGCACCGCCGCGCTGGGGGTGGAACTGGGCCGCGTGATCTACAGCGATCTCATGAACAACGGCCTGTTCCGCCCGGTGGGGCCGGATTCGCTGCCCCGGCCCAGCTACGCGCAGATTACCGCGCCGGCCTGGGGCACCTGGAGCGGCCGCTCGGCGGAAATGCTTGTGCACGGCTACGTGCGCGCCGGGGGCAACGATCAGCTTACGGTCGGCTGCTATCTCTATGACGTGCAGTTGCAGCAGGAACTGGTGCGCGAAGGCTGGGTGGTCTCGCCCGCGGAATGGCGCCGCGCCGCGCACAAGTGCGCTGATCTCATCTATTCGCGCCTCTCGGGCGAAAGCCCGTTCTTCGACAGCAAGATCGCCTACATCGCCGAAACGGGGCCCAAGGATCGCCGCATCAAGCGGCTGGCGATCATGGATTCCGACGGGGCCAACCACCGCTTCATCACCAATGGCCAGGCCACCGCGCTGACTCCGCGCTATTCCCCCGATTATTCCAAGATCGCCTACGTCAGCTACGTGAACGGCTACGCGCGGATCTATGTCTATGACATCGGCAGCGGGCGGCAGACCCTGGTGACGGAAAGCCAGAACCCGACTTTCGCCCCGCGCTGGTCGCCCGATGGGCGCACGATTCTCTATTCGATGGCGGTCGCCGGGAATACCGACATCTACCGCATCTCCGCTTCCGGCGGCGGCACGCCGCAACGGCTGACCGATGCGCCGGGCATCGATGTCGGCGGCTCCTATTCGCCCGACGGCTCGCAGATCGTGTTTGAGAGCGACCGTTCCGGCAATCAGCAGATCTACGTGATGAACGCCGATGGCTCGGGCCAGCGCCGGATCAGCTTCTTCGGCGGCCGCGCGGCGACGCCGGAATGGAGCCCTCGGGGCGATCAGATCGCCTTCACCCACATCGTTGGCGACCTGCGCATCGCGGTTATCACGCCTGACGGGCGCAACCTGCGCTATCTCACCGATAGCTGGCAGGACGAAGCGCCCACCTGGTCGCCCAACGGCCGGATCGTCCAGTTCTTCCGCACCGCTCGCAACTCCGGGGAAACATCGATCTGGCAGGTCGATCTCACCGGCCGCAACGAGCGGCGCCTACCTACTCCCGTGGGAGCGTCGGATCCGGCTTGGGGACCGGTCCTGCCCTGACTTGTTACATCCCCGACACAACCCTGGAAAACCAGGGCATCAATCAAGGAGGAAAATGGCATGAAGAGGATTGCAATCGTTCTCGCTGCAACCAGCGTGCTGGCACTCGGCGCCTGCAAGAAGCAGGCCCCGGAATCGCTGCCCCCGCCGCCGCAAAGCTCGGCCGAGCCCGCGCCTTCCACGCCCGGGCCCTCCGCGCCGCAGGGCGTGGTTCCCGGCACGCAGGCCCATTTCGCCCAGCAGATGCAGGGCCGCGATACGATCTACTTCGATACCGACAAGTTCAACATCGATGCAGAAGATCAGGCGGCGCTGGCGCAGCAGGCGGCTTACCTGCAGCAGTATCCGAATATCCGCGCCACCGTGGAAGGCCACTGTGACGAACGTGGCACGCGCGAATACAACCTCGCCCTGGGCGAACGCCGCGCCAATGCGGCGAAGAACTATCTGATCAGCCTGGGCGTGGCCGCCAACCGGCTGACCACGGTGAGCTACGGCAAGGAACGCCCGATCGCGCTTGGCTCGAACGAGCAGGCCTGGGCGCGCAACCGCCGCGCGGTGACCATCGTCATGAATTGAGCGCCCCCCCTTTTCGAACAGAAGGGGACGGATCAATCGGTAAACGGCAGCATGGCTG
This sequence comes from Altererythrobacter sp., assembly GCA_017308255.1. GTDB lineage: Bacteria > Pseudomonadota > Alphaproteobacteria > Sphingomonadales > Sphingomonadaceae > Croceibacterium_A. The sequence goes on along the minus strand of JAFKFN010000008.1, from coordinate 54,274 downwards.
CCAGGGGGGGCGCGGCGATCTCGATCGTCGCGCCCTTTGACGGCACGGTGCCGACGCGCGGCGAGCCCGGCGCGAAAAGCGCCAGCGCCGAAAGCGCGAAAACCGAAAAGGCCGAAGCAATCGCCAGCTGCCTGGACATCGTCAGACTCGATCCGTGATCCGCTGGGCGCATGTAGAAAGCCAACGTTATATTGCAATGCAGCATAGGCGGGCCGAGGTAAAAACTTTGCCAATCGAGCGCTCGCCGGTTCCCGCGCCGCGCACGAGGCCCTATACACAGCACATGCAGATCGCAGGATTAGCCTGATGGCCCGGTCGACGCGTTCGCTCGATTGGGGCTTCCCGCGCTGGCGCGGCTATGGAACCTCGCGCGAGGCCGCGCGCGTGCGCCTGTGCGATCGCCACGGGTGTGAAGAGCCGGGCGATTGCCCCGCGCCCAAGGCGCCCAACAGCCCCGAACGCTGGTATTTCTGCCGCAATCATGCGGCCGAATACAACTCGAAATGGGATTACTTCGAAGGACTGGAAAAAGCCGAGGCGGAAGCCCGTGCGGGGGCGGAGCAGCGGACGAACGCCGGCTATGCCCAGGCGTCGCACTATGGCTGGGGCGGTTCCGGCGACGGCAGCCGCAGCGCGGACGAGATGCGCGCGCTGGAACTGCTCGGGCTGGAAGCCGATGCCGATTTCGAAGCGATCAAGAAAGCCTGGCGCGCCAAAGCCAAGGAAGTCCACCCCGATGTTAAGCCGGGCGACGCCGAAGCGGCCAAGGCCTTCCAGACTTATAGCCTGGCTTACGAAGTGCTGTGCCAGGCCGAGGAGCGGCGGGAGTGGCGGGGGTGAGCTTCAGCGCCCCGCAGTGAACGCGGCACTTTCGTGGCCCACCCTTCATAGCCCACCCTTCATGGCTCACACTTCGTAGCCCACACTTCGTAGCCCACACTGAATCGTCATTGCGAGCGTAGCGAAGCAATCCAGGGCCGCGCCGCGCGACCCTGGATTGGTTGGTCCCGTAGCGAGCTTCGCTTCCATCGCCACGCTCCCCATGACGAGCGTCTCAGCCGAAGACGATCACGCCCCAACGGCTCCGTATGGCGCCTATCGGGGCACGGAACCCAACTCGCGCGCTTCCTTCTTCAGGTGGTCCTTGGTTTCCTCGCCCTGCCGGCGGATCGCGTCCGCCTGCTCCTTGGCGGCTTCCGCGTTCGGGCCGCCGGCTTCGCTGGCTTCGAGGATATCGGCGTTGGCCTCGGCCCGCTTGTCGATGCCGTTGGCGATCTGATCGACTTCGTTCTGGGCCTTGCTGTTGCAGGCAGTGAGACCGCAGCCGACAACGGCGAGACCGGCGATCATGGCTAGCATCTTCATAATGCTCGATTTCCTTCCAGGTCTGTGTCGGGAAGGAAACTCGGCGCGGCCGTCCGCGGTTCCGCCGCGCCGCTAGACCGCCGCCAGCGCCTGGCCGAAATCGGCGATCAGATCGTCGGCGTCCTCGATGCCGATGGAGATGCGCACCAGGTTGTCGGTGATGCCAAGCTGCGCCTTGCGCTCGTCGGGCACGGAGAGGTGCGTCATCGCCGCCGGATGGCTGGCGAGCGTTTCCGTGCCGCCCAGGCTGACCGCCAGCTTGGCGACCTTGAGCGCGTCGAGGAAGCGGAAGCTTTCCGCCTCGCCCCCTTTGATGAACAGGCTGAACGTGCTGCCGGGGCCGGTGCAATGCCGGTCATAGATGTCCTTCTGCCGCCCTTCGCGCAGCAGGCCCAGGAAGCCGACGCTTTCCACCTTCGGGTGATCCTTCAGGAAATCGCATATGCGCACGGCGTTGCGCGTCGCCCGCTGCATGCGGATTTCCAGCGTTTCCAGGCTCCGCAGCAGCATCCACGCGGTATTGGGATCGCAGATGCCGCCCATCGTGTTGCGCAGGCCGCGCACCGGATACATCCATCGCCGCGCGCCGGATATCCCGCCCGCCACCAGGTCGGAATGGCCGCCGGCATATTTGGTCAATGAATAGACCACGATGTCCGCCCCGTGCCGCAGCGGGCTTTGCCACAGGGGGCCGAGGAAGGTGTTGTCGATCGCGATCGGCGTTTCATCGGGATCGAGCGCGGCGTCGCGCGCCGCGCGCACGGCTTCGATGTCCACCAGCGCATTGGTCGGGTTGCCGGGGCTTTCGAGGTAGATCATCGCCACCCTGCCGCCCGTTTCGGCGGCTTTGGCCTTGGCCCTTTCCAGCACGGCATCGAGTTCCCCGCGCGTGGCCCCGGCAGGAAAATCGACATAGCCGACCCCGAAGCGCGAGAGCACTTTGGCGACGAAGCCCTCGCTCGCGGCATAAAGCGGGCCGGAATGGACGATCACGTCTCCCTGCCCGCAATAGGCCATCATCAGGGTGCAGATCGCGGTCATCCCGCTGGAAAACACCAGCGCATCCTCCGCGCCGTCCCACACGCCCAGGCGATCCTCCAGGATTTCCTGGTTGGGGCCGTTGAAGCGGGAATAGACCAGTCCTTCGGAACCGCCCGCGCGCTTGCCGGTGATGCCTTCGAAGTGGCGCTTGCCGGCTTCTGCGCTTTCGAACACGAAGGTGCTGGTAAGGAAGATAGGCGGCTTCAGCGCGCCTTCGGACAGCACCGGATCATAGCCATAGCCCATCATCAGCGTGGATGGCTTGAGCCTCCGCCCGTCGAGCGTGGCGACTTCGGGCTTGGGCTTGCGGCGGGGATTCGGGATGTCGGACATGGTTTCGGGTGTAACCGGGGCAGGGGACGCGCGCCAGCGCACGATGGCCAGCACAGGGCTGGCCGGCGGTATCCCAACGCCCCGGACCGGCGGATATATCCCGGCCGGTCCGAATCACCTGGGCGATTATTTGGGGGCCAGCACCATGAGCATCTGGCGGCCTTCCAGGCGGGGGTAGGCTTCGATCTTGGCGATTTCCGCCACATCGTCCTGCACTCGCTTGAGCAGGTTCATCCCCAGTTCCTGGTGCGCCATCTCACGGCCGCGGAAACGCAAGGTCATCTTCACCTTGTCGCCTTCCTCGATGAACTTGACCACGTTGCGCATCTTCACGTCATAGTCGTGATCGTCGATGTTCGGACGCATCTTGATCTCTTTGATCTGCTGCGTCTTCTGCGTCTTGCGCGCGGCGTTGGCCTTCTTCTGGGCTTCGTAGCGGTACTTGCCGACATCGAGGAACTTGCACACCGGCGGATCGGCATTGGGCGAAACCTCGACCAGGTTGAGCCCGGCGTCGTTTGCCTGTTCGATCGCCTCGCGGGTGTACATGACGCCGATATTCTCGCCGTTCTCGTCGATCACGCGGACCTTGTCGGCCTGGATCATGTTATCGAAGCGAGGGCCGGATTTGACCGGGGGCGCGAGCATGCGCCGGGGGGGACGTGGTATGGGGCGATCTCCTGTAATCGGTTTTCGAGTGCGCGCTACTTAGTCAGTAACGCGGCGATCCGCTAGAGGCTTGCGATCCTCGCGCGGTGGGCTTCGGGGAAGGTTACGCGGCGGCCTGCCACAAGGGGAAACGGGCCAGCCGGCCCTTGAGCGGAAGGACCGCCTCGATCGCACGGGCGGGCTGCAGCGCGGCGAGGATCGCCGGGTCCGCCGCGCTCATCCCGGCGGTGAGCGCGCCGAAGGCCGGCAGGATCATCCGATCCGCCGGCTTGCCCTCGGTGCCGTCCGCTCCCCGCCCCAGCACCGCGCAGGGGCGGCGGATGGCGCGGTCGCGCACGGTGATCTGCAGGCGCGGGTGATAATGGCCGGAAAGCTCGGGCCGGGGTTCGCCCGCCTTCGCCCGGTGGCGCAGCACCGTGCCGGCGATCTCCAGCTCTTCCGCCAGCGTGCCGCCCACGCCGGCTTCCATCGCGGTGCCCTCGATGCCTTCATCGTGATTGCCGGTGATCCACACCCAGTCCGTCACCCGGGTCAGCGCGGCGAGCATTCCGGCGGCATGGGGATCGAGCCGTTCCGGTCCGGCCGAATCGTGGAAGTTGTCGCCCAGCGTGAATACCCGCCGGGCGCCCGTCTCGCGCAGGGCGAGGGCCAGGCGTTCCAGTGTCTCGCGGCTGTCGTAAGGCGGCAGCGGCTGGCCGTGCCGGGCATAGAAGCTGGCCTTCTCCAGATGCAGATCCGCCACCAGCAAGGCCCGCTCGCGCGGCCAATAGAGCGCGCGGCCACTGGTAAGCGCGAATTCCTCGCCTGCGAACGAAAGGGGAACCATGCGCCTCCCTTGCCGTGCCCGGGCAGCTTTGGCAAGGGAACCCGGCCGCTTGAGCGCGGTCAATGCGACGGGCCGAAGGATCGGGGCAAGGACCCGGGCGGGCACAGCTTCGTTGAGGCCCGCGAAAGAGGAACGAATGACCGACTGGCGAGACAATACCGAACGCGCGCGCGAATGGTTCGAAAGCCTGCGCGACCGCATCTGTGCCGAATTCGAGGCGATCGAGCGCGAAGCCGGCTCCGACGCCGCATTCGATTATCTCGCCTGGGACCGGCAGGAAGCCGGCAACGACAGCCCCGGCGGCGGCGTGCGCGGGGTGATGAAAGGCAAGGTGTTCGAGAAAGTCGGCGTCAACGTCTCCACCGTCTCCGGGCAGTTCTCGCCCGAATTTGCCAGCACGATCCACGGGGCGGATGAAAATCCCACCTTCACCGCCACGGGCATCAGCCTGGTGGCGCACATGGCCAATCCCCACGTGCCGGCGGTGCACATGAACACCCGGTTCCTGACCACCGGCAAGGCCTGGTTCGGCGGCGGGGCGGACCTCAATCCGCCGATCCCCTATGACGAGGATACCGAGCAGTTCCACGCCGCCTTCCGCGCCAACTGCATGGCGCACAACCCGACCTATTACGATCGCTTCCGGAAATGGGCCGACGAATACTTCTTCATCCCCCATCGCGGCGTGGCGCGCGGCGTGGGCGGAATCTTCTACGATCACATGGAATGCGCCGACGAAGCGGAATGGGAACGCAACTTCGCCTTCACGAAGGACGTGGGCGAAGCCTTCCTCGACGTGTTCCCCCGGATCGTCCGCCGCCGCATGGGCCAGCCCTGGACGCCGGAGGAAAAGGACCAGCAACTCGTCTGGCGCGGCCGCTACGCAGAATTCAACCTGGTCTACGATCGCGGAACCCTGTTCGGCCTCAAGACCGGCGGCAACATCGACGCCATCCTGATGAGCCTGCCGCCCGAGGTGAAGTGGGCCTGACCGGCGTTTTCGATCAGCGGTAAAGCATGTCCTTCACGACGGCAGGTCTCCTGGCGATCATCGCCAGGAGCACCTTTGCCGGCCCGGTTGGCCGCCGGCGGCCTTGCTCCCAATTGAGCAAGGTGCCCTTGGCGACACCGATGCTCCTCGCGAAGGCGGCTTGCGACAGCCCGGTGCGGGCGCGGATGGCCGCGACATCGACTTCGGGCACCTCGATGCGATGGACGGTGGCCCCGGTTTCCCGGCCCTGAGCATGTGCGATCGCCTCCTCGAGGCCGCGGGCGATACTCTCGAACGCTTTGCCCATGGTCAAACTCCGTATTCCTTCAGCAATCGCTTGCTCAGTTCGATAGCGGCAGCCAATTCCTTGGCGGACAGATTGCTCTTCTCGTTCTTCGCGAAGACCGTCACCAAAAACAGCGGCACTTCCGATCCGCCAAAAACATAGATCGTTCTGTAACCACCGCTCTTCCCGCCGCCCGATCTGGCAAAGCGGACTTTCCTCAGGCCGCCCCCAAGCGACAGCCCGGCCTCCGGATGCCGGCGAGGAATGTCAGCAGTTCTTCCCGCTCTTCATCGTTCATGATGGCCTTTGCGCGACGAAGGAACTCCGGAAGTTCGACAACAGTCTGCCACGCCATCGATAGTTTATATGTCATTGGCGTATATACGTCAATGACGCAGTGATTGGTTAAACCTGGGAAGTGGGGCAATAGAACACGCATCGACTCATGGGTGGAGAACACGATGCACCGATTGACCCTCGCCCAGGCTAACGCCCTGATCGAAGCCGCTTTCGCCAAAGGCGGCGAACTCGGGCTCAAGCCGCTTACCGTGACCGTCCACGATCCCGGCGGGCACTTGATCGCCTGCCAGCGGCAGGATGGGGCGTCCAACATGCGGGTCAAGCTCGCCGGCGGGAAGGCGTGCGGGGCGCTGGCGCTCGGGGTGTCGAGCCGCACGATCGGCGACATGGCGGTGGAGCGGCCGCATTTCGTCGCCGCGATCGATACGCTGAGCGAGGGCGGCCTGGTGCCCGCGGCGGGCGGTCTCATCATCTGCGACGCGCAGGGCTTGGTGCTCGGCGCGATCGGCGTGACCGGCGATACCAGCGACAATGACGAAGCCTGCGCGCTGGCGGCCATTCAGTCGCTCGGGCTGAAGCCCAAGAATTGACGCGCCGCACGCCAGCGCCTTAGTTGCTTCGGAAACTTTTCCGGAGTTCCCCATGCGCGTGTTTGCTTCGTTCCTGCTCCTGCTGCTCGTCGCCGCCTGCAAGCCCGGCGGGGAGGGCGAGAAGCAGGCGATGGTCGCGCCCATCCTCACGACCGAGGACGCCAGGGATGCCGCCACTTTCGCCCAGCCCGAAGTGGCGCGGGTCACGCATGTCGGGCTCGATCTCACGCTCGATTTCGCCGCCAAGCGCGTCGGCGGCACGGCGACGCTCGATATCCTGGCCCGGCCCGGCGCGGACACCCTCGTGCTCGATAGCGACGGGCTCGAGATCGCGTCGATCACCGATGCCGAGGGCAAGGCGCTGCCGTTCAAGGTGGGCGAGAAGGTCGAAGGGAAGGGGGAGCCGGTCACCGTCACCATCGGCGATGCCCGCAAGATCGTGGTCACCTACAGCGCTGCGCCGGAGGCCGAGGCGCTGCAATGGCTGGCGCCCGAACAGACCGCCGGCGGCAAGCAGCCCTATCTGTTCAGCCAGGGCCAGCCGACGCTCAACCGCAGCTGGATTCCCACGCAGGACAGCCCCGGCATCCGCCAGACCTGGGACGCGCGGATCGTGGCGCCCAAGCCGCTTACCGTGGTCATGTCGGGCCTGCGCGCGGGTGAGCCGGAGGACCTGGGGGATAGCCGCGCCTTCCGCTTCACGATGAACAAGCCGGTCGCCCCATACCTGATCGCCATCGCCGCCGGCGATCTCGCCTTCCGCGAGCTGGGCCCGCGCACCGGCGTGTGGACCGAACCTTCTATGCTCGACGCGGCGGCTAACGAGTTGGCCGATACCGAGAAAATGGTGGAGGCGGCGGAGCGGCTCTACGGCCCCTATCGCTGGGGCCGCTATGACGTGATCGTGCTGCCGCCCAGCTTCCCCTATGGCGGCATGGAGAACCCGACGCTCACCTTCCTGACGCCAACCTTCATCGCCGGCGACCGCAGCCTGAACGGGCTGGTCGCGCACGAACTGGCGCATTCCTGGTCGGGCAATCTGGTCACCAATGCCACGTGGGCGGATTCCTGGCTCAACGAAGGGATCACCTCCTATTTCGAGAACCGCATCCTGGAAGAGCTTTACGGCAAACGCCGCGCACAACAGGAAGCCGCGCTGAGCTTCGCGGAGATCGAGAAGGTCCTGGCCGAAAAAGGGAAGGACGCACCCGTCACCGCGCTGCATCTGCCGCCGGCGGAAGCCCTGCCCGACGGCGGCGAAAGCGGCATCGTCTATGACAAGGGCGCGGCGTTCATGCGCACCGTGGAACAAGCCGTGGGCCGCACGCGGTTCGATGCCTGGCTGCGCCAGTGGTTCGATAGCCATGCGTTCCAGCCGGCGACCTCCGCGCTGCTGCTGGCGGACATGCGGGCCAACCTGATCAATGGCGATGCCGCGCTGGAACGCCAGTTGATGCTGGACGAATGGGTCTATGGCACCGGCCTGCCGGCGAACGTCGCCCGCCCGGCGCCGGAGGCTTTCGCCGATGTCGACGCGGCGGCGGCGGACTATGCGAAGACCCGCGCCGTCGATCCCGCGCCATGGGCGGGCTGGACCACGGCGGAGCGGCTGCGCTTCCTGGCGAAGCTGCCGCGGCGGATGGACACGCAGCAGCTCGCCGATCTCGATAGGGGCCTGGGCCTTTCGCAATCGGGCAATGACGAGATCCTGTTCGCCTGGCTCGATCTGGCGCTGGCCAACCGCTATCAGCCGGCCGTGCCGCTGGCGGAAAAGTTCCTCGGCCGCGTGGGCCGTCGCAAGTTCGTGCAGCCGCTTTTCCAGACGCTGATGGATCAGGGCGATTGGGGTCGGCCCATCGCCCGCCGCCTCTACGCCCAGACGCGGGCGGGCTATCACGCGGTGACGCAGGGCAGCGTGGATGCGATCGTGGGCAAGCCGGCCTGAGGGGCTCAGCCGTGGCGCACGCGCCAGTTCCTCAGGTGCGCCCAGACCACGATGAGGCCGCCCGTCACCGTCAGCGCGGATTCGACCAGCTCCGTCTCCACGAATAGCGCGGTGGCGACGATGCCCAGGCCGATCGCCCCCGCGATCGCCGGGGCGGCCGAACGGTGGCGCTGCCATCCGCGCAGCAAGGCCAGGCCGGTCACCGGCAGGGCCATGCCCAGCAGCGCCTTGTGCGTCCATTCGTCGCCCGGCAGCGTCGTCGACAGGAACGGAAGCAGCGCGGTCAGCAGGGGCAGCGCCAGGCAATGAACCAGGCACGCGCTGGAAATGACCATTCCCAGCCGGTCCAGCCCTGACAATCGCTCGTTTCCCGCACCGCTCATTACCTGTTCCTTTCCCTGCTGGGATAAATCGACCCCTGCCCGCGCCGAAAGGAGCGGAGCCCCTCTGTCATACGAGATGATATTATGTATCATTGTCACTGCCACGGCAGAGTTCAAGCGGGGCGGGAGGATTTTTCTCGGCATGGTGGGGATTTCGATGAAACGGGCCGGCGGGCCCGGACGGTGGCTTGCGGCCTTGGGGCTGGCGCTGGGCCTCTGCGCGGTGTTGCCCGGCGCGGCGCAGGCGCGGATCCTGCAATGCGTGCCTTATGCGCGAGCAGTCTCCGGCATAGAGATTCACGGCAATGCAGGCTTGTGGTGGAGCAAGGCCGAAGGGCGATACCAGCGCGGGGCCGAACCGCGCCCGGGCGCGGTCATGGCCTTCCGCCCCAGCGCGGCGATGCCGCTGGGCCACGTGGCCGTGGTGGGGGAGATCGTGGATGAACGCCACGTCCTGCTCGATCACGCCAATTGGTCCGGGCCCGGCCGGATAGAGCGCCGCGCCCTGGCCGCGGATGTGTCGGAAGCCGGAGACTGGAGCGCGGTCCGCGTCTGGTGGGCGCCCGACAACACGCTCGGCGCGCGGGAGAACCCTCTCTTCGGCTTCATCTACAACGAGCAGCCCGATGATGGCGGGGCGGACATCCTACGGCAGGGCTGAGCAGCCGGGGCGATAGCGCTTTCCTACCAGGCGCCGCTCAGGCACACGGCGCGCATGCCCCGCGCCTGCGCCGATTTCGCCCTTTCGCCCGCCCCATGCGAAGGTTTCCGGCGCGAGCCCGGTCTTGTGCCCTGGACAGTGTCAACAGTGTCAACACCCCGCATCGATCGGCCATGCGCGCTGAAAGAATCGATTGGCCGCGCGATCACGTCCCCCCTTGCTCAAGAAGCCGGCGCAACGCACATCTGATGCAGATGCTGCGCCAGTACGAACTTGTGGAACGGGTCAAGGCCTATGACCCTGATGCCGATGAGGCGCTGATCAACCGCGCTTATGTCTACACCGTGCAGCGGCACGGCAGCCAGAAGCGCGCCAGCGGCGATCCCTATTTCAGCCATCCGATCGAGGTCGCCGGCCTGATGACCGACCTCAAGCTGGATCAGGAAACCATCGTCACCGCGCTGCTCCACGATACGGTGGAAGACACGCTGGCCACGATCGAGGATGTCGAAAAGAACTTCGGCCCCAGCATCGCGCGGCTGGTGGACGGGGTGACCAAGCTCTCCAAGCTGGAACAGATGCCCGAGAACGAGCGCGCGGCGGAAAACCTGCGCAAGTTCTTCCTGGCGATGAGCGAGGACATCCGCGTGCTGCTGGTCAAGCTGGCCGACCGGCTCCACAACATGCGCACGCTGCATTTCATCAAGAGCCCGGAGAAGCGCCGCCGCATCGCGCGTGAGACGATGGATATCTACGCCCCCCTGGCCGAGCGGGTGGGGATGTACGAATACATGCGCGAGATGCAGCTGCTGGCTTTCGAGCAGCTGGAGCCGGAGGCCTATGCCACGATCACCGGCCGGCTGGAGCAGCTGCGCAGCACAGAGGACGGGCAGGTCGATTCGATCGCGCTGAAGATCAAGCAGGCACTCGCCGCCGCCGGCGTGCAGGCGGAGGTCTGGGGGCGCGAGAAGCACCCCTATTCGATCTGGCGCAAGATGGCCGAACGGCACATGCCGTTCGAACAGATCACCGACATCTTCGCCTTCCGCGTGCTGACGGACAGCGTGGAGGATTGCTACCGCGCGCTCGGCGTGTTGCACCAGGCGTGGCAGTTCGTGCCGGGGCGGTTCAAGGATTACATCTCCACGCCCAAGACCAACGGCTATCGCAGCCTGCACACCACGCTGATCTATGAAAGCTCGATGCGCGTCGAAGTGCAGATCCGCACGCGCGACATGCACCGCCTGAACGAATTCGGCCTGGCCGCCCACTGGGCTTACAAGCAGGGCGACAAGCCCGATGGCCAGGTCGGCTGGCTGCGCGACCTGATCGAGATCGTCGATGCCAGCCACGATCCCGAGGAACTGCTGGAGCACACCCGGCTGGCGATCTACCAGGATCGCATCTTCGCCTTCACGCCCAAGGGCGCGCTGTTCCAGCTGCCCAAGGGGGCGACGCCGGTGGATTTCGCCTTCGCCGTCCACACCGATCTCGGCGCGCATACCGTGGGGGCCAAGATCAACGGCCGGCACATGCCGCTGCGCACCCAGCTCAACAACGGCGACGTGGTCGATATCATCAAGGGCGCCCATGCGGAGCCGCAGCTGTCATGGCTGGGCTTCGTCGTCACCGGCAAGGCGCGCGCGGCGATCCGTCGCGCCGTGCGGGCGAAGGAATACGAAGAAGTGGCCGAGATCGGCCGCAAGCTGTTCGAACAGATCGCCGAGCGGCTACCTTCCCGGATCGGCAAGAAGGCCATCGCCGCGGCGGTGGAGCGGCTGGAGCTGGAGGACGAGGACGAGCTGATGCACGCGATCGGCTCGGCCAAGCTGGACGACCGCGAGGTGATGGAAGCCCTGGTGCCCGGCAGCAGCGCCGAGTTCCCGAAAGAGCCGGGCCGCGCCCGCGCCATCTCGATCAAGGGCCTGACGCCGGGAATGGGCTTCACGCTGGCGGAATGTTGCCACCCGGTCCCGGGGGACCGGATCGTGGGGTTGAGAGTGCGGGGCGAAGGCGTGCAGGTCCATTCGATCGATTGCCTCGAACTGGCCAACGGCGTCGATTCCGACTGGGTGGACCTGTCCTGGGGCGAACGCTCGCAAGGCGCGGTGGGGCGGCTCAGGGTGGTGCTTTACCACCGGCTCGGCACCCTGGCCGAGATGGCCGGCATCTTCGCCAAGAACCACGCCAGCGTGATCACCCTCAAGCAGACCCAGCTCGACGATCCGTTCCACACTTACGAGGTGCAGCTCGAAGTGCAGGACCTCGCCCACCTGACCCGCATCATCAGCGCCTTGCGCGCAAGCGACGCGGTGGCGGAAGCGGAGCGCATCTAGGCCGCAACCGGCCATCCCAGATCGCCCCCAAATCGTCCCCCCAATCGTCATTGCGAGCGTAGCGAAGCAATCCAGAGCGTGTGGCGCTGCCGCCCTGGATTGGATGTAACGCGGCCAACGGCCCCCGACCTTAATCCTCCGCCGCATCCTCCAGCGCATGCATCGTCTCGTCCGACAGGCCGAAATGGTGTCCCACTTCGTGTACCAGCACATGCGCCACCAGGTTTTCCAGCGCCTCGTCCCCGCGCTCTATCCATTCGTCCAGGATCGGCTGGCGGAACAGGCGGATTCGATCGGGCACCTGGCCGGAATGATCGATGCTCTTCTCGTGCAGCGGCAGGCCTTCATAGACGCCGGTCAGCTCGAACGGGTCCTCGATGCCCATCTGTTCCAGCAGCTCCGGATCGGCGAATTCCTCCACCGCCAGCACCAGTTCGCCCAGGTGCGCCGCGAACTGCGGCGGCAACCGCTCCAGCGCGGCGCGGGCCAGCGCCTCGATCTCGTCGGCGGAAGGGGCGGGGCCGAAACTGCGCGTCATGCGCCCGCGTTACGCCGGGCGCGCCGGGGCTTGCAAGCGCCGCCGATGCCGGGGGCGCGGAACGCGGCGCTGGCCGGCCGCGTTTCTGAACAGACGGTGCGGCCGATGCGGCCGAAAGGCCGCATGCGCAAGAATGGGATGAATATGCCGAAGCCATTCCCCGACGGCCTGTCGCAGCGAAATATCGATAGCCGTGGCGGCGTCGGCTGGCTTGCGCCGGTCCTGCTCACGGCTTTGATGGCGGCGGGCCTGGTCGGGATGTTCGGCGGCCAGCCCAGCCCGGTGAAGCAGGTGGCTGGGCAGGCCGTGACCCTGAAGGTGACCGCCCCCGATCTGCTGCGCAACGGCTTGATCTTCGAAACGACCATTGAGGTCAATGCCCGGCAACCCGTGAACGATCTGGTCATTGCCGTGTCGGATACCCTGTGGCGGGACATGACCATCAACAGCATGATCCCCGCCGCGAGTGAGGAAAGTTACGAAAACGGCTTCCGCCGCTTCTCCTTCGGACAGCTAAAGCCGGGCGATGTGTTCCGCTTCAAGATCGACGGGCAGATCAACCCGCCCCTGACGGGCGGCACCTCCGGCGTGATCGCCGTGTTCGACGGCGAAAGAGAGCTCACCTCCACCCCGATCTCGATGAAGGTTCTGCCCTGATGGACATCATCCTTCGCGCCTCGTTGATGTTCTTCATCATCTATCTGCTGCTGCGCCTGCTCGGCAAGCGGGAGCTGAGTCAGGTGACGCCGTTCGAACTCGTGCTGCTGATCGTGATGGGCGATCTCATCCAGCAAGGGATCACGCATAACGATTTCAGCATCACGGGCGCCACGCTCGCCATCTCCACCATCGCGTTCTGGGCCCTGGTGCTGAGCCGGATCAGCTACTGGTTTCCGCCTGCCGAACGCTTCCTGGAAGGCGTGCCGCGCGTGCTGGTCAGAGGGGGCGAACTGGTCAAGGCGAACATGCACCGCGATCGCATCACGCGTTCCGAGCTGGAGATTGAAATGCGCCTCGCCGGCATTGCCCGGGTTGCCGATGTCGATTGGGCGATCCTCGAGCCCAACGGCAAGATCAGCTTCATTGCCCGTGACGATAGCGAACCGGCCAAGCAGGAGGATGACGAGAACCAGCTCTGACCCGCTGACAGGACAAACCGCGATTTTTCGCGCGGGCGGCGATCGCGGTTCCGGAACTTCCCGGCGATCCCCGCCGTTCGATGGGTCGCACAGCGAGTGGATATGGGCGAACAGACAGATCAGCCAGCGGCAAGCCCGTTCGTGATTTCCTTGCGGTCGGAGCTTCAGTCCGGAGCGCTGCGTCCTTTGGGCAAGGTTTCGCTGGGCGATCTCACGGTCGAACTATGCTGCGGCGCGGATTCGGTCTGGGTGCTGGTCCGCCGCCCGGACCAGGGCGGGCTGGCCCTGCGCGCGGCTTACGTTCCCGTCAGCGGATTCGCGTGCCGCAAGATGAAGCCGGGCCCGGACGAGGCGGCCCGGCTCGAAGTCGAAAGCCTGCTGGGCCGGTTCAGGATCGGCATTTCGGTCAGCGACGAAGGCCTCCACCGCCTGCGTGTGTGCGCCAGCTTGCGCCCGGCGTCGGATCTGCGCCTGCCGTTCCTCCCGCGCGATCTCTATCCGCTTGGCGAAAAGGACGATCCGCTCGGCGCGCGCGGCAACGTGGAAGCCGCGCAACGGGGCGTGAACAGCGGCCTGGCCTATTTCCGGATCGACCGCCCGGCTTTCGGCAGCGTGCTCTATTTCCAGAACCTCACCGCGCTCAATCGCTACTTCCAGCTCACCGGCACGAAGCCTGATGGCGTGGTCGGCGGGGAATGGCCGGAACTGGGCTATCTCCCGCCCATTCCGCCCGCCCAGGAAGGTGGGGAAGGCCTGCTGCCCGCTGGCGAAGAGGTCGTGCTGTCGGACGCGATTCTCGTTTTCCGTGACTGGGCGGCGGACAACGAGCAGGAGATGGCGCGCCAGTTCCTGCAAATGCTGGGCGCCGCCTACCGGGTGCTCGATCCGCCGCCGGTCACTTATCGCGACTGGCTCTGGCGGGCAGAGCGCACGCTGGCGGACCTCGAAAGCGCGAAGCCGGCGACTGTCCGGCATTACGGCCACCGCTACGTGATGCCCTATGTCGAAGGCGAGGTGCCCGACAGCATGGTGCAGATGACGGTGATCGCCTCGCTGCATCGTTTCGGCCAGTGGCGGGGCGAGCCGCTGCCGCTCGAAGCGGACCTGAAGAAGGGGCTGGGCCGGTTCCACGATGCCAGGTTCAAGATGCTGCGGCGCTTTCTTCCCAACGCCGGCGATCGGAAGAACCTGGACGAGGTGGATTCCTGGTATCTCTATCACCCGCTGATCAATCTCGCCCGCCTCGCGCTCGATGGCGATGCGCAGGCGCATGCGCTCCTGTTCAGCTCGATCGACTACGGAATCCGTTCGGCGCGCCATTTCAAATACCGCTGGCCCATCCTCTATCGGATCGACGATTTCTCTGTCGTCACCAGGACTCGCGGGGATGACGGCTTCGGCCAGACGGACGTCAACGGCCTCTATGCCTATCTCATGCTGCAGCTTTACCAGCTGACCAGCGAGAAGCTCTATCTCGATGAGGCGAAGGCCGCGATCGAGACCGTGAAGGGCCTGCGCTTCGATCTTCTCTACCAGGCCAACCTGAGCGTGTGGGGAGCGGTGGCCTGCCTCAGGCTATGGCGCATCACGCAGGACAAGGACTGGCTGGCGCAGAGCTACGTCTATGTCGCGGGCGTGCTGCACAACTGCGAGATATGGGCTTCTCGGCTGGACCAGGCGATCCACTACAGCAACTTCCTCGGCACCACCGCGCTGCACGATGGCCCCTACATGGCGATGTTCGAATGTTTCGAATGCTTCGCCGGATTCGAGGAATACCTGAGGGAAAGCGGCCCGGATCTCGAGCCGGCGGCGAAGATGCTGATCAGCGAGTATTGCAAGTACACCCTGGAACGCGGCTGGTTCTATTTCCCCGATACGCTGCCGAAAGAGGCGATCCAGGAAGGCCATCACCAGAGCGGCAAAGTCGATCCCAAGCTCTCTTTCCCGCTGGAGGATCTTTACGGCGACGGGCAGCCGGCAGGCCAGGTGGGGCAGGAAATCTATGGAGCGGGCGCGCCGTTCATCTTCGCCAGCACCGCGTTCCACACCGTGGACGGCGCGCCGTTCTGGCTGTTCTGCAATCATTTCCTGCGGACCCTGGAACATACGGGAGAGCGGGCCATCTCGCTCCAGCTCGACGGGGGTGAGACCTGCACCGCCCTGCTCAGTGTCGTCCGGCTGAAACGGCGCAGCCTGCCCGTACCATCCGTTCACCTCGCCAATGGCGATGCCTTGCAGCCCCATAAGGCCACGCCCGACCGGATCGATTTCGAGGTGCCGGCGAGCGGCCGGCTCATGCTTCGCTGGAAGGACGCCTGACAGATCGCTTGCTATCGGGCAGGCATCTGGAGCACCGAAGCACGCCGCAAGGCTGGAACAAGAAAATCACAGGGCAGGGACCGGATGCTTTCTTTTCGCGATAAACCCCTGGGCACGGCGGTTGCCTTGCTCGCGTCCGTTGCCATGCCCAGTGTCGTGGCTGCTCAGGATGCGGATTCCGCGTCTCGGCAAACGATCGTGGTGACCGCGCCGGGCGCCGGGATCGATCTGGACGATGCGATCACGCTCGATCGCCAGGCGGTCTGGCGCGATGGCGGGCCTGACCTGCTGCCCGCGCTGGGCCGCCAGGCCGGGATCACCTTGCAGGATGCGCAGAACAATCCATGGCAGCCTAACCTGGTCTATCGCGGCTTCGCGGCTTCACCCCTGCAGGGGCAGGCGCAGGGGCTTGCCGTCTATCTCGACGGCGCGCGGTTCAATCAGCCGTTCGGGGATACCGTGTCGTTCGACCTGATCCCGGATGCGGCCCTGCGTTCGGTCGCGCTGCTCGATGCGAGCCCGGTCTATGGCCTCAACGCGCTCGGCGGCGCGCTCGTGTTGGAAAGCGCGAATGGCCATAGCGATCCGGGCCTCGATGCCAGCGCGGCGCTCGGCGCTTACGGCCAACGGGAAGCGGCCGTTTCGGGCGGCGGTGCCATGGGGGCGTTCAGCTATTTCGTCGCCGGCCAGTATCGCCGGGAAACCGGCTGGCGCGATCATAGCCCGTCGGAACTGGGCAATGTCTATGCCGATATCGGCTGGGACGGGGCGCAGGCCGGCGTCCACGCAAAGTTCATCGGCGCCGACACCGATCTCACCGGAAACGGCGTCGCCCCGGTGGAACTGCTCGCGGCGCGGCGCCAGTCGGTGTTCACCTGGCCGGACAATACCCGCAATCATTATGGCCGGATCAGCGTGCATCCGTGGGTCTCGCTCGGCGGCGGCACGCGGCTCGAAGCCGTGCTGTATCGCCAGCGCCTGCGGACCCGGAACATCAACGGCGACGCGGCCGATATCGAGGCCTGCGACGAGCATGAGGGCTTCCTGTGCCTGGAGGAAATCGGCGGTGACGACGATGATGCGGGCGAGGGGGAGGAGGAGCAGTTCCTCACCGACGCGGCCGGCAATGGCATTCCCGATACCTTGGGCGGCGAAGGCTACGGCGTGCTCAATCGCGGGCAGACCCACACCCGATCCACCGGCATCCAGGCGCAATTGATCGACGAACGTGTGCTATTGGGCGGGCGCAACCGGCTGGCGTTCGGCTTCAGCCATGACCACAGCGCCACGGATTTCGCCACGTCCACCGAGCTTGGCGAACTGACCGAAGAGCGCGGGGTGGAAGGCCTCAGCCCGATCATAGTGCAGGAAAGCGGCGCGATCGCGCCCGTCGGCCTCAAGGCGCGGACCGATCACTGGGGCCTGTTCCTGGCCGACAGCTTGCCCCTGACCTCGCGCCTCACCGCCGAACTGGCGCTGCGCTATAACCACGCCCGGATCGAGCTGGAAGACCAGATCGGCACCGCGCTCAACGGCCGACACCGCTTCGAGCGGGTGAACCCCGGCGTGGAGCTGGACTGGGCGGCCACGCCTGGCATGACGCTGCGGGCCGGCTATGCCGAAACCAACCGCGCGCCTACGCCGGCGGAATTGTCCTGCGCGGACGAGGACGCGCCGTGCAGCCTGACCAACTTCTTCGTCGCCGATCCGCCGCTTCGACAGGTCGTGGCCCGCAATTACGAGCTGGGCGCGCTCGGCGACGCGGACCTTTCCGGCTGGCGCCTGCGCTGGCTGGCGTCCGCCTATCGCGCCGACATAAATGACGACATCCAGTACTCGCCGTCCGCGATACGCGGCCGCGCCTATTTCCGGAATGTCGGCGATACCCGGCGGCAGGGGATCGAGCTGTCGGCCGAGGCGCGGCGCGGTGCGCTGCGCCTCGCCGCAAGCTACGCCTACACCGACGCCACCTATCGTTCGCCCCTGGCGGTCTCCAGCCCGGCGCATCCGCAGGCTGGGGAAGACGGCACGATCGAGGTGGCGCGGGGTGACCGCCTGCCCGGCATCCCACGGCATAGCGCGGTGCTGAGCGCGGATTACGCCGGCACGCTGGCGCGCGGGCGCCGCTTCACGCTGGGCGGCGATGTCGTCGCGCGTTCCAGCCAGTATCTGGTGGGCGATGAAGCCAATCTCGAAAAGCCCGTGCCCGGCTATGCCCTGGTCAACCTGCGTGGCAGCATAGAGCTGGTGCGCGGCCTGTCGCTGTTCGGTGCGCTGACCAATGCCTTCGACCGGAAGTTCGCCACGTTCGGGACCTTCAGCGAGGTGGATGAGATCGACCTGGAAGAAGCGCCCGGCGCCTCCAACCCGCGTGCCTATGGCCCCGGTCAGCCTCGCCGCTGGACGCTTGGCCTGCGCGCGGCGCTGTAATGCCTGATCGCCTTTTAACCGGAACGATCGAAGGGATGGGGTGCATCAGGGGTGGGAGGTAATGGAAGAGAGGCGACCATTTCCAACCGCAACCTCCATCAGCTCCCGCCCGGCGTCACGCCGTATTCGGCAAGCAGCCGTTCTATCTTCGCCCGGTTGTCGGTCAGCGCACGGCCCACTTGCGTCAGCAGCTCGGGATCGTCCTTCCGTACGCCGACCGAGATGTCGTAAGCCATCGGCCACTGATTGTCGTCGAGCCAGGGAGTCACCGGCTCCAGCCGCAAGGGCACCGCGCTTTCCTTCGCGAAGTATCCGGCCAGCGGCCCCCACACCAGGCCGGCGTCGATGTCCCCCTGTTCCACCGCGCGCATGATGGCGGCGGGCGGATTGGGGCGGGTGTAATCGCCATAGAGCATGTAGCCGTGGACGTTGTCGATCAGCCCCCGGCGGGCGAGCGCGTGGGACGGCGGGGTGTTGCCACCGTCGTCACCGACAAGCTGGACGCCGATCGAAAGCGCCTTCAGCCGCGGATCGTCCAGCGTCAGGCCGGAAAGAGCGTCGGCCTGCCGCGTCACGAACATATAGCTGGAACGGTAATAGGGCCGCGTCGTCGCCAGCGTCTCCAGCCCGGAGGCCACGCCGGGCCAGATGTCGCACGCCCCTTCGCCCACCGTATTGCGCACGAAGCCGCGGCGCTGCGCCCACCAGACATAGTCGACCGGGCGATGGAGATCGGCGGCGATCAGCTCGGCCAGCTTGTTCTCGAAGCCCTGGCCCGCGCGGTTGGAGAACGGCAGGTTGTTGGGATCCACGCAGACCTTGAGCGGCTTTGGCGCGCAGGCGGAAAGCAGCGCGGCGAGCAGGGCAAAGGCGGCCAGCGGCTTCATCGCGCCACCGCCTCGGTCGTCCACGGCCGGCCGCCGCGATCGACCGTATGGAGCACCCGGTTCGCCTGCAGGTCGATGATCGTCACCGTGCCCGACAATCCTGATGCGGCGTAAAGCCGGCTGTTATCGGGCGCCAGCGAGATGCCCCAGGTGCGCTGGCCCGTGGGGAACGAGCGGACCACGCGGTACGTCGCAGGGTCGATCTCCGCCACGCGGTCACCCCGGCCCATGGCGACGAAGGCGCGCTTGCCGTCGCGAGTCAGTTCCAGCTCCACCGCCTGCGGGTTCTCCAGCTCGGGAAAGGCGGCGGTGAGGTCTATCCGGCGCAGTTCCTTGCCGCTCGCGGTATCGAACACGTGGATCGTGCCGCGCTGTTCGGAGCTGACCCAGGCTTCCTTGCCCTGCTTCAGGAACAGCACCTCGCGCGGGCGGCTGCCCACGGGCGCGTTGCCGATCACGCGGGCCGTGGGCACATCGATGAAATGGGCGACGCTGGCGACTTCGCTGGTGGCGATCAGCAGCTTGCCATCGGGCGAGATGCCGATGCCTTCGGGCTCGGGGCCGACCTGCACCTCGTGCGTGACCTTGCCACTCGGGACATCGATGAACGAGACCGCGCTCTTGTCCTCGTTGGCGGCATAGAGCGTCTTGCCGTCGGGGCTCACCGCGATCCGCTCGGGATCGCTGCCCGAGGCGATGTCGCGCAGCTTGGTCAGCAGGTGCGTGTCCCACGCCTCGATGCGATTGGCATCGCTGGCGGCGATGTAGAGCACTTTGCCGTCGGGGGAGAGCGCCAGGCCGCGCGGACGCTGGCCGGTGCGCAAGGTTTGCTCGACCGCGCCGCTCGCGCCGTCCAGCACATGGACCACGTCCGCCTCCTCGTCGGAAACGAAGACGCGGTCGTTGCCGATGGGCGGCTTGGAGCAGGCGGCGAGGGCCAGGCCCAGCGCCGCGACGATCCATCCCCTCATCCACCGGTGCCCTTGGGCATGTGCCAGCCGTCGTTCTCATCGGCTGCGCGCGGCACGGGGGCCGGATGCTGCGAAGGCGTGCCCGTGCCGTTGCGGGCCAGGGTCTCCGGAAGCGACATCGAGCGGACATAGGCGGCGACTTGCCAGATCTGCTCGTCGTTCAGCTTGCCGCCCCAGGCCGGCATCCCGTTCGGGCGGCCGAAGTAGATGGTGTTGTAGATCTGGTCGAGCCGCCCGCCGTAGATCCATTGATCGTCCATCAGCGGCGGGCCGATCCCGCCGCCGCCGTTGAAGTGGCAGCCCACGCAGTTCATCTGGTTGTAGATCAGCATCCCGTTGGTCACCGCCTCGGCGCTGCCGTAATAGGGTTCGGCGCGGGGATTGGGCGTGGTGTCCAGCTCGCCGCCGGCGGGCACCAGGGCCACCGCGCGCTGGGCCGGCGCGCCGGGCCCGGACGGGGCGAAGCGGTCGCTCTCGTCGGCCGCCTTGTCGCACCCTGCCACGACGAGCGCGAGGGCCAGCGCGGCGATCCCCTCAATGCGGAAGAGCGAAGACATGGAGCGTCCCTCCTGCGGTCGTGCGAGTGGGAAGATCGGTCATGGTATTGACGAAGCCGAGCGCCGAGGTGCCGTCGCGCGGATCGAGCGGGCCCGAGACGACCGCGCCCGACCAGCCGCCAACGCCGGATAGCACGGCCACGTACTGATGCCCGTCCGGCCCCCTGTAGCTGATCGGCTGGCCGATGATGCCGCTCGGCAGCTTCTGCTTCCACACCAGGTTGCCGTTGCGGGCGTCGATCGCCTTGAACCAGCCGTCCATCGTTCCGTAGAACACCAGGTCCCCCCCGGTGGCGACCGTGCCCGACCATACCGGCAGGTCCTCGCGGATCGTCCAGGCCGGCTTGCGCCTCACCGGGTCCCAGGCCGTCAGCTCGCCCCGGTGCCCGCCCGGCCCCGGCTTCATCTTCACTTCCGCGCCGACATAGGGCGTGCCGGAGATGTAGTTCACCTCCAGGTTCATCCAGTCCATGCACAGGTTCTCATGCGGGATGTAGACCAGGCCGGTGCGCGGGCTGAAGCTGGAAGGGTTCCAGTCCTTCGCGCCGCTGGCCGTGGGGCAGATGTCGTGCACCACCTGGCCCAGCCTGGTCTCCTTGGCCGGATTGACGATCAGCCGCCCGGTCTTGAGATCCACCCCGCGTGACGAATTCACCGGCCCGAAGGGATCGGCGGAAAGCACCTGCCCGGTCTTGCGGTCTAGCACATAGACATAGCCGTTGCGTTCCGGCCGCAGCACCACTTCGCGCATCTTGCCGTCGAACGGCATGTCGAGCAGCAGCTGCTCGTTGATGGCGTCGTAATCGTGCTCGTCATGCGGGCTGAACTGATAGAACCACTTGGCCTGCCCGGTGTGCACGTCACGCGCGAACATGCCGGCGGTCCACTTGTTGTCGCCGGGCCGCTGCTGCTGGTTCCACGGGCCGGGATTGGCGGTGCCGTAGAAGATCGTCTGGGTCGAAGGATCATAGGCGATCCAGCCCCACATCGTGCCGCCGCCGGTGCGCCAGGCATCGGAAGGCCAGGTCTTGACGCCCAGGTCCTTCCCCCGGTCCGATGCGTAGAAGGGATGGAACTGGTCACCGATCAGCGCGATGTCGTCCGGCCCGGTGTGATAGGCCTTCCAGGCCAGCTTTCCGCTGCCGAGGTCGAGCGCGGCCAGCCAGCCGTGGACTCCGAATTCGCCGCCCGAATTGCCGACCAGCACTTTGCCCCCGGCGATCAGCGGGGCCATGGTGACGCTTTCGCCCTTGTTGATGTCGCCAAGCTGGGTGCGCCACACTTCCTTGCCGCTATCGGCGGCAAGCGCGATGGTCGCACCGTCGAGCGTGTTGAACACGATCTTGCCGTCGGCATAGGCGGCGCCGCGGTTGACCACGTCGCAGCAGGCCACCCCGGCGGCGGCGGGCAGGGGCTTGGGATTATAGCTCCACTTGAGCGGCGCGCCCTCCTTCGTCAGGTCCAGCGCATAGACGTGGTTGGGGAAGGCGCTGACGATGTACATCGTGCTGCCCACCACCAGCGGCGCGGCTTCCTGCCCCTTGTTAACCCCCAGCGAGAAGCTGAATACTTCGTGCAGGTTCTTCGCGTTGGCCGGGGTTATCTCGGCAAGCGTGGTATAGCGGGTGGCGGCGTAGTTCTTCGCCGGCATCAGCCATTGCCCGTCATCCTTGGGCGCGGCCGCCGGCGCGGCCACCGTCCGCCCGGCTTCGGGCGTGGGCGGGACCAGCGCATGGCCGATCTGCTCCCGCGTGAACACATCGGCCGCCGCCACGGCTTCCGGCACCGGCGGCTTGGCGCTCTGGCGCAGCGGGAACAGCGCCTGCTGGGCCGCGAGCACGGGCACCGCCACTGCGATGACGGCGGCGAGCGAGACGGCGAGCACGGTCGTGGTCTTCATGGCATCAGTCCAGCGAATAGAGATAGTCGGCCACCGCCTGGGCCTGCGCGGCGGTCAGCGGGATGTCCGGCATGACCGAACCGGGCGAAACGCTCTGGGCGTGGGTGATCCAGCGGATCATGTTCGCGCGGCTGTTGGGCAGCGTGCCGGCGATGATCTGCTGCTTGCCGATGCCCCTCAGATCGGGGCCGACGCGCCCCCTGGCCTGGGCCACGCCCGGAACGGTGTGGCAGGCGCCGCAATGGTCGGCGATCGTCTGCCGGGCGAGGTCGGCGCTCGCGCCCCCGGCATGGCCGCAGGCGGCCAGCGGCAGCGCGGCCAGGGCGATCAGACCGCGCACGGCGAAACCCCCAGCAGCAGAAGGATATTGATCGCGATCAGCACGGTGAACACGCCGGCGAAGGCGATGGCCCAGATCGCCAGGAAGCGCGTGCGGCCCTGCCCGGTTTCGATCAGGCCGCGCTCCCCGCCCGGCTCCTCCTCGCGCGTGCGGCGCAAGTGGACAAGGCCGAGCCACAGCGCCGCCAGCGCCACCGCCAGGCACAGCACCGAGATGATCGCGGCCCAGGGGTGCAGGCCGGGCCGGCTGAACAGCCGTTCTCCCGCGTCGAAGCAGGGCGAGGTATTGAAGGCGAACGCCGCGCAGAACTGCACGAACCAGGCCAGCGGCGCGCCATAGACGGCGAACAGCGCCGCGCGCTTTCCCACGCGGCGGCGCAGGGACGCCGGGTGCGACTGTTCGTCGTGCTCGCGCGTCATCGGCCCAGCCCCAGGTATGGCGTGAGGTAATATGTGGCGAACACGGCAAGCCACACCGCATCGACGAAGTGCCAGTAGACCACCCCGTTGGAGACCGGCAGCGATCGCAGCGGCGAGAAGAAGCCGCGCCCCACCCACAGCCACAGCGAGGCGAGGATCACCAGCCCGACGACGACATGCGCCATGTGGAAGCCGGTGGTCAGGAAATAGAGCGAGGCATAGCTGCTCGCGTCCGGCCCGAAGGTCTTCGCCTTCCATTCGAAGACCTGCACCACGGCAAAGGCCAGCCCCATCACGAAAGCGAGACCTAGCCCGCCGAGCGCCTGGCCTGGCCGGTCCTTCCGCACCCCGTCGTCCCCCCACCAGGCGGCCACGCTGGAAGCGAGCAGCAGCAAGGTGTTGGGCAGGGCAAGCGTCAGGCTGGGCCGGCTCTCGATCACCCAGCCTGCCGGGTTGGAAACGGCGAGGAAATAATAGGAGAACAGCAGATAGCCGAACAGCGCCGCCTCGCTGGCGATCAGCATGACCATGCCGTTCCAGCCGATCCCGCGCCCGCGCACCGGGCCGATCTGGAGGCTGTCCGGGCGGGAGACGATCCGTTCAGCCATGGCCTATCCCCTCGTGCGGGGCGGGTTCGCGTTCCAGCAGCTTCCGGCGCGGCCAGTTCCACGCCGCCAGTGCCAGCACCGTGCCGACGGCGCCCAGTCCCGCCAGCCACCACAGATGGAGCAGCAGCCCCACGAACAGCACGGCCGCCGCCACCGCCAGGCTGAACGGCGCCAGCGTATCCTCGGGCATCTTCAGGATACGCTCGGGCTCCGCGTCGAGGATCGACACGGCCAGCGCTTCCTTGCCCTGGTCGAGCGCCATGCCTTCCTCGATCGAGGAGCGATGCTCGTCCTCGCCGAGATCGTCCTCCCACAGCGGGTGCCGGCTGGCGACGGTGGGGATCACCGCGAAGTTGTAGGGCGGCGGCGGCGATGGGATGGCCCATTCCAGAGTCGGCCCCTGCCACGGGTCCGGCCCGGCCTTCTCGCCATGCCGCCAGGATTTGAACACGTTCCAGAAGAACAGCGCCACGCCGATGGCGAAAAGATACGAGCCGAGGGTGACGATCAGGTTGAGGGTGGAGAACCCCATGCCCGCGCCATACGTATAGACCCGCCGCGGCATGCCGAAGAGGCCCAGCAGGTGCATCGGCAGGAAGGCAATGTTGAAGCCGATGAACATGATCCAGAAGTTCCACCGGCCCAGCCGCTCGTCCATCAGCCGGCCGGTGATCTTCGGGAACCACATGTACGTCGCCCCGCACACGGGGAACACGTTGATGCCGATCAGCACATAATGGATGTGCGCCACGATGAAGTAGGTATCGGTCAGCTGCCAGTCGACCGGCACGCTGGCCGTCATGAAGCCGGAAACGCCGCCGATCACGAACAGCAGGATCATGCTGGCGAAGAACAGGAACGCGGTGGTGTAGACTGGCCGGCCGAGCCAGATCGTCGCCAGCCAGGCGAACACCGCCACGGCGCTGGGGATCGTGATGATGATCGAGGCGCCCGAAAAGAACGCCAGGCCCAGGCCCGGCAACCCGGTGGCGAACATGTGGTGGACCCACACGCCGAAGCCGATCAGCATGGTCGCCACGGTGGAAAGCGCCACCAGGGTATAGGCGGCCAGCGGCGTGCGGCTGAAGGTCGGCAGCCCGTCGGACACCATGCCCATGGCCGGCAGCACGATCGCATAGACCCACGGGTGGCCGAACAGCCAGAACAGGTGCTGCCACAGCAGCGGCTGTCCGCCGCCCGCAACGTCGAAGAAGCTGGTCCCGAAATTGCGGTCCAGCCACAGCAGGAAGAACGCCAGGCTCACGGCCGGGACGACCACCAGGTTCGCGGCATTGGCCGTCACCGTGCCCCAGACCATGATCGGCAGGCGGTTGATCGACATGCCGGGCGCGCGGCACTTGGCCGCCGTGACCAGGAAATTCGCCGCGCCCACGCTGGTGGAAATGCCCAGGAACACCAGCCCCAGCGAATAGATGTCCTGGTTGATGCCCGGGTTATAGGCCCGTTCCGCATAGGGAACGTAGTTGAACCAGCCGTCATTGGGCCCGGCGCCGGTAAGCGGCCCGGCATAGAGGAACGCGGCGGCCAGCAGGTATATCCAATAGCTGAGCGCGTTCATCCGCGGGAACGCCATGTCCCGCGCGCCGAGCCACAGGGGGAAGAAATAGTTCGAGAACCCCGACAGCACCGGCAGCGCGTAGAGGAAGATCATCGTCATGCCGTGGGTGGAGAACAGCTCGTTGTACTGCTCCGGCGTCAGCAGGTGCCGGTTGGGTCCGGCGAGTTGCAGCCGCATCAGCGCCGCTTCCAGGCCGCCCACCGCCAACATGACGAAGGCGGTGACGATATAGCGCTTGCCGATCTCCTTGTGGTCGACCGTGGCCAGCCAGCCGTAAAGCCCCGGCTTGGTTTCCCACGTCTTCTCCAGCTTGCGGAGCAGCGCCGGATCGTCGGCCTGGGCGATGCGCGGCCGGCGCGCCAGGCGCGTCTCGGTATCGGGCACGGGCCCTTCACCCGGCAGCGCAATGTCGGCGGGGCTCATTTCAGCGTCTCCAGGTAAGCGAGCAGGGCTTGGAGTTGCGGGCCGGAAAGCTGCTGCGCCGGCATCAGCGTGCCGGGCTTCACGCCCTGGGGATCCTCGATCCACCCGGCGAGCATGGCGCGATTGTTGGGGAGAGTGCCTGCCGCCAGCATCCGGCGGCTCATCACATGGGTCAGATCGGGACCGACGTTGGACCCGGCGGTGGTGCCACGGACCGTGTGGCACACCGCGCAGCGGTATTCGACCAGCGCCAGGCCCTCCGCCTGCGCCGGCGTGGCGGGGGGCGGGGCGGTCTGCAACTGCGCGCGGCGCCAGGCGGCATATTGCGCCGGCGGCTCCGCCACCACTTCGAAGGCCATGTGCGCGTGCTGCAACCCGCAGTATTCCTGGCACTGGCCGCGATAGACGCCGGGCTTGTCCGCCTGCAGCCAGGTCAGGTTGACCTGGCCGGGGATCATGTCGGTCTTGCCGGTCAGCTTGGGCACCCAGAAGCTGTGGATCACATCCGCCCCGTGCAGGCGCAGCAGCACTTTCGCGCCCACCGGCACGTGGATCTCGTTGGCGGTGGAGAAGGTCTGGTCCGGCTCCGACGCGCCATAATCCGCCTGCCACCACCACTGATGCGCGGTGACGTCGATCTCGATCTCGGGCCGGCGCGGCATGGGCGCCACTTGCGCCAGGGCCACCATGGTCCAGCCGAGCGCGATCAGCAGGATGACGGACGAAATGGCCACGCCGACCAGGATCGGCCGCGCGGCCCCTTCGCCGCGCCGCACGGCCGGTGCCTTGCCGTCGGCGCCGATCGTGCCCGCCGGCCCGCGCAGCGCGCGCCACAGCAGGTAGGTGATCGCCAGGCATACCGCGATCGAAACCAGCAGCAGGAACCAGGTCAGGGGCAGGGTGGCCGCGGCGCGTGCGCCCGCACTGTCGAGATAGCCGAGGGGGATGCGGCTCATGCCCTGGCCGCGCCCTGCTCACGCGCGGCGTGCGCCGCGGTGCGCAGGGCCAGCCACAGGAACAGCACGGCGCCGGGCACCCACATCAGCACGCCGCCGAGCTGCTGGTCGGCCAGAGGGGTGAAGCCCCAGGCTTGCGTGGTCGTGTAATGCCAGGCGAACAGCGGCCGCCCGGCGAAGGTCAGCACCGCGCCCAGCAGCGCCATCTGCATCGAAGCCACCGTCCCCGCCGCGACCAGGGCCATCGGCCGCCGGCCCAGCGGCAGAAGCGCCCGCCAGAGCGCCAGCGCGCTGGCGAACAGGCTGATATGCATCGCCCAATAGACGGCATCGGAATGGAGCGTGGCATCATAGGGCGCGGGCATGTGCCACAGCCACAGGAACACGGTGAACGCCGCGACGGCGGGCCACAGGGGCCGCGAATCGCGGGGCGGCGGCAGGCCGGCGGCGATCAGCGGGGCCGCGATCAGGATCAGGATCATGTGCTGGCCGACCCGCGCCGCGAACAGCGACACCGACAGCGCGCACAGCGGCGAAAGCAGCGCCAGGGCCGTAACGGCCCAGCCCGTCATCGCGAGCGTGCGCTGGCGGCCGCCCAAGCGGGCCAGGTGAATCCCAGCAAGAAGGACCAGCGCGACGATCACCACGGGATCGATGTTCCAGCGCAGCCACAGGCTGCCGGGCATCGGAGGTGCGCCGCAATAGGGCATGGGTGGGATGGCCTCCCTTCCGGACGGCCCCTCCCAGCGCCTCAACGATGCTTGGGTGACAGGGTTCCGTCCGGCCGGAACAACGCCTCGCCGCTGGATCAAGCCCCGCGCCGAGGTGTGCGGCTGTCCACCGCTCGATGTCCTGCTGCGAACAAGTTACCAGCAGACTGAAGAGCGCCTTGCCATTTTCCCTTATGTGTGAAGACCGGCCCGGTGTGGCTCCTTATCGAGGAAGTTATTAAATGCTATAAATAGATTTATTGGTATTCTCCTCTAATTGTTCGGTCCTCCTCCGCGCCGTACTAACAGTGGGGCGACAGATCGCGTTGTGCATCGGGTGCGTCGCCTGTCGTCTGCGAAGGCTCGGGGATTGTGATATGCAGCGCACAGTTCTTTCATTCGTTTCGGCGGGCGCTTGGCTTTTGTTCGCATCGCCCGCGGCGGCCCAGGTTGCCGGTGTGATCGACGCCACGATCACGCTGACGGCCGCGTGCGAGGTAAACGGCAGCGCCAGTTCGGCCGATCTCGGCACGCTGGCCTTCGGCACTCACACCACTTTGTTCGACAGCGCGAGCGCCGAAGTGAACGGCGCCGGCGCGATCGGCGTGCTGTGCACGCCGGGCACCAATGCCACGCTGACTTTCGGCGCTGGCGAGAACGACGGGGCGGCGGTCGGCAGCGGCCGCGCGCTGGCGGACGCCGGCGGCACGCTGCTGGTGCCTTATGACATCTATTCGGACGCGGGCTTCAACGATGTGCTGGCCCCGGCGGACCAGATCACCGTGCCCGGCACCGGCGCAGTGGAGACGGTCCACGTCTATGGCAGGGCCCTCGGCGCGCCCAATCTGGCGCCGGGCACGTATACCGACACGATCGCCGTCACGCTCACCTTCTGATCCGGGGGGTGGACGTGGGCCGGATCGCCAACCGCGCGTTTGTCCTCGGGATGCTGGCGGCGGGCACGGCGGCGCAGGCCGGGCCCTCGGCAACGTTCCAGGCCCGGGCCACTGTCGTTCCCGGCTGCGCGGTGGAAGGCGGCAGGGCCTCCTGGGGCCGGCTCGATTTCGGCACCGCGCCCGCGCTGTGGGAAGATGAGAAGACCGCCGCGGTCGCGCTGGCCTCCGATCTGCGGATCGCCTGTACGCCGGGAGTTGTCCTGTCGATGACGGTGGACGGCGGGGATCATCAGGCGGGCCTCAGGCAAATGGAAGAGCCGGCCAGCGGCGGCCTGGTCCCCTATCGGCTCTATTCGGATGCCGGAATGCAGCAGGAACTGCTTCCGGGCCAAGCCGTGCCGCTTGCCTTCGCGGACGCCTCGAACGTCGCCTTCGCGCTCTATGGGCGGGCGATGATCCCGGGCGATACCGCCGCCGGCACGTATGCGGACACCGTCACCGTGACGATCAACTGGTGATCGATGGGCCTGGGCATGACGGCTTCCCCCCTCCGCCGCGCTCTGGTGCACCAAACGATCGCCGCGCTGGCGGCCATGGCGCTTTCCATACCGGCCCCGGCCGTGGCCGGCGCGTCGGTCCTGATCTCGCCGATCGATCCGACGATCGCGGCCGATCAGCAATCGAGTGCGCTGTGGCTGGAGAACCGGGGCGATGCGCCGGTCTCGCTGCAAGTCCGGGTGCTGGGGTGGAGCCAGGCGCAGGGCGAGGACAGCTACGAGCCGCAGGCGCGCGTGGTGCCGAGCCCGCCGATCCTCACCCTTGAGCCGGGCAAGCGCCAGCTTATCCGCCTGATCGCGGCCGATCCGGCGCGCGCGCAGGGCGAAAGCGCCTATCGGGTGCTCGTGGACGAGTTGCCGCCGCCGCCGGACAAGGAAGGTGACAGCGGCAGCGTGCGTTTCCGGATGCGCTATTCGATCCCGCTGTTCGTCTATGGCGGCGCGGCTTCGCCGAAGCAGGCGCCCGACGGTTCGCACCTTGCTTGCTCGCTGGGGGACGAAGACGGAACGGCCCGCGCCGAGATCCGCAACACCGGCGATTACCACGCGCGCATCGTCGGCCTTTCGATCGAGAGCGGCGGTGAGACCGTGCCGATCGGCGCCGGCCTTGTCGGCTATGCGCTGGTGGGCGGCGGGTTCGCCGCATCGCTGCCGGCTTCGGCCAGCGCGCCCGCGCGGCTGGTGATGAGCGTCGACGGCCGGACAGAGCCGATTGTCGCGCAGTGCCGATAGGGCCGGTCCATGCGGCGCCGTGGCAGCGTCCTGCTCCTGCTCCCGCTCGGCGGCGTGCTGGGCGCAAGTCCGGCCGCGGCCGGTGAACTGCCGCCCATGGCGATGTCCGCCCCTCTGGCCGGGCCGATGGTGCTCTACCTCGAACTGGTGGTGAACGGCGGCTCGACCGGAACAATCGTGCCCGTCACCGTGGACGAAGGGCGCTTTTTTCTGCGCGCGGCCGATCTCGCCACGCTGGGCGCGCCCCTCGGCCTTGAGAGCGGAGAGGTGATCGCGCTCGATCGGATCGAGGGGCTGGCTTACGAATACGATCAGGCGGGCCAGCGCCTCCTGCTCACCGTGCCCCGACACTGGCTGGCGGGCACCGCGATCGACTTGTCGGCGGGGCGGCAGAGGATCGTCGCCGAAGCCGATAACGGCGCGGCGCTCAGCTATGATCTCTATGTCAGCGGCGCCGGCGGCGATGGCGCCCAAGCCTCGCTGTGGAGCGAAGCGCGCCTGTTCGGCGATTGGGGCGTGCTGCGCAGCAGCGGCGTGGAGCAAGCGCGGTTCGGCGGGGCTCGCGGGCCCTCGGGCTATCGCCGTCATGACACCACGTGGATGCTGGCCGATGCCGATCGCATGATCGTCTACGAAGCGGGCGATCTGGTCACCCGCACGCTGAGCTGGGGCGCGCCCGTGCGCCTCGGCGGAATACAGCTATCCCGCGATTTCGCCGTGCGGCCCGATGTGGTGACCTATCCGCTGCCGCGCTTTTCCGGCGTGGCGGACCTGCCGACCACGCTCGACCTGTTCGTCGCCGGGCACAAGCTGGCCAACACCGATCTGGCCCCCGGCCCGTTCACGCTCGACATCATGCCTTACGTCAACGGCGCGGGGGAGGCGGTACTGGTGACGACGGATTCGCTTGGCCGGCAGGCCAGCGTGACCCTGCCGTTCTACGTCGCCACTCCGCTGCTCAAGGCGGGCCTGGCGGATTTCTCGATAGCGGCGGGTTTCCTGCGCCGGGACTACGGCCTGCGCAGCTTCGCCTATGGGCGAGCCGGCGCGGCCGTGGCCTACCGGCGCGGGGTGACCGACGGTGTCACGCTGGAGACGCGGGCCGAAGCCGCGCGGGGCCTCGTGTCCGGCGGGGCGGGCGGCACTGTCCGGCTCGGCCGCTGGGGCGTCGCCGACGTGGCCCTGGCAGCGAGCCGGCACGAAGGGCGCGGCGGCACGCAATGGAGCGCCGGCTATCAGTATGCCAGCCGCGCAGTGAACCTTTCGCTGCGGCATCTGCGGGCCAGCGCCCATTATGCCGCGCTGGCCGATCTCGATCGCGGACAGCGGCCTGGCGTGCGGCGGCAGACCCAGGCCATGGCCGGCTTCGCGCTGGATGCGTTCGGCACGCTTGGCCTGTCCTACGTCGATGTGCGGTATCATGACGATCGCACGCGGTTGGCTTCGCTCAGCTGGACCAGGGCGCTGCCCGGCGGGCTGACGCTCGGCCTCGGGGCGAGCAAGGCCATCGGCAATCGCCAGGCCTCGGGCTTCCTGCAAGTCACCCTGCCGCTCGGCCGGGGCGTGGCTTCGGCGGGCGCTTCGGGGGAACGCGGCGGATCGGTGCGGCCGCGCGTGCAATATGCGCAGGCGGAGCCGCTCGACGGCGGCTTCGGATTTTCCGCCGGGGTGGAGGCACACGACGCATCCCTCGGCGCATGGCAGGCCGATGCCAGCTGGCGCGGCCCTTCGTTCCGGCTTGCGGCGGGGGCCTATGGCAACGAAAGCCGGGCCACGCCGTGGGGCAGCGTCTCGGGCTCGCTGGCGGTCATGGACGGCCACCTGTTCGCCGCCAATCGGCTGGGCGATGGCTTCGCCCTCGTCACGGCCGATGGAGTGGCCGGCGTGCCGGTGCTCTATGAAAACCAGCAAGTCGGGCGAACCGATCGCGGCGGCTACCTGCTCGTGCCTTCGGTGCCGGCTTACTATGGGGGCAAGTATGCCGTCGATCCGGCCGATCTTCCCGCCGAGATCGAGGCGGATACGTTCGAGCGCCGCGAAGCCGTAACCGCCGGCGGCGGGCGCGTGATCCGCTTCCCGATGCGGCGGGTGCGGCGCATCGATCTCAAGCTGGTCGACCCGGCCGGTGCGCCGCTGCCGGCGGGCCTGGCCATCGAGCCGGAGCAAGGCGCGCCCACCATCGTCGGCCTCGACGGTTTCGCCCATCTGGAAACGCAGGCGGGCGTGAACCGGCTGCGGGTGCGGCTGGGGGAAGGGGCAGACTTGCACGGCGACCTTCGATGCCGGTGCGAGGCCGGGGGACAGCGTGACATGCCGCTAGGCGCTCGCCTTTTCCCCTGGCGCCTCGCCGCGATCATGCTGGCGCTGTGCCTGTTCGCCTTGCCGGGGCGTGCCGAGGCGGCCTGCACGGCGAACACCGCCAATGCCAGCTTCGGAACGGTCGATTCCTTCACGGCGTCGGACGTCGCGCAGCAGGCCAGCTTGCCCACCGGCCTGCGGTGCAGCGGCAGCCTTCTGTCGCTGATCTCGACCAACTGGATCAACGCCGACGTCACCGCATCGACTTGCTACAGCGGCAATGTGCCTTTGCTGCGCAACGCGGCCACGGGCGACACCATCCCTTTCGCCTTGTGCGAGACGGCGGCCTGCTCCCCCTCGCGTATGATCGGCGGGCGGCTGCGCTGGGAAAGCACGACGTTCCTCGATCTCCTGGGCCTGTTCAACGCTTCGGACGGCAGCCTGCCGGTCTATCTCCGCACCACGCCGCCCGGGCCGGTGTCGGCGGGGACTTATACCGGCGCGGTGACCATCGGCTGGTCCTGGCGGCTGTGCTCGCTCGGGGCGCTGGGCCTGTGCGTTTACGAGACCGGCAGCGGCTCCAGCACGCTGAACGTCACGCTGATCCTCACCGAGGCCTGCATGATCACCGCGCCCGACCTCGATTTCGGCAGCGGCGCCCTGCTGTCGAGCTTCGCCCCCGTGACCCGCACGATCGTCGTGCGCTGCTCGAAGGGTTCGGACTATACTGTCGGGATCGACGATGGCGTGCATGCCCAGGGCGGCCAACGCCGGCTGGCCGGCGGCGGCGGCGCGATCGCCTATGATCTCTACTACCCGGCGAACGGGCCGGGCCGATGGGGCTCCACCGGGGGGCAACGCGTGTCGAGCGCGGCGGCCACGGTGCGCGGAGGCACGTACAACGGCGTCGACGGCCAGCAATACACCTACCGCGCCGAAATCCTCCCCGGCCCGCCGCCTGTCGCCGGGGTCTATACCGATACCTTGACGGTCGACGTGCAGTTCTAGGGCACGCTCGTCCAACTCTGGATCGTCATTGCGAGCGTAGCGAAGCAATCCAGAGCGTCACGCGCGCGACCCTTGCCGGGATCCGGCAGCGGCAGCGCCGCAGGAGATGCGTGCGCTCCTGACCCCGGATAAAAGCCGCCTGGGGGGATGGGTGCGCCGCGCCCGGTTGTGCATTCGCGCGAGGAAACACCGGACGCGGCGCGAGAGAGAGGAGAGCCCCGTGCCGAGGAGCAGGCGGCACGGAGATTGTGACCTCGCCCGCCAAACCTGCCGGCCCGCCCGGGCTTTGCCCAGTAAATTACCGTTATTTACGGTAATGCCCTCGTTACACACTGTTACAAAGGCCGGAGAACGGGTTCACGGAGCCGCTTCCGGCGGTTCCTCGATGGCCCGGTAACACCGCGTAACGGGAGGGTTACCGCGATGTGGCTCAAGTAATCCGAGCCGCGCCGGGACGGCGGGCAAACGTGCTCGTCGCCGGCGCCGCAATAGGGCGGGATCGACCAGGCGGCTGATCGATTGATGGGCCAGGGCAACGGTCATCGGACAGGGGCCGCGACGGAGATAGGCGGGTCGAGGCTGGACCGCACCTGGTTGAGGAGGTTCCCATGGAAAGACTCGAGATGGATTTCACCGGCCGCACGGTGCTGATCACCGGGGCCGGGACAGGGATAGGCCGCGCCACCGCGCTCGCTTTCGCGGCGGCGGGGGCCTCGGTGGTGATCGGCGATGTCGATCCGCGCGCCGAAGGGACCGCTGGCGATATCGGGGCGGCGGGCGGCAAGGCTGTCTTCCAGAAGACGGACGTGTCCGACAGCGCCGAGGTGAAAGCCCTGGTCGCCCGCGCCCTTTCCGAATTCGGCGGGCTCGATGCCGCCTTCAACAACGCCGGCGTCCTGCCGCCCACCGCGCCGCTCGCCGAGCAGACGGAGGAGGATTGGCACCGGACGATGAATGTCGACGTGACGGGCGTGTTCCTGTGCCTGAAGCACGAACTGGCGCACATGGCGAAGGTCGGGCGCGGCGCGATCGTCAACACGGCATCGGTGGCGGGTCTGATCGCCGATCCCGGCATGGCGCCCTATGTCGCCGCGAAGCACGCGGTGGTGGGGCTGACCAGGGCCGCCGCGATCGATTATGCGGCGCGGGGAATCCGGGTCAACGCGCTGGCCCCCGGCCTGGTGCGCACGCCGATGACCGAACGCTGGCTCAACGATCCGCAGATACGCGACCGGGTGCTGGCGGATTCGCCCATCGGCCGCGCGGCCGAGCCGGAGGACATCGCCGGGCTGGTGCTGTTCCTGGCTTCCGATCTCGCCGGTATCGTCACCGGGGCCGTCTATCCGATCGACGGCGCGCGGACCGCGCACTGAACGCGGCCGGCAGGCTGGATCGGTGCTTGCCCGCCGGATGTCTTGTGGCGTCCCCGGCGGCGCGGCTCGCCTGACCGCCGGCGGGGATCAGGCGTCGTTGGGCAGGACCGACAGGACGTGGGCGATGAAGACATGGAAGGCTTCCATGTAGCCGCGCAGGAACTGCTCGGTCGATTCCACCATGACTTCGCCATCATCGCTGATCAGGCCGGGGGTGAACTGGATATAGGCTTCCGGCGCGTTCATCTGCGGGGAATTGCAGAAGCCCAGCACGCTCCTCAGGCTCTGTTGGGCCACGGCCGTGCCGATCGCGCCGGGCGAGGTGCCGATCACGGCCGAAGGCTTGTTGGTGAAGCTGTTGGTGCCATAGGGCCGGCTGGCCCAGTCGATCGCGTTCTTCAGCCCGCCGGGGATCGAGCGGTTGTATTCCGGCGTCACGAACAGCAGCGCGTCCACCGCCTTGATCGCACTCTTGAAGGCGCGGGCGACCGGCGGATAATCGGCGTCATAGTCATAGCTGTAGAGCGGCAGGTCCGCGAACGAGATTTCCGTGAAGTCCAGGTTTTCCGGCGCCAGCTTGATCAGCGCGCCCGCCAGCTTGCGGTTGATCGATTCCCTGGCAAGGCTCCCGATCATATAGCCGACCTTGTAATGTTTCATCGCCTGCCCTTTCCGTTCTTTGCGCCGATCGGTCTCGCCAATGACGCTATCACGCGTCGCTGGTTCCAGCCACGGGGTCCTGAGCGTCGCTGTCGAGCGCGGGCCGGACATAGACATGCGCGATCCGGCTATCCACTTCGTGCAGCGTCCGGGTGATCCCGGCGATCGTCTCGCGGATCACCGCGGAATCTGCTCCGTCCCTGAAATTCAGCGTCAAGGCCACCAGGATCGCCTCCGGGCCGAGCTGCAGGGTGGCGATGTCGACCAGTTCGACCACGCGATCCGCATGCTGCAGGCTGGCGCGCAGCTGTTCCAGCACCGGGGGCGCCACCGCCTCGCCGGCGATCAGGCTGCGCGTCTCGTTGGCCAGCACCAGCGCGATCGAGGTGAGCAGCAGGCCGATGGCGATCGAGGCGGCCCCGTCGGCCCAGGGAATGGCGAGGAACCGCGCGCCGACGATCCCCAGCGCGGCCAGGGCAAGCCCGATGAGCGCGGCGGAATCCTCCAGGATCACCGAAAACACGCTGGGGTCCTTCGATCCCCGGATGAACGCCCAGACACTCACGTCGCGCCCGCGTATTACCCGCCGGTATTCCCGCAGGCCGACACGCAGCGATCCGCCTTCCAGCACCGCGGCGATCGCCAGCACGGCGAAGCTCAGCCAGGGGGATTCGATCGGCTGGGGCCGCAGGATGTGATGGATGCCCTGGTAGATCGACACCACGCCGCCCATCAGGAAGACCATCAGGGCGACGACGAACGACCAGAAATAGGTCTCCATGCCATAACCCAGCGGATGCGACGGGTCCGCCGCCCGCGCGCCGCGCTTCTGGCCGGCGAGCAGGAGGATCTGGTCCCCTGTGTCGACCAGCGAATGGATCGCCTCGGTCAGCATGGCGCTGGAACCGGAAAGGCCGGCCGCGACGAACTTGGCGATGGCCACGCCGAGATTGCCGGCCAGCGCCGCATAGACGACGCGCGTCGATCCCTTTGCCTTGCCCGTTTCCGTGCTTCGAGCGGTCACCACGATGCCACGCCTTTGCGCGCGTTTCGGCCGATTGCGTCAAGGGGCGGCAAACGCCGCGCCGCCGCGGTTCCTTGCCCATGCCCCGCCTTGCGCGGGAGGGCCCCCACCCCGACATCAACCCAGCTTGACCGCCCTTGCCGGCAGGCACACATTCGCCGGCGGACGGACTCGATCATGAAGACAGCCACCACGTGTTGGAGAGCATCATGGAGCAACATATCATCAATCGGCCTTCCGGGATGACTGACCTGCCGGAAGCGGCCACGCGTGACATCGGCGCCGCGTTGCACGCGCTGCTCGCGGATGTCTTCGCGCTCTATGTGAAGACCAAGAACTTCCACTGGCATATGTCCGGGCGGCACTTCCGCGATTACCACCTGATGCTTGACGAGCAGTCCGACCAGATCTTCGCCATGACCGATCCGATCGCGGAACGCGCCCGCAAGATCGGCGCCCGTTCGATCACCTCGATCGCCGACATCGCCCGGTCGAAGCGCATGTCCGACAACGATGCCGAATACGTGGATCCGCAGGACATGCTCGGCGAATTGCGCGATGACAACCTCCAGCTCACCACGGCCATGCGCCAGGTCCACGATGTCTGCGACGAATATCATGATGTCGCGACTGCGAGCCTGCTGGAAAACTGGATCGACGAATCGGAACGCCGGACCTGGTTCCTCCACGAAGCGTTCCACCACGCGCCCGGTTCCAATATCTAGGCGACGGACCGCTCACTGACCGGCGGGGCTGCCTCGCGGCGGAGGCGCCGTTACGGCAGCCCTTCGACAGCCGCGCCGTTATCGCGCGGAAACCCGCTTCACGTCAGCACGCGGCCTTGCGGCCGCGTCGCCGCCGGCGTGTGCCGTGGCTCCGTCTTTGTCCTGCATCATTGATCGGTAATCCAGAACAGTGTGTTCGCTTTAATCGAGTTGCCAGAAAGGGGGGCCGGCCGCAGACTGCCAGGCGATTTCACCACTGGGATGAAGCACACCGGGCAAAGCGCCTTCCCAGCGGCACACGAGAGAGGAGCTTGTCCATCATGTCAGATACGCGCACGAAACAGGCCGTCGCTTCCACCACCGGCGCGGGCGCGCCATCCGTGAGTGACCGCAATTCGCTGACGATCGGCCCGGATGGCCCGATCCTGCTGCACGACGTGCATTTCCTCGAGCAGATGGCGCACTTCAACCGCGAGAAAGTGCCAGAGCGCCAGCCCCACGCCAAGGGCGCGGGCGCGTTCGGGGTCTTCGAGACGACCGAGGATATATCGGCCTATACCAAGGCCGCGCTGTTCCAGAAGGGCGCGAAGACGGAGATGCTGGCCCGCTTCTCCACCGTGGCGGGTGAGATGGGCAGCCCCGACACCTGGCGCGACGTGCGCGGGTTCTCCCTCAAGTTCTACACCACGGAGGGTAACTACGATCTGGTCGGCAACAACACGCCGGTCTTCTTCGTGCGCGATCCGATGAAGTTCCCGCACTTCATCCGCAGCCAGAAGCGCCTGCCGGATTCGGGCCTGCGCGACAATCACATGCAGTGGGATTTCTGGACCAACAATCCAGAAAGCGCGCACCAGGTCACCTATCTGATGGGCGAACGCGGGTTGCCGCGCACCTGGCGGCACATGAACGGCTATGGCTCGCACACCTACATGTGGGTGAACGCCGGGGGTGAGAAGTTCTGGGTCAAGTACCACTTCCATACCCGCCAGGGCATGGAGTTCTTCAGCAACACCGAAGCGGCGGACATGGCCGGCAGCGATGCCGATTTCCACCGCCGCGACTTGTTCCAGGCGATTTCGCGCGGCGAATATCCGGTGTGGGACCTGTCGGTGCAGATCATGCCTTATGCCGAGGCGAAGACCTATCGGATCAACCCGTTCGACCTCACCAAGACCTGGTCGCACAAGGATTATCCGCTGATCCCGGTCGGCACGATGACCTTGAACCGCAACCCGGAGAACTTCTTCGCCCAGATCGAGCAGGCGGCCTTCTCCCCCGGCAACACCGTGCCCGGCATCGGCCTGTCGCCCGACAAGATGCTGCTCGGCCGCGCCTTCGCCTATAACGACGCGCAGCGGAACCGCATCGGCACCAACTTCCACCAGTTGCCGGTCAACAAGCCCAAGGTTCCGGTCAACACCTACATGTTCGACGGCCAGATGGCCTATGACCATTCCGGCAATGAGCCCGTCTATGTGCCCAACAGCGGCGGGCGGCCCTGGGCGGACGAGACCGGCCCGGTCGCCGATGACTGGGAAGCCGATGGCGACATGGTCCGCAGCGCCTACACCCTGCGTCCGGAGGATGACGACTTCACCCAGCCGGGCACCCTGGTGCGCGAGGTGATGAATGACGATCAGCGCGCCAAGCTGGTCGATCAGGTGGCGGGCAGCCTGCTCGGCGGCGTGCGCGAGCCGGTACTGAGCCGCGCCTTCGCCTATTGGAAGAGCATCGATGCCGATGTCGGCCGCCGGATAGAGGAATGCGTCCGCGCCGGCGCCGCGCCCCAGCCGGCGGAAGGCATGGGCGAGCGGTAAGCGGCTAGGCGGGAAGGCGGTTAGGCGAGTCGCAACCCGCCAACCCGCCAACCCGCCAAACCACCAACCCGTTGAACTGCTAGAAGCGAACCACCCAAACCCTCGTCATTGCGAGGAGCGAAGCGACGAAGCAATCCAGGGCGTATTGCACTGCCGCCCTGGATTGCTTCGCTCCGCTCGCAATGACGAAGAAGGTTAAGCGATCACACTCTGAACCGGCAGCGGCAACAGCCTGCCGCCACCCCCACTCACTTTGCAGGCAACGCATAGGCGATCAGCTCATCCCCCACCGGCGTTTCCATGAAGTGGTGCCCGCCGGCCATGATCACCAGGAATTGCCGCCCGTTCGCCTCATAGACCATGGGGGTCGCCTGGCCGCCGGCGGGCAGGGCATCCTGCCACAGCGTTTCGCCGGTCTTCAGGTCGATCGCCCGGATCAGGTTGTCGGTCGCCGCGGCGATGAATACCACGCCGCCGGCCGTCACCACCGCGCCGCCGTTGTTGGGCGTGCCGATGGTCATGGGCAGCATCGAAGGGATACCGAACGGCCCGTTCCGGCGCGCGGTGCCCAGCGGCCGGTCCCAGATCGTGCGGCCGGTGGCCAGTTCGATGGCGCGGATGCCGCCATAGGGCGGCTGTTTGCATAGCAGGCCGGTAAGCGGCAGCCGCCAGCCGGCGTTGACGTCCACCGCATAGGGCGCCCCCCATTGCGGGTCGCCCGCGCCCTCCGCACCTTCGCCCATGCTGCCCCCGCGCGCTTCGCCGCGCGGCGCCCAGCCCATGCGATCCGCCTTTGCCCGCGGCACCAGACGCACATAGTTGGGCATGTTGTTGTAATTGACCACGATCACCCCGCTAACGGGATCCACCGCCACGCCGCCCCAATCGGTGCCGCCGTTATAGCCGGGGTATTCGACGGACCGGCGGTCGGCCACCGGCGGCGTGTAGGGGCCTTCATAGGCGGCCCGGCGGAACTGGATGCGGCAGATCATCTGGTCGATCGGCGACATGCCCCACATGTCCCGCTCCGTCAGAGTCGGGAAGGCCAGGGTGTGATAAGTGGAGAAGGGCTGGGTGGGTGATCGCTGCTCCGGCTCCACGCCGCCTTGCGGAACCCGCCGTTCCTGCACCGGGAACAGCGGCTGGCCGGTCCGCCGGTCGAGGATATAGATGTCGCCCTGCTTGCTCGGCAGGACCAGCGCCGGCACCCGGCCGGCCCCCACGGGGAAATCGACCAGCGTCGCCTGGCCGCCGAAGTCGTAATCCCACACGTCCTTGTGCACCGCCTGGAAATGCCAGCGCGGCTTGCCCGTGGTGACATCCAGCGCCACCAGCGAGGTGGCATAGCGGTTCTCTTCCGGCCGCCGGGTGGAACTCCAGTAATCCACCGCCGAATTGCCCATCGGCAGGTAGACCAGCCCAAGCTGCTCGTCGCCGCTGGCGGTGGTCCACATGTTGGGCGTGCCGCGCGCGTAAGTCTGCCCTTCCGGCGGCTCGCCGCTCCAGTCGGGATTTTCGAGGTCCCAGGCCCAGCGCAGCGCGCCGGTGACGGCGTCGTAGCCCTGGATCACGCCCGACGGCGCGTCGCGCCGCTGGCCGTCGAGCACCTGGTGGCCGGTCACGATCACCCCGCGCACGATCGTCGGGGGCGATGTGATGGAAACCATGCCGGGATCGACCCGGCCCATGCCCAGCTTGATGTCCACCTGTCCGCCGGTGCCGAACCCCTGGCAGGGGGCGCCGGTCCGCGTGTCGACCGCGATGATCCGGCCGTCCAGCGTGCCTTCGATCACGCGAGTGGCGCAGGCCGCGTTCGGATCGGCGCCGGGAACCGCGAAATAGGTCACGCCCCGGCAGGCGGCGGTGTAGGGGATCCATTCCGCCGAAACCTTGGGATCATGCCGCCAACGCTCCTTCCCGGTCAGCGGGTCCAGCGCGATCATCACGTTCATGCCGGTGCAGAGATAAAGCGTGTCGCCGATCTTCAGCGGGGTGGTCTCGGCGCCCCACCGTTCCTTGGGCAGCTCTCCGGTGTGATAGGACCAGGCGCGCTGGAGCTGCTTGACGTTCGCCGGCGTGATCTGCGCCAGCGGCGAGAAGCGGCGGGCGCTTTCGGTCCCGCCATAGGCCGGCCAGTCGGCCCCGACCTGCATCGGCGCCGGATCGCTCAGAGCCGCGGTGACCGGGCTCGGCCATGTCGGCGCGGCCGGCTTGTTGGCGAGGGCGATCAGCACGCCCCCGCCCACCAGCACGACGACGATGGCCGCCGCGCCGCCCAGCGCCATGCGCCATTTCCACCGATCCGGCAGCAGCAGGGGCAGGGCGAGCACCACGAGCACCGCCAGCACGGCCGGCCCGACGATCCTGGGAATCAGCGCCCATCCGTCGAGGCTGGACTCCCAGAACGCCCAGAGCACGGTGAGCGCAAAGACGATCAGGTAGAGCCAGGCGCCCCAGGCCCGCCCCCGGATCAGCAGCGCGCCCGATGCCAGCAGTCCGAGCCCGGCGAGCAGGTAGTAGGCGGAGCCGCCGATCACGGCGAGCCAAGCCCCGCCCACCGCCAGCACCACGCCGATCAGCGCCAGCACGGCGCCCAGCACAATGAGGATCAGCGAGCGGTTTCGGGGGGGTGTGACATCGGTGTCGGACACTGCGGTGCTCCCTGTTGCGCAAGCGCTTTTCCGCGGGAAAGCGCCGCCCTGCTCCGCCTACTTCAAACCGGCGCCGGCCGGTTGGTTCCGCATCTGCGGGGTTCCCGCTATTCCCCCAGGCTCGATCGCAGCATCCACGCGTTTTCCTCGTGGACGCCGATGCGCGCCACCAGCATGTCGTGCGTGAACAGGTCGCCGGCCTCGTCGGCCAGCTCGGCGAACTCGCTCATCCGCCGCGCCACCGCCTCGTTGTCGCGGGCCAGCTCGGCGATCATTTGCTGCGTCGGCTTGTGCGGCGCCTCGTTCTCGATCACCGTCAGCGCGCGGAAGGTCTCGCTGCCGGTCGGCGCCAGCTTGCCCAGCGCGCGGATGCGTTCGGCCAGCGCGTCGGCCGCCGTGTGCAGCTCGTTATACTGGGCGTCGGTCAGCTTGTGCAGCCCGAAGAAATCGCGCCCCTGGACGTTCCAGTGAACGCCCAGCGTCTTGGCATAGAGCGTGTAGCTGTCGGCCACGGCCTTGGTCAGTGCTTCGGCGACCTGTTCCCGGGCCTCTTTGGGTACGCTTGTGTTGAGGGTGCCCCCGTCGCTTTCGACTTTGCTCGATGATGCCTTGGGTCTGGTTGATTTTGCCATGCCTTGTCCTTTCGTCTGCGATCGTCTTCCGCCGCCGGTTCGCGGCGGAAGACGATCGGCAAGGACGAAACGACCCACCCGCGCTTTCGTTGCCCGGCGGCCGGCTTCATGCCGCCGTCAGGCCGTCAGCCGGCGTCCTGCCAGCCGCCACCCAGGGCGAG
The DNA here is from genome assembly GCA_017308255.1 of Altererythrobacter sp. Taxonomy (GTDB): domain Bacteria; phylum Pseudomonadota; class Alphaproteobacteria; order Sphingomonadales; family Sphingomonadaceae; genus Croceibacterium_A. The sequence continues at coordinate 12,232 of JAFKFN010000008.1, read as the reverse complement.
GAACAGAGAGACGAGGCTGGTCGAAAGCTGCCCTTCGGCCTGGGTCAGCGCCGCCTCGGTCGCGGCCAGCTGGCGTTCGGCATCCAGCACCACTTGGAAGCTTTCGCGCCCGGCTTCATAGCGCAGGCGGGCGATTCGGGCGGCTTCGCGCGCCTGCTCGGCCCCCCGGTTCAGCGCGGCCACCCGGTCCAGCCCGCGGGCATATTGGGTCAGCGCGCTTTCGGTCTCGCCCAGCGCGCCCAGCCAGGCCCCGTCGAATTCCGCCAGCGCCGCCTGCTGCGCGGCTTCGGCCTGCGCGATGCGCGCGCGGGCCACGGCCACGTTGGGGAAGCTCCACGAGATCAGCGGCCCGATGCTGTAACGGAAGGCCGCGCCCGAGGTGATGTCGCCCAGAGAGCCCGCCGTCGTGCCGATGGACCCGCCGAGGGAGATGCTCGGATAGAGGTCGGCCGTGGCCACGCCGATCCGCGCGGTCGCCGCGGCCAGGCGCCGCTCGGCGGCGCGCACGTCGGGCCGGCGGCTCAGCAGGCCGGCGCCGTCACCCACCGGGATCGCCCGGTCCAGCGTCAGCGACGTGGCGCAGGCCGCCAGATCGCGCGGAAATTCGGCTGGCGGCCGCCCGGTCAGCACCGCCAGCCGATAGAGCGCGGTCTGCTGCCGCGCTTCCAGCGTGGGGATATCCGCGCGGGTCTGTTCCAGCAGGGCGCCGGCCTGGTTCGTCTCCAGCGCCGTGGCCCGCCCGCCTTCGAACAGCCGTTCGGTCAGGTCGAAGGTGCGTTCCTGCACTTCCACGCTGCGGCGCGCGACTTCCAGCTGCCGCCCGGCATTGCAGATATCGGCATACGCGCGCACGGTTTCGGCCACCACGCTGATGCGCGTCAGGTCATAGGCCGCCTGCATGGCCTCCGCGTCGGCCCGGCTCGCTTCCACTGCCCGGCGGACCTTGCCGAACAGGTCGATCTGGTATCCCACGTCCAGCCCGGCATCATAAAGCTCGCCGTCGGGCAGCGCGGTCGATTGCCCCTGCGCCGCGGCGGACTGGCGGCCATAGGTGCCCCCGGCGGACAGGGTCGTGCTCGGCAACTGCCCGGTGCGGGTCTCGCGCAGCACCGCCCGTGCCTGGGCCAGGTTGGCGGCCGCGGCGCGCAAGTCGGTATTGGCGTCCAGCGCCTGGGCGACCAGCGCGTCGAGCCGGGGATCGTCATACAGGCGCCACCAGTCGCCGGCCGGTTCCTCGGGCGTGAACACGCCCGCGCCGGAGGCATCCAGCGATGCCCGCGCCGTCGCTTCCGGCAAGGCGGACCGGTAATCCGGGCCGACCGCCGCGCAGGCGCCAAGCAGGCTCGACGCGGCGAGGAGGGGGAGCAACCGCTTGATCATGCCGCTTCTCCCGCCGGGATACGATGCCTTGTCCGCGCCGCGTGCTGCCCCTTGAGCCGGCGATAGCGCATCGCCCGGCCGAACCGGCGCGACACCACGAAGAACACCGGCGTGAAGATGAGGCCGAAGACCGTCACGCCCAGCATGCCGAAGACCACCGCCGTGCCCAGCGATTGCCGCATCTCCGCGCCCGGCCCGCTGGCGATGGCCAGCGGGGTTACGCCGAAGATGAAGGCGAAGCTGGTCATCAGGATCGGGCGCAGGCGCGCGCGGGCGGCGGCGATCGCCGCCTGATAGCGCCGCATTCCCATTTCCTCGCGCTGCTTGGCGAATTCCACGATCAGGATCGCGTTCTTGGCCGCCAGCGCGATCAGCACCACCAGGCCCACCTGGGTCAGGATATTGTTGTCCATGCCGCGGATGTTCACCCCGATCATCGCGGCGAGGATGCACATCGGCACGATCAGGATCACCGCCAGCGGCAGGGTCAGCGATTCGTACTGCGCCGCCAGCACCAGGAACACGAACACCACCGCCATCGCGAAGACCAGCCCCGCGCTGCTGCCGGCGGCCTTTTCCTGATAGGCGAGGCCCGTCCATTCATAGCCGAAGCCATCGGGCAGCGCGCTGGCCGCGATCTGCTCCATGGCTTCCAGCGCCTGCCCGGAAGACACGCCCGGCGCCGCCTGCCCCTGCAATTCATAGGCGGGGAACAGGTTGTAACGGATCACCCGCGCCGGGCCGCTGTCGTCGCTCAGCGTCGCCAGGGAGGACAAGGGCACCATCGCCCCGCTGGACGAACGGACCTGAAGCCGGCCGATGTCGGTGGCGTCGTCGCGCGCATAGGGCTCCGCCTGGGCGGTCACCCGATAGGTGCGGCCCGCCAGGTTGAAGTCGTTGACGTAAGTGGAGCCCAGGTAAGTGCCCAGCGCGTCGAACACTTGCGAAGGCTGCACGCCCAGCAGCTGCGCCCGGTCGCGGTCGACATCCGTGCGCACGCGCGGCGTGCCGGTGTTGAAGGTGGTATAGACCTGGGCCAGCTGGTCGGGCTGCTGGGCGGCCGCGCCCATCAGCGGGCCGGCGGTCTGCTCCAGCGCGCGATATCCGGCGCCCCCGCGATCCTGCACCATCATCACGAACCCGCTGCCGTTGCCGAGGCCGCGCACCGTGGGCGGTGAGACCATGAAGATATTGCCCTGGTCGGTCAGCGCGGCGAACTTCCCGGTCAGCACCCCGGCCAGCGCATCGGCGCTGAGATCGCTGCCGCGTTCCGACCAGTCCTTCAGCCGCATGAAGATCGTGCCGGAATTGGACGAGGTCGCCTGCGTGGTGCCGTCGAGGCCGGCGAGATAGATCGCCGCTTCCACGCCTTCCTGCTTGATCGCGGTTTCGAACGCCTTGTCGAGCACTTCGTTCGTCCGGTCGAGCGAGGCGCCCGGCGGCATCTGCACCACGCCGATCAGGATGCCCTGGTCCTGTTCCGGGATGAAGCCGGTAGGCGTATCGGTCAGCCGCCATCCGGTCAGCGCCAGCAGCCCGGCATAGATCACCAGCATGATCGTGGTCATGCGCACGGTGCGGGCGGTCAGCCGGCCATAGCGGTCGGACAGCCAGTCGAACCCCTGGTTGAACTTTTCCATGCCCACGCGCAGCGGCCGCAGGAAGCGCGGCCCCTGATCGACATGGCCCGGCTCGTGCGGCTTCAGCAGCAGGGCGGCCAGCGCGGGCGAAAGCGTCAGCGAGACGATCAGCGAGATCGCCGCCGCCGCGGCGATCGTCACCGCGAACTGGCGATAGAAGATGCCGGGGATGCCGGGCGTCATCGCGGTGGGGACGAACACCGAGATCAGCACCAGACCGATCGCGATCAGCGCGCCGGACACTTCCTCCATGGTCTTGTGCGCCGCCGCGCGGGGGGGAAGCCCCTCGCGCACGTGCTTTTCCACCGCTTCGACCACCACGATGGCATCGTCCACCACGATGCCCACCGCCAGCACCAGGGCGAACAGCGACAGCGAATTGATCGAGAATCCCAACGCCAGCTGCACCGCGAACGTGCCGACCAGCGCGATCGGTATGGCGATGATCGGGATGATCGCCGCCCGCCAGGTCTGCAGGAAGGCCAGGATCACCAGCACCACCAGCACGACCGCTTCCAGCAGGGTGTCCTGCACCGATTCCACCGATGCCTGAACGAATTCCGTCGGGTTGTAGGGCGTGGCGTAAGTCAGGCCCTTGGGGAACTCGGTGGCCAGGTCCTTCAGTTCCTGCTCCACCAGCGCCGCGGCGTCGAGCGCATTGGCGCCCGGCTGCTCGATCACCGCCAGGGCCACGCTGCGCTCGCCGTTGTAGAACGCGCGGATGCCGTAATCCTGGTTGCCCAGTTCCACCCGCGCCACGTCGCGCAGGCGGGTGATCGATCCGGTCGCGGGATCGGATTTCAGCACCACGTCGGCGAATTCGTCCGCCGTGCCCAGGCGGCCCTGCACGTCGACCGGCATCTCGAAGGCCGCATTGCTCGGGTCATTGGTCGCCTGGCCCAGCGATCCGCCGGCCACCTGCATGTTCTGCGCGCGAAGCGCGGCGACGATTTCCGTGGTGGTCAGGTCGCGGCTGGCGGCGCGGTCGGGATCGATCCACACCCGCATCGAATAGTTGCCGCCGCCGAACACGTTGACGTCGCCCACGCCTTGCAGGCGCAGCAGGCGGTCGCGGATCACGGTCTGGGCATAGTTGCCGACATAATCGATGTTGAGGCCAGAGCCTTCCTGCGCCGTCAGCGTGGCGATCAGCAGGAAGCCGGTCGACTGCTTGTTGACCGTCACGCCCACCTGGCGAGTCTGCTCGGGCAGGCGCGGTTCGGCCAGGCGCACGCGGTTCTGCACCAGCACCTGCGCCGCATCGAGATCGGTTCCCGGCTCGAAGGTGACGGTGATCTGCGCCTGGCCCTGGGTCGAGGAGCTCTGGATATAGAGCATGTTCTCGACGCCGTTGATCTCCTGCTCCAGCGGCGCGGCCACTGTCTCGGCGATCGTTTCCGACGATGCGCCCGGATAGGGGGCGGAAATCACGATCGTTGGCGGCGCGATCTCGGGATATTGCGACAGCGGCAGCTGCGGAAAGGCGAAGGCGCCGATCAGCGTGATGACCACCGCAATGACCGCGGCGAAGATCGGCCGGTCGATGAAGAAGCGCGAAATGTTCATCGCTTACTTGCCCGTGGCGACGATTTGCGCGGACGAGGCCTTCGGCGCCCGGTCGGCCGCGGCCTGCCGGGCCTGCTCGGCCGGCTTGATCGTGCCTTTCTGCACCGTCACCTTCTGGCCCGGCTGCGCACGCTGCATTCCGCTGATGATCACCTGGTCGTCGGCCCCGATGCCGCTGCGGATCACCCGCAGGTCGCCCACCAGCGGCCCCAGGTCGACAGCCCGCGCCGCCACGGTTCCCTGGGCGTCCACGACATAGACCAGCCGCCGCGCCACATCGGTGACGATCGCCGAATCCGGCACCAGCAGGGCCGCGTAGGGCTGGGACCCGGCAAGCTGCAGGCGCCCGACCATGCCGGGCTTCAGAAACCCGCTGGCGTTGGGCAGCAGGGCGCGGCCGCGCACGGTTCCCGCGCCGGCGTTCACGATCGGATCGATGAAGTCGATCTTGCCGGGGTGGACGTAATCGTCCTCGTCCTGCAACCGCACGCGCACCGGCGATCCGGTGCCGGCGCTGTTCTGGCGCTGGTACTTGAGCAGCAGCGCTTCAGAGCCTTCGAAGGTGAAGTGAATGGGGTCGGTGGAAACGATCCGCGTCAGGATCGTCTGGTCGGCGATGACGCTGTTGCCCGGATCGACCAGCCGTTCGGACACCCGGCCGGAAATCGGCGCGCTCACCGTGGTGAAGCCCAGGTCGAGCTGGCGCGCGCGGACATCGGCGCGGGCGGCGTTCACTTCGGCCAGGCCGGCGCGCTCGGCGGCCTGGCGCTGCTCCACTTCCTCCTGGCTGGCGGCCTGCGCGGCGGCGAGCGTGCGCGAACGCGCCAGCTCGGTCCGCGCGTTGGCCAGCACCGCCTCGGCACGGGCGAGCTGGGCGCGGGCCTGCGCCAGCGAGGCTTCGGCCGGGCGCGCGTCGATGGTGAACAGCGGCTGCCCCGCCTTCACGTATTGGCCTTCGGTGAAGTGGACCCGCTGGAGATAGCCGGTCACGCGCGGGCGCACTTCCACGCTTTGCACGGCTTCGAATCGGCCGACGTAATCGTCCCAGTCGCGCACTTCGCTGGCCAGCGGCAGGGCCACGGTGACGGAAGGCGCCGCCGCCTGCGGGGCGTCCGATTTCCCGCCGGAACAGCCCACGAGCGCGAGCGCCAGCGCGGCGAGCGGTGTAATCAGCTTCCAGTTCATGACGATGTTTGAATCCGGTCTATGTTGCGCCGCAGCGTCAACAGGTGATGACATGCGGTTAGACATCCATTAATCGTGTGTCAACGCCCGTTGACATAGCTATGACAGATCGAACCCCGGCTCCAGCGATCGAGGTTTTTTCCGCTGATGAACGATGCCCTTTCCTGCTCCACGAACCGCCCCAAGAATGCGGAGGTCACCAGTGGCCTCATCCTTGAGGCGGCGCGCCGGCGTTTCCTGCGGGAAAGCTATGAAAGCGTCGGCCTGCGCGATATCGCCCGCGATGCCGGAGTCGATGTGGCGCTGGTGAGCCGTTATTTCGGCAGCAAGGAAAGCCTCTTCCGCGAAGTGCTGGCTATCGGCAGCAAGGACGAGATCTTCCCGCCGGACCTCGCCGACCGCGATATCCCGGCCTTCCTCGCCCGCCTCTTCGTCGAACAGCAGGGGGAAGAAGGGAACGAGCATGCCGAACGGATGCTGATCATGCTCCGCTCCGCCTCGTCCCCCACCGCCTCGCAGATCGTGCGCGAAACGCTCAAGCAGGACATCCTCCTGCCCATGGCGGAACGGCTGGACGGAAAGGCCCCCGAAGTGCGCGCCAGCCTGTCGATGGCGGTCTGGATGGGGCTGACCGTCCTGCGCACCGTGATGTCGGTCCGCCCCCTGTGCGACAACGCGTGCGACATCGTGCCCTATCTCGAAAGGCTCTTCGAAGCCGCCCTCCTGGAAGGCCGCGCGTCGGACACCTGACGTCCGCGGTCACCCAAAACCATTTCGTCATTGCTTCGCTACGCTCGCAATGACGAGGTAGGGGAGGGGGCGCCGCCGCACCCTGCCGACTCCCCTCAGCCCCCCTGCTTCCCCCATTTCGCCTCGACCCACCGGCGGAAACGAGCCTTGGGATTTTCCGGCGAGGCCCGCGTGTCGCCGGTGGCCAGCACGCGCTTCACTTCCGGCACCCAATGGCGGATCGTCTGCTCGATGGTCCGTTTCAGCGTGGTCACCCCGGAAGGACACCCGCCGCAGGCGCCGCTCATCGTGATCCACGCGGTGCCGTCCCCGGCATCGAAACGATCCAGAACCGCTTCGCCGCCATCCTGTGCCAGCAGATGGCGCACATAGCGGTCGAGAACGTCCTCGATATGCTGCTCCACGTCTCCGGCCGGCCCTTCGCGCGGCACCGGCGCCAGCCTCGACGCATCGCCGGCATCCATCAGCGCCAGCACGATCAGCGGGCGCAACGCGTCCCAGTCGATGCCCGGCCCCGCGCGCACGACGGTGATGAAGTCCCGCGCGATCATCACCCGCTCGATTCCCTCGATCGCCAGGATCTCGGCGGCCAGCGGAGGGGGACCGGCGCTCTGGCGATCGAATTCCGCCGGCGGGCCATCGTTGAACACGCGCCCGGATCGCAGGCGCAGGGCGTCGGGATTGGGCGTTGGCTCGAATTCGACCAGACCCATGGCGTTCGCAGGCGCGCTCATCAGCCGGGTTGCGGGGCGGGGCAGGGCCTAGGCCGCCTGCGCGGCCGGCACCGGCCACGGCGCGATGCGCACCAGCCGGTCGCTGTCGGCATGATCCAGCAGCATCCGCGCGACACGTTCCTGCCACAGCACCGCGAACCGCTCCTGCTCGGCTTCGTCGGCTTCGCCCGCCACGGCGCCGGAGAAGAGCGCGCCCATCGCCGGATCGGGCGGCACCGCCGCCGGATCGAGATCGAGCACCACGCCCGCGCCCTGGTCGCGCCGGCGCAGGGCCAGCACGCCGTCGATCGGCGCATCGAAATGCAGCAAGTCGCGGCGGGCGAAGCGGCGGCCCATGCCGATGCCGCCGAAGCCGGTTTCCGGCGCGGCGCCGGTGATCAGCATGGCCACCAGCGCGATCACGCCGGTCGTGCCCTGGTCGCGCGCGTCGCGCAGGTGCACGTCGATCCCGCCGCGCTCGGGCAGGCTCTCGCCATAGAGCGCGGACAGGCCCCGGCGCACCATCAGGTATGCGCCCGCCACCGTGGGGCACGAATGCCCGGCCAGCTTCACCGCGTCCGCATAGCCATAAGTGATGATCCCGTCTGCCGCCGCGCCCAGGAAGCGCGCCAGCGGATCGCGCACGGTGATCGTCGGCGCCTCGGCGAAGAACGGCGGAAAGCCCGCCTCGGCGCTGCTTGCGGAACCGGCCATGGCCACGGTCAGTCGCGCCAATAGCCGTTGGCGGCGGCGATCGTCTGGAAGTGCACGGCGATCACTTGCGATGAAGCGATCAGCTGCGCGCTGTCCTGCTCGTAATTGGCCCTCAGCTTGTCGCGCACGTCGGCCGAAGGCTGGGTCAGCTTGACGCCCAGACGCGCCAGCTTGGCGGCCAGTTCGAAGCCTTCCTGCGGGCCGGCGGTCTTGAGCGAGGGGAGCCAGGTTTCAGCCATCATCTGCGTCCTTTTCCGTTCACGTTGCCGCCGTCAGGCGATGGATTTGAGATAGGCGATCGTCGCCGCGCGCTTGGCCGGGTCCGTCAGGCCGGGGAAGGTCATCTTGGTGCCCGGCACGACCGTCTGCGGCGAGGTGAGATAGCGGTCGAGCGTCGGCTCATCCCAGGTCAGGCCGGATTTCTTCATCGCCTCGCTGAAGTCGTATCCCGGCACTTCGGCGGCCTTGGTCCCGTAAACGCCGGCCAGAGACGGGCCGATGCCGTTTTCGCCCGGCGTCGCGGAATGGCAGCTCTGGCATTGCGCGAAAGCGGCCGGAACCGTCCCGGTATCGCTCGCCGCGGATGAAGAAGCCTCGGCGGACGCAAGCTGGTCGCCGGCGGCCGATGCGGCGGCTTCCGGGGCGGAAGTGGTCTCCTGTTCCGCCGATTGCCCGCCGCAGGCGGCGAGAGCGGCGGCAAGGGCAAGAACGCCGGCGGCGCGGATGGAAAAAGGCATTGGGAATCTCCTCGCAAAACGTCTCGATCGGAACGGTCGGGAGCGGCGGACTCAACCGGGGGCTTCCCGCGTGGTTCCGACCGGGCCGGTTCGCGGCGCAAGGCGGTGCAGCAGCGCATTGAAGCGGCGCCATTGCCGGCCGTCCTCCCACCGCAGGGCCACGCAGGCGCGCCCTGCCAGGCGGCACGCCTGCTCCGCCTCCCCGGCATCGGCCAGGGCCTTCAGGGCGGCGAGCAGGACAGCGCCCAGCTTTTGCGTCTCTTCGTGATCGGCGATGGCGGCCATGGCGGTTCTCCGCTTTGCCTCACGCGGCCTTGGCCAGCCGGCCGATCTCCACCCGCCAGGCTTCCGGCCCGGATTCGAGGTAAGTCCAGGAAAACTGGCCGGGATATTCGGCGTCGAGCTGGTAGTAGAGCGGCTTGGGATCGTGGTCGTTGATCAGCACGAACGACGCATCCAGGGCCAGCGCGTTGACCAGCTCGAAGATCTTCGCATGGCGCTGCGCCGGCATCAGCGGGCGCAGGTCGATTACATCGATATCGGGCACTTGCCCCATGGTCGTTCTCCTTGCTTGGGATTGTCGTTGGGATTCTCTCGCCGGCTTGCGGGTCACCATCCGCCGTCCCCGATGCCCAGGTGCTCTCTGGCTTTCGGCGACATCATCTCGGGGCCCCACGGCGGATCGTAAGTCAACGCGATGGAGACGGAACCGACGCCCGGCGCGGAGGATACGGCCGCCTCGGCGCCGCCGCGCAGATAGTCGGTCGCAGGGCAGCCACGCGTCGTGGTGGTCATCGCCACGGTCACGGCGCCGTCCTCGATCTCCACGCGATAGACCAGGCCCAGGTCGACGATGTTGTAGCCAAGCTCCGGGTCGATGACCCGGCGCAGCGCCATCATCACCCCATCGGCCAGCGCCTCGTCCTGTGCGTCGCTCATCACGCGGCGCCTTTCGCCCCGTCGATCCGGATGAGGATGCGATAAGTCGTGCCGTCCGGCTCGAACGCGCCGCGCCAGGCGTGGCCGCGCTTGGCCAGTTCCGGCAGCAGGAACATCGGCTCGCGGCAGAGCAGGGCGCAAAGCACCTCGCCCGCCTGCATCGCTTCGGTCGCGGCCAGGATGCGCACCATCGGCTCGGGCGGGTCGAGATCGCGATTGTCCATCTCACGCACGGCGGCCGGCCATTCGTCCGTGCTCGGGGCAGCGGCCGGCGCGTTCTGCGGCTGAGCGGCGGGCGCATCGCCGGGGGTGAACAGCACTTCCCAATCGCCGCCGCCGATCTCGCGCGCCTCGTGCGTGAAGCCTTTGGAACCGAGCACCTGGAACAGCGGCAGTGGCTTGAAGGTGGCCAGCAGCCGCAGCCCCTGGCCGGGCGCCAGCGCGTTCACCGCGCCGATGATCTCGCCAAACGGCTCACCCCCGGCGCGAAGGGTCGGCCGCACGTCCAGGTCCACGAATGCCGTCGTCACTGAAAGGTCCTTCTCAAGCGTGTTGAACCAGGGAAACCAGCAGGTGCGGCTGGCGCGTGCCCGGCGGCAGGCGCACCGCGCCGCGCACGTCGGCCAGCCGGCGGATGCGGATCAATTCGTGCCCGATCGCGCCTGTGGCCAGCAGCATCGCCGCCGCGCCGATGCGGGCCAGGGCCGGCTGGTCCGCCAGCAGGGCCAGCACGGCACAATCCGTCGCGGCGAAATAAAGCCAGAACCAGCGCGCGGCCCGGCGCTCCACTACCAGGTCCTGCACGCGGGGCGCGTCGACCTTGCCCAGCACGGGCCCATAGCATTCCAGCCAGGTGAGGAAGGCGACGATCTTGAACAGCTTGGCCATGCCCAGCCCGGTCAGCCAGCCGAACACCGTCAGGAACACCAGCGCGCCGACATAGTGGCCGAGCGTTCCGGTAACCGTCAGCACAATCGCCAGCAGCGTGGCGGCCGCCAGATGGGCCAGCGCCACGCCCGCCATGCGGCTGTTCAGCTCGATCACCCGCCGCTTGCGCCGCTGGTAGAGCTGCACGATGTCGTGCCCGTAGTTGCCCAGGGCGCCCAGCGCCAGAAGGCCCCCGGCGGCCAGCGCCCAGGCGGGTCCGAACCCGACCCAGATGGCCGCCACCCCGCCCGCGATGGCAACGGTCAGCGCCGCCGCGCCGAGCCACAGCGCGGCGCGCGTGCTGCGTCCGTCGCGTTCCGGCGCCAGCATGAACATGGCCAGCAGGCGATAGCTCACCCCCATGGCGGTGAAGGTCAGCCAGCCACCCAGTCCGGCGATCGCGTGCAGCGGCAAGGCGCCCACCGTCAGCTCCGCCAGCAGCGGCGATGCGCTGACTCCGCCGAGCACCAGGGTGAAGGCCCATCCCAGCAGCACGGTCGCGGCCAGGCTGGCCAGGCCCACCGTGACGAACCGCGCCGGCAGCGCCAGCGGGCGCGCGGCCCAAAGGGTGCGGCCGAGATTGTAGATTGCCAGGCAGAAGCCGAAGGCCAGCAGCGCGCCGCCCCACGGCAGCACGCTCCACGCCGGCCCCGGCAGGCCCGCCAGGTGCAGGAACCCGCACAGCAGCAGCACCAGCCCGGCGCCGAGGAAGATGAGCGTCGCCAGCGGGAGGCTGTCACTGTGGAGCGGCCGGGCGATCAGCACCGGCACGAACTGAAACAGCGCGCCGCACAGCAGCAGGCTCAGCCAGCCGATCGCGATCAGGTGGACCAGCGCCAGCGTCTGCGGCGCGGCCACGCCCATCGCCGGATAACCGAAGCCGAAAACGATCAGCGCCAGCGCGGCGATCAGGCAAGCCATCGCGAGCGCGAAATAGGACATGGTCCATCGGGACAGGGTCACCCCGGGCACTGACTTCCTCCGGCTGAAGGTCGTGCCTGTCCATTCGGAGCGAAAAGATGTATTGTCAATATATGTTTTTGAATCGAACCCCTGTGCAAGGGGCCGGACCGATCGGGGCTGGCGCTGCGCTTCCCGATCGTTATCGGAGGGTGCCATGCGCCTGACGAGCTTTTCCGACTACGCGTTCCGGCTGCTGATGTTCGCCGCCAGCAATGCCGATCGCCTGGTCACCATCGAGGAGACGGCGCGCACCTTCTCGATCTCTCGCGGGCACCTGATGAAAGTGGCGAACGAGCTGACTCGCGCCGGTTTCCTCAAGGCGGTGCGCGGGCGTTCGGGCGGGCTCGCCCTGGGCAAGCCACCGGAGGATATCCGCTTGAGCCAGGTGCTCCTCGCGGTGGAGCCCGATTTCGCGCTCGCCGAATGCTTCGGGGGCGGCAATCTCTGCCTCATCACCCCCCAATGCCGCCTGCGCAAGGCGCTGGGCGAAGCGCTCACGGCCTTCATCGATACGCTCGACGGCTATACCCTGGCTGACCTCGTGCTCGATCCGGCCGCCTTCTCCATCCCGCTGCCGCCGCCGCGGCCTGACGGCGCCGAAAGCCGCGCGTGAAGCCCGCGCTTGCGCGTGGACAGCCACGCGGGCGGGGGAATGTTTCACCTCCGGTGAGGCCCTTAGGGGCGGCGGGCTAGGGACATCATCCAAGTTTCGGCCGAT